>NZ_JBITZX010000030.1:0-1849 GCF_044547145.1 Streptomyces sp. NPDC052773 | reverse complement strand
AACACAGTGGACGCGAGCAACTGAGGACAAGCCCTCGGCCTATTAGTACCGGTCAACTCCACACGTTACCGTGCTTCCATATCCGGCCTATCAACCCAGTCGTCTACTGGGAGCCTTACCCCATCAAGTGGGTGGGAGTCCTCATCTCGAAGCAGGCTTCCCGCTTAGATGCTTTCAGCGGTTATCCCTCCCGAACGTAGCCAACCAGCCATGCCCTTGGCAGAACAACTGGCACACCAGAGGTTCGTCCGTCCCGGTCCTCTCGTACTAGGGACAGCCCTTCTCAAGACTCCTACGCGCACAGCGGATAGGGACCGAACTGTCTCACGACGTTCTAAACCCAGCTCGCGTACCGCTTTAATGGGCGAACAGCCCAACCCTTGGGACCGACTCCAGCCCCAGGATGCGACGAGCCGACATCGAGGTGCCAAACCATCCCGTCGATATGGACTCTTGGGGAAGATCAGCCTGTTATCCCCGGGGTACCTTTTATCCGTTGAGCGACGGCGCTTCCACAAGCCACCGCCGGATCACTAGTCCCGACTTTCGTCCCTGCTCGACCCGTCGGTCTCACAGTCAAGCTCCCTTGTGCACTTACACTCAACACCTGATTGCCAACCAGGCTGAGGGAACCTTTGGGCGCCTCCGTTACCCTTTAGGAGGCAACCGCCCCAGTTAAACTACCCATCAGACACTGTCCCTGATCCGGATCACGGACCCAGGTTAGACATCCAGCACGACCAGAGTGGTATTTCAACGACGACTCCACGAACACTGGCGTGCCCGCTTCACAGTCTCCCACCTATCCTACACAAGCCGAACCGAACACCAATATCAAACTGTAGTAAAGGTCCCGGGGTCTTTCCGTCCTGCTGCGCGAAACGAGCATCTTTACTCGTAGTGCAATTTCACCGGGCCTATGGTTGAGACAGTCGAGAAGTCGTTACGCCATTCGTGCAGGTCGGAACTTACCCGACAAGGAATTTCGCTACCTTAGGATGGTTATAGTTACCACCGCCGTTTACTGGCGCTTAAGTTCTCAGCTTCGCCTGGACGAATCCAAGCTAACCGGTCCCCTTAACGTTCCAGCACCGGGCAGGCGTCAGTCCGTATACATCGCCTTACGGCTTCGCACGGACCTGTGTTTTTAGTAAACAGTCGCTTCTCGCTGGTCTCTGCGGCCACCCCCAGCTCAGGAAGCAAGTTCCTTCACCGGAAATGGCCCCCCTTCTCCCGAAGTTACGGGGGCATTTTGCCGAGTTCCTTAACCATAGTTCACCCGAACGCCTCGGTATTCTCTACCTGACCACCTGAGTCGGTTTAGGGTACGGGCCGCCATGAAACTCGCTAGAGGCTTTTCTCGACAGCATAGGATCATCCACTTCACCACAATCGGCTCGGCATCAGGTCTCAGACTATGTGCCAGGCGGATTTGCCTACCTGACGTCCTACACCCTTACCCCGGGACAACCACCGCCCGGGATGGACTACCTTCCTGCGTCACCCCATCACTCACCTACTACCAGCTCGGGTCACCGGCTCCACCACTCCGACCTCGTCCGAAGACTCAGCCGGCGGCTTCACGGGCTTAGCATCACTGGATTCGATGTTTGACGCTTCACAGCGGGTACCGGAATATCAACCGGTTATCCATCGACTACGCCTGTCGGCCTCGCCTTAGGTCCCGACTTACCCTGGGCAGATCAGCTTGACCCAGGAACCCTTAGTCAATCGGCGCAAACGTTTCTCACGTTTGTATCGCTACTCATGCCTGCATTCTCACTCGTCAACCGTCCACAACTCGCTTACGCGGCTGCTTCACCCGGCAGACGACGCTCCCCTACCCATC
>NZ_JBITZX010000029.1:0-17970 GCF_044547145.1 Streptomyces sp. NPDC052773 | reverse complement strand
CTCAAGGAACGGACGCTTCCTTTGTACTCACCCTCTCGGGCTTTCCTCCGGGCGCTTCCCTTCGGTCTTGCGTTTCCGACTCTATCAGATCTTTTTCTCGATCCGATTCCCTGTCGGCGGGATCGTCTTGGGCTTCCGGGCTTTCGCTCGTCGGCCTTTCGACATTCACTACGTTAGCCGATTCCCTCGCCGACTCATAATCGAGCCCGCGGTTCTGAATTCGGACGTGCGGACACGTCGAATTCATCCCCGCTGAGGGGATCTTCTGAGGTAGTGGGTTGGCCGCTTCCGGCTGCTGTCGATGGCAGTACCCGTTCCAACGGCTCGGGCTACATTACGGACCTCCGCGACGAGAGTCAAGTGCGCCGGCGGCGCGGGACATGGGCCCGGTAGGGGCTCACCGTCGGGTCGTCGGCGACCCAGAAGCGCCAGGGGTGGACGGACCCCTCCCCGGAGACTCCGGTGCGCGGGCCGTTGCGTACCTGGTCGGAGGGGACGGGGGTGCCGGCCAGGATGCGGAGGGGGGTCTCGCGGGAGGCGCAGGCGTCGACGCCGTCCTGGGCGCGGTCGATGTCGAGGGCGGTGGCCAGGCGGGCCGGGCCTTTGGCCAGTTCTTTGTCGTTGCGGGCCGAGAGTCGACGGGTGCGGGCCAGCTCGGCGCCCTCGATGATCTCGCCCGCGCGGAGCAGTACCGCGCTGGCCTTGCCCTCGGGTCCGCACACCAGGTTCATGCAGTGCCACATGCCGTAGGTGAAGTACACGTACACGTGTCCGGGCGGGCCGAACATCACGGCGTTGCGGGGGGTGCGGCCGCGGTAGGCGTGGGAACCCGGGTCGTTCTGGCCGTCGTAGGCCTCGACCTCGGTGAGGCGGAGGGCGATCGGACCGTCCGGGGTGGTGCGTACGAGGATGCGGCCGAGGAGGTCGGGGGCCACGTCCAGGACGGGCCGGTCGAAGAAGTCCCGGGGCAGGGGCGTACGGTCGGGGGTCGCGATCATGCCGTCCGAGGGTAGTGCAGCGGGAGGGCTCGGAACCGGGCGTCGCCGGATCGCGTTTGTAGGGATCAAGGGTCCACTCGCTAGAGGGAGAGTCATGCCGTTCAAGAAGCTGCTCGCGAGCCTGGGTGCCGGTGGGGCGTCCGTGGAGACGGTGCTGACCGAGGTCAACACGGTGCCGGGCGGGGTCGTCCAGGGCGAGGTGCGGATCCAGGGCGGATCCGTGAACCAGCAGATCGAGGCGCTGTCGGTGGGCCTCCAGGCCCGGGTCGAGGTCGAGGGCCAGGACACCGAGTACAAGCAGGACATCGAGTTCACCAAGATGCGGCTCGGCGGTGCCTTCGAGCTGCAGGCGAACGCGGTGCACGCGGTTCCCTTCACGCTGGACATCCCGTGGGAGACCCCGATCACGATGATCGACGGTCAGGCGCTGCGCGGCATGGACATCGGTGTGACGACCGAGCTGGAGATCGCGCGCGCGGTGGACTCCGGTGACCTGGACCCGATCAACGTGCACCCGCTGCCGGCGCAGAAGGCGATCCTGGACGCCTTCATCCAGCTGGGCTTCCGCTTCAAGAACGCGGACATGGAGCGCGGTCACATCCGCGGCACCCGGCAGAAGCTGCCGTTCTACCAGGAGATCGAGTTCCTGCCGCCGCAGCAGTACCGCGGGCTGAACCAGGTGGAGCTGAGCTTCGTCGCCGACCAGAACGCGATGGACGTCGTGCTGGAGATGGACAAGAAGCCGGGGCTGTTCAGCGAGGGCAGCGACACGTTCCGGTCGTTCCAGGTGGGGCTGAACGACTACCAGGCGACCGACTGGGCGGCGTACCTCAACCAGTGGCTGTCCGAGGTCGGCTCCAAGCGGAACTGGTTCTAGGCTCGGTAGCCACGGAACGCAACGATCAGGAGGTACCGAGGTGACCGAGCTGAAGCGGCGGCCTCTCCCCCACGACTTCCATCCGCCCGTGCCGTCCTTCACGGTGACCAGCGAGGACGTCGAGGAGGGCGCCACGCTGAAGGACGCTCAGGTCTACGCGGCCGGCAACACCTCGCCGCAGCTGCGGTGGGAGGGCTTCCCGGCCGAGACCAAGAGCTTCGCCGTGACCTGCTACGACCCGGACGCCCCGACGGGCAGCGGGTTCTGGCACTGGGTGGTGTTCGACATCCCGGCCTCCGTCACCGAGTTGCCGGCGGGTGCGGGCAGCGGCAAGTTCGAGGGGCTGCCGGAGGGCGCGGTCCAGGTGCGCAACGACTACGGCACCAAGGACTTCGGCGGTGCCGCGCCGCCGCCCGGGGACGGGCCGCACCGGTATGTGTTCACGGTGTACGCGGTGGACCAGGAGAAGCTCGGTCCGGACGCGGACGCGACGCCCGCCGTCGTGGGCTTCAACCTGCGGTTCCACACGATCGCGCGGGCCCAGCTGATCGGTGAGTACGAGGTGCCCGCCGAGTCCTGAGGTTCATCTCGCGTTTGCCCGCCCCTTGTCATGGAAGTGATCGGGGGCGGGCATTTTTATTGCGTTGTCCATCTCGGCGGGCGCGGCCAGAGTTGATCCAGCCCGCCGAGGGGGTGGGCCGGTGCACACAGGAGGTGGGCTGGTATGCGGGACACGCTGGTACTGAACGCGAGCTTCGAGCCGTTGTCGACGGTGACGCTGAACCGAGCCGTCGTTCTGGTGCTCCAGGACAAGGCCGTCGTCGAGCAGGCCCACCCCGAACTGCGGATGCGGGGAGCCGCAGTGGACATACCGGCGCCCCGGGTGATCAGGCTGTGCAGGTACGTACGGGTGCCGTTCCGAAGACAAGCGCCGTGGTCGCGGCGGGGGGTGCTGGTGCGGGACCGGTACCGGTGCGCGTACTGCGGTCGGCGGGCGACGACCGTGGACCACGTGGTGCCGCGGTCGCAGGGGGGCGGGGACACGTGGCTGAACACGGTGGCCTCGTGTGCGCAGGACAACCACCGGAAAGCGAACCGGACTCCGGAGGAGGCGGGAATGCCGTTGCTGTTCGAGCCGTTCGAGCCGACTCCCGCGGATGCGATGTTGCTGGCGCTGGCCCGGGAGGAGTTCGAGGCGCTGCCGAACTGGCTCGCCGTGGATGCCGCGTAGACCGTAGGGGCGTTTGCCGTCGTCGGTCTGCTGGTTGTTCGTGGCTGGTCGCGCAGTTCCCCGCGCCCCTTGGGGGTGGGTGCGGGGAACTGTTGCTTTGAGTGGCCGTCAGTCGAGTGTCGGCTTTTCTCGGCGTTCCGTCGGCTGGGGGCCGGAGGCGCCGTTGCCTCCTCCGCCGTTGCCGTTACCGCCGCCCATGCCGCCGAAGTTGCCCATGGCGCCGGAGAGGCCCTTGAGGGCGTCGCCGATTTCGCTGGGGACGATCCAGAGCTTGTTGGCGTCGCCTTCGGCGATCTTCGGGAGCATCTGGAGGTACTGGTAAGAGAGCAGCTTCTGGTCCGGGTCGCCGGCGTGGATGGCCTCGAAGACCGTGCGCACGGCCTGCGCCTCGCCCTCGGCGCGCAGGGCGGCGGCCTTGGCCTCACCCTCGGCGCGCAGGATCTGGGACTGCTTCTCGCCCTCGGCGCGCAGGATCTCGGACTGGCGGACACCCTCGGCCTGGAGGATCGCGGCGCGCTTGTCGCGGTCGGCGCGCATCTGCTTCTCCATCGAGTCCTGGATGGAGGTGGGCGGTTCGATCGCCTTGAGTTCGACGCGGTTGACGCGGATGCCCCACTTGCCGGTGGCCTCGTCGAGGACTCCGCGCAGGGCGGCGTTGATCTCCTCGCGAGAGGTCAGCGTCCGCTCCAGGTCCATGCCGCCGATGATGTTGCGCAGCGTGGTGACCGTCAGCTGCTCGATCGCCTGGATGTAGCTGGCGACCTCGTAGGTCGCGGCCCGCGCGTCGGTCACCTGGTAGTAGATGACGGTGTCGATGTTGACGACCAGGTTGTCCTGGGTGATCACCGGCTGCGGCGGGAACGGCACGACCTGTTCGCGCAGGTCGATGCGGTTGCGGATGGTGTCGATGAACGGGACGACGATGTTGAGGCCCGCGTTGAGGGTCCGTGTGTAACGGCCGAAGCGCTCGACGATGGCGGCGCTGGCCTGTGGGATGACTTGGATCGTCTTGATCAGGGCGATGAAGACCAGCACCACCAGAATGATCAAGACGATGATGATCGGTTCCATCGTCGCTTCCCCGTACCCTTCTCGGCCTCGGCGCTTTTGGAAGATCTTATGGTTGAGAAGATCTTGCTGGTCGAGTCTCGCAGACCGTCACCCAACTCGGGGAGTGTTCGGTCGACTTGTGTCAGGTGAGGTCAGATGACGATCGCCGTGGCGCCCTCGATGTCCACCACGTCGACCTGCTGGCCGACCTCGTAGGTGCGGTCGGTGTCGAGGGCGCGGGCGGACCAGATCTCGCCGGCGAGCTTGACGCGTCCGCCGGAGCCGTCGACGCGTTCCAGGACGACGGCCTGTCTGCCCTTCAACGCCTCGACGCCGGTGACGAGTTGGGGCCGCTGGGAGCGGTGCCGGGTCGCGATGGGCCGTACGACGGCCAGGAGGGCGACGGAGACCGCGACGAAGACGAGGACCTGGACCACGACGTCACCGCCGAGGGCGGCGGCGATCGCGCCGGCGACGGCGCCCACCGCGAGCATGCCGAGTTCCGGCATGGCGGTGACCACGAGCGGGATTCCGAGCGCGGCCGCGCCGACGAGCCACCACACCCATGCGTCGATGTCGTTCACACGGCCATGGTAGGTCGGGGGGTGCCGCCGCGGACAGGGCGCGATCGGCGGGAACGCGCCCCGTCGTGGAGGGTGTTGGGCTCAGCCGAGCGGCAGGCCCTGGGCGGTCCAGCGGTCGCCGACCTGCTCGACGACGAGCGGGAGGCCGAAGCAGAGGGAGAGGTTGCGGGAGGTGAGTTCGAGCTCGAGCGGGCCCGCGGCGAGGACCTTGCCCTGGCGGATCATGAGGACGTGGGTGAAGCCGGGGGCGATCTCCTCGACGTGGTGGGTGACCATGAGCATCGAGGGGGCGATCGGGTCGCGGGCGAGCCGGCCGAGGCGGCGCACCAGGTCCTCGCGGCCGCCGAGGTCGAGGCCGGCTGCGGGCTCGTCGAGGAGCAGCAGCTCGGGGTCGGTCATCAGGGCGCGGGCGATGAGGGTGCGCTTGCGCTCGCCCTCGGAGAGGGTGCCGAACTTGCGGTCCAGGTAGTCGGACATGCCGAGCCGGTCGAGGAAGGCGCGGGCGCGCTGCTCGTCGATGTCGTCGTACTCCTCCTGCCAGCCGGCGGTCATGCCGTAGGCGGCGGTGAGCACGGTCTGCAGGACGGTCTGGCGCTTGGGGAGCTTGTCGGCCATGGCGATGCCGGCCATGCCGATGCGGGGGCGCAGTTCGAAGACGTCGGTGCCGGGCTTGCCGAGGGTCTCGCCGAGGATGGTGGCGGTGCCCTTGCTGGGGTAGAGGTAGCTCGAGGCGACGTTGAGGAGGGTGGTCTTGCCGGCGCCGTTGGGGCCGAGGATCACCCAGCGCTCGCCCTCCTTCACCGACCAGGAGACCTGGTCCACCAGAGCCCGGCCCTCGCGGACCACGGATACGTCCTGAAGCTCCAGAACATCGCTCATGAGCGCGTTGTCTCCCCTTGCAGTGTGGCCGGTCTCGGCTGTCGCGTACGCCTGTGGCTCGGTCGGTCGCGCCGGTGGGCGCAGCCCTCCATGAAATCTACGCCACCGGTCGGGTCGGACATTCCATCGGTCCGGTCCTTAGGGTGGGGGGATGCTCACGGAACCGCGCTCTGGACGCCTTGCCGCTTGGGGAAATGCCCTTCTTGCCGGACTTGTCTCGCCGGATGACGCCGTGCTCGCCATCGTCGGCGAGGACGCCGTGCACCGGGTGGCGGGGCTGCCGGGTGAGTCGGCGCCCGTAGGACTGACGCTCGCGCTGGGGCGGCTGCGGACGCTCGGTGCGACCGGGCTGCGGGTCGCGCTGCCCGCGCCGGGGCATCCGCTGGGGCTGAGCGGGCCTCCGGAGTTCAACGCGCGGGCGCTGGACGCGGAGGAGGCGGTGATCTGTTACGGCACCGCGCTGGGGCTGGTGCCGGAGGTGTCCGAGGCGGGGCCCGAGGGCGATGTGCATGTGGAGGTCGTCTGGCACTGCCTTGCGGTGCGGGAGGCGCCGCCGGCCGACGTGCCCTCGCTCGGGGAGGCGGAACGGGAGCTGGCGGAGGCGCTGCGGCAGGCGACGGAGGTGCTGACGCGGCTGGACGTGGCCGCGTCGGGGCCGGTCGCCGCGGCGGCGCTCGAGGCGTACCGGGCGCGGGCCGAGCGGGGGCGGGAGGTGCTGGCGCCGGGGTATCCGCCGCGGGCGGTGCGGGTGCTGGAGCTGGCGCAGCGGGTCGGGGCGCTGATCTCGTTGGCGTACGAGAACGGGCACGGGGGTGCGGTGAGCGCCGCGGAGATCGCGGCGCGGGCGCAGGCGCTGCGGCCGGTGGAGCGGACGGCGCGGCGGGCGCAGGTCGCGGCGTACAACTCGATCGTGGAGGAGCGGGAGCGCGGGGTGCGGTGATCTCGGCCGGCCCTGGTCGGTCCTCGTCGAACCCGGCCGGCCCATGCCGGTCCTCGCCGGACCCAGCCGGTCCTGCCGGTCCTCGCCGGACCCAGCCGGTCCCGGTCGGTCCTCGCCGGACCCAGCCCGTCCCGGTCGGTCCTGACCGGTCCCGGTCGGTCCTGGCCGGTCCTCGCCGGACCCAGCCCGTCCCGGTCGGTCCTGGCCGGTCCTCGCCGGACCCGGCCGGTTCCGGTCGGTGCAGGCCGAGGGCCCCGCGAGTTCGTTGACTCGCGGGGCCCTGTCGCGGCCTGGTGGGGGCGCCGGCCGCCGATGCTCTGATCCGTACGGCACGGGAGAAGGTGGGTATCTGCCCGTACGGATCACCGGAAACGAGTAAGTCGTCAGCGCAAAAGGTCACCGCGGGCTGGGTCGCCCAGCGGCTGCGGTGGCGGACCTCAGCGGTTGACGCCCTCGTTGCCGAAGGCCGGGTTCAGCACACCGATGACGTTCACGCTGTTGCCCACGGCGTTCACCGGGACGTGCACCGGGGCCTGGACGAGGTTGCCCGAGATGACGCCCGGCGAGTTCTGGGCCGTTCCGGTCGCAACCGAGCCGTCGGTGGCGTTGGCCATACCCGCACCGGCGGCCATCAGGCCACCGGCCACCATCGTCACGGCCGCTGCCTTCTTCAGGTTCTTCACTTCAAAAGCCCTCTCTGGCGATCACTGCGGCAGGCGCCGCAGCACGCACTGGAGAACGGCCATGATCCGCGGAGGTTGCGCCATCCGGGGGACATTCCCACGACGGTATGAATCTCAGCTTGGAACGTGACCTTCCGTATTGCCGTACGAAGAGCTTGTCAGCCGGTCACACCATGGCGCACGGCCCACAGGGCGGCCTGGGTGCGGTCCGCCAGGTCGAGCTTCATGAGGATGTTGGACACGTGCGTCTTGACGGTCTTCTCGGACAGCACCAGGGCGCGGGCGATCTCCCGGTTGGAGCGGCCGTCGGCTATCAGGCTCAGCACCTCGCGCTCCCGCTCGGTGAGCGAGCCCCCGCGACCCTGGCCCGAGTTGGAATCCTCCTGGGACAGCAGCGCGCCCGCCACCTCCGGCTGGAGGAGGATGTGCCCGGCGTGCACGGAGCGGATGGCGCCGGCCAGGGCGTCGGGGTCCACGTCCTTGTAGACGTACCCGGCGGCGCCGGCGCGCAGGGCCGGGACCACCGTGCGCTGTTCGGTGAAGCTGGTGACGACCAGCACGCGCGCGGGGTTGTCCAGCTCGCGGAGCCGGCGCAGCGCCTCGACGCCGTCCATGCCGGGCATCTTCACGTCCATGAGCACGACGTCGGGTTTCAGCTCCTGGGCGCGCTCGACGCCCTCGGCCCCGTCGGCGGCCTCGCCGACGACCTCGATGTCGTCCTGCACCTCCAGGAAGGTGCGCAGGCCCCGGCGGACGACCTGGTGGTCGTCGACGAGCAGCACCTTGATTGCGTCAGCCACCGGGGACCTCCATCTCGATCGTGGTGCCCTTTCCGGGCGCCGATTCCACGGTCAGTCTGCCGCCGACCCCGCTCGCCCGGTCCCGCATGGAGACCAGGCCGAGATGGCGTCCGGCGCGGCGCACTCCGCGCGGGTCGAAGCCGCTGCCGTCGTCGGTGACCCGCAGCACCGCGCCGTTGCCGCGCTTGGTGAGGGAGACGTCGACGTGGTCGGCGCCTGAGTGCCGCAGCGCGTTGTGCAGGGCTTCCTGGGCGACGCGCAGCAGGGCCTCCTCCTGGGCGGCGGGCAGGGCGCGTACGCCGCGGCTGTCGAAGGTGACGCGGGCGGTGTGGGCGCGGTCGAGGACCTGTATCTGGGTGCGGAGGGTGGCGACGAGGCCGTCCTCGTCGAGGGCGGCGGGGCGCAGTTCGACGACGGCGGCGCGCAGCTCGTCGGCGGCCTCGGCGGCGAGCGCGGCCACCTGCTGGAGCTCGCCCTTGGCGCGGACCGGGTCGCGGTCGACGAGGGCGGCGGCGGCCTGGGCGGTCAGGCGCAGGGAGAACAGCTTCTGGCTGACGGCGTCGTGCAGCTCGTGGGCGAGGCGGGAGCGCTCCTCGGCGATGGTCAGCTCGCGGCTGCGTTCGTAGAGCCTCGCGTTGGTGAGGGCGATGGCCGCGTGCTGGGCGAGGATGGCGAGCAGTTCCTCGTCGTCCTCGGTGAAGCCGCAGGCGCCGTCGCGGCGGGGGCAGTTCTTGTTGGCGAGGAAGAGGGCGCCGATGATCTCGTCGCCGTCGCGGATGGGCAGGCCGAGGAAGTCGGCCAGCTCCGGGTGGGCGGACGGCCAGCCCTCGAAGCGGGGGTCCTTGCGGACGTCGGCGAGGCGCTCGACGCGGGCCTCGTGGAGCATCGAGGCGAGGATGCCGTGCTGGCGGGGCAGGGGCCCGATGGCCTTCCACTGCCGGTCGCTCACGCCGTCGACCACGAACTGGGCGAAGCCGCCGTGGTCGTCGGGGACGCCGAGGGCGGCGTACTGCGCGTCGAGCAGTTCGCGGGCCGAGGCGACGATCGTCTTCAGGACGTCGCGCACCTCGAGATGCCTGCTCATGGCCAGCAGCGCGGAACTCACCGCGGCGAGGCCGGACCGGGGGCCTTGACTCATGTGTCCACGCTACCGGCGGGGTGTGACAGCGCGGATCGGACCGGTGACGGCGGCCGGGTGGTCCCGAGGTCCTAGGGCGGAGGTCCCGGGGGCGGCGGGCGGGACGGAGGGCCCGCGGAGGCGTCCTCACGAAGAGCGTTGCGGCGGCAACGGAGGGTGAGACCGCCATGGGGCCGGTGTGAGCCCGCGCATAGGGCGCAGATCACGTACGAAGGGGAGTAGGAGAGGGGCGGATTCGGCATGAGCGGGAAAGACGTTCCAATCTGTCCCGATTTGCCCTTAGCTGATCCACTATCCGGCATCGTACGTCACACCTTTGCCTCCGAATTTTGCGGCCGCTAAGAATTGCAGCCGTCGCTCAGCGCCGCGGGTTCCGCCCGCGGCGTTCGTGCGGGAAGAGCCCCTGTCCCCGCCGATGTCCCGTCGGACGCAGAGCGACCTCCGCGCTATTCGAAGAGGTCCCATCCGCATGCCCGAGAACAACCAGAACCCCGGTCACAGTCGCCTGCCGACCAAGGCGCACAAGTTCGCGCTCACCGGTGTCGCCGCGCTCGGCGCCGCCGCCCTCGCGTTCTCCGTCGTCCCGGCCGGCGAGAAGACGATCACGACCGAGGCCGGTTCCGCGGCTGCGGTGGCCTACGGCTCCGAGCTGGTCAAGGACGTCAAGGACGCCCAGGACGTCAAGGGCACGCTCACCGACCAGCTCGCGTCCGCGAGCGTGAAGCTCGAGGCGATCGAGGCGCGGCAGAAGGCCGACGCCGAGGCCGCCGCGAAGCGGAAGGCCGCGGCCGAGGCCAAGCGGAAGGCCGCCGAGGAGGCCGCGGCTCAGGCCGCGCGCAAGCGCGCCGCCGAGAAGACCGCGAGCCGGTCCGTGCAGCGCCTCCCCATGAAGACGGTCGCCGCCGTCAAGCCGGCCGCCGCCAAGAAGGTCTACGCGAACAACCTCGACGGCTGGATCCGCGAGGCGCTCGACATCATGAAGAAGCACGGCATCCCGGGCTCCTACAGCGGCATCCACCGCAACATCATGCGGGAATCCTCGGGCAACCCGAACGCCATCAACAACTGGGACATCAACGCCCAGAACGGCATCCCGTCCAAGGGCCTGCTCCAGGTGATCCCGCCGACGTTCAAGGCGTACCACGTCCCCGGCACGTCTTGGAACATCTACGACCCGGTCGCCAACATCACCGCCGCGTGCAACTACGCGGCCGACCGCTACGGCTCGATGGACAACGTCAACAGCGCGTACTGAGGCCGCGCGGACCTCGGTACACAGCGCCGAAGGGCGGCACCCTCCTGACGGGGTGCCGCCCTTCGGCGTCGTACGGCGGTGAGTACGGCCGTGACTACTTGCGCATGACCTCGGGCTCGTGGCGGCGCAGGAAGCGGGCCACGAAGAAGCCGCAGACCACGCCGAGCGCGATCAGGGCGGCCATGTCCAGGCCCCAGGTGCCGAGGCTGTGCTCCCACAGCGGGTCGTTCTCGGCGCCCTCCTCGGGCGGGCTGATCTTGTTGAAGTCCAGCGTGGCGCCCGCGGCGGCGACCGCCCAGCGCGACGGCATCAGGTACGAGAACTGGTTGACGCCGACCGTGCCGTTCAGGGCGAAGAGACAGCCGGTGAAGACGACCTGGATGATCGCGAACATGACCAGCAGCGGCATCGTCTTCTCGGCGGTCTTCACCAGCGAGGAGATGATCAGGCCGAACATCATCGAGGTGAAGCCGAGCGCCATGATCGGCAGGGACAGCTCGACGAGGGTCATCCCGCCGAGGACGAGGCCCTCCTCCGGGATCTCGCGGCTGGCGAAGCCGATCACGCCGACCAGCAGGCCCTGGAGCACGGTGATCAGACCGAGCACGAACACCTTGGACATCAGGTACGCCGAGCGGGACAGGCCGGTCGCGCGCTCCCGTTCGTAGATGACCCGTTCCTTGATCAGCTCACGGACGGAGTTCGCGGCGCCGGCGAAACAGGCGCCGACGGCCAGGATCAGCAGGACGGTGGTGGCCGTGCCGTTGGGGATGATCCGCCCGGTCTGCGGGTGGATGTTGGGCAGCAGGCCCTGGTCCGGCTTGATGAGCAGGCTCACCGAGCCGAGGACGGCCGGCAGGATCACCATCAGGGCCAGGAAGCCCTTGTCGGAGACGATCACCGACACATAGCGGCGCACCAGGGTGATGAACTGCGACATCCAGCCCTGCGGCTTCGGCGGCCTGATGGCCTGCATCTGCGGCATCTGTACGGCCTGCGGGGCGACGGCGTCGATGTCCGCGGCGTACATCTGGTAGTGCTGCGAGCCCTTCCAGCGGCCCGCCCAGTCGTAGTCGCGGTAGTTCTCGAAGGCGGAGAAGACGTCGGCCCAGGTGTCGTAGCCGAAGAAGTTCAGCGCCTCCTCGGGCGGGCCGAAGTAGGCGACGGAACCGCCGGGCGCCATCACCAGGAGCTTGTCGCACAGCGCCAGCTCGGCCACCGAGTGGGTGACGACGAGGACCGTGCGGCCGTCGTCGGCGAGGCCGCGCAGCAGCTGCATGACATCGCGGTCCATGCCCGGGTCGAGGCCGGAGGTCGGCTCGTCCAGGAAGATCAGCGACGGCTTGGTCAGCAGCTCCAGGGCGACGGAGACGCGCTTGCGCTGGCCGCCGGACAGGGAGGTGACCTTCTTGTCCTTGTGGATGTCGAGCTTCAGCTCGCGCAGCACCTCGTCGATCCGGGCCTCGCGCTCGGCCGCCGTGGTGTCGGCGGGGAAGCGCAGCTTGGCCGCGTACTTGAGGGCCTTCTTGACGGTCAGCTCCTTGTGCAGGATGTCGTCCTGCGGGACCAGACCGATGCGCTGGCGCAGCTCCGCGAACTGCTTGTAGAGGTTGCGGTTGTCGTACAGGACCTCGCCCTGGTTGGCGGGCCGGTAGCCGGTCAGCGCCTTGAGCAGGGTCGACTTGCCGGAGCCGGACGGGCCGATGACCGCGATCAGCGACTTCTCCGGCACGCCGAAGGAGACGTCCTTGAGGATCTGCTTGCCGCCGTCGACCGTGACGGTCAGGTGGCGGGCGGAGAAGGACACCTCACCGGTGTCGACGAACTCCTCGAGGCTGTCGCCGACGATCCGGAACGTCGAGTGGCCGACGCCGACGATGTCGGTGGGGCCGAGCAGCGCGGAGCCGCCCTTGGGGATCGGCTGGCCGTTGACGTACGTGCCGTTGTGCGAGCCCAGGTCGCGGATCTCCATGCGGCCGTCGGGCGTCGCGTGGAACTCCGCGTGGTTACGGGACACCTGGAGGTCCGAGACGACCAGGTCGTTCTCCAGGGCGCGGCCGATGCGCATGACGCGGCCGAGCGCGAACTGGTGGAACGTGGTGGGGCTGCGGTCGCCGCCGTAGACCGGCGGTGCCCCCGCGGCACCACCGGGGACCTTCTGCGCGTAGTTCTCCGCCGGGCCCTGCTGCTGCGGCGGGATGTGCGCGGCCTGCTGCTGCGGCTGCTGCCAGCCAGGTTGGGGAGCCTGCTGCGGGACCTGCTGCGGAGCCTGCTGCTGCGGGGCCGCCATCTGCTGGTGCGCGGCCTGCGGGTGCGGCGCCTGTGCCTGCGGGTGCGGGGCTTGTGCCTGCGGCTGCTGGCCCCATCCGGCGCCGGCGCCCTGTGCGGCGTACGGCTGCTGCTGGGGCTGCGCCTGCGGTGTCGCGGCGCCCGCGGCACCGGAGAGGGTCACGAGCGGGCCGTCGGTCGCGTTGCCGAGGTGCACCGCCGAGCCGGGGCCGATCTCCATCTGATGGATCCGCTGGCCCTGCACGAACGTGCCGTTGGTGCTGCCATGGTCCTCGATGACCCAACTGCGGCCGTTGAAGCTGACCGTGGCGTGCCGCCAGGAGACCCTGGCGTCGTCGAACACGACGTCCCCCTGAGGGTCGCGTCCGAGTGTGTAGGACCGGGACGCGTCCAGCGTCCAGGTCCGTCCGTTTGATTCCAGTACGAGTTCCGGCACTCCATGCCCCACTGAGTTGTCCCCCGAGTTACCCCCGTCGCGGGGAGTCTAGGGATGTCGAACATCGGGTGGAACTATTTCAGGAGCGGCCCCCTGACCGAAAGTCGGGCCTTGTGAAGACCGCGCACGGGCGCACGGAAGCACTCTCGTTGACGGGGTTGAAACCTGCCCGGAGAGTGGTAATCCCCCGCGAGGGGGACAAGCGCGGCAGTCGTGCCGCGCCGCGGATCGGGGGGTCTGCCATGAGCGTCGGGACCGCGCCGCACGGCACGCGGGTGCCCTGGGTGGATGTGCTGCTGTCCGCGATCGCCGCCGTGAGCTGGGCGTTGATCGGGATGGCGGGGACGGCCGCGCTCGGGCTGCGGCTGCTGGAGGCCGATACGGCGGGCTCGTTGGGGCCGATGACCGCGGCGGTGGTGGCGCTCGGGGCGGGTGGTTCGGTCACGCCGTCCGGTGAGGTGTCCGTGTTCGGGCTGGAGGGCGCCGAGGCCACGACCGCCGTCGAGATCACGCCATGGGGCGTGAGCCTGGTCGGTGCGCTCATTTTGTCATGGTTCTTTCTACGGTCCTTACGGGCGGCCGGAGTTGTCGTCGCACCCGCCGAACTCCTCGCCCGCGCGGGGGCGGTGATCGCGCTGTTCGTGGCGACGCTGGGCGGGCTGGCGTGGGCGGGGCGGGATGTCGTCACCTTTGACGGTGGGTCGCTGGGGCTCGATGACCTGGTCGGCGGGTCCGGGGACGGGTCGGGGCAGGAGGCGGGATCGGGGTCGGGGTCGGGGTCGGGGTCGGGGTCGGAGGGTGTCGAGATCCCGGGGCTCGGGGATCTCGGGGACATCGGCGGGCTGCTGCCGGACCGGGTCGGTGATCTCGTCGACGCGGAGGCGGCGGTCGGGTTCAGCGTCGACACGGCGCCGACGCTGCTGGGGGGCGCGGCCTGGGTGACGGGGGTGCTCGTCGTCGCGTTGCTCGCCTCGCGCCGGACCCCGCTGCCGCGCGGCTGGGACGTGGTGCACCGGGCGGTACGGCCGACCGTGTCGGCACTCGTCGCGGTGGTGCTGCTCGCCATGGCCGCGGGGTGCGCGGCGGCGGCGTACGCGGCGATCGGCGACGACCACCCGAAGCGGATCGCGGGCGCGGCACTGCTCGGGGCGCCGAACGGTGTGTGGCTGGGGCTGTCGATCGGCCTGTTCGTGCCCTGGGACGGCGAGGCCTCCGGGGTTCTCGCCCGGTTCCTGCCCGACCCGCTCGACGACCTGCTCGTCGACACCGGCCAGCCGGTCACACTGGGGCGCCTCGCCGAGCTGGACGGGCGGGTCTGGCTGCTGGCGGTTGCGGCCGGGCTGGCGCTGCTGCTGGCGGGGGTGTTGCAGGCGATGCGGACGCCGGTCGGCAGGGCGGGGAGTGACGTACGGGACGGGGGCGGGGGCGGGGCCGCGTCGAATGGCGTACGGGGTCGGGGCGCCGCCGGTTTCGTGGGCCGCTGTGCGCTGCGGCTGGGTGCGGCGACGGCGTGCGCGTTGCCGCTGCTCGGGCTGCTGACGGAGGTGTCGCTCGACGCCTCGCTGTCCGTGCTGGGGATCGAGGCGTTCGGGGCCGGCCTGGAGCTGAGCGCCCACCTGGGCATGGGGTTGCTGCTCGGCGCGGCTTGGGGTGCGGCGGCCGGGGCCGGTGGGGCGCTGCTGGCCTGGTCCTGCGGAGCGGCGGGGCGGCGGGTGGCACCACTGGCATGGGGACAGGAGCAGGCACGGGCATGGGCACGGGGACGGGGACGGGGACGGGGTGACGGTGAACGGCACGGTGGCGCGTACCCGGAGGGGTCCGGCCCGTACGCCCCGGGCACGCCGTACCGGCCGCCGAATCCCGCGACGAATCCGTATCTACGGCTGCCGGGGCGCTCGCGGGACCGGGAGACGGAGGTACTGCGGCGGCCGGATGCGGAGTCCCGGGGCGGAGCGCCCGCCGTACGGTCCTCCGGGAGCGCGCCGCCGCCCACGGAGGAGGGTCTGTACGACGCTCCGACCGTGGCCCGCCCTATGGATCCGACCGGGCGGTCCCCGGGGCGGCCACCGGCTGCGCGGCCGGGTGGGCAGTCAGGCGGGCGGCCGGGTGGGCAGTCGGGTGGGCAGTCGGGTGGGCAGTCGGGTGGGCGGCCGGGTGGGCAGTCGGGTGGGTGCTCGCCAGGTCGGCCGGGCTCGCCGGAGGAGGGCCCGCCACCACCTCCCCCGCCACCGCCGGCGCCGCGCGGGCGGGGTCCTGGCGGCCCTGGCGGGGCGGAGCCGCCGCGTGGGAGGCGCGGGTAGGGCTGCGGGCGACCGGCACGGGAGCCGCCCAGGGCGGGGCTCCCGGAGGCGGCAGGCTCAGGAAGGGGCTACTGCGGGCTCGGTCGAGGGGGCGGTGATCGGGATGTCAGGCGGGCGTCACCCGGGCGACGCGCAGTGTTCCGTGTCCGCTAGGCGGACCTCGGGCGCGGGCGGCACTGGGTGCCGGTTACCGTGGGAGCACCATGAGCGCTTCGCAGACCTCTGACGTCCCCACTCTCCTGGTCAAGATCTTTGGCAAGGACAGGCCGGGTCTCACGGCCGGACTCTTCGACACCCTCGCCGCCTACTCGGTCGACGTGGTCGACATCGAGCAGGTCGTCACCCGAGGCCGGATCGTGCTGTGCGCGCTCGTGACCGAGCCGCCCCACGGGCTGGAGGGCGACCTGCGGGCCACCGTCCACAGCTGGGCGGAGTCGATGAAGATGCAGGCCGAGATCATCTCCGGTCTCGGCGACAACCGTCCGCGCGGCCACGGCCGCTCCCTGGTGACCGTGCTCGGCCACCCGCTGACCGCGGAGGCCACCGCCGCCATCGCCGCCAAGATCACCAAGGCGGGCGGCAACATCGACCGAATCTTCCGGCTCGCCAAGTACCCCGTCACCGCCGTCGAGTTCGCGGTGTCCGGCGTGGAGACCGAGCCGCTGCGCACCACCCTGGTCACCGACGCGGCGGCGCTCGGCGTCGACGTGGCGGTCGTCGCGGCCGGGCTGCACCGGCGGGCCCAGCGCCTGGTCGTGATGGACGTGGACTCGACCCTCATCCAGGACGAGGTCATCGAGCTGTTCGCCGCCCACGCCGGCTGCGAGGACCAGGTCGCGGAGGTGACCGCCGCCGCGATGCGCGGCGAGCTGGACTTCGAGCAGTCGCTGCACGCGCGGGTGGCGCTGCTGAAGGGCCTGGACGCGTCCGTGGTCGACAAGGTGCGCAGCGAGGTCCGGCTGACGCCGGGCGCCCGTACCCTGATCCGCACGCTGAAGCGGCTCGGCTACCAGGTGGGTGTCGTCTCGGGTGGGTTCACGCAGGTCACGGACGATCTGAAGGAGCGGCTGGGCCTGGACTTCGCCCAGGCGAACACCCTGGAGATCGTCGACGGCAAGCTGACCGGCAGGGTCACCGGCGAGATCGTGGACCGCGCGGGCAAGGCGCGGCTGCTGCGCCGGTTCGCCGCGGAGGCGGGCGTACCACTGTCGCAGACCGTTGCCGTCGGCGACGGCGCCAACGACCTCGACATGCTGAACGCTGCGGGGCTCGGTGTCGCCTTCAACGCCAAGCCGGTGGTGCGGGAGGCCGCGCACACGGCGGTGAACGTGCCGTTCCTCGACACCGTGCTGTATCTGCTCGGCGTCACCCGCGAAGAGGTCGAGGCGGCGGACGCGCACGAGGAGAGCTAGGGGGACACCCCTGGCCGGGGCTGCCGCCACGGACGTCGAGGGGCCGGTACCACCGGGTGGTGCCGGCCCCTCGGGCTGTGCGGGGTCGGCTCAGTCGCTCGGTGCCCAGTAGTCGAGCAGGGTGGCCACACCGGGCTCCAGGCTCTTCCAGGAGCCGGAGAAGGACAGCACGGCGAAGGCGGCGGCCGGGAAGCCGCGGCGGGACATCCGCCCCCGGGCCTCCTCCTCGGCCGAGCCGGCCAGCACCTCGGCGAGGCCGTGCACGCCGGGGTTGTGGCCGATCAGGAGGATGTTCTGGGCGTCGTCGGGCGTCTCGTTGAGCAGGGCGATCAGCTCGCCGGGCGAGGCTTCGTAGATCCGCTCCTCGTAGACCGTCTTCGGCCGGTGCGCGAACTCGTGGACGGCGAGCTTCCAGGTCTCTCGGTTCCGGGTCGCGGTGGAACAGAGGGCCAGGTCGAAGGGAATACCGCTGTCGGCCAGCCTGCGTCCGGCCTCGGCGGCGTCCTTGCGGCCCCGCTCGGCCAGCGGCCGCTCGTGGTCGTTCACCTGTGGCCAGTCGGCCTTCGCATGCCGGAAGAGGACGATCCTGCGGGGTTCTGCGACGCTCATGACTCCCAGCTTCGCATGAAACAGGCCACGCGGCGCAGGGAGTTGACGGGCGGGTTGCGGCCGTGCTCAGCGGGTGAGCAGCTGCTGTACGCGCTCCAGGAGCCGGGCTATGACGGGGTCGCCGGCCGCCGCGTGCGCGTCGGTCGGGTGGAGGATCAGCGTCAGCAGGGCGACGAAGGCGAGCGTCGGCAGGGCGAGGGCCCACCAGGGCAGGCGCGGGTCGGCGCCACGCGACGTCGCCGGGCGGGGGCGGGGCTGGGTGCTGGCCGGCATGGTGCCTCCGTGGTTCCGTCTCGGCTGGGTGTGGTCCGCCTCCCGCGGCCACAGTTCGACGCTACGGAATCGAGAGCCGCCAACCCATCCGGTGATCCACCCACTTGACCCTGACCCTCACCCCCTAGGTGTATTGATCACGAGCGTTGTTGACACTCGCAGGTCTTGATCATGGCGAAGACCTCCGGTGTGGTGGAGCTGTCTAGGACTGCACCA
>NZ_JBITZX010000028.1:0-20436 GCF_044547145.1 Streptomyces sp. NPDC052773 | reverse complement strand
GGCACCCCCATCGCATCGACTCCCTCCTCCGCCTTGCGATGCACGGCACCAGACGCCGCTCGCTGATCCGGCCTGATCGACGAGACACCCCCTAGGCACTGCCGGCCGCATGACCGGCGGGTGACGTGTACGGCGGGCAGGCGCGGGTGGTGCCGGAGCGCGACACCGTCTTCCTCTCCCGCTATCCCCACTGTCTGGAAGGTGGCCGCCGCCGGGTGCGTGCCCGGCGCACCACGCCACCGGCGTCGAGGGCTGACCGGTGCCCGCGATTGGGGCCGGGCCGGCCCGGGCACTCGGCCCGCCATGACCGCGCCACGACGGATTCTGCTCACCGGCTGGTTCACCTTCCGGGACGGGGAGGCGACCGCCGGGGACGTGCTCGCGCTCGCCCGCGTCGAGGAGACGCTGAGGCGGGCGGGCCGGCCGTACGACGTCGTCTGGAGCCCCGGGTTCCGGCCCGAGGCGCCGCATCTGGACGATGTGCGGCCCGAGCGTTACTCGCATCTGGTGTTCGTGTGCGGACCGCTGCACGGCCCGCAGATCGAGGACCTGCACCGGCGGTTCGCGCACTGCGTGCGGATCGCGGTGGGCACCTCCGTGGTCGATCCCGGCGCGCCGGCCGTCACCGGGTTCCACCGGGTGCTGGCCCGCGACGCGCCGGACACCGAGCCGTCGCCCGATCTGGCCGCCCGAGCACCGGCCGGGCCCGCCCGTCCCGTGGCCGGGGTGATCCTCACCCACGGGCAGCACGAGTACGGCGCGCGGCGCCGCCACGACCTGGTCGCCGAGCGGGTGACCCGCTGGCTGGCCGGGAAGGACTGCGCCCGGCTCGAGCTGGAGACCCGGCTCGACACCCGCGACTGGCGGCTGTGCGCGACACCCGACCAGCTCGACGCCGTCCTAGCCCGGCTGGACGTGGTCGTCACCGACCGGCTGCACGGCCTGGTCCTGGCTCTGCGGGCCGGTACGCCCGTGCTCGCCGTCGACCCTGTCGAGGGCGGCGCCAAGGTCACCGCCCAGGCCCGCGCCTGCGGCTGGCCCGCACTGCTGCCCGCCGAGCGGGCCGACGCGGACGCCCTCGACCGGTGGTGGGAGTGGTGCCTGGGCGCGGGGCGGGCGGAGGCACGGCGGCTGCGGGAGCGGTTCGCGGCGGGCGCGGTGCGGGACGGTGCGGACGGGCTGCTGGACGCGCTGGACGGTCGTCCGGACAGGCCCGACGGTCACCCTGACGGGCGTCGGCCCTCACCCATGCAGCACCCATGCCCCGCGCCGCTCGCCGGGTCCGTCACCCCTGCCCTTCGCCGTTTCCCTCCGGTACGAGGGCCCGGGCGACGGCCGTGAGGTCGGGGACGACCTCGGCCGCGGCGGCCCGCTCCGCCGTGCCCGGGTGGTCGCCCAGGAGGAGGGCGCGGGCGCCCGCGCGGTGCGCGGCCTCGGCGTCGGCGGCGGTTTCGCCGACCAGGGCGCAGGCGTCCGGGGCGGTGCACAGCCGTCCCGCGGCCCACAGCAGCAGGGCGGGTTCGGGCGCGCAGCAGCGGCAGTCCTCGTCGGGGCCGTGCGGGCAGACGGCCCAGACGTCGAAGGGGCCGAGGAGTTCGTCGACGCGGGTGTCGACGCGGCGGGTCTCGGTCTCGGTGAGCTGCCCGCGCCGGGTGACGACGCCGGTGCGCAGGCCGTGCCGGCGCAGCTGCCGCAGCGTCTCGGCGGCGCCGGGTGCGGGGCGGACGTCGTCGGCCGAACGGGGGGCGTCCCGCAGAAGGACGCGGTCGCGGTTGAACAGTACGGCTCGGACGCTGGTCATCCGGCCACCTCCCGCCAGGGTTGCGCGCCCCGGTGCCGCCACCGTCCGGTGAGCCGGTGCCAGGTCGCGGCGGGCGGGATGAGCACGCTGGTGAGCAGCAGGGTCGTCACCTCGTCGGGGGTGCGGGGCCCGGGGGCGATGCGGGCCCGGGCGAACGCGGCGGTGCCCGCGGCCCAGCCGACACCGGCGGCCAGGGCGGCCCGCCGGTGTCCGGCGGCGGCCAGCGCGCAGGCGGTGGTGCCGGTGGCGGTGACGGCGAGCGGCGCGGACGGGCGCGCGGACGGCGCGACGGCCCGGTGCCACCAGCGGGGTCCGTGCAGGCGCCGCATCAGGACGTCGTCGGCGTGGCGGCGCTGGGCGCGCAGCGAGGCCCAGCGGTCGGCCGGGGGCACCGGCATCCTGCTGGTGCGGCGGCCCTGCCGGATGCGCAGTCCGGTGTCGAGGAGGCGCAGGGCGAGGTCGATGTCGGCGCGGTGGGCGCCGTGGAAGCGTTCGTCGAAGCCGCGGGCCTGTTTGAGGGCGTCGGTGCGGTAGGCCATGTCGGCGGTGATCCAGCGGGCGCGGGCCCGGGCGGCGGTCTCGCGTTCCGCTTCCGTGGGGGCGCGTCCGCCGGGCAGGGGTACGGCGATGACGCCCTGGCTGCCGGCGATGTCGGGGGCGTCGGCGGCGAGGTCGCGGTCGAGCTGGGCGCACCAGTGCGGGCCCGGCTGGACGCCCTCGTCGAGGAAGACGGCCCAGGGGGTGGTGACCGCGCGCAGGCCGGTGTTGCGGGCGGCGGCGGGGCCGCGGCCCCCTCCGGCGAGTACGGTGGCGCGCGGGCGCAGGTCGCCGAGGACGCTCAGCGGGTGGTCGAGGGCGCCGGGCTCGGGGTGGGGCCGGTCGTCGACGAGGACGATCTGGTCCGGTTTCGGCCCGATGGAGGCGGCGAGCGCGGCGAGGCAGTCGGCGAGGGAGTCGCGGACGAGGGTGGGGATCACCACGGCGTAGGCGGTCATGCGGGCCCCCTTCCGGTGTCGGCTCCCCTGGCGCGTACCGCTCTTCGACGGGTGCCAACGTGCGGCCGGATCAAACGCCGGGCGGCCTGTGCGGAGCTGATCGTGCGGCGGCCTTTTCTAGGATCGTGCCGTGGTCCTCTTCACTCTGGAGCGCACCGTGCCGCTCCCCCTGCCCGAGGTCTGGCGCCGGCTCACCGAGTGGCCCCGGCACGCGGACGCCGTCCCGCTGACCCGCGTCCGGGTGCTGACGCCCGGGCCCAACCGGGTCGGGACGGTCTTCGTGGCGCGCACGGGCGTCGGTCCGCTGGCCTTCGACGACCGGATGGAGGTCACGGTGTGGGAGCCGCCCGGCGAGGACACACCGGGCCGGTGCCGGCTGGAGAAGCGCGGCCGGGTCGTCCTCGGCTGGGCGGAGCTGGAGGTCCGGACGGGCCCGGGCGGGCGGGCGCGGGTGGTCTGGCGCGAGGACCTGGGCGTACGGCTGCTGCCCGCGCTGTTCGACCGGCCGCTGGAGGCGGCGGGGCGGGCGGTGTTCGGGCGGGCGGTGAACCGGCTGCTGCGGCGGCCGTGACCCGGAGACGGGATCGGCCACCGAGCCGGTGCGGGTTCGGATAGCCGGGCCGATGCGGGTCCGGACCGCCAAGCCGGTGGGTCCGGGCCGCCCAGCCGGCGTGGGCCGCAGGCCGCCGAGCCGGTGCGGGTCCGGGCCGCCGAGCCGGTGCGGGTCCGGGCCGCCAAGCCGGTGCGGGTCCCGGCCGCCAAGCCGGTGCGGGTCCCGGCCGCCCAGCCGGCGTGGGCCGCAGGCCGCCGAGCCGGTGCGGGTCCAGACCGCCAAGCCGGTGCGGGTCCCGGCCGCCGAGCCGATGCGGGTCCAGACCGCCAAGCCGGCGTGGGCCGCAGGCCGCCGAGCCGATGCGGGTCCAGACCGCCGAGCCGGACGTGTTCAGGCCGCCGCACCGTAGGGTTTCAGGCCGCCGCCATAGCGGGCCAAGCCACCGGACCTTGGCGGGTCAAGCCACCGAGCCGATCCGCCCCGCCGCGGACGGCGGTGTGTCGTGGTGGATGGGCGTATGCGCGCCGGTGAGCGGGCGTCCGCTGCCGCCGCGTCGTTCGGCGACGATCTCGGCGGCGATGGACAGCGCCGTCTCCTCGGGCGTGTGGGCCCCCAGGTCGAGGCCGATCGGGGAGCGCAGTCGGGCGAGTTCCGGCTCGGTCACGCCGGCCTCGCGCAGCCGCTCGTCGCGCTCCAGGTGGGTGCGGCGCGAGCCCATCGCGCCGACGTAGGCGACCGGCAGCCGCAGGGCGAGCCGGAGCAGGGGGATGTCGAACTTGGGGTCGTGGGTGAGGACGCACAGGACGGTGCGGCCGTCGGTCCCGGTGCGCGCGAGGTACTCGTGGGGCCACTCGACGACGATCTCGTCGGCCTCGGGGAAGCGGGCCTGCGTGGCGAAGACCGGGCGGGCGTCGCAGACGGTGACGTGGTAGCCGAGGAACTTGCCGACGCGCACCAGGGCCGCGGCGAAGTCGACGGCGCCGAAGACGATCATGCGGGGCGCGGGGACGGAGGTCTCGATCAGCAGTGTGAGCGGTGCTCCGCACCGTGAGCCCTGCTCTCCGATCTCCAGGGTGCCGGTGCGGCCTGCGTCCAGGTAGGCGGCCGTCTCGCCGGCGGCCGTGCGGTCCAGCTCGGGATGGCCGCCGAGGCCGCCGTCGTACGAGCCGTCGGGGCGCACCAGCAGCGCGCGTCCGCGCAGCTCGTCCGGGCCCGCCACGACGCGTGCGACCGCGGTGGTCTCGCCGCGCGCGGCGGCGGTCACGGCCGCGGCCACCACCGGCCGGGCGGGGTCGTCCGCCCGGACCGGGGTGACCAGGATGTCGATGACGCCGCCGCAGGTCAGGCCGACCGCGAAGGCGTCCTCGTCGCTGTAGCCGAAGCGCTCGAGGACGGTCCGGCCGTCCTCGAGCGCCTGCCGGCACAGGCCGTAGACCGCGCCCTCCACACAGCCGCCGGAGACCGACCCGACCGCCGTGCCGTCGGAGTCGACCGCGAGGGCGGCACCGGGCGGTCGGGGCGCGCTCCCGCCGACGGCCACCACGGTGGCGACGGCGAAGTCGCGTCCCTGCTCGACCCACCGGTGCAGCTCTTCGGAGATGTCCAGCATGTCGGTCTCCTTACGGCGGTGCGGGGAGAGCACGGCCCGGGCGTACGGCTAGTGCACGCCGAGCCAGCCCTCGATGGGGTTCAGGGCGAAGAACACCACGAAGATCGCCGTCAGCGCCCACATGAAGGCCCCGATCTCGCGGAACTTGCCCTGGGCGCTCTTGATGGCGACGTACGCGATGACGCCCGCCGCGACGCCCGCGGTGATGGAGTAGGTGAAGGGCATGATCACGATGGTGAGGAAGACCGGGATCGCGGTGGCGCGGTCGGCCCAGTCGACGTGCCGGGCGTTCATCATCATCATCGCGCCGATGACCACCAGGGCGGCAGCGGCGACCTCTCCCGGCACGATCGCCGTGAGCGGGGTGAAGAACAGGCAGGCCGCGAAGAACAGGCCGGTGACCACGGAGGACAGGCCGGTGCGGGCGCCCTCGCCGACGCCGGTGGCCGACTCGACGAACACGGTCTGGCCGGAGGCGCCGGAGACGCCGCCGATCGCGCCGCCCGCGCCGTCGATGAACAGCGCCTTGGACAGGCCCGGCATCCGGCCCTTGTCGTCGGCGAGCTTGGCCTCGGTGCCGACGCCGATGATGGTGGCCATCGCGTCGAAGAAGCCGGCGAGCACCAGCGTGAAGACGATCATGCCGACGGTCATCGCGCCGACCTCGCCCCAGCCGCCGAACTCGACCTCGCCGAAGAGTGAGAAGTCGGGCATCGAGACGGCGCTGCCGTGCAGTTCGGGGGCGCCGCTCGCCCACTGCTTGGGGTCGATGACGCCGAGGCCGTTGAGGACCACGGCGAGCAGGGTGCCGCCGACGATGCCGATGAGGATGGCGCCGGGGATGCCGCGCGCCTGGAGCATGAAGATGCCGAGGAGGGTGAGGGCGAAGAGGAGGACGGGCCAGCCGGCCAGTTCACCGCCGGGGCCCAGGAGGACCGGACCGCCGCCGGGGTCCGGGTTCTCGTGCACGAAACCGGCCTTGACCAGGCCGATCAGGGCGACGAACAGACCGATGCCCATGGTGATGGCGTGCTTGAGGGCGAGCGGGATGGCGTTCATGATCATCTCGCGCAGGCCGGTGACGACCAGGAGCATGATGACGACGCCGTACATCACGCACATGCCCATGGCCTGCGGCCAGGTCATCTCCGGGGCGACCTGGGAGGCGAGGACTCCGGAGACGGAGAGACCCGCGGCGAGTGCCAGGGGCACCTTGCCGAAGAAACCCATGAGGAGCGTGGTGAGGGCGGCCGCGAACGCGGTGGCGGTGATGAGTGCCTGCTGGCCGAGCGTGTTCCCCGCCGCGTCCTTGCCGGACAGGATCAGGGGGTTGAGGAGGAGGATGTACGCCATCGCCATGAAGGTGGTGATGCCGCCGCGCACCTCACGCGCGACCGTGGATCCTCTGTGGGTTATGTGGAAGTACCGGTCGAGCCAAGACCGTCCGGCCGGGACGCGGGTTCCATCGCCCGCGTCCTCCGCGACGGTCTTCGGCTCAAGTGACTGCTGGGTCATGTGGGCCTACTCCCAAGGTTCAAAGGGGCACCCGTCGGTCGCCGTCGGCGCCGGGCGGGATTTGGGAAGGTGCTTCGGCCGCACGACCCGGGGGACGGCCCGAGACGAACGATCAGCCTGGTGGTGCCACGCCCCGCGAGCGGTGCGGTGCGTGTGGTGTACTCCGGGCGGCACGGGGAGGCGTGACGTTCCCGTGCGCCGCCCGGAGGGTCTTATGCGGTGCCGGTGAGGTGCTCGGGGCGGACCGGCGTCCGGTTGAGCTCCAGCCCCGTCGCGTCCCGGATCGCCGCGAGGACGGCCGGGGTGGACGACAGGGTGGGGGCCTCGCCAGCGCCGCGCAGCCCGTAGGGTGCGTGGTCGTCGGCGAGTTCGAGCACGTCGACCGGGATGGTCGGCGTGTCGAGGATCGTGGGGATCAGGTAGTCCGTGAAGGAGGGGTTCCGCACCTTCGCCGTCTTCGGGTCGACGACGATCTCCTCCATCACGGCGACGCCGAGACCCTGGGCGGTGCCGCCCTGGATCTGGCCGATCACGGACAGCGGGTTGAGGGCCTTGCCGACGTCCTGGGCGCAAGCCAGTTCGATCACCTTGACCAGGCCCAGCTCGGTGTCGACCTCGACGACCGCGCGGTGCGCGGCGAAGGAGTACTGGACGTGGCCGTTGCCCTGGCCGGTGCGCCGGTCGAAGGGCTCGGTCGGCCGGTGCCGCCACTCCTCCTCGACCTCCACGGCGTCGTCCTGGAGGACGTCGGCCAGGCCGGCGAGGACCTCGCCGCCTTCGGTGACCACCTTGCCGTCCTCCAGCAGGAGTGCGGCGGTGGCCCAGGCGGGGTGGCGGGAGCCGAACCTGCGGCGTCCGATCTCCAGCACCTTCTCCCGGACCAGCTCGCAGGCGCTCTTCACGGCGCCGCCGGTGACGTACGTCTGCCGGGAGGCCGAGGTGGAGCCCGCCGAGCCGACCCGGGTGTCGGCCGGGTGGATGGTCACCTGGGCCACGCCCAGCTCGGTGCGGACGATCTGCGCGTGGACGGTGACACCGCCCTGGCCGACCTCCGCCATCGCGGTGTGCACGGTCGCCACCGGTTCGCCGTTGACGACCTCCACGCGGACCTTCGCCGTGGAGTAGTCGTCGAAGCCCTCGGAGAAGCCGACGTTCTTGATGCCGACCCCATAGCCCACGCCCCGTACGACGCCTTCCCCGTGCGTGGTGTTGGACAGTCCGCCGGGGAGCTGCCGTACGTCGGCGCCCTCGCTGGACTCCCACTGGCGCTCCGGCGGCATCGGCCTGGCCTTGACGCGGCGCAGGAGTTCGGCGACGGGGGCGGGCGAGTCGACGGGCTGGCCGGTCGGCATGAGCGTGCCCTGTTCCATGGCGTTGAGCTGCCGGAACTCCACCGGGTCCATGCCGAGTTCCTTCGCCAGCTTGTCCATCTGCGCCTCGTAGGCGAAGCACGCCTGGACCGCGCCGAAGCCGCGCATGGCGCCGCAGGGCGGGTTGTTGGTGTAGAGGGCGATGGCCTCGATGTCGACGTCGTCGACGGCGTACGGCCCGGCCGACAGGGAGGAGGCGTTGCCGACGACCGCCGGGGAGGTGGAGGCGTAGGCGCCGCCGTCCAGGACGATCCGGCACTTCATGTGGGTGAGCCTGCCGTCGCGCGTGGCGCCGTGCTCGTAGTGGAGCTTGGCCGGGTGGCGGTGGACGTGCCCGAAGAAGGACTCGAACCGGTTGTAGACGATCTTGACGGGCTTGCCGGTGCGCAGCGCCAGCAGGCAGGCGTGGATCTGCATCGACAGGTCCTCGCGCCCGCCGAACGCGCCGCCGACACCGGCCAGCGTCATCCGCACCTTGTCCTCGGGCAGGCCGAGGACGGGCGCGAGCTGGCGCAGGTCGGAGTGGAGCCACTGGGTGGCGATGTAGAGGTGGACGCCGCCGTCCTCCTCGGGGACGGCGAGGCCGGACTCGGGGCCGAGGAAGGCCTGGTCCTGCATGCCGAAGGTGTACTCGCCCTCGACGATCACATCGGCCCGCTCACGGGCCTTGGCCACGTCGCCGCGGACGATCGGCTGGCGGTGGACGATGTTCGGGTGCGGGACGTGCGGGGCGTGGTGGTCGTCGCGGTGCTCGTGGACGAGGACCGCGTCGGGTGCGAGGGCCGACTTCTCGTCCGTGATCACCGGGAGGTCGCGGTACTCGACCTTGATCTTGGCGGCGGCGCGGCGGGCGGTCTCCGGGTGGTCGGCGGCGACGATCGCGACGGGCTCGCCGTGGTGGCGGACCTTGCCGTGGGCGAGGACCGGGGTGTCCCGGATCTCCAGGCCGTAGTGGCGCACGTCGGTGGGCAGGTCGTCGTACGTCATGACGGCGTACACGCCCGGCGTGGCGAGGGCCTCGGCGGTGTCGATGGAGACGATCTCCGCGTGCGCGACGGTGGAGCGCAGGATCTGGCCCCAGAGCATGTCCTCGTGCCACAGGTCGGACGCGTAGGCGAACTCGCCGGTGACCTTGAGGGTGCCGTCGGGGCGGAGGGTGGACTCGCCGATACCGCCCTTGGCGGGCGCGCCCTGGGTGATCTTCGTCGGGGTACCGCTCGGGGAAGCCATGATCAGACCCCCTCTGCCTGCCGGGCGGCGGCCAGGCGGACCGCGTCCATGATCGTCTCGTAGCCGGTGCAGCGGCACAGGTTGCCCGACAGGGCCTCGCGGATGTCCGCGTCGGTCGGGTCGGGGTTGCGCTCCAGCATCTCGTCGGCGGCGACGAGCAGGCCGGGGGTGCAGAAGCCGCACTGGACGGCGCCGGCGTCGATGAACGCCTGCTGGACCGGGGACAGTTCGGTGCCCTCGCCGGTCTGCGAGTCGGTGCCCTCGGCCCGCCAGGACGCGGCCTCGTCGAGGGAGGTGCCGCGCGCGCCGCCGGCGGGGCCGCTGCGGGCGCGCCGGCGGGCGTGGTCGGCCAGGCCCTCGACGGTGACGACCTCACGGCCCTCGGCCTGGCCGGCGGCGACCAGGCAGGAGCAGACGGGCACGCCGTCGAGGCGCACGGTGCAGGAGCCGCACTCGCCCTGCTCGCAGGCGTTCTTGGAGCCCGGCAGGCCGAGCCGCTCGCGCAGCACGTAGAGCAGGGACTCGCCCTCCCAGACGTCGTCGGCTTCCTGCGGTCGTCCGTTGACGGTGAAGTGGACGCGCATCACGCGGCTCCCTCCGTGACGCGGCGGGCGCCGCGGTACGACTCCCAGGTCCAGGTGAGCGTCCGGCGGGCCATCACGCCGACCGCGTGGCGGCGGTAGCTCGCGGTGCCCCGGACGTCGTCGATCGGGTTGCAGGCGGCCGAGCACAACATGGCGAACCGCTTCACGACCGACGGGGTGATGATCTTGCCGTTGTCCCAGAAGCCGCCCTCCTCCAGCGCGGCGTTCAGGAACTCCTCCGCGGTGGTCGCCCGGATCGGGGTCGGGGCGGCCGAGCCGATGCCGGTGCGGACCGTGCGGGTCCGGGGGTGCAGGGCGATGCCGAACGCGCACACGGCGATGACCATGGCGTTGCGGGTGCCGACCTTGGAGAACTGCTGCGGGCCGTCGGCCTTCGCGATGTGCACGGCGCGGATCAGCTCGTCCGGGGCGAGCGCGTTGCGCTTGACGCCGGTGTAGAAGGCGTCGATCGGGATGCGGCGGCTGCCGCGCACCGACTCGGCCTCGACCTCGGCGCCCGCCGCGAGCAGCGCGGGGTGGGCGTCGCCGGCCGGGGAGGCGGTGCCGAGGTTGCCGCCGACGCCGCCGCGGTTGCGGATCTGCGGGGAGGCGACGGTGTGCGAGGCGAGGGCCAGGCCGGGCAGCTCCGCCCGCAGGTTCTCCATGATCTTGGTGTACGGAACGGAGGCGCCCAGGCGCACGGAGTCCTCGCCGACTTCCCACTCGGCCAGCTCGCCGATACGGCCCAGGTCGAGGAGGTGTTCGGGCCGGCGGTGGCCGAAGTTGATCTCGACCATCACATCCGTGCCCCCGGCGATCGGCACAGCGGTGGGGTGCTCGGCCTTCGCGGCGAGCGCCTCCTCCCAGCTGGCGGGGCGAAGGAAGTCCATGACCGGCTCTCTTCTACGTTGCGTGGGTCGTGCGGATTGAGCCAATCCGTGTGCTGCGGGCCCGGCTCGTTCACCTTCCGTTCATGCGGCGTGGAGCCAGTACACAGCGCCGTGCTCGGGGGCGGTCAGTCGCAGAAACCATGAAGGAGTTGGCTGGCCAGGGCGGTCATCTTGTAGATTCGTATGAACGGAGGCCCTCAGAGACCTCTCCGTTCACCTCGGGAAACGTCCGGCCCAGGCGCGTGACCTGGGGCGCCTCCGAGGAAACGGCGAGCAACCGCATCGGACGACCCTGTGTCGGCCCGTCGAACGGCCCGCTGACCCGAACCCACCCACACCATCGGTTTCAATCGTAAGTTTCGAGACAAAGAACGGCGGCGACGAGAATGCGGCTGCGCGCACTGCTGGACACCGACGCGCTGGGCCTCAGGCTGCTCGGCGGCGAGGACGAGCTGGACCGCACCGTGCGGGGCGTGATGACCACCGACCTGCGGGACCCCAGCCGCTACCTCTCCGGCGGCGAGCTGGTCCTCACGGGCCTCGCCTGGCGCCGGGACGCCGCCGACTCCGAGCCGTTCGTGCGGATCCTCGTGCAGGCGGGAGTGGCCGCCCTGGCCGCCGGTGAGGCCGAGCTGGGCGACATCCCCGAGGACCTGGTGGCGGCCTGCGCCAAGCACCGGCTGCCGCTGTTCGCGGTGCACGAGTCGGTGGCCTTCGCGACGATCACCGAGCACGTCGTCCGGCAGGTCTCCGGGGAGCGCGCCGGGGACCTCGCGGCCGTCGTCGACCGGCACCGGCGGATGATGACCTCCGGACCCGCGGGCGGCGGCCCCGACGTGGTCCTGGACCTGCTCGGCTCCGACCTGGACCTGCGCGCCTGGGTGCTGTCGCCGACCGGCCGGCTGATCGCCGGGCCCAAGGTCGCCGGGCCCGGACAGTCCGCCGAACTCCCCGCCGAGCTGTGCGCGAAGCTCGCCGCCGAGCACCTGTCCGCCGCCCGCACCGGCCGGCGCGGCCCGTACCGGGTGCCGGTCGGCTCCTCGACGTACTCGCTCTTCCCCATCCGCAGCAGCGCCCGCGCCCCGCAGACCTCCCGGGACGTGCGCGAGACCGTGCTGTCGGACTGGGTGCTCGCCGTGGAGGCGGACGCCGGGGACTGGGCGGAGGAACGGCTCGACCTGCTGCACGGCGTCACCCAGCTGATCGCGGTGGAACGGGACCGCCGGGACGCCGCGCGCACCGTGCGGCGGCGGCTCGCCCAGGAGGTCCTGGAGCTGGTGCAGGCCGGCGCCGCGCCCGCGGAGATCGCCGCCCGTCTGCGGGTGGCCGCCCCGGTGCTGCTGCCCGGTCTCGGCGCGGCCCCGCACTGGCAGGTCGTCGTCGCCCGCGTCGAGTGGGACGGCGGGGAGATCGAGGCCGGCCCGGTGGCGCAGTCGCTGCTGGAGGAGATCCTGGTCGACCCGCTGGCGACCGGTCCGGAGCCCTCCGACCGCATCGCCGTCGCCCACGCCGGCGACGAGGCCATCGCGCTCGTGCCGCTGCCCGCGGTCTCCGCCGAGCACGACGGCTCCGAGAGCGGCGTCCTCGCCGACGCGCTGCTCGCCGCCGTACGCGAACCGCTGTCCGCCGGTCTGGACGGCGACGGCCGGGTCACGCTCGGCGTCAGCGCCGCCGTCCACTCCGCCGAGGGGCTGCGCGGCGCGCTGGAGGAGGCCCGGCACGCCCGCCGGGTGGCCGCCGCCCGCCCCGGCCGGGTCTGCGCCGCGGGCCACCAGGAACTGGCGTCCCACGTTCTGCTGCTGCCCTTCGTCCCCGACGACGTGCGCCGCGCGTTCACCGCCCGGCTGCTGGACCCGCTGCGCGACTACGACCGCCGGCACCGCGCGGAGCTGATCCCCACCCTCGAGGCGTTCCTGGAGTCCGACGGCTCCTGGACGCGCTGCGCGAGCCGGCTGCACCTGCACGTCAACACGCTGCGGTACCGGGTCGGCCGGATCGAGCAGTTGACGGGCCGTGACCTGTCCCGCCTGGAGGACAAGCTGGACTTCTTCCTGGCACTGCGGATGAGCTGAGGACACGCCCGCGAGCGACTGAAACCTCGGCGGGCGCGGAGCCCCACGACTTTGTGAAATCCTTCACCCACCCTCTTGGCCGGGCCATGCGATCCGTGCTGAGATGCGGCCACCACTCAACAGCTCGATGGCGTGCTCGGGGAGGGCGAGGTGGCGTATACCGCCATGTCTGGTAACGGAACGACCGCCGGTGACGATCCACTCCAGACCGCGGTATGGCGGCTGCGCTCGCGGGCCTGCTGGGCCGACGCGGCCGCCCTGCTCCAACCGGTCACGGCCGCCGCCGCGTTGCAGCGCGCCGCGCTGCTGGTGGAGCGCTGTCTGTACACCGAGCAGGGCTGGGAGGACGCCGAGGACGCGCTGCGCACCGCCGAGGCGCTGGCCCACACCGACGACGAACGCGGCGCCGCCGCTTGTGAACGCGGGTACTTGGCGTACGCCGCCACCCTCCTCGGGGTGCGCGACCGCGCCGACGAGGCCCGCGCGGCGCTGGGCCGGGCGGCGGCGCTGATCCCTCCGGGGGTTCCGGCGCGGGCCCTGCTGGACTTCCGCCGGGGCCTGCTCGCGGAGAACCTCGCCCGCTCCCCCCAGGCCGCCCGCGCGGCCTACCGCCGCGCCCACGCGGGCGCCACCGCCCACTCCGACGCCCTCCTGCTCTCCTTCACCTGGCGCCACCTCGCCGGACTCGCCCTGCGCGACGGCGAGTTGGCCGAGGCCCGGCACGGCTTCGCCGAGTCCCTGCGCATCCGCGAGGAACTCGGCTACCTCGTGGGCACGGCCCCCGCCCTGGTCTCCCTGGCAGACGCCGAAACCGAACCCGAGGCCTCCCGCCTACGCGAGGAGGCCCGCCGCCTCTTCCACCTCCTGGGCGGAGTCCCCACCTGGCTGTCCCGCCACCTGACACCACCGGCGGCTACGGCGTAGGCGGCGGGGCGGCGCACAGGGGGAGAGGTTGCGGGGCGCTGTCCCACGGGGCGTTGCCGGGCTGCGGCCACGCGGTCGACGGGGTCGGGGGCGCCCGGGTGGGCGACGGGGGTACCCCCTGCTCGAAGAGCTGGGGGGGGGGAGGCGCCCCGCGAGCGCGGGTGAGGTCACCCACCTTCGCCCAACCCCGTCCCCGGTTCAGCTCATCCCGCCGCCGCCCCCGAAGTGCTCCCCCACCAGCACCCGCACGGCCTCCGCGTCCCCCGCGATCAACGCGTCCAGCAGGGCGACGTGCTGCGCCGCGTCGGCCATGAGTTCAGTCCGACTCCGGCCCCCGGCCACCCCAGCCGACCCGGCAGCCCCGGCAGCCCCGGCAGCCCCGGCAGCCCCGGCCAACGGCCACTGCGCCCGCCGATGCAGATCATCCGCGATCCGTACCAGCTGCTCGTTCCCCGCGAGCCCCAGCACGGCCCGATGGAACGCCCGGTCCGCCTCGGCGTACGTCACCCTGCACCCGGACGCCGCCGCCCGCGCCGTCGCCTCCGCCAGCGGCCGCAACTCGGCCCACCGCGCCGCGGGGACGGTACGGGCGAGCCGCAGCAGCACCGGCACCTCGATCAGCGCCCGCACCTCCGCCAGCTCCGCCAGCTCGCGCGCGTCGCGCTCGACGACCCGGAAGCCCCGGTTGGGCACGACCTCGACCGCGCCCTCCAGGGCGAGCTGCTGCATGGCCTCGCGGACGGGCGTCGCCGAGACCCCGAACCGCTCACCGAGGGCGGGCGCCGAGTACACCTCGCCGGGCCGCAGCTCCCCGGTGACCAGCGCGGAGCGCAGCGCCTGGAGGATCTGCCCGCGCACGGACGACCGCTGCACGACGGGCCGTACGCCCTCCGCCGAGGGTCGCGCGTGCGGAATCGGTTGTTCACTGTGGGTGTGCTCACCCCGCACCGCCGCCGAAACCGCGGCCCGCGCCTGAGCCGGCACCCGAGCAGCGGACGCTTCCTCGCCACCCACCGAAAGACCGGACGCCCCGGCTCCAGCCCCGGCCCCCGCCTCCGCAGACCCCTGCGCGCGCTGCTTCACGGAGGCCTCCTGAACGGGCTTGTCGTCGGTTGTCGTCGGTTGTCGGTGGTTGGGCAGATTACGGCCGGTTGTTACTCGTCCGTCAAGCACCTTAGGCGCAGGACGCGGTAGTTCAAACTCGCGATCGATTGGGTAAGGTAAGGCTTACCTCTACTCGATCAGTCACTCGACCCCAAGGGGCGGTTCCCGTATGCCTGTGCGCTCTTCGGCCGTAGCGGACGCGTACGCCCGCCTCTCGGAGGCGTTCCCGGGCCTCACCGTCACCGAACTGGGCCCCGGACAGCCGGCCCCCCGGGGCGGCGGATGGATCGCCTCCGCCGCGCTGGCCGAGGGCGGAGCCGACCTCGACGCCTTCCTGGCCTGGGACGACGCCCAGGTCGTCCGGGACTACGGCCAGAAGGCCCGCCCCGACGTGATCGCCAGCTTCGGCCTGCACCGCTACGCCTGGCCCGCCTGCCTGCTGATCACCGTCCCCTGGTTCCTGCACCGCCGCGTCCCGCGCTACCCCGTGACCCACGTCTCGTACGACCGCACCGCCCCCGGCCTCTCCATCGGCCGCCTGGCCGTCCGCCCCGCCGGCTTCGCCTGCCTGCCCGGCGACCCGGCCGCGGCGCTGCCCGGCGCCCGGGTGGTCGACGGCGAGGAGGCGCTGCGCGCCGAGGTGCGGGCGGCGGTCGCCGAGCACCTGGAGCCGGTCCTCGCCGGCTTCGGCCCGCGGATGCGCCGACGCGGCCGGGCGCTGTGGGGCATGGCGACCGACGAGGTCGTGGAGGGGCTGTGGTACGTCGCCCACCTGCTCGGCGAGCAGGAGCGCGCGCGGCACGAGCTGGAGCTGCTGCTGCCGGGGGCGACCAAGCCGTACGTCGGCTCGGCGGCCTTCCGCGAGCTGACCGGCCCGGACGGCGAGCGGCTGCCCACCCGGGACCGGGCGAGCTGCTGCATGTTCTACACCGTGCGCCCCGAGGACACCTGCGCCACCTGCCCGCGCACCTGCGACGCGGACCGCGTCGCCAAGCTGACCGCCACCGCGGCGAGTTGACCTCCCGCCACTTCCGTCCCACAGGATCACCCTTGAACCGGTGATCCCTGCGATGGCAGCTGATTCACCGTTTCCTCACGTGTTGCGGGAATTTTCCCCGGAACCACCTGCACGGGTTGTCTTATTCGAACTCAACTCACCTGTTTCATAAGGAAGTTCGAGCAGAACACCGTCCGTGTCTCCCTCTCGGGCCCCCTTGGCGGCCTCTTGCCTCGAAACCCCCAGAGGGCCTGCGGCTTTGGGCCACTATGGCGGGCGTTACGCCCTATCCCAATGCAAGGGACCACCGGATGAGACTGACCGAGATATCGCTGAACTGGCTGCTTCCGGGCGCCGTACTGCTCCTGGGCATGCTGGCGGCGGTGGCGGTGCTCGCGCGCGGCAAGCGGACCGCGGGGAAGGACGCGAGCGCCGACGACTCCTGGGAGCGCAACGAGGAACGCCGCAGACGCAAGGAGGCCATCTACGGCACCGTCTCCTACGTCCTCCTCTTCTGCTGTGCCGCGGTGGCGGCGGCGCTCTCCTTCCACGGCCTGGTCGGGTTCGGCGAGCAGAACCTCGGCCTCTCCGACGGCTGGCAGTACCTGGTGCCCTTCGGGCTCGACGGCGCGGCGATGTTCTGCTCGGTGCTCGCGGTCCGCGAGGCCAGCCACGGGGACGCGGCGCTCGGCTCCCGGATACTCGTCTGGACGTTCGCCTTCGCCGCCGCCTGGTTCAACTGGGTGCACGCGCCCCGCGGCGCCGGTCACGCCGGCGCCCCCCACTTCTTCGCGGGCATGTCCCTGTCCGCCGCGGTCCTCTTCGACCGCGCCCTGAAGCAGACCCGCCGGGCCGCCCTGCGCGAGCAGGGCCTGGTTCCCAGACCGCTGCCGCAGATCCGCGTGGTGCGCTGGCTGCGGGCGCCGCGGGAGACGTACAAGGCGTGGTCCCTCATGCTCCTGGAAGGTGTGCGCAGCCTCGACGAGGCCGTCGAGGAGGTCCGCGAGGACAAGCGCCAGAAGGAGCAGGAGCGGATGCGCCGCCGCGACAAGGAGCGCCTGGAGCGCGCCCAGCTGAAGGCGATCAGCCGGGGCCACCGCGGCTTCGTCGGCCGCGGCGGCGGACGGCAGGTGGAACTGCCGTCGGTCGAGCAGGGCTCCGAGATGGTCTCCGCGGAGCCTGCCATATCGGCGCCGGAGCAACTGCCGGTACGCGCCCGGCCCTCCCTGCAGCCGGTCCGCGGCAGGTCCTCTGACCCGGTCACCGTGGACCTCACCGCGGAGGACGACACCCAGGCCCTGCCCCGCCTCGACTCCCTGGAACGCAAGCTCAAGGACCTGGAGCAGCAGTTCGGCTAGGCCCGGACCGGGGACCGGGCGACAACGGGACGGGGTGCGGCCTCGAAGGGCCGCACCCCGTCCCGTTCACGTCTCAGGCGGCGTCCGCGTCCAGTTCGAACCAGACTGACTTGCCCACCGCGTGCGGCCGTACGCCCCAGGCGGCGGCGAGTGATTCGACCAGCACCAGGCCCCGGCCGTGCGTACCGTCGTCGGAGTCCGGTACGCGCACGCGGGGGCGTCGGGCCACGAAGTCCCGTACCTCCACGCGCAGTCCGTGCGGTCCGATGGTGGCCGTCAGGACCGCGTCGTCGTCGGTGTGCACCAGCGCGTTGGTGACGAGCTCGCTGGTCAGCAGCTCCGCCACGGCCGAGCAGCCGGGACTGCCCCACTGCCGCAGCAGTTCGCGCAGCGCCCGGCGGGCCTCCGGGACCGCCCGCAGATCCGCCCGGTCCAGTCTGCGGCGCAGCTGCGACGCCGGTATCCGCTCCGCGGCGCCGTCGGTCTCGTCCTCCACCGTCCCCGTCGAGAGAGCCCCGACCGTGGTGGGCCCGCCTCCTCGTGTCTGACTCCTCATGTCCCCCGCCCGCGTGCCGATGTCGGTTCCCCTCCTGGTCGAACACGTTCACGGGGATCCTTGCCCGGTCGGCACCGGGCCAGTCATACCGGATCGCCGACGACCGGGTGTTCGGCCACGCTCGAGGCGCCCGGGGGCGGCCGGACGGGACGCGGACGGCGCGTCCGGCCCTCCGGGCGCGCGGCGGGGATCGGCTCACATGTCTATTGCCGTCTGCCGATCCGTCCGTACACGGCCCAGTGGTGAGGCGGGTGGTTCCTCGACAGTGGCATATCTGCAAGCGCCGGCGCCCCGGAATGGCCGAGGCGAAAGTGGCCGGAATACGACCGTCCCGGGGTTCCGGGGTTCCGGGGTTCTGGTGCGGTGTCCCGGAGTCCGGCGTTCGGTGTCCGGTGTCCCGATGCCTGGTTTCCCGATGCCTGGCTTCCCGGTGGCGCCGTCCCCACCCCCGTGGCGGGACGGCGGCCACCGGTCCGCGCGGCGGTCGCCGCCGGGTCAGTAGAGCTTGTTCACGGCGGTGGCCGTCGTCTTCCGGAACGCGCGGACGGGCGCGTCCCCGAAGTCGCCCATCTGCGACCACTCCACGACGGTCACGGTCCGCCCGTCACGTCCCACCGACAGCAGACGGATGTCCGTCGCGCCCCAGGACGTCTCGGTGTGCAGACCGTGGACGCGGGCGCCCTCCTCGGCGGCGACCCTGCCGTAGTTCCGATAGCCGGCCTGCACCTCGGGGTCGCTCTGCTCGATACGGCCCGCGCAGGACCGGATATCCCGGTTCATCCGGTCCGCCAGTGCCTTGGCCTTGGCGGTGGTGCCGGTGACGATGGTGAGCTGGCGGGCGGTGGTGTCGAGATCGGTGTGGAACGGGCGGTAGCGGGAGTCGTAGCCCGGGAACACCTCGTCCAGGCAGAGCCGCAGCTCGTCCGGTACCCCGTCGGTGACCTTCCCCGCGGTCCACGACGAGGAGGGGTGCGGCGGCAGCTCGGCGGCCGAGAGGAACGCGGGCGAGGGCGCGGCTCCCGCCGGGACGGCGAGGGCGGTGACGCCGGTGAGCGCGGCGACGGCGACTGCGGTGAGCGCTCCGGCTCGGGTGCGGATGGGCATGGGTCTCCCCGTGTACGAGTGCGTGCGTGTGGACTGCCGCCCACCGCCGGCGGCCGGACCGGCTCACGGGGCGACATCTCGAGCATCGGCGGGCTGCGGCGGGGGCGCAACAGGGGACGCCCGTTCCGTCGGCATGGAACCATCCCACCCCATCTGACGTGCAGATATAAGAAGGCCTGGGATGCCGTCCCGGGCGCGCCGAGCACACCGGGGGAAGGGTGTCGGGACACGACGACGACGTCGCGGGGTTCGCGAAGCTGCTGCGCGAGCTGAAGGAGCGTACGGGCCGCAGCTACGGTGCGCTGGCCCGTCGCCTGAACATGAACACCTCCACGCTGCACCGCTACTGCGCGGGCGACGCGGTCCCCCAGGACTTCGCACCCGTGGAGCGGTTCGCCGCGCTGTGCGGGGCGACACCCGAGGAGCGCCTGGAACTCCACCGCCACTGGCTGGCGGCACTGGCGGCACGCGGACGCCCCGGCACGGCCTCTGACCCTTCGCCGGTGGCCGGCCGGGCGGTCGTCGGGCCCGACGACACCGACGAGCCCGGCCAGACCGGCCAGACCGGCCAGACCGGCCAGACCGGCGAGACCGGCGAGACCGGCGAGACCCGCGAGCGTCAAGAGCCCAGCGCGCCCGGAGACCACGCCGCTCCGACCCCACCACAGCCGCCCGCCCCCTGGTACCGCCGCCGTCGGCTCGTCGTCTCCGCCGCCGTCGCCTGCGCCTTCTTCCTCGCCACCGTGGGCAGCCTCGCCGCGCTCCCCACCGACCGCCGCCCCTCCACCGAGGCCGCCCCGCCGTCCCGTACGACGGCCACGGCACCCGCGCCGGGCACCCCGGACGGCTCCTCGACGCCCACGCGCTCCCCGTCCCCCGGAAGTCCCTCGCCGACCGCCTCGCCCACCGCGCCCGAGAGGAAGGACGACAAGCCCCGCCCCTCCCCCACCAACCCCGCGGGCCGAACCGCACCCGCCCCTTCCCCCACCACCCCCGCCATCCCCCTCACCTGGACCGCCGACTCCCACGTCTGGGCGCAGGGCTGCGGCCAGGACTACGTGATCGGCAAGCCGCCCGCCCAGGTCCCGCCGCCCCCGGCGCCGCAGGACGCCGGGACCTGGGCGGCGACGCAGCACGCGGTGCACGGCAAGGAGACGAGCGTACGGATCTCCGTGCAGGGCCTGTCCGACACGGCCGTCGTGCTGGAGGCGCTGCGGGTGCGCGTGGTCGGGCGGGCGGAGCCTGCGGCGGGCAACGCGTACGCCATGGACCAGGGCTGCGGCGGTGCGCTCACGCCCCGGCACTTCGCGGTGGACCTGGACAAGGACCGGCCCATCGCCCGCTCGGTCGCGGGGAACGACGCGGGCACGCCCATCCCGGCGGTCCGGCTGCCGTACCGGGTGTCGGCGGAGGACCCGGAGGTGCTGCTGGTGACAGCGCGGACCGAGGGCTGTGACTGCCGCTGGTGGCTGGAGCTGGACTGGTCCTCGCAGGGCCGCACCGGCACGGTCCGCGTCGACGACCACGGCCGCCCGTTCCGCACCAGCGCCCTGGGCGGCCTGCCCCGCTACACGTACGACACCTCTGCCCGCGCCTGGGCGCCGTACCGCCAGGGCGGGCCGAGCGACACCCCCTAGATGTGCTGTCCGGACAGGTTGGTGACGCGGCTGGCTGGTGGCTGGCCGCCGATGCCGGTGTGGGGTCGGTGGTAGTTGTACCAGTGAAGCCAGTCGGGAAATGCTGCCTGCCGTTCGCTGTCTGAGGTGTAGGGCCG
>NZ_JBITZX010000027.1:0-20608 GCF_044547145.1 Streptomyces sp. NPDC052773 | reverse complement strand
ACCTCGACCATCGGTGATCCGATGGACGGGGTATCAACATATCTGGCGTTGACTTTTGGCACGCTGTTGAGTTCTCAAGGAACGGACGCTTCCTTCGTACTCACCCTCTCGGGCTTTCCTCCGGGCGCTTCCCTTCGGTGTTTCCAACTCTACCAGGGTTTTTCCGTCTCTCTGACCATCCTCCTGCGGGCATGCAGAAGGAGACCCCGAGATAGGATCTGACGAGTTGGGTGCCGCCGGGCGAGGACGCCTTGATCGCGTCGCTCAGCCTCAAGCAGGAGTACGACTGTACACGGGGCCGTCGAGCGGGTGCAAATCACTGGAGGAGGTGGTCTAGACCTCTATTCAGGAGCTATCGTGCGGAACCGCTACTTCCTGTGACATACGCTGCTGCGCAGTGCGCCGTCCGGGACAGGCAGTGACGGCCCATACATCTCCACCCCTGGGAGGCTTCCCATGACCACCGTGACGTCCCCGTTGTCAGGACGCGCCATCGGACTGGCCGCTGTGCCGGATCCGGTCTTCTCCGGGGCCATGGTCGGCCCGGGCACCGCCATCGACCCCGTTCGTGAGCCTTCCGAGGCGGTCTCCCCCGTGGACGGCGTCGTCGTCTCTCTCCACCCTCACGCCTTCGTCGTCGTCGACTCGAACGGGCACGGGGTGCTCACCCACCTCGGTATCGACACCGTGCAGCTCAACGGCGAGGGCTTCGAGCTGCTGGTGAACAAGGGGGACACCGTCACGCGCGGCCAGGCCGTCGTGCGCTGGGACCCGGCCGCCGTCGAGGCCGCGGGCAAGTCCCCGGTGTGCCCCGTCGTGGCGCTCGAGGCCACCGCCGAGGCGCTCTCGGAGCTTCGCGAGGACGGCGAGGTCAAGGTCGGCGACGGTCTCTTCGTCTGGAAGTGACGTCACTGCCGTCCTAGGGCGGCCAGGCAGGACAACCACCGCGGCGGCGGGGCCCGCCGCACTATCGGAGACGGGTGAGATGGAGACAACGCTGCGAGGCGTCGGCGTGAGCCACGGTGTGGCGATCGGCCAGGTTCGGCACATGGGGACGGCGGTGCTCGAACCGCCCGCCAAGCAGATCCCGGCCGAGGAGGCGGAGCGTGAGCAGGGGCGCGCCCGCAAGGCCGTGGAGGCTGTGGCGGCCGACCTGATTGCGCGCGGCAATCTGGCGGGGGGCGAAGCCCAGGCGGTGCTCGAGGCGCAGGCCATGATGGCGCAGGACCCCGAGCTGATCGCGGACGTGGACCGGCGGATCGCCGTGGGCAGCACGGCCGAGCGCGCGGTGTACGACGCGTTCGCCGCGTACCGCGATCTGCTGGCTGGCGCCGGTGAGTACCTGTCCGGCCGTGTCGCGGACCTCGACGATGTGCGGAATCGTATCGTCGCCCGGCTGCTGGGGGTTCCGATGCCGGGCGTGCCGGACAGCGACAAGCCGTATGTGCTGGTGGCGCGTGATCTTGCGCCGGCCGACACAGCGCTGCTGGACCCGACGCTGGTGCTGGGCTTCGTCACCGAGGAGGGCGGGCCGACCAGCCACAGCGCGATCCTGGCCCGGGCGCTCGGGGTGCCGGCCGTGGTGGCGCTGCCGGGCGCCGGGGAGCTGGCCGAGGGGACGGTCGTCGCCGTCGACGGCAGCACCGGCGAGATCTTCGTGGACCCGAGCGAGGAGAAGAAGGCGGCGCTGGAGGCGGCGGCTGCCGAGCGCAAGGCCGCGCTGGCCGCGTCGACCGGTCCGGGGGCCACGTCCGACGGTCACAAGGTGCCGCTGCTCGCCAACATCGGCGGTCCGGCGGATGTGGCCGCGGCGGTGGAGGCCGGTGCGGAGGGGGTCGGTCTGTTCCGGACCGAGTTCCTGTTCCTGGACGACAACAAGAAGGCTCCTTCCGAGGAGAAGCAGGTCGAGGCCTACCGGCAGGTGCTGGAGGCGTTCCCCGAGGGCCGGGTCGTGGTGCGGGTGCTGGACGCCGGTGCGGACAAGCCGCTCGACTTTTTGACGCCGGCCGACGAACCGAACCCGGCGCTCGGTGTGCGGGGCCTGCGGACGCTGCTGGACCACCCCGAGGTGCTGCGCACCCAGCTGACGGCGCTGGCGAAGGCGGCCGAGGGTCTGCCGGTCCACCTCGAGGTCATGGCGCCGATGGTGGCGGACCGTACCGACGCCAAGGCGTTCGCCGACGCGTGCCGTGCGGCGGGGCTGCGGGCGAAGTTCGGTGCGATGGTGGAGATCCCGTCGGCCGCGCTGCGGGCGCGGGCGATCCTCCAGGAGGTCGAGTTCCTGTCGCTCGGCACGAACGATCTCGCTCAGTACACCTTCGCCGCCGACCGCCAGGTGGGTGCGGTGTCCCGCCTCCAGGACCCGTGGCAGCCGGCGCTGCTCGATCTTGTGGCGATGTCGGCCGAGGCCGCCAAGGCCGAGGGCAAGAGCTGCGGTGTCTGTGGTGAGGCGGCGTCCGACCCGCTGCTCGCCTGTGTGCTGACCGGCCTGGGCGTCACCTCCCTTTCCATGGGTGCGGCGTCGATTCCTTACGTCCGGGCGACGCTGGCGAAGTACACGCTGGCGCAGTGCGAGCGGGCCGCGGCGGCCGCGCGTGCGGCGGACACGGCCGAGGAGGCGCGCGGCGCTGCTCGGGCGGTGCTGTCCGGCGAGTGATCCGGTACGCCGGCTGAGGCTGTGGCCAGGGGCGCTCCACCTTCGGGTGGGGCGCCCCTGGCGTGTTCAGTGCCGGTGGGGTGCCGGTGCGTCGTCCCCGAGGTCGGGCGGTTCGCAGTAGTCGACTCCTGATTCGGGTGCGATCAGGTCACCGGAGTCGACGTCGGTGCAGTAGGCGTCGAAGACCTCGCCGGCGGTGAGAGCCTCCAGTCCGTTGCCGCGCAGGCGCCAGCCGTAGATGCGGTCGGCGGTGCCGGGAGCGCTGGTGCGCATGACCAGTCCGCCGGGGCTGTGGGTGGCGATGCCCAGGGCGAGGACGGTGGTGAACTCGAGGGCTTCGGACTCGTCGAGTTCGGTGGCGCCGTCCTTGTCGTCGGCGTGCAGGACGGCAATGAGGGGCTCGGGGGTCGCCGAGACGCTGCAGACGAGGTGGTGGTGGCCCGGTGGGGCTGTGTCGAGGATGCGGACGAGGAGGGTCGAGGCGCGGGTGAAGGCGGCGTGCCCGAAGTCCTCGCCGCACGTGGCGCAGGAGCCGGCGCGGGCCAGGAGCGTGGACGCGTATTCCCAGGTGGCCTGGCGGACGGCCTCGTCGACGAGTGCGGGGACGAGGTCGGTGAGGGGCCGGCCGTCGTAGGGGATGCTGGGTCCGTTGGCGGCCAGTTCTGCGGTGAAGCGGCTGCGGCTGGCCGGGGCGTCGGGGTCGAGGCCGGTGTCGGCGCAGTAGTCGGCGTATTCCTGGGGGTCGAAGAGGGCGACCGTGGTGTGGGTGCCCTGGGCGGCTCGGGTCTTGAGCAGTGCCTCGACCTGCTGGAGGTAGGTCTGGTGGTCGTCGAAGGTGAAGGTGCGGTAGCGCCGCATGGCGCGGAAGTCGTGTTCGTCGGTGAGCAGGCCGATGGTGCCGGCGATTTCGCGGTGCAGGGCGCGCCGCGTGGTCAGGTTGTCGGTGTGCGCCATTGTTTCCCCCTGTGCGCGCAGTCGATCAATGCTCACTCACAGTAACGGGCGGCACTGACAACGGCGTCCGGGCGGCCTCGGCCGGCGCTGGGTGCGCGGTGGGCCGGGCCGCTCGGAGGGAGTGGTCGCCGGGTGGGGTCAGGCGCGTTTGCGGGCCAGGTCCTCGTAGAAGTGCAGCAGGTCGAGGTTGTCGACGGAGCCGGGGTTGACCGCTTTGTCCAGGGGGGTGCCCTGGAGGAGGCGCTTGACGGGGACCTCGATGCGTTTGCCGGTGAGGGTGTGCGGGATGCCGGGCACTTCGATGATCTCGTCGGGGACGTGGCGTGGTGAGAGCTGTTCGCGGATGGTCTGCTTGACGCGGTCGCGGAGGGTGTCGTCGAGTTCGGCTCCGGGGGCCAGGTGGACGAACAGGGGCATCCAGTAGCCGCCGTCGGGTTGTTCGATGCCGATGACGAGCGATTCCTTGATCTCGGGGAGGCGTTCGACGGCTTCGTAGATGTCGGCCGACCCCATGCGGACGCCCTGACGGTTGAGGGTGGAGTCGGAGCGGCCGTGGATGACGACGGAACCGCGGCTGGTGACGGTGATCCAGTCGCCGTGGCGCCAGACGCCGGGGTAGGTGTCGAAGTAGCTGTCGTGGTACCGGCTGCCGTCGGGGTCGTTCCAGAAGTAGATCGGCATGGACGGCATGGGGTTGGTGACCACCAGTTCGCCGACCTCGTCGATCAGGGGTTTGCCGCTGGGGTCCCAGGACTGCAGGTCGGTGCCGAGTCCGGGTGCCTGGAGTTCGCCGACGTGGACGGGGAGGGTGGGGACGGCGCCGGCGAAGCAGGAGCACACGTCGGTGCCGCCGCTGACGGAGGCGATCCAGAGGTCGTCGCGGACCTCGTCGTGCAGCCAGCGGAAGCCGTCGGGCGGGAGGGGGGAGCCGGTGGTGGCGACGCAGCGCACGGAGGACAGGTCGTAGTCCCGCGCGGGGTGGACCTGCGCCTTGCGGCACGCCATGACGTAGGCGGCGGAGGTGCCGTAGAGGGTGGCCCGGGTGCGTTCGGCGATGCGCCACTGGGCGCCGGTGTCGGGGTGTCCGGGGCTGCCGTCGTAGAGGACGATCGTGGTGCCGGTCAGGAGGCCGGAGACGAGGAAGTTCCACATCATCCAGCCGGTGGACGTGTACCAGAAGAAGCGGTCCTCGGGGCCGAGGTCGCAGTGCAGGCCGAGCTGTTTGAGGTGCTCGACGAGGATGCCGCCCTGGGACTGGACGATCGGCTTGGGCAGACCGGTGGTGCCGGAGGAGTAGAGGACCCACAGGGGGTGGTCGAAGGGGACCTGCTCGAAGTCGGGTTCCACGTCCGCGCTCGTCAGGGCCGGCCACTCCAAGGTTCCCTCGGGGGCCTCGGTGCCGAGGAGGGGGATGTGGACGACCGCGCGGAGGCTGGGCAGCTCGCGGCGGAGTTCGGCGACGGTGTCGCGGCGGTCGTGTTCCTTGCCGCCGTAGCGGTAGCCGTCGACGGTGAAGAGAACGACCGGTTCGACCTGCTGGAAGCGGTCGAGGACGCTGCGGGCGCCGAAGTCGGGGGCGCAGGAGGTCCACACGCCGCCGACCGCGGCCGTGGCCAGCAGGGCGACGACGGCCTCGGGGATGTTGGGGAGGTAGCCGCTGACGCGGTCGCCGGGGCGGACGCCCAGGGCGCGCAGTTCCGCGGCCAGGGAGCCCACCTGGCGGCGCAGCTCGGACCAGGTCACCGCGCGGGGCTCGTGTGTCTCGTCGACGCAGAGGAGGGCGGGTTCGTCCGCGCGGGTCGCGGTCGCGCGCAGGGCGTGCTCGGCGTAGTTCAGGGTGGCTCCGGGGAACCACTGGGCGCCGGGCATCGCGCGGTCGCCCAGTACGCGCGCGTAGGGGGTGGAGAAGCGGACGTCGAACCATTCGGTGACGGCTTTCCAGAAGGTGTCCAGCTCGTCGACGGACCAGCGGTGCAGTGCGGCGTAGCCGCCTTCGGTGGGGGCGCCGTGGTGTTCGGCGGCCCAGGCCTGGAACCTGGTGATCTGTGCCTGGGCGATGCGTTCCGGATCGGGCTGCCAGAGCGGCTGGGGGTTCTCGGTCGACATGGGGCGGCTCCCGGACTGTGCGCGTCGTGTGCGTCCTCCGCGCACGTGCTGGGGTGTGCGCGTGACGCGGCTGACAGGGACGATGCCATGTGATCGTTCTCGACACCAGGGTCCGCCGCACATAGTCCGTGTCGTGAAGATGTGGTCCCGGCACGGGTGAACGGCAGTTGAACGGGGCCCGCCGGTCGTCCGGACAGTGGCAGGGTGAGCAGCATGGACGGTCGTGACCTGGTGCGTTCGATGAAGGCGGTCGGTTCCGTGGGGGCGGCGCAGGGGTTGCGTATCGTGCGGGCGGCGTGGCGCAGGAAGCGTGTGGATGCGAGCGGGCTGCCGCCGCGCGGGGCGGAGCGTGCGCGGGTGCCCGGTGTGCTGGAGTCGGCGGAGCCCGGGCCCGGCGGGGGGACGCTGCGGTTCAGCCGGTCGGAGCTGCGGATCACGGTCACGGTGAGCGGGGCGGTGTTCTGGGGGTGGGACGGGGCCGGTCCGGAGCCGTCGTACGCGCTCGCGGGGCGCTGTCCGGAGCCGGATGCGCGGGCGGTGCTGGAGCCCGACAAGGACGGCGGCTGGCGGGTGGTGGCCGAGCGGATGACGGTCGTGGTGTCGCGGCACGGGGCGATCGAGGTGCGCACCCCGGGTGGGGTGACCCTGCGCCGGGATCTGCCGCCGCGGTGGTGGGAGCCGGTCGGCGGGGGCACCGCGCGGTGGATGCAGCGGTCGGAGGTGCCGGCGGACGCGCGGTTCTTCGGGCTGGGCGGGCGGGCGTCCGGGCCGCGGCTGCGGGACGGCGCGTACCGGCTGTGGAACACCGACCCGGGGCGGGCCTTCGGGCCGGTGGACGATCCGCTGTACATCACGATGCCGGTGCACCTGGTGGTGGCCGACGCGGGCACGCATCTGATGTTCCACGACACCACGTGGGACGGGACGGTGCTGCTCCGTGAGGGCGAGGAGGGTGCCGGTTCGGGGCACGACCGCGGCGGGGTGTGCGAGGTGCGGATGGACGGCGGTCCGCTGCGCTGCTGGGTGGTGGTGGGGACCCCCGCGCGGGTGCTGCTCGGCTGGGCGTCGCTGACGGGGGCGCCCGCGCTGCCGCCGGCGTGGGCGCTGGGCCATCACCACGCGCGGTGGGGCTTCGGGAGCGAGCAGGAGGTGCGCCGGATCGTCGCGGGCTATCAGGAGCGTGGTCTGCCGCTGGACGCGGTCCATCTGGACATCGATCACTACGAGGAGCACCGGGTCTTCACCGTCGATCCGGATCGCTTCCCGAAGCTGCCGCAGCTCGCCGACGACCTGCGGCGGGACGGGATCCGGCTGGTGTCGATCGTGGACGCGGCGGTGAAGGCGGGGCCCGGTGACGCCGTGTACGACGGCGGGACGGCCGTGGACGCGTTCGTGCGGGACGGCTCGGGGCGGCTCGTGCGGGGTGTGGTGTGGCCCGGGGAGTCGGTGTTCCCGGACTTCACGGACGCGCGCGTGCGGCAGTGGTGGGGCGGGCTGTACGAGGAGCGGCTGGCGCAGGGGTTCTCCGGGTTCTGGCTTGACATGAACGAGCCGACGTCGTTCGCGGCGTTCGGGGAGACGACGCTGCCGCGGTCGGCGCGGCACTCCCTGGAGGGGCGCGGGGGTGACCATCGGGAGGCGCACAACGTCTATGGGTTGTGCATGGCGCGGGCGACCTACGAGGGGCTGGCCGAGCTGGCGCCGGGGCAGCGCCCGTTCGTGTTCTCGCGCTCGGGCTGGGTGGGGATGCAGCGTTACGGCGGGACGTGGTCGGGTGATGTGGCGACGGGCTGGGCGGGGCTGCGGGCGTCGCTGTCGCTGGTCATGGGGCTCGGCCTGTGCGGGGTGCCGTACTCGGGGCCGGACGTGGGCGGCTACGACGGCAGTCCGTCTCCGGAGCTGTATCTGCGCTGGTTCCAGCTCGCCGCGTATCTGCCGTTGTTCCGCACCCATGCCGGGCTGCGGGCGGGGCGCCGGGAGCCGTGGGAGTTCGGCCCGGAGGTGCTGGAGCACGCGCGCGTGGCGCTGCTGGAACGGCGCCGGCTGCTGCCGTACTTCGTGACGCTGGCGCATCTCGCGCGGCGTACGGGGGCTCCCTATGTGCGGCCGTTGTGGTGGGGGGCGCCGGAGGACCGGGCGCTGCGCGACTGCGAGGACGCGTTCCTGCTGGGCGACTGTCTGCTGGTGGCGCCGGTGCTGGACCCGGGCACGGACCGGCGGGCGGTGCGGCTGCCGCGCGGGCGGTGGTACGACACGGCGACGGAGCGGGCGTACGAGGGTCCCGCGCGGGTGCTGGTCGATGCCCCGCTGTCGCGGATTCCGGTGTTCGCGCGCGCGGGTGCGGTGATTCCCGTCCGCGGGGACGACGGTGGTCTGGAGCTGGAGGTGTGGGCTCCCGTGCGGGGGCGGACGGGGCGGGGGCTGATGGTGTCAGATGCCGGGGACGGCTGGGAGGAGGCTGAGCTCGAGCGTTACACGTCACGCCGGTCGGGCCGGCGGGTGGTGGTCGAGCGGGCGGGTGAGGAGGGCGGGGCGGAGCCGCCCTGTCCGGTGCGGGTGCGGGGGCTCGGGGCCGAGTAGGTCCGGTGGAGCGGCCTCAGAGGTAGCGGCCCTCGAACCAGGCGCGTACGGCGAGCGTGTGCAGGGGGAAGGCGAGCTCCCGCGGCCTGCGCAGGAGGTACCAGCCCGCCGTCTCGTCGGTGGCGGCGGAGTCCGGCAGTCCGGCGGCGGGACGTTCCGGCAGGAGGCCGAAGAGCAGCAGGTGGCCGTCGGGGGAGCTCATCGCGTCGGCGAGGCGTACGTCGCGGGCCGCGGCGTCGATGCCGGTCTCCTCCTCGAGTTCCCGGACGACGGCCCGGCGCCAGTCCTCGCGGTCGTCGACGTATCCGCCGGGCAGGGCGATGCCCCCGCGCGCGGGGGCCACGGTCCGGGTGATGACGACGAGGGCGGTGCCCCGGGTGTCGTACACGGGCTGGAGGGCCACCGCGACCGGCAGGGGGTTGCGGTAGGCCACGGTGCCGCAGGAGGGGCAGGTGCGGGGCCAGCCGGAGACGCCCTCTCCGTAGGGCGCGCCGCAGCTCGAACAGTGCGAGCCCGGAGCGGAGCCGGAGTGCAGGGATTCGGACACGGCGCGGACTGTATCCGATGACGGAGTCGGCGTCTCCGGGGGGCGGGGTTCAGTGGCCGTGGGCGAGGGAGCCGGCGGACACGGGGAAGTCGAAGTAGGTGTCCGGGTAGGGCTCGGGCTTGTAGGTGAAGTGCCACCACTCCTCGGGGAGGTTCACGAATCCGAGGGCTTCGAGGGTGTTCTTCAGCAGCAGGCGGTTGGCCCGCTGCTCTCCCTGGACGCGCGGGTCGAGGGTGTGGGAGAGGGTGTCGAAGCAGTCGAATCCGGTGCCCATGTCGACGGAGTTGTCGGGGAAGCGTTCGTCCTGGGGGGCGTAGCAGGGCACGAGCGGCTGTCCGGGCACGTACGGCCGGGTCGGCTTGGCGGGGAGTTTCACGAGGGTGAGGTCGACGGTGGAGCCGCGGCTGTGGCCGGATTTCTCCGCGATGTAACCGTCCGCGAACAGGCGGGTCTTGTCGACGTTCGGGTAGAACTCGGTCTTCATCGCCTGGTCGTCGAGGTCCTTGGCCCAGCGGACGAAGTGGTCCACCGCGCGTTGCGGGCGGTAGCAGTCGTAGACCTTGAGGGTGTAGCCCTGGCGCAGCAGTTCCGTCTGGGCCCGGTGGAGGGCTTCGGCGGCGGGGCGGGTGAGGATGCACAGGGGCTGCCGGTAGCCGTCGATGCGTTCGCCGACGAAGTTGTGCGGGGTGAAGTAGCGCATCTCCTGGATGATCGTGCGGTCCACGGCCCGCAGCGCCACGAAGTCGTCGGGCGCGGTGGGTTCGGCCCTGGCCTGGGCGGGGACGGTGGCGGTGGTCGTGGCCAGGAGGGCGGCTGCCGCGGTGATCAGGGCGCGGGTGAGGTGGCTGAGTCGTGTCATGTTCCCTGCGTCTATCAGGTGCGGGTTGCGTGGGGGAAGCGATCGGATACGGTCCGCGCGGGTCGTGGGGTTCACGGTGTTCGGTCGAAGCCGTGTACGAGCGCGGCCTCACCGTCGTAACCCACAGGCGGCAAGCTGTTCGTACGCTGTGTGACCGGCCGGGAATGCTGCGTGAACGTCTCATGAACTGGGCCAGGGCGTGCGTGGGCGGCGACATCATGCTCCCGTGCACTCCTGGTCGGACACGCTCCGCTTCGCTTTTCAGCCGGTGGTCAATCTGTCCACCGGCGGGATCGCGGCGCAGGAGGTCCTCGCCCGCCCGGAAACCGGCGACGTCCTGGCCGAGGCCCGCCGGGACCCCGAACTCGACGGCCGGATGGCCGCCCTGGCGGTCCGGGCGGCGGTGCGCCACGAGACGCTGCTGCCGCTGCACGTCAACGTGTTCGCCGGGACCCTCGCGGATCTCGGCGGGCTCGCCGCGCTGTACGACGCGGTGCGCGCGGCCGGGCGGCTGCCTGGGGAGGTGACGGTCGACATCGGTCCGCCGTACACCCATGTTCCGCAGCGGGCCCTGCTGGACGCCGTCGGCGCCCTGCGGGAGCTGGGCTTCCGGATCAGCGCGGACGGGGTGGGGGACGGCGACCTGCCCCTGCGGCTGCTCGCGGATCTGGCACCCGACCTGGTGAAGCTGGACGCGTCGCTGCTGGCCCGGCCGGCCGCGGTGCGGGCCATGCGGACGCTGTGCGACGAGGTGGGAGCGCTCCTCGCCGTCGAGGGCGTGGAGACCGAACTGCAGTGCGCGGCGGCGCTGTCGGCCGGGGCGCAGCTGGCGCAGGGCACCCTGTTCGCCCCGCCGACCAGGCTGCCCGCTGCGGGCGTGTACGTTCCGCCGCGCTCCCCCGGCACCGAGGGGGCGCCGCGGACCGGGCCGTCGGTGCGGGAGTTCGTGCGGCCGGCCGCGCTGCTGCCCGACACCGCGTCGGCGTCCGAGGTGCGGTCGCTGCTGACCGGGTCGCCGGACGTGTCGGGGGTGCTGCTCGTGGACCGCGACGGGGTGCCGGTGCGCTCGGTGCACCGGTCGCGTTTCCTGCTGTCGATGTCGGGGCGGTACGGGCACGCGCTGTACGCCGACCGGCCCGCCGCCAAGCTCGGCGACCCGCCGCGCACGGTGGGGGTCGACGCGACCGCGTGGGAGGTGTTGGACGTGGTGGCCGACGGCGAGCGGGACCGTACGTCGGACGATGTGGCCGTCGTCGACGCGTTCGGGCGGTGCGTGGGTGTCGTACGGCTCGCGGATCTGGTGCGGGCGCTGGCCGAGTCCCGGGTGGAGGAGGCGGCCGGGCTCAATCCGCTGACGCGGCTTCCGGGTTCGGACGCGATCACCGGTGAGGTGGACCGGCGGATCGCGGACGGGCGGGCCTTCGCGCTGAGCTGGCTCGACGTCGACCACTTCAAGCAGGTGAACGACGGAGCCGGGTTCGCGGCGGGGGACGAGCTGATCCGCGCGGTGGGGCGGGCGTTGCAGCGTGCGGCCTCGGGGAGCGCCGACCGCGTCGGACACATCGGTGGTGACGACTTCCTGGTGCTGACGGATCCGGAAGGGCTCGATCCGCTCGCCGCGTCGGTGCTCGACGTCCCTTGGTCGGCGGGCGGACGGCCGGTGACGCTGTCCCTGGCCACGGTCGTGTGCGGGCCCGGCAGTGTGGCCGACCACCGGCAGGCGGCGGCTTGTCTCGCGCCGCTGAAGAAGGCGGCGAAGGCGTTGAGCGGGGCCAGTTGGGTGCTGGGCCGCGCGGGGGTGGCGGGGCATCGGGTGCTGCGGGGTGCGGAGGGGGTGCCTCGGCAGGCGGAGCGTCGGGGGGTGGGGGCGGACTACCGGGGGGTGGAGGTGGAGTACCGGGGGGTGGAGGTGGAGCGCCCGGTTCCGGAGGCGGAGTACCGAGGGGCGGAGGCGGAGCACCGGGCGGCGGAGGCGGAGTGCCGGGTTCCGGAGGCGGAGTGCCGGGTGCCCGAGGCGGGTCTGAGCTGATCGGCCGTCAGGGCTGCTGCGGGGCCGTGGAGGAGAGCCTCGGGTGGGGCGAGGACGGGGACGCCTAAGCGGCCGCGCGCGGGGTATCCGAAAGTGCGGCCCGTACCCCAGTCGGCGGGGGTACGGGCCGTACCAGGGCGGTGGCCGGTCCGAGGCGGTCGCCGGGGTCAGGTCGTGACTTTCTGGCGGCGGTCGCGGGCGTGGGCCATCGCGTGCCGGACGACGCCGATGAGGACCTCCTTGACGGACTCGCGGTCGCGGGCGTCGCACAGCAGGAGGGGCACGTGGTCGTCCAGGTCGAGGGCCCTGCGGACCTCCTCCGCCGGGTAACGGACGGCGCCCTCGAAGCAGTTGACGCCGACCAGGAAGGGGATGTTGCGCCGCTCGAAGTAGTCGACGGCGGCGAAGCAGTCCTCCAGGCGGCGGGTATCGGCGAGGACGACGGCGCCGAGCGCGCCCTCGGACAGCTCGTCCCACATGAACCAGAACCGCTCCTGGCCGGGCGTCCCGAAGAGGTAGAGGACGAGGTCCTCGCGCAGGGTGATGCGGCCGAAGTCCATCGCCACGGTGGTGGTGCGCTTGCCCTCGACACCGCTGGTGTCGTCGACGGGGCGTCCGGCCTCGGTGAGCGGTTCCTCGGTGCGCAGCGGTCTGATCTCGCTGACCGCGCCGACGAGGGTGGTCTTGCCCACGCCGAAGCCGCCGGCCACCAGGATCTTGAGCGTGACGGGCTCGACCGGGGGCTTGCCGCGCTCAGAACGCCCGAAGATCATCCGTCTCTTCTCCTGCTCGATGGGGGGTGGATGGGCGCCGCGCCATGACCCCTACGGCGGTGAAGGCGCCCTTGGTCACAGCGCCCGGAGGCCGTTGATCACGTCGCGCAGAATGCTCTCGTCCGGCAGTTCGGCCGGTGGCACCGGCCGTGTCACATGGACGAACTCCGCGTCCACGAGGTCGCCGATGAGGACCCGTACGACGCCGATGGGCAGGTCGAGTTCGGCGGCGAGTTCGGCCACCGACTGCGGCTCCTCACGGCACAGTCCGACGATGTGCACATGCTCCGGGGACAGCGTCGGGTCCCGTTCCGGGTCGCCCGCGTGGGGCTCCGTGACGACCACCGCGATCACGTCGAGGCGGTGCTGGGCCGCATGGCTGGTGCGGCCGCGCGTCATGGCGTAGGGGCGGACGACCGGTCCTGCCTCGTCGTCGAACCAGTGGCTTCTTGCCTGTCCGTCTGCGCTCATGCCATCCCACTACCCGCCCGCGGGCCCATCGGTGCGCGGAGCGGTGGCCAGATGCGTCCCCACCCGCTTCACGAGGAGCGTCATCTCGTAGGCGACCTGGCCGATGTCCGAGTCGGCGTCGGAGAGGACGGCGAGGCAGCTGCCGTCGCCGGCGGCCGTGACGAACAGGAAGGCGTCGTCCAGCTCGACCACCGTCTGCCGGACGTTGCCCGCCTCGAAGTGGCGGCCGACGCCCTTGGCGAGGCTGTGGAAGCCGGAGGCCACGGCGGCCAGGTGCTCGCTGTCCTCCCGGGTCAGGTCCTTGGAGACCCCGGTGGGCAGTCCGTCGCCGGACAGCACGACGGCCTTGCGGATGCTCGCCACGCGGTCCACCAGGTCGTCGAGCAGCCAGTTGAGCTCCCCTGACTTGCCGGTCGTGGCGTGGTCGGTCGCCTTCGGTGCGGTCATCGACCGTCCCCCTTAGTCGTTCGGTGTGGTGCTGTGCCGCTCTGGGCGTCGTCGCCCACGGCGTTCTCCTCGCGGCCGCGCCGCCAGCCACGCTGGAGCGAGGCCATACGGCTGCGGACCTCGTCGGCGTCCCGCTCGTCGGGCGCCGCGCGGTCGTCGGTACGGCGCACCGGTCCCTGCCGCAGCTGCGGGGCGAGGCTGGCCTGCCGCACGCGCCGGGGCAGCGGGCCGGACTCGGATCCGGAGCCGGAGCCTGGGTGGGTGCCGGGGTCCCCCTCGGCTGGGGACGTGGTGCCGGCCGTGTCCGTCGTACGGCTCGAAGAGCCGGTGGTGTCGGCCGTACGACCCAACGAGCCGGTTGTGTCGGCCGTACGGCCCGAAGAGCGGGTGGCGTCGGCCGCGCGGGCCCCGGTCTCGGCAGGGCCGTCCGCGCGGGACGGGATGTCGGCCGCGCCGGGCAGGGCGCGTAGCGAGGACGTGGTGCGGTCGCCCGGGTCGTGGGCCGGGGAGGCGGCACGGTCGCGCCGCGCGCGTGGCGGTGCGTCGGTGCCGTCGTCGGGGTGGGAGCCGACGGGGGTGACGGGAGCCGTGTCGTCGTCGCGGGGCGCCGCGCTGTCGCGGGAGTCCGGGTGGGCAGGTGAGGTGGTGCCGCGGCCCAGTGGGGAGCTGCCGCGGCGGCGGGTCGGGAGGGGGGTCGCGCGGTCGGGGTCCGAGGCGCGCCGGGCGGGGCCCGCAGGCGGCTCGTCGTCCGGGTCCACGCGGCGGGTGCGCTGGTCGGTGACCGGGCGTCCGTGGTAGCTGACCAGCTTGGGCGTGCGGCGGCGGGGCAGCGGCACGGGGGCGTCGAGGTGTGCGTCCTCGTCGGTGGCGTCGCCCGCGGGCAGGTCGCGGGTGCGGGAGGCCACCGGGTGGCGGGGGCCGGGACGCGCCGGAGTCTCCTCGTCGGCGGGGGCGAGGGAGCGGCGGGGGCGGAACAGCCCGCCGCGCTCGGTGTCCTCGCTGTCGAGCACGCCGGGGAAGTCGTCGAGGGCGTCGAGGTCGACGGGGGCCTCCAGTTCGACCGGTCCGTCGAGCAGCGAGGCGGGCAGGCCGGGGACCTTCACCGGCGCCTTGGAGAGCGCGGTACGGCGGCCGTCGGCCTCGGGCTCCTTGGCGGGCCGGGGCCGGTCCAGGCGGAAGCCGATGCCGTTGGTGTCCGGGACGTCGTCCGTCAGGAGGGTGTCGGGGATGAAGACGACGGCGGTGGTACCGCCGTACGGCGACGGCTGGAGGGAGACGCGGACGTTCTGCCGCTGCGCGAGCCGGCTGACCACGAACAGGCCGAGCCGGTCGGTGTCGGACAGTTCGAACTCCGGGGTCTCGGCGAGCCGGAGGTTGGCGTCGAGGAGCGCGTCGGCCGCCATGCCGAGGCCGCGGTCGTGGATCTCGAGGGTGAAGCCGTTGGCGACCCGCTCCCCCACGACCTGGACGGCGGTGTGCGGCGGGGAGAACACGGTGGCGTTCTCCAGGAGTTCGGCGACGAGGTGGGTGAGGTCGGCGACGGCCGGTCCGGTGACGGCGATCCGGGGCAGTCTGCGGACCTCGATGCGCTCGTAGTCCTCGACCTCGGCGACGGCGGCCCGTACGACGTCCATGAGCTGGATCGGCTTGCGCCACTGCCGGGAGGGGGCCGCGCCGGAGAGGATCACCAGGCCCTCGGCGTGCCGGCGCATGCGCGTGGTGAGGTGGTCGAGGCGGAAGAGGTCGGCCAGTTCCTCGGTGTCCTCGGTGCGGCGCTCCATGGTGTCGAGGAGCGTGAGCTGCTTGTGCAGCAGGACCTGGCTGCGGCGGGCGAGGTTGACGAAGACCTCGGAGACCCCGGCGCGCAGTTCGGCCTGTTTGACGGCGGCTTCGACGGCGGCGCGCTGGAGGGTGTTGAGGGCCTGGCCGACCTCGCCGATCTCGTTCTTGTCGTACTCCAGGCGCGGGACCTCGGTCTCCACGTCGACCTGTTCGCCCGCGGAGAGGCGGCGCATCACGCTGGGCAGCCGCACTCCGGACGCCTCGTGGGCCTCCAGGCGGAGCTGACGCAGGTCGCGGATGAGGCCGCGGCCGATGCGCACGGAGACGACGAGGGAGAGGAGCAGGGCGGCGAGGCCGAGGGCGCCGGCGAGGACGACCTTGACGATGACTCCGGTCGCGATGGGCCGGACGCGCTCCTGGTAGCGGTCGGCCGCCTCGTCGTCGAGGGTGCCGAGTTCGGCGAGGACGTCGCCGGCGGCGGTGTCCCAGGTCCGGGCGGTGACGCCGCTGGGGGTACCGCCGGACCGGGTGGCCACGGCTGCCTTCTCGGCGACCCTCAGGGGGGCGGTCTCGGCGTTCTTCCAGAAGCGCTCGTAGCGGTCCCGGTCCGTGGCCGGGAGCAGCGACCGGTTGGCGTCGTAGAGCAGCGTGCGCTGGGCGATGAGGTCGGAGATCTGGCGGACCTCGTCGCGGGAGAGCCTGCCGACGACCAGGGCGGAGCCGAGCAGGGCGTCCTCGCGGGAGAGGAGTTCGCGGGCGCGGGAGAGGTTGACGAGGGCGCGGTACTGGGCGTCCATCTCCACGTTGTCGACGACGTGGAGGTTGGCCAGCAGCGCGTAGCACGGGTCGACCAGGCGGTTGTACAGCTCGAAGGCGTGGGCGCGGTCGACGGTGCCGTCGGCGATGCTGCGGCGCAGGGACTCGATGCCGTCGAACGCCTCCAGGACGGCGGTCAGACGCTCGCCGTCGCTCGCGCCGAGGGCGTCGCGCACATCGGGGTCGCGGGCGTTTCTGCGGATCTCGGCCACGGCCTCGTCGGTGGCGGCCTGGCTGCGCTTCAGCGCGGCGAGGCCGTTGGAGGCGCGGGGATCGGCGAGGTGGACGAGGGCCTGGCGGCGCTCCTGCTGGAGCACGCGGACGGTGTCCTCGGTGGGGTAGCCGATCTCCTCGACGAGGGACGACACACTGAACAGCCGGGCCGCCTCGCGCCCGGTGAGCACCGTGGCGAAGGCCCAGATCGCGGTCAGGGACACCAACGGCACGAGCAGCAGCGCCACGATCTTCCGGCGGATGGACTTCCCGCGAAAGCGCATGGCCTCCCCCAGCTCGACCCCCACCGGCAGGGGGTACACATGTGCGTCAACAAACGGCGCGAGCCTACTACCGACACACAGGTATCTCGAAGGGCGTTCCGGAGGGCGAACTTCCGTACCCGGCGCCGGACATGGGGAGTTGTCGGGTCATTGCGGGAGATTGCCTCCCCGATTCGGGCGGCGCGCCGGCGACCGGACCCGGTGGGTGCGCCCGGACGATTGGCCGGATTTTTTCGCCGGCGGGGAATCTTCGCGGAGTGCCGTTCGTCCTTCATGACAGGGAATGGGGGCGGAATCGGCCACAGGAGCCGCAACCCGCACCCGGGCGGCGTAAATCAGCGCAAGCCGGGCAGCCACAGGGGAGTCGGGTCTTCGGACCGGGGCGAGCGGATCTGCTGGGCGGTGGGGAGTGACACGGTGATGGGCACGTTGGAGCGGCAGCACGAGGCGCCGGTGGCGAGCACGGCGGGTGCCCGCGGGTCCGGTGAACCGGACGTCGGTCAGGAACGGCCGTATTACCGGCCGTTGTGGGTCGAGGAGCCCGCGAAGCGGCGTCGGCTGCCCGATCCGGTGCGTACGGCGGCCGTGCGGGCGGTGCTCGTCATCGCCGTGACGCTGATCCAGGCGATGGTGGCGTTCCTGTGCACTCTGGCCGGATCCTGGCTGGCGTTCCCCATGGTGCTCAGCAGCGTCGCCAGCACGGTGGTGGCCACCTGGGCGGCGCTCGACGTGTGGGTGACGCGTCAGGTGTGGACCCAGCGCAACGGCGTGGTGTCGACGCCGAGCAGCACGGCACGCGCGCTGCGCCGCGAGCGGCGCCGGGTGCGCCGGCAGGCCCGGGTCGCCGAGCGGACGCAGAAGCGAATACGCCGGTCCGGCGGCGCCGAGCAGCTCTCGCATTCCTGAGGGCACCGGGGCACCGGTCCGGGGTCAGGTCGGGACCATCCGGCCCTCCCCACGGCTGAGTTCGCGTCGGGCTCGCATGAAGGGCCGGGGACGGTCGACGGCGAGCACGGCGGTCGTACGGCCCTCTCGCTCGTACAGGGCGAGGAAGCCGTCCGTCGCCGGGGCGGGCGTCGCCGCGGTCTGACCGGGGGCGGGCCGGGGCGTCTCGGCCGCGGCGGCGGCGAGGAGGCCGGCGGTCTCCCCCTCGACGATCCGCACGACGTCCCCATCCTGCCGCCGTCCGGCGAACTGGATGCGCGCTCCGTACTGGTCGGACCAGAAGTACGGCACCGACCGCGCGGTCTCGGCCGTGCGTCCGGCGAGGAGGTTGGCGACGGCGACCCGGGGCTGCTCGGTGGCCGAGGTCCAGTGTTCCGCGCGGACGCCGCCCACGCGGGCGACATCGCCGACCGCGACGACCTGCGGAAGGGAGGTGACACAGCCGTCGTCGCACAGGACGCCGTCGTGCAGGGCGAGCGTGGAGCCCGCCAGCCAGGCGGTGTTGGGGGTGGCGCCGATGCCGACGATGACCACGTCGGCGGGGAGGCTACGGCCGTCGGACAGGTCCACGCCGGTCACGGTGACCGTGCCGCGCAGCCCGGCCACGCCGACGCCGGTCAGCAGCTCCACTCCGCCGCGCCGGTGCAGTGCGGCGCACACCGCGGCCAGTTCCGCGCCGAGTTGGGCCAGCAGTGGCAGCGGGGCGGCTTCGACGACGGTGACGGCATGGCCGAGGGCGGCGCAGGAGGAGGCCGTCTCGGCGCCGATGAAGCCGGCGCCGATGACGACGACCCGGCGCGGGCCCCGGGTGAGGTCCTCGCGCAGGGCCCGGGCGTCGTCGAGGGTGCGCAGGGTGTGGAGGCCGGCCAGGCTGTCGCCGGGCAGCCGGCGGGCCGAGGCGCCGGTGGCGATGACGACGCCGTCGGTGGAGACGGTGCGGCCGTCGTCGAGGAGCACGGTGCGACCCCGGGCGTCCAGACCGCGGGCGCGGACGCCGAGCAGCCACTCGGCGCCGAGTTCGGCCTGTTCCTCCGTGTCGAGAAGGGAGAGATGGGTCTCGTCGGCGCGGCCGGTGAGGAAGTCCTTGGACAGGGGCGGCCGGTCGTAGGGCGGGTGCGGTTCGTCGCCGACGATCACCAGTCGGCCGTCGAAGCCCTGGGCGCGCAGCTCGCGGGCGGCGTAGAGGCCGGAGAGGGAGGCGCCGACGATGGTCACGGTCCTCATGGGGCGGGGCTCCTCTCGGGTCGGGCCTCGGCTTCCGCTTCGCTCATGCTCGGGGCCGCAGCCGTGACCGCAGCCGTGACCGTGACCGGAGCCGGGGCCTCAGGGACACCAGGAGCCGCAGGCACACCCAAGGCGCGGCCCCATCCGGTCGCCGCTGTCACCGTGCTCACGCGGCCGTCCCCTCCTCCGCGGCGAGGTGGACGTGGATCACGCCGTCGTCGACGGTGACGCGGTGGGTGCGGACCGGGCGGCGGGCCGGGAGGCAGGTGGGCCGGCCGGTGCGCAGGTCGAACGAGGCGGCGTGCAGCGGGCACTCGACGAGGCAGCCCTCGAGCCAGCCGTCGGAGAGGGAGGCATCCTGGTGGGTACAGGTGTCGTCGATGGCGTACAGCTCGCCGTCCTCGGTGTGGAAGACGGCGACGGGCGGTGTCGTCTCGACGCGGATGGACTCGCCCTCGGGGAGGTCTTCGAGGCGGCAGACGGGTATCACGGGCCCCCCTCTCGGTCCGGGACGCGGGGTCCGGACCTCTTGGTCCAGGCAGTAAGGGAGTGCGGGGAACGCGGGACGTTCCGCGCGAGCGGACCGGCGCTGGTCCGGGCGGCGCGCCCCGGTGGTGCGGCGTCCTCTTCCGAGAGGCGGACGCTTCGGTAACATGATGTTTCGCATGGCGCATTGGCTAGCGCTATGCGCAACAGAATCCGGGCGGGGCGACCGTCGCGTCAAGGGTTTCCCGCAGATGCGGCCCAAACAGGGCCGTCAGGTGGTGAGAGTCGAGCTATGGCCCGCACGCAGAATCAGTCAGAGCACGCCGGCGACGGCGGCGCGACCACGGTGAAGCAGGGTGGCCGGGGAGCCGCCAGTGCCGTGCAGTCGGTGGACCGCGCCGTCAGCGTCCTGGAGATCCTCGCCCGGCTCGGGGAGGCGGGCGTCACCGAGATCGCCGACGAGCTGGACGTGCACAAGTCCACCGCGTTCCGGCTGCTCGGCGTCCTGGAGAACCGCGGCCTGGTGGCCCAGGCGAAGGACCGCGGCAAGTACTACCTGGGGGCCGGCGTCCTGCGGCTGGCGGGGGCGGCGGCCGTGCGGCTGGACATCTCGCAGGAGGGCGTCCCGGTGTGCCGGGAGCTCGCCGACGAGCTGGGCGAGACCGTGAACATCGCGGTCCTCGACGACGACGCGGCCGTCAACATCATGCAGGCCCGCGGCACGGCGTCGGTGACCGCGCAGAACTGGCTCGGCCGGCGTACGCCGCTGCACGCGACGTCCAGCGGGAAGGTGCTGCTCGCGCACATGCCGCCCACCCTGCGCGAGGGCCTGCTGGCCCGGCCGCTGCCCCGTTTCACCGAGCGCACCATCACCGGCGCCTCCATGCTGCGCGCCGAGCTGGAGGCCGTGGTCGAGCAGGGTTACGGGGTGACCGTCGAGGAGCTGGAGCTGGGGCTCGCCGCCGTGGCCGCGCCGGTCCGTGCGCACGACGGCAAGGTGATCGCCGCGATCAGCGTCTCGGGTCCGGTGTACCGGCTGAACTCCGACCGGCTGCCGGAGCTGGCCAAGCGCACGGTGGCGGCGGGCGCCGAGCTGTCGCGCCGTATGGGCTACGGCTTCTGAACGGGCTACGCCTCCTGACGGACGCGCGGGCCCTCACCGCACAGCGACTCACCTCACCCCCCGGCGACCGCCTCCCATCCACACGGCGACCGCCTCCCATCCACACGGCGACCGCCTCCCATCCACACGGCGACTGCCCTCCATCCACACGGCGACTGGCCTCATCCGCACAGCAACTCACCCCGGCCACACAGCGGCGGGGGGGGGGGGGGGGGGGGGGGGGGGGGCGCCCGCGGGGGGGGGGGGGGGGGGGGGGGGGGGGGGGCCGCGGGGGGGGGGGGGGGGGCGGGGGGGGGGGGGCGCCGGGCCGTCG
>NZ_JBITZX010000026.1:0-40000 GCF_044547145.1 Streptomyces sp. NPDC052773 | reverse complement strand
CCCTCGTCGAGAACCCCTTCGAGGACACCGAGGAGTAAGCGAGGGCTACCCCCTCACCCGCGGGCCCGTCCGTCCGTTCCAAGGGCGGGCCCGCTCCCGCTTCCGACTTCCGCCCCGTAGGAGAACCGACGTGTCCCGCAGCCAGCTCGCACCCGGTGTCGAGGTCGTCGCCGTCGACGGCGAAGGGCTGGCCGTCCGCACGCCCGACGGCGAGTTCCTTCGCGTCCGCACCGGCGACGCGGACATCGACGCGCTCCGCTCCCGACTGGCCGGGGCGGACACCCCCGACACGGACGCAACAGACGACTCGGACGGCGAACTCGCCCGGCTCATCGCGGCGTTCGACGCGGCCGGCTACCTCACCGACGTCGAGAACGCCGGCGCGGTCGGCCACCCGACCACGGCCGGGGCAACCGGCTCCCACGGTCACCCGGCCGACACCGAAGTCGCCACCGGCCAAGCGGAAGACGCCCGCACAGACGCATGGCCCGCCGTGCGCCGTGACGTCCTGGTGCTCGGCGATCCGGTGCTCACCGAACCGCTCACCCGGCTGCTGCGGGAAGCCGGGGCCGCGCCCCGCACCGGCACACCCGGCGAGACGGCCGCGACGGACGCCGCCGCCGTCGTCTGGTGCCTCGACGGGCCCGTCCCCGACGGCCTGTGGGACGACGCCGACCGGCTGCCCGAGCGCGGCGTCGCCTGGCTGCGCTGCCACCGCGAGGGCTGGCAGGCCCACCTCGAACCGGTCGCCGCCGCCCCGGGCGACGTCACCTCCGCCCATCTGCGCGCCCGCCGCCTCGCCGCCACCCCCGCCCACCGCGAACTGGCCGCCTACTGGAGCGGACCCCGCACCACCGGCGCCCCCGTACGGCTCACCACCCCGGCGGCGGCACTGCTCGCCGCGCTGCTCGCCGACGACCTCACCCGGTGGGCCACCGACGCCCCCGACACCGGCGCCCTGCCGGCCCGGCGCCGCCTGCGCCGGGTCGACCTGCGCACCCTGACCGTCACCGAACACCCGGTCCTGCCCGTCCCCGACGTCGCGCGGATGCCGGTGGCCGCCCGGTGACGACGTACACCACGGCCGTACACGGCCTGGCCACCGACGTCCGGCTCCCGGACGGCACCGGCCCGTTCCCGGCCGTCCTCGTCCGCACCCCCTACGACCGCCGCGCCCACCACGCCGAACTGGACGGCTGGGCGCGCCGGGGATTCGCCGCCGTGGCGCAGGACGTACGCGGACGGCACGGCTCGGCGGGGGAGTGGCGGCCCTACGCGCACGAGGCCGCGGACGGCGCGGACACCGCGCGCTGGATCCGCCGGCAGCCGTGGAGCGACGGACGCCTGGTCGCCTCCGGTGCCTCCTACGCCGCCCACTGCGCCCTCACCCTCGCCCTGGACGCGCCCGAGGACGCCCGCCCCGACGCCGTCATCGCCGCCGTCCCCGCGCTCGGCGCCGCCGACACCGCCCGCGAACCCTCAGGCGTGGAGCGGCTGCTGACCCGTGCCGGATGGTGGGCGGCCCACGGCGACCGGCCGGACTCCGACGACGACGCGCTGGACAAGGCCCTCGCCGCGGACCCGGACGCGCTCACCCACCTGCCGCTGCGGGACCTTCCACGACGGCTCGGCCGGGAACTGCCCTCCTGGCCGGAGATGTGGCAACGCGACGACCGGGGACGGCTGATCGCCAGGGCCGCGCGGGCCGGGATGCCGCTGCTCGCCGTGGGCGGACACCACGACCACTTCGCCGAGGACACCGTGGAGTTGTGGCGCCACTGGGGCGGCCCCTGCGCGCGGCTGCTCATGGGACCGTGGGGGCACGGCCTGGTCGCCGCCCCCGGACCCGACGCCGAGCCCGCCCACCGCGTACGCCTCGGTGACCTCTACGCCCGCTGGACCCACCGCGTGCTCGCCGGACGCCTCACCCGCGGACGGGCCGGAGCGGTCGCGCTCGGCGGCAGCCCCCTGTGGACGGCGGCGGACCGCGAGGGCGAGCCCTACGCGCCCCGCCTGCGCCCGCTGCGCGGTGCCGCCTTCACCGCCCACCCCGAACGCCCCGTCTCCTCGGCCGAGTTGACCGTCCCCGTCGACGGAGAGCCCGACCGCTGCGTGCTCGCCACCGCGCCCCTGCCGCGTCCGCTGGACCTCCTCGGCCCCGCCCGGGTGCGGCTGCGCGCCCGGGCCGGCACCCCGTCCGCCGACTGGTTCGCGCGGCTCGTGGCCCTCGCCCCCGACGGGCGGGCCGAACGGCTGGCCGTCGGCGCCGTCCGACGGCACGACCAACCCCCGGGCGAGACGGCCGAGTTCACCGTCCCGCTGGGCCGGCTCGCCCGGCGGCTGCCCGCCGGCACCCGGCTCCGCCTGGAGATCACCGGACACCACTTCCCGGCCCACGCCCGCAACCCGCACACCGGCGAGGACCCGATCACGGCCACCCGGCTCACCCCCTCCGCGCGGGAGGTGGACCCGGCCCGCCTCGAACTCCGGCTGAGCGTGCTCCGAACCCGACCCGTACCGACCGACCCCGCGGAGGAGATCCTGCGATGACGACGCTGCCGCTGGAAGCCCTGGTAGACCCGGTCTGCGGCATCGTCCGCAAGGTGAAGCCCGTCGAACACCCGGCGGGCACCCCGCCCCGCTACACCGCGATGACCGCCGAGATAGCCGACGCCCGCAAGCTCGGCCTGTGGCCCGCCGACCGCGTCTCCCTCGGCACCTCCTTCGGCGACCCCGACACCGCCCGCGTCGCCGCCATAGCCGAGGGCGTCGAACGCTACTGCGGCAACCGCCTCCCGCCGCCCGGCCACCGCGACGCGCCGCTGCACTCCACCGCCGCCGAACTCACCCGCAAGGGCCTGCGCCTGTACGGGCCGCACGAGCTGCCCGCGTACGCCGACTGGCAGTACGCCCGCCCGAAGTTCCCCTACCGCCCCCTCACCGAGGACACCCCCGCCCTGTGGACCCGCGGCACCGAACGGCTGCCCGGCGGGGAGACCACCGAGGTGTGGGCGCCCGTGTCGCTCACCCACCTCAACTGGCGCCAGGGCGAACTGCGTTCCCTGCCGCGCACCCACCACCTCAACTACGCGGGCATCGCCACCGGCCGGGGCTTCGACGACGCCGTCGAACGCGCCCTGCTGGAGATCGCCGAACGCGACGCCCTGGAACTGTGGTGGCACCTCGACGGACCCACCCGCGGCATCGACCCGGACACCGTGCCCGGCCTCGCCGACGACCTCGCCGGATCCGGACTGCGCGTCTGGATCACCGAGATGCCCTCCGAGTTCGCCCCCTGCATGGCAGCCCTCGTCCACGACCCGCGCCTCGACCTCTACGCCGCCGGGTTCGCCTGCAAGTACGACCCCGCCGAAGCCGCCCGCAAGGCCGTCCTCGAAGCCGTGCACACCTGGGTCTTCACCCAGGGCCTCACCGGACCCGACGGCTGGGTCTTCCAGGCCGTCGACGCCGGACTCCTCGCCAAGGGCCTCTACCTCGACCACCGCGAGGACCGCCGCTACCTCGACGCGTGCGGCACCCACTTCGAGCACGTCCGCGACCTCGGCGCGCACGTCCAGGTCTGGCTCGACCCGCGGATGGCCGCCGAGGCCCGCCGGTTCACCGACCCCGCCCTCGGCGTCGTACCCCTCGACGCCGTCGAGCACGGCAGCCGGGAGCGGCTGGAGCGCGCCCTGGAGCGCGGCGGTCACCGGGTCATGACGTTCGACCTGACCACGGAGGACATCGCCGAGACCGCGCTGCGCGTCGCACGCGTCCTGGTGTCCGGGCTGCTCCCCAACGCCCCCGCCGCCTTCGGCTACTTCGGCTGCCCCCGCCTCGCCGACGCCGCCCTCGCCCGCGGCTGGCGCACCACGGCACCGCACGCGCCGGAGGACTTCACCCTCGCCCCTCCGCCGCACATGTGAGCCGCGCCGTGGATCTGGTGACCGCCCTCGCCCGCGCCCGCACCGACGAGCCGCCCGGCCCCGACACCCCCGCCGGACCCGCCGTCCCCGACTGGCCGGGCCCCGCACGCGAACTGCCCCCCGCCGCGCCCGGCCGGCTCGACCCGAGCCGGCTGCTGCGCCTGTCGCTGGCCGCCTCCGACCCCGCCGGACGGCTGCGGCCCACCCCGTCCGCGGGCGCGCTGCACCCCGTCGACGCCCGGCTCGTCGTCGGCGACGGCTGCTCGCTGCCGCCGGGGCGCTACGGCTACGACCCGCTGCGCCACCGCGTCCACCACCTGGGCCCCGCCCCGCACCACACCCCGCCGGGCGTGACCGTCGAGCTGACCGTCACCCCCCAGCGCACGCAGAGCCACTACGGCCACCGCGCCTGGCCCCTGCTGCTGCTCGACACCGGGCACGCCACCGCCGCGCTGCGGCTCGCCGCCCAGGCCATCGGCTACCCCCGGCCGGGCCTCCACCTCGACGGCAGCACCGAGCATCCGCTGGCCGCCGTATACGTCCCGCCGCCCGGCGCCGAGCGGCAGTCGTCCGCTGCCGAGCGCCCCAGCCGGGAGGAGGACAGGCCCGCCCCCCAGGCGGCCCCACCCACCCCCACCGACCTGCTGACCCGCCGCAGCGCCCCGCCGCCCCTCGCCGGTACCCCCGCGCGTGACGACCTGCGCCACGTGCTGGCCGTCGCGGAGGCCGCCGGGGCCGGGCGGCTGCGGTGGTGTGCGGCCGTCGGCGAGCCCGAGCCGCAGCTCGTCGAGATGGCGCCCGACGGCACCCTGCGGCGGCTCGCCGCGGGGGAGGCCCGGCCGACCCTCGCCGTCTGGGCGGCCGGACAGCGCTGGCTCGCCGACGCGGGCGCCGTCCTGCTCGCGTACGGCTGCCCGTCCGACGCCGACGCGCCGCGCATCCGCGGCGACCACCTGCACGCCGGACACGCCGTCGGCTGCGCCCAGTTCGCCGCCGCGCGGCGCGGACTGGCCGCCCGCCCCGTGGGCTCCTGGCAGCGGGCCGACCTGGGCGCCGCGCTGGGCGGCCCACCCCACCAGAACTGGATCGTCCACGGCCTGGCCCTCGGGGCCGGCCGACCCGAGAAGAGGACCTCGTGATCGTCCACCCGGAGCTGCGCCACGCCGCACGGCACGCGCGGCGCACGCTGCTCGCGGCCACCCTCCTCCAAGGAGCCGTCACCCTGAGCTGGCTCGCGCAGGCCGTGCTGCTCGCCCAGGCCCTCGCCGCCATCGCGCGCGGCACGACCGGCTCCCTGCCCGTGCTCCTCACGGCGATCGTCGCCGTCGTCGCCGTGCGTGCCGGACTCGGCTGCGCCCAGCGGCGCACCGCCGCCCGCGCCGGCGCGCACGTCAGGGTCCGGCTGCGCGACGAACTCCTCGCCCACCTCGGCCGGCTCGGCCCCGCGCACCTCACCACCGCCCGCGCCGGAGCCGTCCGCACCACCCTCGTCGACGGCGTCGAAGGCGTCGACGCCTACGTCTCCCGCTACCTGCCCCAGCTGATCGTCACCCTCGTCGCGCCGCCCCTGCTGCTCGTCGCCGTGGCGCTCATCGAGCCAAGCGCCCTCCTCGGACTCGTCCCCGCCCTCCTCCTCGCCCTCGCCGGACCCCGCGCCTGGGACCGGCTGCTCGCCCGGCGCGGCAAGGAACACTGGGACACCTACGAAGGGCTGGGCGCCGACTACCTCGAAGCCCTCCAGGGCATGCCCGCGCTGCGCGCCGCCGGCGCCGTCGGCCGCACCCGGCGGCGGCTGGAGGAACGGTCGGCCGAGCTGCACCGGGCCACCGTCGCCAAACTCCGCGTCTCCCTCGTCGACACGGGCATCACCGACCTCGCCATCCAGGGCGGCACCGCCGCCGCCGCGCTGCTGGCCTGCTGGTCCTCGGCGACCGGAGCCACCACCGCCACCGGCACCTACCTGGTGCTGCTCCTGGCCGGCGAGTGCTTCCGGCCGGTCCGCGACCTGGCCCGGGAATGGCACGCCGGATACCTCGGCGTGTCCGCCGCCGACGGACTCGCCGCCCTGCGCACCGCCGAACCCGCCGTCCCCGACACCGGGCGGGAACCGGCCGACTGGCCCACGGCACCCCAAGTGACCCTTACGGACGTGGAGTTCGCCTATCCGGGCGCCGACGCCCCCACGCTGCGCGGCGTCACCTTCACCGCCGAGGCCGGCCGCACCACCGCCATCGTCGGCCCCTCCGGCGCGGGCAAGTCCACCCTGCTCGCCCTGCTGCTGCGCCACCACGACCCCCGGCACGGCCGGATCACCGTCGACGGCCGCGACACGACCGCGTACACCCTCGACTCGCTGCGCCGCGGCATCGCCGTCGTCTCCCAGGAGACGTACCTCTTCCACGCCACCATCGCCGACAACCTGCGCCTGGCCCGGCCCGACGCCACGGACGAGGACCTGGCCCGCGCCGCCCGCGCCGCCGGGATCCACGACGAGATCACCGCCCTCCCCGACGGCTACGCCACCGTCCTCGGCGAGCGCGGCGCCACCCTCTCCGGCGGCCAGCGGCAACGCCTCGCCCTCGCCCGCGCCCTGCTCGCCGACGCGCCCGTCCTCGTCCTCGACGAGGCCACCAGCGCCGTCGACGAACGCCGCGAGGCGGACATCGTCCGCGACCTGACCGCGGCGGCCCGCGGCCGGACCGTCCTCGTCGTCGCCCACCGGCTGGCCGCCGTCCGGCACGCCGACCGCATCGTCGTCCTCGCCGACGGCCGCGTGGACGCCGTCGGCGACCACAACGCCCTCGTCGCCGCCGGGGGACTGTACGCCGAGCTCGCCGCGGCGGGCCGTACACACGAGAAGGGGCTCGCCGCATGAGCACCACCGACACCGCGCTCTCCCACGCCCCCGCGCACCCCGAACGCGGCGCCCTGCGCGCGCTGCTGCCCGCACTCGCCGGGCACCGCGCCATGATCGCCCGCACCTGCGCCGCCGCCCTCGTCGAACAGGCCTCCCTCGTCACCCTGGTCACCTTCGCCGCGTACACGGTCGGCAGCGCCGTCAGCACCGGCCGCGCCCCCTCGGCCGGCACCGTCACCGCCCTGGCCGCCCTCGTCGTGCTGCGCGCCCTGATGACCTGGCGGGAGATGGACCTCTCCCACGACCTGGCCTACCGCGTCCTCGCCGAACTGCGCGTCCGGGTCTTCGACGGGCTCGCCCGCAGCGCCCCCGCCCGGGTGGCGGGCCGCCACAGCGGCGACCTGGCCGCCACCGCCATGGCCGACGTCGAGGCACTGGAGTTCTTCTACGCCCACACCACCGCCCAACTCCTCGCCTCCGGCGTGGTCCTCACCGGCGGCGCGACCGTCCTCGCCGCCGTCGAGCCGTGGCTGCTCGCCGCGCTGCTCCCGGTCGCCGCGCTGCTCGCCGCGGCACCCTTCGCGGAGGCACGCGGCCGCACGGACCGCGGCGCCCGCACCCGTCAGGCCGCCGCCGACCTGTCGGCCGACACCGTGGAGACCGTCGACGGCCTGCGCGAACTGCTGTCCTTCGGCCGGCTCGGCGAGCGCCGCACCCGCCTCGCCGGACGGGGCGAGAAGCTGGGCAGGGCCCAACGGGCCGAGGTCACCTGGGACTCCGTGGCCACCGCCGTCCGCGATCTGCTCATCGTCCTCGCCGTCCTCGGCGTGGTGGCCGCCGCCGCCCAAGCCGTGACCGCCGGGCGGCTGCACGGCGCCTGGGCCCCGGCCGCGATGGCGCTGGCCCTCTCCGTGCTGGGCCCGGTCGCCGAGTCGGCCCGGTCGCTGAGCCAGGCCATGGGCCTGCGCGCCGCCGCGGCCCGCGTCCACGCCGGGATGAACGCCCCCGCCCTCGCCCCCGAGCCCGCCACGCCCCGACCCCTGCCTCCCGGCCCGCTCGGCGTCCGCCTGCACGACGTCGGCTTCGCCTACGACGGCCGGCCGGTCCTGCGGAACCTCGAACTCACCGTCCCCGCCGGGCGGACACTCGCCCTCGTGGGCGCCTCCGGCGCGGGCAAGTCCACCTGCGCCCACCTGCTGGCCCGCTTCTGGGACCCCACCGAAGGCGCCGTCCAGCTCGTCCCGGACTCCGGCGACCCCGTCGACCTGCGCGACCTCACCGACGCCGACCTGCGCCGCGCCGTCGCCGTCGTCGGCCAGGGCACCCCCCTCTTCCACGGCACCCTCGCCGAGAACCTGCGCCTGGCCGCACCCGACGCCGACGATGACCGGCTCGCCGAGGTGGCGGCACTGTGCGGCATCGACCGCATCGCCTCCCTGGACACCCCGGTCGGCGAACGCGGGGCCACCCTCTCCGGCGGCCAGCGTGCCCGGATCGCCCTCGCCCGCGCCCTGCTCGCCGACCCCCGGGTCCTCGTCCTCGACGAGACCACCGCCCACCTCGACAACACCGGCGACGCCGAACTCGCCGCCGCCCTGGCCCGCACCCGCGCGACCCGCACCACCATCGTCATCGCCCACCGCCCCGCCACCATCCGCCGGGCCGACCGCATCGCCGTACTCGAGGACGGACGCATCGCGGAGACCGGCACCTGGCAGGAACTCACCGCCCGGCCGGACGGCGCCCTCACCCGCGTCCTGGCCGTCGCTCCGCGCCCGTAGCCACGCACCGTGCGCGGCGCCGGTGGTTGGGTCGCCCGGGGAGTGGGACGCTGAAGGTGGGGACCGAAGAGGGGAATCCGCGCCGAGGAGACCCGGGAGGCCCGTATGGGACGCGACGTCCCGGAGCTGACGTTCACGCGTGACGACCGTCGCCGGTTCCGGACCAAGATGCACACGTGCCTCGACGTGTTCGCGCGGATGCTGCGCGAGTCGCGGTTCGACTTCGAGCGGCCCCAGGTCGGCCTGGAGATCGAACTGAACCTCGTGGACACCGCCGGAGAGCCCGCCATGCGCAGCACGGACGTCCTGGAGGCGATCGCCGACCCCTCCTGGTCGAGCGAGCTGGGCCGGTTCAACCTGGAGATCAACATCGCGCCCCGGCGGCTGATCGCGGGCGGCCCCGACTCCTGGGAGAAGGAGATCCGCGACGCCCTCAACCACGCCGAGGAGAAGGCCGCACAGGTCGGCGCGCATCTCGTCATGATCGGCATCCTGCCGACACTGGAGCAGAAGGACGTGGGCCTCGCCGCCCTCTCCGAGAACCCGCGCTACCACCTGCTGAACGAGCAGATCTTCTCCGCCCGCGGCGAGGACCTGCTGATCTCCGTGGACGGTGTCGAGCGGCTGCGGACCTACGCCGACACGATCACACCGGAGGCCGCGTGCACCAGCACCCAGTTCCACCTCCAGGTCTCACCGGACGAGTTCGCGGCGTACTGGAACGCCGCGCAGGCCATCGCCGGAGTGCAGGTCGCCCTGGCCGCGAACTCCCCGTTCCTCTTCGGCAGGGAACTGTGGCGCGAGACCCGCATCCCGCTGTTCGAGCAGGCCACCGACACCCGCCCGGACGAGATCAAGGTGCAGGGAGTGCGGCCCCGGGTGTGGTTCGGGGAGCGCTGGATCACCACCGTCTTCGACCTCTTCGAGGAGAACGTACGGTACTTCCCCGCGCTGCTGCCGCTGTGCGACGACGAGGACCCGCAGGAGACCCTCGACCGCGGCGGCATCCCCGAACTGGCCGAACTGACCCTCCACAACGGCACGATCTACCGCTGGAACCGGCCCGTCTACGCGGTCGTCGACGGGGTGCCGCACCTGCGCGTCGAGAACCGGGTGCTGCCCGCGGGCCCCACCGTGGCCGACGTACTCTCCAACGGCGCCCTCTACTACGGCCTGACCCGCGCCCTCGTCGACGAGGACCGGCCGGTGTGGTCACGTATGTCGTTCGCGGTCGCGGAGGCCAATCTGCACGCCGCGGCCCGGCACGGGATCGACGCCCAGCTGTACTGGCCCGGAATGGGGGAGGTGCCGGTGACGGAGCTGGTGCTGCGCCGTCTGCTGCCGCTGGCACACCGCGGGCTCGAACGGTTCGGCATGGACGCGGCCTGGCGGGAGCCACTGCTCGGCATCATCGAACAGCGGTGTGTCAGCGGCCGCAACGGCGCGCAGTGGCAGTCGGAGATGTACCACCACATCCACGACCTCGACCACACGGACCGGCACGAGGCCCTGCGGCGGATGACCCGGCAGTACATCGACTACATGCATCTCAACGCGCCCGCGCACACCTGGCCGGTCGACTGACACCGACCGTCAGCCGACCGTCACGCCGTGCCGCTCCCCTGACAGGTGCCGTGCAGCTCCCATGACAGGTGCGCGGACAGCGCGCGCAGGAAGTCCGGCGCGTCGAAGATCTCGCCGGCGGAGGCGACCCCGGCCGTCCTGGTGCGTCCCGTGAGGACCCGGTCGACGGCCTCGACCGCGAGCGGCGCGGTGACGGCGTAGATGTCCCGCCCGCGGGCCACGGCGCGCCGTTCACGGCCGCCGGAGCGCACGACGACGTCCACGAGGAACGTCTGCGCCGACCGCCCGCGCTCGTCGGCCTCCGCCGGGGCCGGGGTGTCCGGGGCGGACACCTCCGTGGCCGCCTCCACCGTCATGTAGGTGCGTACCTCGGGGACGGCCAGATGGCTCGGGACGGTCACGACGTCCGCCATGGTGAACTCCCCGACGACGCGCCGCGGGCCCATCGGCTCGGGGAAGGACCACTCCAGCGTCGGCAGGTCGTCCCGGTGGTACTCCAGCCGCCCCTCCCGGTAGCGGACGCGCCGGTCGCCCCGCCGCTGCCGGGAGACCGCCCCCGCGGCCCGCGTCCCGGCCGTGGGATGCCAGCCGCTCAGCCCGTAGGCGATGTGCGCCTCGTCGGCCGTCGTCCAGTCACCCATGGCCGCGGTGGCCAGCAGGTCGCCGAGACCGCCGTAGAAGGCCATCGCCGGGACGATCACCGCTCCCGTGGCGCGGGCGCGCTCCGCGAACTGCGCGAACGTGTCGGCATTGGCCTCGATCTCCGCCGCCACGTCCACGTACGGGACACCGGCGCGCAGCGCCGCCTCGATCACCGGTGCGGCCGTCGTGGCGAAGGGGCCGGCGCAGTTGATCACGGCGGCCGTGCCGGCCAGCGCCCGGTCGAGCGAGTCCGGATCGTCGGCCGATGCCGGGCGGACCTCCAGGCCCGGGTACGACGCGGCCAGCGCCGTGAGCTTGCTGGCGTCGCGGCCGGAGAGCACCGGCACGAACCCGCGCTCGCGCAGCTCGGCCACGACGAACCGCCCGGTGTGCCCGTACGCGCCGAACACCGCCACCGTGTGTCCCGGTCCCATGAGTTCTCCCCGCTCGACATCGTTCCGCTGTGATCAGTCCCCGACATCCTTTCCGCGTCCGGTGCTCCACGCGAGTGTCCGGAACGACGTGACCCATACAATTCCGGACATGGACACTGTCGCCCTCGCGGTCACCGACGGCATGCTGCATTTCGAACTGTCCCTTGCCTGCGAGGTGTTCGGCTCCGCACCCGCGGGCGTCACCGGGCCCTGGTACGAGGTCGCCGTCTGCGGGCCGGATCCGGTGCGCGTCGAGCGGTTCCAGCTCGTGCCCGACCACGGTCTCGACCATCTCCCGCGCGCCGACACGGTGATCGTGCCCGGCTGGGCCGACGTCGACGAGGAACCGCCCGCCGACCTGGTCGACGCGGTGCGCGCCGCCCACGACGCGGGCGCGCGGGTGGCGTCCCTGTGCACCGGCGCGTTCGTGCTGGCCGCCGCCGGCCTGCTGGACGGAAAGTCCGCGACCACGCACTGGGCCCACACCCAGGCCCTCGCCGAGCGCTATCCCGAGGTGGACGTCGACCCGGACGTGCTCTACGTCGACAACGGCAGCGTCCTCACCTCCGCGGGCAAAGCCGCCGCCATGGACCTGTGCCTGCACCTCGTCCGCCTCGACCGCGGGTCGGCCACCGCCAACGCCGTCGCGCGCCGCCTGGTCGTACCACCGCACCGGGACGGCGGCCAGGCCCAGTTCGTCACCGCCCCCGTGCCCGCCCCCGGCCGCCATCCGCTCTCCGCGCTGCTCCCCTGGGCGATCGAGCGCCTCGACCAGCCGCTGAGCGTCGACGACCTGGCCCGTCGGGCGGGGATGAGCTCACGCCACCTCACCCGCCACTTCCGGACGGTCACCGGCACCACCCCGCTGCAGTGGCTGCTGACCCAACGGATCCGGTACGCCCAGGAGTTGCTGGAGACCACCGACGCCGGCGTCGACACCATCGCGACCGCCACCGGGATGGGCACCGCCACGACCCTGCGCCGGCATTTCAGCCGCACGGTCGGCGTGCCCCCGGACACCTACCGCCGCACCTTCCGCTCCCGCACCGGGACGGGGCCCACGGGGACGGGCCTCACGGGGGCGGACGCACCCGAGGGCGCCCGCTGGTCGGGCGCCCTCGCGTCAGGCCCGCTGGGGTCGGGCCGTACGACCCTCGCCGGGTGACGCGGGCCCGGGTGACCGCGTGGGCCCGGCGATCAACTCTGCGTGGCGCCCTGCTTGACGGCCTCCTCGGTCATGTCCGTCACCTGCCGCGCCGGAGGAGCGTCCGCGTCCACCTCCACGCCGAAGTCGGTGAACTCCAGGACCGTCCGCACCGTCACCCGCTGCGGCCCGGAGGAGGCGCCCGCGCGGGACCCGCCCTGCGACGCCGGGCCGGCCTCGACGGTCATGTCGACCTGCTGGCGACGGATACGGCCCTCGTCGTCGAGCCAGAGATCCATCGGCAGCGTGGGGCCGATCTGCTTGCTCAGCCGTTCGCCGTCGGGCAGTTCGGCGACATCCACCGTCACGCGGTACCGCGTGGTGTGCACGCCGCCCACGTCGGCCGAGCCCTTCTTCGTCACGTCCTTGTCGTCGACCGCCTTGGCCAGCGCCGCCGACCGGGCGGGATCGTTCATGGACTGACCGGCGGCTCCCTGCCGGGCGGCGACCTTCTCCAGGTCGATCTTGATCCACGGCTTGCCGCCGGGGGCCTGCCCGGCGGGAGGCTTCTGGTACAGCACCTGATCCACCACGCGCTGCTCCATCCGCCGGCCCTCCGCGGTGAGCGTCATGACGCTGTCACCGTCCTCCAGGTCGACGGTGCCTTTCCCGTCCGCCGTCACCGAGGCACCCTCGGCGGAGGTCCGCACCTTCAGCGTCACCCGCGCGGTGTCCTCCCCGGCCGTCTTCTCGTACGCGGAGCGGACGGCTCGCGTCCCCTCCTCCCGCGCACCGGCGCTCCCGCCGGCGGAAGCCCCCTTGCCCGTGGCGTCCTTGCCGCTGTCGCTCCCGCCGTCCCCGCAGCCCACCAGCACCGTACCGGCGAGCACACCGGCCACGGATAACGCCGCGAGCCTGCTGCCGCTGCCCGTCCTGGCCATCAGACGATCCTCCCTGGTGTCCGTTCACCGGCCGGTCCGGTACGGGGACCGGCCGCCTTGGTCACGTTCCCAAGTGCCCGCATTCGCCGTGAACGCACCCGTCTTGTCAGGCGACTCGGGGAAGGACCGCGTCACGGAAGGGCCGCGTCACGGAAGGGCCGCGTCACGGAAGGGCCGCGTCATGGAAGGGCCGCGTCATCCGGGCGGCCGTCCGCCCGGGCCCGCGCCCGTGTCCGCCGCCGCCTCGTCCGCCCGGCCACCCGCGCCCAGCAAGCCGGTGTCGCCGAGCGGGACACCGGCCGCCGCGAGGGCGTTGAGTCGGCGGCGGGACGCCCGCAGCACCAGAGCCGGCAGCGCCGCGCGGGACACCTGGGCCAGGCGCAGCCAGCCGGGCACGTAGACGGCGGTACGGCGGTCCTCCACCGCCCGGGCGAGCCGCGCGGTGACCCGCTCCACGGAGTGCACACGCCGCGCCGGGGGAGGCATGTGGCCGCGCAGTTCGCGCAGGGCCCGGTACCGGTCGGCGGCGCGGATCATGTCGGTGTCGGTCCAGTTCATGTAGGCGATGCCGACGGCCACCCCGTGGTGCGCCTCCTCGGCCCGCAGCGCGTGCGCGAAGGCCTCCACCCCCGCCTTGGAGGCGCAGTACGCGCTCATCATCGGGGCGGCGGCGCAGGACGCCAGGGAGGCGACCTGGAGGTAGTACCCGGCGGTCTCCCGCAGGTCGGGCAGGAAGGCCCGCGCCGTCAGGGCGCTCCCGGTCAGATTGACGTCGATCACGCGGCGCCAGCGGTCGGGGTCGGACGCGGCGAAGGGGCCGCCCTCCGCGATCCCCGCGTTCGCGACGACGACGGAGGCGGGCCCCAGCGCGGCCCGTACCCGCCGCGCGGCCCGGCACAGTCCCGCGCCGTCGGTGACGTCGACCTCCTCGCCGAGGGCGGGCACCGGGACGGAGCGGGCCACCTCCTCCAGGGCCTCCCTCTCGTGGCCGAGCAGGGCGAGCCGGGCGCCGCGGCGGGCCAGATCACGCGCCAGGGCCGCGCCGAGACCGCGGGCCGCACCCGTGATCACGACGGTACGGTTCACGAGCGGGCCGTCATGCATGGGACTCGTTCCCCTCGCCGCGGCGTCCCGGCACGGGCCGGGCTCATCGAGCAGGTGCTTCCGTTCCGCACACCCCACACGTCGTTCGGCACGCCCCGCACACCGCGCCCGGACCGGTCATCGTCTGCGTCCGGTACGGTCCCGGCGGGCCAGTACGCGCTGCGCCGCCGCCCGGCCGGGCGGCAGCCGGCGGCGCAGTGCCGCGCGGGCGGCGTTGGCGCCGCAGGCGCCGTGGACGCCGCCGCCCGGGTGGGCACCCGCGGACGCCAGGTACAGCCCGGTGACGGGCGTCTCCGGGCGCCCGGTGCCGGGGAGCGGGCGGAAGACGAACTGCTGATGCATGGACGTGGTGCCGCCGTTGATGGCGCCGTGGTGCAGATTGGCGTCCATCGACTGGAGCGTCGGCGGGGCCAGCACGCGGCGCGCGCGGATCAGCGCGCGGAAGCCCGGAGCGAACCGCTCGACCTGGCGTTCGACGCGATCGGCCATGATCTGCTGCTCCTTGGCGTCCCAGGTCCCTGTCAGACCTTCCTCGCCCGCGTCGGAGCCCACGTCGAGCGGCACATGGGTGTACGCCCAGGCCGACTCGGTGCCCTTCGGGGACCGCGACGGATCGGAGGTCGTCATCTGGCCGAACAGGGCGAAGGGGCGGTCCGGGACCTGCCGCATGGCGATCTGCGCGGCGAACCGGGTCAGCTCGTCCACCCCGTCGGCGAGATGCACGGTGCCGGCCCGCGCGGCCTCTTCGGCCCGCCAGGGCACCGGCCCGTCGAGCGCCCAGTCCACCTTGAAGGTGGCGAAGTCCCACTGGAACCGCCGCAGGTCCTCCAGCAGCCGACCGGGCAGGTGCTCCGGCCGGACGAGCCCGCCGTACAGGGCGGGCACGGACACGTCCGCGAGGACCGCCCGCCGCGCGCCGACCGGCTCACCGTCCGCCGTGCGCACGCCGACCGCGCGACCGTGGCGTACGACGATCTCGTCGACCCTGCGCCCGCAGTGCAGGACGCCGCCCCGGGCCAGCAGCCGGCGTGTCAGGGCCTCGGTCAGGGCGCCGGCGCCGCCCACCGGCACGGGAAAGCCGTACGTCTGCCCCAGCATCGACATCAGCCATCCGAAGCCGCCGCTGCCCGCCGCCTCCGGCGCGAGGTCGGCGTGCAGCGCGTTCCCCGCGAGCAGCAGCCGGCCGCCCGCCCCTCGGAACTCCTCCTCGCCCAGGCGCCGCACCGGCAGCAGCAGACTGCGGGCGAGCCGCAGCCCGCCCGCGCCGCGCAGCCGCACGGCGAGGCGGGCACCGGCCCGCACCGGGGGAAAGGGGGTGAAGAGGGCGCCCAGCAGGTCGCCGCGGATGCGCTGCCACACGTCGTGCAGCCGCCGCCAGGCGTCGCCGTCGCCCGGCGCGAAGGCGTCCAGGGAGGCCGCCGTGACGGCGAGGTCGCGGTCGAGGACGGCGCAGCCGCCGTCGCTCAGCGGATGGGCCAGCACATGCGGCGCGTGACTCCAGCGCAGGCCGTGCTCCTCGAGCCGCATCCCGGCCAGCACCGGGGAGGCCGCGGCCAGCGGATAGAAGGAACTGAACAGATCGCTGACGAAGTGCGGATCGACGCCCCGGTCGTGGCGGACCGCGCCGCCCGCCTCGCCCTGCTCCTCCAGCACCGTCACGCTCCAGCCCGCGTCGGCGAGGAGATTGGCCGCCACCAGGCCGTTGGGTCCCGCCCCGATCACCACCGCGTCAGGCATGCGCGTCCCCCGGCGAGCCCACCCCGGCCCGCACGCCCCGCCCGGCCGCGTCGCCGCCGTGCGCCGCCCGCTCCTCGGCCTCGCAGAGCCGCGCCAGGCGGGCCAGCATGGCGCGATGACGCAGCTGTATCAACGCCTCCGTGCCCGCGTTGTGCAGCCGCCCGCCGGCACCGCGCAGCGGATGCTCGTCGACGAGGACGAGACAGTGCTCGCCCCAGGGCCGCAGTTCGAGGGCGATCCGCGCGGTGCCCAGCCAGCCGGCCTTCGCCTCCAGCTCCAGCACCGAGCCCTCCTCGCAGCGCCGTACGACGGTCTCGTTGGTCAGCGACACCGGCCCCAGCCGCACCTCGTAGCCGATCGCCGCGCCCTCCTGGGGCCATGTGCCCCGCACGGGGCGCGAGCTCGCCGTGCCCACCACCCAGTCCGCGTAACGGGTGCCGTCGGCCAGGACGGACCACACCGTCTGCGGGTCGGCCTTGATCAGACAGTGCCGCACCGCCATGGAGATCTCCCGCGCTCGGTTTCCGTACGTCCGTCACCGCGGAGTGCCCCCTTCCACCGAGACGAAACGGCGGAGGTCACCGGGCGCCCTGTCGAGGCCGGTACGTGGCGAGCGCCCAGATCACGAACACGGCGAGCAGCATCATGATCAGCGACCACAGGGGCGCGTACGGCAGGAACAGGAACTGGGCGACCAGGCTCAGCGCGGCCAGCGCGATGCCCACCGCGCGGGCCCACTCGGCGCCGGAGAGGATGCCCCACCCGGTGACGGCGGCGATCACGCCGAGGATCAGCAGGATCCAGCCCCAGCCGGTGAGGTTGATCTCGTAGACGTAGTCGCCGAGCCGGGCGTACACGTCGTCCTCGGCGATCGCGGCGATGCCCTGGAAGATGGCGAGCACGCCGTGGATGAGCATCAGCACACCGGCGAAGGTGGCACCGCCGTACGCCCAGGCGTCGGCGCGGTCCGGCGCCGCTGCGGAGTCGGACCGGGGCGTGGCCGGGGGCGGCGTCGGGGGCTGCTGAGCGGTCATGGGGGCCTCCGCTTCGTACGGACGGGTCGGGACCAGGGCAGGACGTAAGGGGACGAAGTATTCGAATGTCCGCCTGGTCTACGACCCTGCCGCCGGACGGGGGAGACGGCCACAGACGCTCGGCCGAACGGGTGGCGGACCGGCCCTCGCGCCGGCGGTGACCGCGCCGCCCCCTGTGCCTTCGACTGCCTTCAACGGTTGGGGGAGTGGCGCCCGCGTGGCCCGACGGCAACGGGGGGATCCCGGCGAGGCGGCCGGTACCCGGCGGCCCTCCGTGACCGCAACCCCCGACTCGGACCGCAACCCCCGACTCGCCCCCTGCCCCGCCCGGGGGCACGCTGGGAGGCGTGAGCAGCGCGCCGATCGTCGTGCACCGGCCCTCCCGTACGGGCGGCCGGAGGGTGACCGTGCACAGCCACGGAAACGACGAGATCCTCGGCACCGCCTACAGCGACCACGACCTGGTCGTGTTCCTCGAGGGCGCGGGCATCCCCGACCCCGAGGCCATCCTGGACGACCCGCGATGGGTGGAGTGGCGCGGCGGCCACGCCCACGAGTTCAGCGCGGCCTGAGAGCAGCCCGGGCCATGGTGGGCGGCCCGGGCCGCTCTCGCGTGCGGCTGCCGGATCAGTCGATCTTGTTGGAGCCGACGCGATCGTTCCAGCCGCTGCGCATCGAGGGCTCGTAGTGGTTCGGCCGGCCCGGTGTTGCCCGGATACCAGTAGCCGCGGCCGTCGTCGTGCTCGGCCAGGTGCGCGGTGCGGGCGCCGGTCCGGTAGGAGGACGTCTTGACCGAGATCGTCGACCCGCCGGCCGACGAGATCGGCCGGGGCGACGATGCGCTCCGCCCACTCGTGCATGGCGACCCCGAGGAGGGTGTACGCCGCCCAGGGAGCGACAGTCACCTCCATTCCGGACAGATGACCGCTGTGCTCGCCGAGCGTCGCCTCGCCGCGCAGTGGGCAGAGCAGACGAGTGTGGTGCTCCACGGACGGTCCGCGGACGCTCGTCAGGGCGTTGCCAGACCAGCTCCCAGCCACGATCCGGATCCACAGAGCAGTGCACCGGTCACCTCCGGCGCCCAGCGTGTGGCCCGGGGCCTCGCGACCGCTGCCCGAGAACCGGCCGACATGAAACGAGACAGAGCGAGTGGGAGCGCCGCAGAGTACCGCAGAACAAGACAGAACAAGATCAATCACGACAAGGGGCACTGATCCATGACTGCTGTGTTCGTCCACGGGGTTCCCGAGACCGAGGAGATCTGGCGGGAGTTGCGCGACCACCTCGACGTCGACAGCGTCGCCCTGACGCTGCCGGGCTTCGGCGGCTCGCCCGCGCCGGAGCACACGGACAAGGAGGCGTACGCCGACTGGCTCGCCGCGGAGCTGGCCCGGATGCCCGGGCCGGTCGATCTGGTGGGCCACGACTGGGGCGCACTGCTGACCTACCGCGTCGCGACGGCTCATGACGTGCCGCTGCGCAGCTGGGCCGCGGACTGCGCCGGTCTCCTGCGCCCCGACTACGTCTGGCACGACGTGGCCCGGATCTGGCAGACGCCGGGCGAGGGCGAAGCGCTCAACGAGCGGCTGCGCGCCGCCGTCGCCGACGACCCGACGAGCGTGGCGGGCCGGCTCCGCGGCCTCGGGGTGCCGGCGCGGCAGGCCCTGGCGATGCAGAAGGCGTTCGACGCTCCGATGGGGGAGGCGATCCTGCGGCTGTACCGCTCCGCGGTCCCCAACCCGTACGCGCACTGGGGGAAGGAGTTCGAGCGGCCGACCGCCGCTCCGGGGCTGGTGCTGTCCCCGGCGGGCGACCCCTTCGACGACGCCGCGGCGGCCCGCGCCGTCGCGGCCCGGCTGGGTGCCCGCGTCGCGACCCTGCCGGACGCCGGGCACTTCTGGATGCTGGAGGATCCGGCGGGCGCCGCCCGGGTGCTGAGCGACTTCTGGTCGGCTTCCGGGCCGGTCCGCAGCGCGTCTGCGGGCCCGCGCTAGTCGAGGATGTGCCGCAGATAGGCCCGTGGGTCGGCGAGATACCGGCGCCAGTGGTCGACGAGGGCCAGTTCGTCCCACGCGACCCGGCGCATGCCGTGCTCGCCGACCTCGATGATGTCCGCCCCCGGCAGCGCGGTCAGCAACGGGGAGTGGGTGGCGCAGACGACCTGGCCCCCGGCCTTGACCAGCTGATCGATGTGACCGAGGAGTTCCAGGCAGGAGGTGAAGGAGAGCGCCGCCTCCGGCTCGTCCATCACATACAGCCCCGGCTGGTGGAACTTGCCCCGGAACGCGGCGAGGAATCCTTCTCCGTGGCTGACCGAGTCGGGTGCGAACCCCTCTCGGTCGAGCGCGTCCAGCGCCGTCTCGGCGCGCAGGAAGAAGCCCTTGCGCGCGGACCAGCTGCCCAGCATGGACCGGCCCCGTGGCGCGGCGTCGAAACGCAGCCGCTCACCCAGTACCGATCTGGGGCGGTGACTGGCATAGCGCCAGTCGTGCGAGCCGCCCCAGGAGTCCAGGCCGAACCCTTCGGCGAGTGCTTCCACGAGGGTCGACTTGCCGGAGCCGTTCTCACCGACGACGAACGTCACCGGCGCGGTGAACCGCAGTCCCTCCGTGAGCAGCTCCCGCACACAGGGCACCGACCAGGGCCACTCCCCGTCCTCCCACGCGGCCACATGTGCGTACGCGCGTTCGATGATCACCTGCCGAGTCTCGCACAGATCCCGAGCGGTCGGAGAGCCGGCGCCGGAGGGCACGGGGCGGGACCTCCGGAGGGCGCGGGGTGGGGAGCTACCGCGGCTGGGTCGCGATCTGGATCAGGTTGCCGCAGGTGTCGTCGAACACGGCGGTGGTGACCGGACCCATCTCCAGCGGCTCCTGGGTGAAGCGGACGCCGAGGCCGCGCAGCCGCTCGTACTCCGCCTTCACGTCGTCGACGGCGAACTGGGCGAGCGGGATGCCCTCCGCGACGAGCGTGTCGCGGTAGGTGCGGGCGATCGGGTGACCGATGGGCTCCAGAAGGAGTTCGGTGCCCTCGGGCTCGTCGGGTGAGACGACGGTCAGCCACCGGTCCTTCTCGCCCACCGGGACGTCGTGCTTCTTCACGAAGCCGAGGATGTCGGTGTAGAAGTGCAGGGCCTTGGCCTGGTTGTCGACGAAAACGCTGGTCAGACGGATTCTCATGGGGTCTTCTCCTCCGGTCCGGGCTTCTCGGGGGTGAGCCATCGCTCGGTGATCTGACGCAGCGGCGCCGTGTTCAGATCGTGGAACTTGTAGCGGCCCTCCCGCCTGGTCTCCACGAGTCCGGCGGCCTCCAGCACCGCGAGGTGCTGGGAGACCCCCTGGCGCGAGATGCCGAGCCCGTGCTTCATGCTCAGCCGCGAGCAGATCTCGAACAGTGTCTGTCCGGACCTCTCCGTGAGCTCGTCGAGGATCGTGCGGCGGGTGGGGTCGGCCAGGGCTTTGAAAAGGTCGTCGGCCACCACCGCAGCATAGGCAACTGTTCACTTGCCTATCAAGCGGAGAGCCGGCCGGGGCGCGGGGCCGCCAGAAATTCGGAAGCGTGTGCGGAAGATCGTTGGAAGAATGACCGGCCCCGCCCTGTCGGATCCCACGAGAGCACGGAGCAGGCCACGTCGACCGACCCCACCCCCACGCAGCCACCCGCTCGACCCCCGTGGCGCCGCCGGCTGACCTGGCCCGAGGTCGACCCGCTGCGCCATCCGTTCGTCTGGGACGAGGACGAGGAAACCCTGGTCACCACCGCCGTCAAGGAACTGGTACCGCCCGTCCTGGACGGCTACGAGGGCTCCTGGCGCGCCGAGCGCCGGTTCGTGGACCATCTGACCGCGTTCTACGTCGAGCGGTACGGCCCCTGGGCGCAGGACTGGAACTGGAGCGTCGGAGAGGGCGACGCCGACGGAGGTGTCGTCGGCAGCTGGTGCTGTGGCGCGCACTCCGTGACCACGCCGGACGAGACCGCCGCCCGTGCCGTCGCCGCCCTGCTGGAGTGGCGGGGCCGGCTGGAGGAACTCGCCGACCGCTTCGCGCGGTTGGCGCCACCGCCCCAGGCCGGACCCGAGGAGCGCAGCTGGCACCTGGAGCGCGCCGCGGTACGGCTCGTGACCCGGATCGTGGACCTCACCGGCGGGGAGAGCGGCTGGTACGGGACCTGCAACCTGACGCTGGAGTGGTTCCTCACCTCGACCGGCATGGAACTGCGCACGGCGCGGGCCGCGGTGGCCGAGGCCATCGACGGGCGGTTCGAGAGCTGGGTCCGTCCCGGGACGACTCTGATCGACGCGGTCGGCGAGGACCTGGCCGTCGGGCTGACGGGCCACCCGCCGTACCGGGACCACCGGGAGCACAGCGACCTGGAGGAGCGGCATGACCGCCGGTGAGGCCGACTCCCTGGCGGTGTGGTGCCGGGTGAGGCAACGGGTCCGCTGGGCCGAGGCGACCGGCGCCGAGGGCGTCACGAGCCCGGTCGCACCGCGCACCGGCGCCGAGGGCATCATGAGCCCGGTCGCATCGCGCGTCGACGGCTTCCTCGCCTGGTGCGAGGGCCCGGTCCGGCGGCGCGACCCCGAGCGCGCGGCGCGACTGCGGTCCGCGTACGCGCTGGCCCGCGCGGACGCCGCCCAGGGGGCCTCGCTGACCTTCGCGGTGCTCGCCCGGTGGCAGCGGGCGGTGCTCGGCGTCGCCGAGGCACCGTTCCGGACGGGCGTCGCCTACGCGAAGGGCGGGCGCGAGCGGTACGGCCTGACCCCCCACACCGAGTCCGACTTCGCCCGCTGTCTGCGCGACAGCGCCGACACCACGGTCCCGCTCGCCGCGCGGGCGGCCCGCGTCTACCTGGACGTCGCCTTCTTCCACCCCTTCGACGACGGCAACGCCCGCGCCGCTCTCCTCGCCCTCACCTTCGTCCTCGCCCGGGAGGGCGTCGTCCTGAGGCAGGTGGGCCCCATCACGATCACCCGCTACGCGGACGACCCGGAAGGCGCCGCGGACCTCGCGACCCTGGTCGCGGTCCTCGCGTCGGCCGACCGGAGAAAGTCACGAATACCAACAGGTCCGAACACCACAGCCTGACAGAATCCTTGACGAGGCATCAGTGGCTCCCTACTCTCCACACCGCGTGGGAGCGGTCCCACGACTACCTCGGAGGTCATCGTGACCGACGCACACCGGCACCCCCACCCGACAACCCCGCCTCGCAGGACCGGCCGCCCGCGCGGCCGGCTGCTCGGCGCCCTCACCGCCACCGCACTGGCCGCCTCCGCACTGGCCGCCTCCGCACTCGCCGTACTGCCGCAGACCGCGCACGCGGCCACCGCGCGGCAGGTGGAACGCCTCGACCGGGGACTGACCAGCGTCCACACCAGCAGCGGAAACCTGGTGTCGTGGCGGTGGCTGGCCACCGACCCGAACGACGTGGCGTTCAACGTCTACCGAGGCGGCACCAAGGTCAACTCCACACCCCTGACCGCCTCGACCACCTACTTCGACGCCGGCGCCCCCGACTCCGCCGACTACACCGTGCGGGCCGTGGTGAACGGCACCGAGCAGCCCTCCTCCGAGCGGGCGCTCCAGTTCCGGTCCGGATACCTGGACGTGCCGCTCTCGCCGCCGGCCGGCGGCACCACCCCCGACGGGGTGGCCTACACCTACGAGGCCAACGACGCCTCCGTAGGCGACCTCGACGGCGACGGCAGACTCGACCTGGTCCTCAAATGGCAGCCGACCAACGCCAAGGACAACTCGCAGTCGGGCTACACCGGCAACACGATCGTCGACGGCATACGGCTGGACGGCACCCGGCTGTGGCGCATCGACCTCGGCCGCAACATCCGCTCCGGCGCCCACTACACCCAGTTCCAGGTCTACGACTACGACGGCGACGGCAGGGCCGAGGTCGCCATGAAGACCGCCGACGGCACCCGGGACGGCACCGGCGCCGTCATCGGCGACGCCTCCGCCGACCACCGCAACTCCGGCGGCTACATCCTGTCCGGCCCCGAGTACCTGACCATGTTCAACGGGCAGACGGGCAAGGCGATGCAGTCGGTGGACTACGTCCCGGCCCGCGGCACCGTCTCCTCCTGGGGCGACTCCTACGGCAACCGCGTCGACCGCTTCCTCGCCGGCACCGCCTACCTCGACGGCGCCCGCCCCTCACTGATCATGGCCCGCGGCTACTACACCCGCACCGTCATCGCCGCCTGGGACTGGCGGAACGGCTCCTTCACCCGCCGCTGGACCTTCGACACCAACTCCTCCACCAACGCCGGCAAGGGCTACGACGGCCAGGGCAACCACAGCCTGTCGATCGCCGACGTGGACGCCGACGGCAGGGACGAGATCGTCTACGGGGCGATGACCGTGGACGACAACGGCGCGGGCCTGTGGACCACCAGGCTGGGCCACGGCGACGCCGGCCACGTGGGCGACCTGAACCCGTCCCGGGCGGGCCTTGAGTACTTCAAGGTCTCCGAGGACTCCTCCAAGCCCGGCTCCTGGATGGCCGACGCGCGCACCGGCCAGATCCTGTGGCAGACAGCCTCCGGCAGCGACAACGGCCGCGGCGTCGCCGCCGACGTCTACGCCGGCAGCCCGGGCGCCGAGGCGTGGTCGGCCGCCGACACCACCTTGCGCTCGGCGACCGGCGCCGCCCTCGGCCGCGAACCCTCCAGCGTCAACTTCCTGTCCTGGTGGGACGGCGACCCCGTACGCGAACTCCTCGACGGCACCCGCATCGACAAGTACGGCACCTCGGGCGACACCCGCCTCTTGACCGGCTCCGGAGTCTCCTCCAACAACGGCACCAAGTCCACTCCGGCGCTGTCCGGGGACATCCTCGGCGACTGGCGCGAGGAGGTGATCTGGCGGACGAGCGACAACCGCGCCCTGCGGATCTACGCGACCCCCCACCAGACCAACACCAAGATCACCACCCTGCTGCACGACACCCAGTACCGCACCGCCCTGGCCTGGCAAAATACGGCGTATAACCAGCCCCCGCACCCCGGCTCCTTCATCGGCAACAACATGCCCACGGCACCGCGCCCCACCGTCTACACCCCGTGACCGACGACGCGAGCCCGGCCCGGCGGTCAAGCCGGGCCGGGCTTCACCGGACCCGTCGGTGCGGGCGTCCGCCCCAGTCCGCGGGGGTCAGCGCGCCGTCCGCACCGACGACGCCGCCGGCACCCGCTCGGGCGTCTGGAGGTGGTACACGTGGAACGCCCGCCCGATCACGGGCTGGGCGACGTTGCGGACGCGGACGCCGCCGCTGGTCATGCCGTGCTCCGTGCCCGCGTGGGCGTGGCCGTGCACCGCGAGATCGGCGCCGGCGGTGTCGATCGCCTCGGCCAGGAGGTAGCTGCCGAGGAAGGGGTAGATCTCGGGCGGCTCCCCGGCCAGCGTGTCCGGGACGGGGGAGAAGTGGGTCAGCGCGATCCGTACGTCGCAGTCCCGCTCGCCGAGCCGTTCCAGCGCCGTACGCAGTCCGTCGGCGCAGCGGCGGGTGTAGCGGACGAACTCCTTCATCAGCGGCTCGCCGAACTCCCCGGCGTTGCGGCCCGCGAATCCGCCGCAGAACCCCTTGGTGCCGGCCACGCCGACGCGACCGTTCGCGCACTCCAGCACCGTCTCCTGCCCCTCCAGCACCTGGACGCCGCCGTCCCGGAGGATCGCGGTGACCTCGTCGGGCTGTTCGTCGTGGTGGTCGTGGTTGCCCAGCACCGCCACCACCGGCACCCCCAGGTCCTTCACCTCCCGCGCCACGACCCGGGCCTCCTCGGGCGTGCCGTGCCGCGTCAGGTCGCCCGCGAGCAGCAACAGGTCGGCGCAGTCGGGCAGGGTCTCGAACGCGGGCCGCAGCACACCCTGGCTGTCGGGCCCCATGTGGATGTCTCCGACGGCTGCGATGCGGATCATGCCAGCTCCTCCGCGTGGTCGGGGGACGAGGCTTCCGCGACCACCAGGTCGCAGCGCACGGTGAGCCCGGTCAGCGTCTCGTCCACGATCCGGTGGACCTCGTCACGGCAATGCGCGGACGGCACGGTTCCGGTCACCAGGACCGAGTCGCCGTGGACCGCGACCTGCACCCCGAGTTCGGCCAGCGGCCCGCCCGCGAGGTGCTCCCGCAGATGGGCGACGCGGTAGTCCAGGTTGCTCATGGCTGCTCCTTCCGGGGCGCGATCACGTTCAGACGTTCGAGGAGGAAGAGGAACGCGTCGGCCATCGGCTCGTCGCCGCACTCGCGCCGCACATGGTCCCAGTCGACCTTCTCCCGCAGTGCCCGCGCGATGGGCAGCACCGCACCGAAGTCGCAGTAGTGCTCCGTGAAGGCGGAGACGAGGCTCGCCAGCAGATCCGTGGTGGAGAGCACCGGCATCCGGACCGACTCCACCGACATCTCCTCGGCCCGGTCCAGCATCTCCGTGGTGACGGGCCGGTGCGCCAGCCGGAAGATGATGTCGACGGACTGCCCGAAGCACTCGGTCTTCAGCAGCCAGTCCTCCGGCGGCGTCCGCACCTCCAGACCGCCCTCGCGCAGCGTGGCCGCGACGCTCTCCGCGTCCTCGGCCCGGATGCAGAAGTCGGCGTCGTGCTGCAGGTTCGTGCCCGCGCCGTGCGCGTACGCGGCGACGCTGCCGGCCAGCGCGAACCGGTGCCCCTTCCCCTTCAGCAGCGTCCCCACCTGCTTGGTCGCCTCCAGGATCGCCTGCGTGCGGTCCCGCGGCAGATCGTGCGCCCCGGGCGGTGGGGGATCGCTCACCTCCGTGGTCAGCCGCAGTTCGCCGGTCCCCGCTCGCCGCGCGGACGCCGGTTCGTCAGTGTGCTGCGTCATGACCCTTCCCTTTCGCCGGACGCGGACCAGGTACCCGAAACGCTGCCTGTGATGACACGGTTCAAGGACGCGCCACCACCCGCAGCGTCCGCACGGACGAATCGGCCGCGTCCGGGATGAGCATTCCGTGCTCGACACCGCTGCGCAGATAGTCCAGGACCTCCGCCGTGATCACCTCACCCGGACAGACCACCGGAACCCCCGGCGGATACGGCGTGATCGTCTCCGCGCTGATCCGGCCCGCCGCCCGCTCCGCGGGCACATGCTCGACCGGCGCGAAGAACGCCTCCCGCGGCAGCACCGCCTGCTCCAGCTCCAGCGCCGACGGCTCCGGCAGCCGCACCGGCGGCTGCCGCTCGATCGAGTCGGCCTTCTCCACCAGCGCCCGCAACGCCTCCACCAGCATGTGCTCCGTCGCGTCGTCGTCGGCGTGTGTGATCGAGGCGCTGATCCGGCAGCTGTCGGAACCGCCGACGTCGACATGGCGGTGCGCCCGCAGCCACTCGGCCGCCTGCATCCCGCTGATCCCCAGCTCCCGCACGTCGATCACGATCTTCAGCGGATCGAGGTCGGCGGCAAGCCCCTCCTCGACCACCTCCCGGCCCATCACCCGCAGGCCCGGCAGCTCGTCGGCCGCCGCCCGGATCCGCCGCGCGCGGGCGAGCGCGGTGTCCAGCAGCGCGTGCCCCTGCTCCACCATCTGCTGCCGCCAGCCGTCCAGGGTGGCGTACACCAGGGGCGAGGCACTGGTGGTGCCGAGCAGGTCCTCGCGCTGCTTGAGCACCTCGGAGGCGACCCGGTCGTACTGCAGGTGGAACACCGAGCTCTGCTCGATCGCCCCGCCCATCTTGTGCACGCTGGTCACCACCAGATCCGCCTCGGCGTCCATGCCCCACGCCGGCAGATCGGGGTGGAACGGCAGATGCGCGCCCCATGCCTCGTCCACGATCAGCGGTACGTCGAACTCGTGGCAGACCCGGGCCACCCCGCCGATGTCGGCGCAGGTGCCCCAGTCGGTCGGGGTGATCAGCAGCATGCCCTTGGCATCCGGATGCTCCCGCAGCCGGTTCCGTACGTCGTCGGGCTCCGGCGGGTGCGCCAGATGCCGCTCGGCGTCGAACTTCGGATGCACCCAGATCGGCTCCACCCCGTTGACGACGACGGCCGCCACGACGGACTTGTGGGCGTTGCGCGACAGCAGCATCTTCTCGCCGGGCCCGGCCACCGACAGCATCGCCGTCTTCACCGACAGGGAGCTGCCGCACGTGGAGAAGAACGCCTCCGTGGCGCCGACGGCGTCGGCCATCAGCTCCTGCGCCCGGCTGATCACCCCCTGGGACTCACGGCGGTCGTCCAGCCCGTTCAGGGTGAGCACGTCGGAGCGGAACACGTCCATCCCGACGACGTCCACCACCCGCGGGTCCGCGCCCCGGCCCTGCTTGTGCCCAGGCGGCCCGTACGCCACATCCCCCCGGCGCCGGAAATCCTGAAGGGCCTCCAGTACAGGGGCGCGCGAGTGATCCATCGTTCCTCCCGGATCCGTATCGCGGAACACGGCCCCGTACGGACACCGGTCAGGGCCGGTACGGCCGCATCGGAACGGCCGTACCGTCCGTGTTGCACCGTCACGCCGAGCGAAACTCCGCCAGGTGCGGCCGTCCGCGCCCGGCGCCCGATCAGTCGGGTGTCGAGGCGGCCGCCGGTGGAACCCGGGCGGGGCACGTACGCCCGCCGCCGACGCCCCGGGAGGTCAAGTGGCCCGCACGCCCGACGATGTCCACACCGCCCTGCGCGCCGAGGTCGCCCGCCGCGCCGGCGAACTGTGGGACGTCGCCCTGCGCTTGCACGCCGACCCCGAGTACGCCTTCGCCGAGCACCGGGCGGCAGCGCTGCTCACCGGCGTCCTCGAACGCGACGGCTTCACCGTCGAGCGCGGGGTGGCGGGCCTGCCGACCGCGTTCACCGCCCGCGCGGGCCACGGCCGGCCCGCGGTGGCGCTGCTGCTGGAGTACGACGCCCTGCCCGGCCTCGGGCACGCCTGCGGCCACAACCTCATCGCCGCCGCCGGCCTCGGCGCGGCCCTCGCGGCCCGTACCGTCCTCGGCACGACGCCCGGCTCGGTCCTCGCGGTGGGCACCCCGGCCGAGGAGGGTGGCGGCGGGAAGGCCCTGGAGGCGGAGGCCGGGGTGTTCGACGACGTCGACGCCGCCCTGATGTTCCACCCCGGCGTCCACGACTGGGCGCGGGCCCCGCTGACCGCCCAGGTGCAGTACCGGGTCGGCTTCCACGGGCGCGCCGCCCATCCCACGGGCAACCCGACGGAGGGCATCGACGCGCTCGCCGCGCTGATCGAACTGTTCAACGTGGTGCACTCCCTCAGCCGGCGCCTCCCGCAGGCGTCCCACATCCAGGGCATCGTCACCCACGGCGGCACGGCCACCAACATCGTCCCCGAGTACGCCGAGGGCCTGTTCGGCCTGCGCGCCGGCACCACCGCCGAACTCGAGGAGCTGATGGGGCGGTTGCGCACCTGCGCCGAGGGTGTCGCCCGCGCCACCGGAACCCGCGTGGAGACCGAGCAGGCCACCGTCCGCTACGAGCACTTCCGCGACAACGGGGCCCTTTCCGCCCGGTTCGCCGACCACCTGGCCCGCTCGGGCATCACGCTCACCCCGCCCGTCCCCGGTGTCCACCTCGGCTCCTCGGACATCGGCAACGTCAGCTCGCGGGTGCCCGCCATCCACCCCTTCGTCTCCATCATGGACTCCGACGGCTCCGACCACACCCCCGAGTTCGCCCGCGCGGCGGCCTCGGACCGGGCCCGCGCGGTGCTCACCAGCGCCACCCAGGCGCTCGCGTGCACCGCGGCGGACGTCCTGCTCGACCCGGACCTGCGCACGACGGCGTGGGCCCGGCACCGGCGACCGGAGGCGGGTCGGCGGTTCAGCGTTTGAGCGTGAAGGTGAAGTCGCCGGAGAGCCTGCCGCTCAGCCGGACCGCCGAGACGAGCTTCCCCTGGTCGATCAGTCTCTCGACCTCGGCCCGTGAAAGACCGCACCCCTCCGCGATCAGCCGCACCGGCCGGACCGGGATCCGCGCCGCGAAGCGGACCGACACGTCGATCACCTCGCGGTCCAGGTGATCCGTCCCGCCGGTGTCGAGGCGCCAGGCGCGGTCCCAGTCGAGGGCGACGCGATTACGGCGCAGCACGACCGGATCCCGGAGCAACTCGGCTGCCAGGGAGGGGTCGTTGTCGTGCATCCGGTCCAGCAGGCCGGGCCGTACGGCGCGCACGTGCATCCGCTCCAGGACCGTGAGCTTCGCGGTGTCCCCGCACCCGGTGCAGAGCACGAGGAGCCAGGCGTCGAGCAGCTTGTGGTTGGCGTTGACGCGGAATTTGCCGTTGGCCCGGAACCGCTCGGACGCGCACGCGGGGCAACGGCGGAGAACGGTCGGCAGACAGGTGGGCATGACCACCCAGTTGGTGAGCACAGAAGTACACCGGTTTCAGTGAGAAGTCCGCAGCAGGAAGCAGCGCGGCGCACAGGCGCGACGCGCGACAGATCAGCTCTCGGGAGGTCTCACAGGGTGTACAACGGCATGTCCTCGACTAGGCGACTCGGCTCGGCAGCACGGTAGTCGGGCGCGACCGCGCTGCTCCACTCAATTTCCGAGCGTCAATTTCCGAGCGTCGATTTCCGAGCGCTCGCCACCAGCCGGTCACGCGCCCGAGTCGTCGGCTTCGGCGACCGCGACCACGACCTCCCCGCAGCCGAGGAAGCGCAGCCGGCCGAGGGTCCGGCCCCAGCGCCAGGACTCGGCGCGGTAGAAGCAGAGGTCGGTCGGGACGGGGGAGTCCCGCAGGTCGGCGGCGAGACTGCCGGGCGGGAAGACGGCGGCCTCGGCCCGCAGCGGATCGGTGGCGCCGAGCCATTCCTCGACCGGGACGGGCCGGGTCCAGGGCTGCCCCGTGTTGGGCGTGAACCACCGCGAGGCACCGGTGATCAGCGAGGCGGGGTCGCTCCCGTAGGCGGCGGCCCGTTCCACCGCCTTCTCGACGATCCGGCAGACGTTCAGCAGCAGCGCGGGCAACGACTCGGCGAGCAGCACCAGTTCGGGTTCGTCGCGCAGTTCCTCGGCGCGTGCCGGGACGGAGACGACGTAACCCCACCGTCCGGTGGCGGGGTCGATCCGCACCTGGGCGAGGGAGGCGTGGCGCGGGCCGTAGGCCACGCGGGCCAGCGGCCAGTACGTGCCGTCGCCGCCGATCAGCCGGTGGAGTGCGGGTTCGACCTGCTGCCAGGGCTCACCGGGCAGCAGCCGCAGGGTGGGCATGCCCGCCACACGCACCTCGCCGACCGCCCGCAGCACCGTACGCACGTCCGGCGGGACGGGGACCGGCAGGCGGTCGATCTCCGCGTCGGCCGCTCCCTCCGCGAGGGCGACCAGCCGCGGGAACCGCCGGGCCAGCTCCCGCAGCCGGGACACCGCCACCTCCGGGGCGTCGTCGGGGATGCGGTGCCGCCGCACGGGCCTGCCCAGGAAGTCACCGCTGACGTCGCTCTCCAGCAGCAGGACACGGCCCCCGGCGACGAGCCGGTAGTCGACGTCGCTGCCGCCGGTGTCCGCGGTGGCGCCGTCCAGGGTGAAGTACGGCTCCCAGGAGACGGCGCACGGGTATCCCGGCAGGTTCCCGAGGTCGACGACGTCGACGAGGCTGTGGCCCCTGCCGACGATCGCGGCGAGTTCCGCGTCCGGTCCCTCGGCGACGTCGACGGACGGTACGGCAGCGACCGCGAAGGACGGTGGCGTGGACGGCTTGGACGGCGTGGACGGCTTGGACGATGGGGACGACGGGGACGGCGAGGACGGTGTGGTGCGGTCGTCCGGGGACTCCTCGGCGAGTCGACGCGCGAGGCCGTCCAGCCAGGGCAGGAATCCCGGCGCCTCGACCGTGAAGGCGTACCCGTCCGTGCGGCCGACGGACAGCACCGGCCCCCAGTCCGCCGCGGTCTCACCGCCGGTCGCGGTCAGGACCGCGCCGTCCGGGGTCAGGGCCCAGGTCGCGTCCCCGGAGTCCGAGCGGATCCGGGGCCGGCGCCGCGACGGCCCGAACGCGTACGTCGTCCGGCCCGCCGTGACACCTCCCACCGCGCGCAGTACGACCCGCACGGCCTGAGGCACCCGCACCGGCCAGCCGTCCAGCTCCGCGTCACCGAAGCCGTCCAGCAGCGTGATGTCCCCGGGCCTCTTCTCCGCCAGAGCCCGCAACGCGGTCACCACGGCCTCGGCCGCCGCGCTCGCACACCGGTCGCCGTTCTCCCCGTACATCACTGCCGCCCGCCCCCGTCGTACTTTCGATCATGACTGTGCGGGAGGGAGCTTAACCAGCGGAGCGGACCGTCCCCGCGGTGGCCCGGGAGAGTCCGCTGTGCGAGGCCCGGAGAGCGAAGTTGTCCTCGACCTCGGCGCGCTCGGCCGTGTCGGGGTACGGGTTCGCGCACGACACGCCCGCGCTGGAACCCGACATCAGGCTGGTGCAGGGGCCCGGCTTGCGGTCCGGCAGGCCGAGGATGTGACCGAGTTCGTGGGCCGAGATCCGGATCGTGTCATGGCCCTGGTCGACGGCCTGCCGGCCGATGTAGACGGTGCCGTTGCCGAGCGAGGTGACCCTTGCCCTGGGCCAGCCGTCGTCGGCCAGGACCCGTATGTCGGCGCGCTGTCCGGCCCCGGCGGGGCGCAGCTCGACGCCGTCCACGCTCTCGTTCCAGATCGCGGCGCCGCGGTCGACGGCGGCCCGGAACTCCGCCGACGCGCCGGCGTCGTAGGTGACGACACGGGCCGCATGGACCCCGGTCTGCGTGTCCGTGGGGGCGGCTTGGGCCTGGCCGGCGGTGGCCAGGCCCGCCGCGAGGGTGGCGGCCAGGACGGGGGCGAACGTGCGTGCGTGCAAGGTCGGCCTCCTGTGGGGGAAGGTGGGCGCGCTCATGCGTGTACTGCCGGGCCCCCTGCCCGCACTCGCCGCCCACCAATCCCACAATCTGCCCGCCCGCCCGTCCCCGGACCGCGAGACCCTCGCCTCACGGCCCCTCGGCTCGCCCCTGACGGCCGTCTCCCCGCCCCGGTGGGCTGTCACCGTCCGTCGTCGGCGGGCGTGGCGGCGGGGCCTCGCCCGCGGTCAGGTGTTCGAGGACTTCGACCAGCTCCTGGCAGGCCAGCTCCACCGAGCGCCGGGTGTTGTGCTGCTCGGTGATCACCGCCGACAGCAGCAGGGCGGTCAGGGCCATGGACCCGTTGAACACCTGAAGCTTGATCATCACCTCGATACGGCTCAGCTCCGCGAACGGGCCGCTGCCGTCCGTGGCCGCCACGGTGGCCAGGACGGAGGCGACCAGCGCGCACAGCACACTGCCCGCCAGCTGGAACCGCAGCGCCGCCCAGATCAGCAGCGGGTAGATGAGATACAGCAGGCTCAGTCTGCTGTGCGTGGCCAGCGGGATGATGGCGCAGGCCGCGACGACCAGGATCAGGGCCTCCTTCCAGCGCCCGGCGTCGGGCACCTGGTGCGCCTCGCTCAGCAGGAGCAGCGCCGGGGTGACGAGCAGCACCCCCATCGCGTCACCCACCCACCACGCCAGCCAGACCGGCCAGAAGCCGTCCCAGCCCAGCTTCCCCGTGGCCACCAGGAGGCAGACGCCCACGGTCGAACTGATCAGCATCGCGGCCAGCGCACCCAGGAAGACCAGGGCGACCCCGTCCCGTAACCGGCTCAGACCGGTCCGGAAGCCCACCTTGCGCAGCATGAGGTAGGCGCAGACGGGGGCGAGGGTGTTCCCGGCGATGTTGCCGAGCACGGCGGGGCGCAGCGAGGTGAGCGACAGGACCACCATGAGCGCACCGAGTGCGATACCCGGCCAGCAGCGCAGGCCGAAGATGAACAGGGCGGCCACCGCGACACCGGTGGGCGGCCAGATGGGGGTGAAGACCGCGTCCCCGACGACGAGCTGGCGCAGCAGCCCGAGCCGTCCCGCCGCGTAGTAGCAGGCGGCGACGGCCAGCGTCTGGAAGACGTAGACGACCGCTTGGCGCCGGTCCGGGGTACGCACCACAGGTGCCATCACACACCGGGACCGCCCGTTCGGCGAGGCGGCGGGCCCCGCGCACCGCCCTTCGGCTGAACGGCCCGACGAGCCCCCCTAGGGGGTGTCTCGCCGATCATGCCGGGCTCCCGACGCCTGGCACCGCGCCTCGCCGCGTTGTCGTCGGTCGCCAACTCCCCCACGCTCGGCTGCGCTCGCGCGGGGGCACCCCCATCGCATCGACTCCCTCCTCCGCCTTGCGATGCACGGCACCAGACGCCGCTCGCTGATCCGGCCTGATCGACGAGACACCCCCTAGCGCTGAGCGGCGGAGGGCTGCGGCGCGGCCTTGTCCCGGCCGAGCACGAGTACGGCGGCGTCGTCCGCGTGCCCCACCCGCTCCGCGCCCTTGATCACGGCGGTCGCCAGCGAGGTCGCCTCCATACCGGCGACGGCGGCGACGCCCGCGAGCCTCACCACCTGGTCGAGTCCCTCGTCGACGTTCAGCGCGGGCCCCTCCACCACCCCGTCGGTCACCAGCACGAAGACGTCACCCGCCGAGAGGCGGTGCGTGGTCACCGGGTACTCCATCTTCGGCACCACCCCGAGGGGCGGTCCGCCCGCGTCGTCGGCGAGCCCGGACCGGCCGTCCGCCGTGGCCCAGAGGCACGGTATGTGCCCGGCCCGCGCGCTCTCCAGCACCCCGGTGGACGGGTCGAGGCGGAGGAACGTGCAGGTCGCGAAGAGATCGGTGCCGAGGGCCAGCAGCAGGTCGTTCGTCCGGGCCAGGAGTTCCCCCGGCTCGCTCGTGACCGAGGCGAGGGCGCGCAGACCGACCCGTACCTGCCCCATGAAGGCGGCCGCCTCGATGTTGTGTCCCTGTACGTCGCCGATCGACAGCCCGATGCAGCCGTCGGGCATCGTGAACGCGTCGTACCAGTCTCCACCCACACTGAGACCGTGGTGCGCGGGCTGGTACTCGACGGCCAGCTGGAAGCCGGGCACCATCGGCAGGGCGGCCGGGAGCATGCCCTGCTGGAGGGCGACGGCCAGCTCGACCCGCGACCGCTGGAGCTCCGCCCGCTCTCGGGCCTGCGCGGTCAGCGCTCCGAGCCTGGCGAGCAGCTCGTCACCGTCGTCGGTCGGGTGCCTGCGGGACATCGATCACTCCGGCCAGGGCCGCGGCCCTCTTCCTGCGAAGAAGATTGCTGTGAAGGGAAGATTGCTCTGAATTGTCGTATCAAATTCTGCGATTCTATCCGCGCAGGGACGGCTCTGCCCGTCGAGCGCCGCGTCCGCGCGTCGATCAGGCGTGCCGGGCCAGCTTCACCGCGGACACGAGCAGGACGACGGTCAGGGCGGGGATGAGGAAGACGCCCGGAAACACGCCGAGGAGCAGTCCGCCCAGCACCGCACCCGCGATCGACCCGGCCGCCATGACCGCGCAGAAGCGCAGATGGGCACCCAGCACCGCGAAACTGCCGTCACGGCTGTAGCGGGCGAAGGCCACCAGCATGGTCGGCAAGGACACCAGCAGGGAGAGGCTGCCCGCCGTCTTGATGTCCACCGCGAACAGCAGCACGATCGTCGGGATCAGCAGCTCACCCCCGGCCACGCCCATGATCGCGGCGACGACCCCGATGCCGAAACCGGCCGCGACCCCGCACGGCACCTCCGCCCACACCGGCAACCCCAGCGTCCCCACCGTGGTGCTGTGCGTGACGACCAAGGCGGCGGCCATCAGCACCATCAGCGCCGCCAGCACCCGGTAGAGCGTGGCGCTGCGCATACGTACCGCCCAGGCCGCTCCCGCCCACGCCCCCAGCAGGCTCCCGGCCAGCAGATCGACGACGACCGGCCAGTGCGCGGCCACCTCGGAGGCCGGCACCGCGCCCAGCCGGGCGGGGAGCGCCATCAGGACCACGACCAGACTCATCGCCTTGTTCAGGATCACCGCCGAGAGCGCGGCGAACCCGAACACCCCGATCAGCAGCGGCAGCCGGAACTCCGCGCCGCCCAGTCCGATCATCCCGCCCAGCAGACCGACGGCCGCTCCGGCACCGAACACGGCGAAGACCGAGCGCGTCGGGCGTGGCGAGGGCGTCGGGCGTGGTGAGGGCGTCGGGCGTGGCGAGGGGGGCGAGCGCAGGGGGCGCGCCGGAGGTATGGAGTGCGTCGAACGTACGGGCGTGAGGTCCTTGTCGCCGGCCATGGCAGGCATCCTCTCCGGCAGCACCCGCCGCCCGCTATGCCACATCCCCACCTTCGAAGAAAGGCACCGGACACCCGCGCACGCTTCGTCCGGTCCTCCGAGACGGTCCTCCGAGACACCGCGCCCCGCTCAGCGGCCGACCCACTTGCCGCGCACGATCACAGGCGCTTCAATGCACCCACCCCCCACAGGAGGAACACCCGATCAAACCCAGCGAAGGGGTTCTTCTTGACCGCCATACGCGCCACCGCCGTCACCGCGGCCGCCTGCGCCACCGTACTCGCACTGGGGTCGCCCTCGTCCGCGATCAACTCCTACAACGCGACCCCCGCCCCCGAGCGCACCGAGGTCGGCGCCCTCGTGGCCACCTGGGACCACGACGGCGATCCGGCCACCCCGGACCGCGTCGACTGGGTCTGCTCCGGCACGATGATCGACGCGGACACCTTCCTGACGGCCGCCCACTGCACCACGGGCTGGCCGGCCAACGTACGGTTCCACGTCTCCCTCGACCAGGATGTCCAGGCCGGACTGGACGCCGCCGCCGAGAAGTACCCCGGCGACCCCGCCGCCCAGGCGAACGCCGTCGCCGTCCCGGGCACGGCGCACAACCACCCCGGCTACCCGGGCCCCGCCGCCGACACGCGCGACATCGCGGTCGTCGAAGTCCCCGCCGCGAAGATGACGTCACGCTGGTCCTTCACCCCGGCCACCCTGCCGACCGCCGACCAGCTCGGCGCGCTCGGACCGCGGAAGCTCAACTCGACAGACTGGGTCGTCGCCGGCTACGGCACCCAGGAGGCCGAGCGGGGACCCGGCGGCCACACCCACCCCGGTGGCGGCGTCCGCATGAAGGCACCGGTGACCTTCGACGCCCTCAACGACGCCTGGGTGCGCCTCGCCATGACCGCGCCGCAGGGCAACGGCGGCGCCTGCTACGGCGATTCGGGCGGCCCCAACTTCGCCGTCATCGGCGGCAAGCGCGTCCTCGCGGCGACGACCATCACCGGCGACGGCCCGTGCTACGCCACCAACGTCACGTATCGCCTGGACACTCCGGGCGCCCGTGCCTTCCTGTCGCCGTTCGTGCGACTGCCGTAACCCGGGTGGTGCCGGCGGCGGTATGTCCGTCCGCCGCCGGCACGATCCGCGCGACCCGACCACGCCTCCGCGTTACTGTCGCCCCATGAGCGAAGACTCCCAGCGTTCCGTCGTCGTCGAGCGCACGAGCACAGGCCACTTCGTCGCCACCAACACCCGCGGCGGCACACTCCACTTCGGCACCGCCTCCGACGGCGGCGGCAACACCGAGTTCACCCCGGTCGAACTGCTCCTCGCCGCGATCGGCGGCTGCACGGCGGCCGACGTCGACGTCGCCACCAGCCGCCACGCCGAGCCCACCGAGTTCTCGATCTCCGTCACCGGCGACAAGATCAGCGACGACCAGGGCAACCGCATGACCAACCTCAACGTCACCTTCACCGTCACCTTCCCGGACGGCGAGGGAGCGGACCGCGCCCGCGCGATCCTGCCCCGGGCGGTCAGGACGTCACACGACCGCCTGTGCACGGTCAGCCGCACCGTCGAGATCGGTACGCCCGTCACGACGACGATCAAGGACCGTGGTCGCGATACCGATACCCCCTGAGGGACCTCAGTCGTTGACCGCCAACCACAGCTCTACGTCGTCGAAGAGCAGCCGGCCCGGCCGCTGCGACGCCTTGTCCGGTACGACGGCTCGTACGTAAGGCCGCTCGCCGTTCTCCACCGTGATCTTCGTGCCGTCGTACTGCGGGGCCTTCTCGCGTACGACCGACCTCAGTCGGGTCGCGACCCGTTCGGCGGTCGCCTCGTCCTTGACCACGGCGCACAGGATCTCGGTGTTCTTCTCGGCGGAGGCGGCCCGCTGTCCGAGGGCGGAGAGCCGGGTGGGCTTGGCGGACTTGAGCGGGAGGAAGTCGGCGCGGTAGACATCGCCCAGGCACTCGGCGGCTCGCCGGTACTCCTCCTTGTCGGCCAGCGCGGCGCCCTGCTCCGGATGGACGACCGACATCGGGTCGGTGCGCTGGGCGGCGTAGGAGATCTCGTGGTCGGAGACCTGAAGGGCCAGCGTCGAGTCCTCGGTCCTCCAGTACCGCCGGCCGTCCTCCTCCTTCTGGACGTAGCCGTTCGACTTCAGCGCCCGGGTGATGGCGGCCGAGTCGAACCTGCCTTCCCAGTGGCCCGCGGTTCCCCAGTCGACCGCGGTGTCGATCTGGCTCGGCTTCAGGTGCTCTTGCCACGGGCCCAGCTCGAATCCCGTGAGCAGGGACGTGGCCGGAGTCGCGACCGACGAGTACCGCTCCCCTCCGGCCTTTTCCAGCTGCCGTACTCGAGCCATGTCCAGGTACGTCACCGCCTTGCCCCGGGAGTGTCGGGAGCTCAGCGCGGTCAGCCCGCGCAACACCTCGGAGTCGTCACCGCCCTGGTCGGAGTCACCCGGTGCCGAACAGCTGACGGCAGTGGTGCTGATGAGCAGAGCGATGAGGGCTACGCCGAGCCTGCGGTGTCTCATGACCATGACACGACAGCCTATCGACGCTCCGATGGCAGGGCTGGCCCCCTCCCCTGAGGCACCCATGGCACCGCGTGGCGCCTCCATGCTTGCGCGTGGCGCCATAGTGGTGCCACCATGGCGTCATGGACCTCACTCCGTATGTCGACACCATCCGCCGCGAACTCGCGGTGGCCGCCGCAGCCGGCGGCGACGACGCCCGTGAGCTGGCCGAGCGGCTGACCGCTCCTCTGGAGTCGGCGACCCGCTTGACGATGCTCAATGTGCTCTCCGCCGCGATGGACGAGATCACCCGCGAGCTCGCCCCCGGCTCGGTCGACGTACGGCTGCGCGGGCTCGACCCGGATTTCGTGGTGACGCTGCCGCCCGCCGATGCCGGCCCCATGGAGGCGGCGGCACCCGAGGCGCCCGCCGAACCGCTCCAGGCCCCGGCGGCCCCCGCGGACGCCGACGAGGGCGGCACCGCCCGCGTCAACCTGCGTCTGCCGGCGCACCTCAAGACACGCGTCGAGGAGGCCGCGAGCCGCGAGGGCCTGTCGGTCAACGCGTGGCTGGTGCGCGCCGTGTCGGCCGCGGTCGACGGCGGCGCGCGACCGCGCACCCCGCAGAAGGCCCGGAACGTCGGGCAGAACTTCACGGGCTGGGTGCGCTAGCCGCAACCCGCACCGCACCCGCCCGTTTCACTCCCCACACCACGTCCCACCAGCGGGGACGACCCAACGACCCATGAGGACGGGACAGCCATGCCTTCTTTCGACACTCCGCAGGCGATCTCGGTGACGGCCTATGTGGAGGCCGGCTCCATCCAGTTCACCGCGGGGGACCGCCTCGACACCGTCGTCGAGGTGCGGCCCCGCGACCCCAGGAAGGACCTGGACGCGCGGACGGCCGACCAGACCGAGGTCACCTGCGCGAGCGGCGTACTGACGGTCAGGACGCCCAAATCCCCTCTGCTCGGCCGCACCGGCGTCGTCGACGTGACGGTCGAACTGCCCACCGGCTCGCGTGTCGAGGTGACCGGCGCCTGGACCCAGGTGCTCGGCGAGGGCCGGCTCGGCGAGGTCCGCGTGAAGACCTCGTCCGGTGACGTCCGCCTCGACACGACCGGCCCGCTGAACCTCACCGCGTCACACGGCTCCATCACCGTGGACCGGGTGGAGGGCGCCGCCGCGATCACCACCAGCTCCGGCAGCCTGCGCGTCGGCGTCGTCGACGGCTCCGCCGTCCTGAAGAACTCGCACGGCACCACCACCGTCGACGCCGTGACCGGCGAACTGCGGGTGAGCGGCGCCAACGGCGACATCGAGATCCGGCGCGCCGAGGACTCGGTCGCCGCCACCACCGCCCACGGCACCCTGCGCGTGGGCGAAGTGGCCCGTGGCACCGTGCAGTTGGAGACCTCCTACGGCGCCATCGAGGTCGGCATCCGCGAGGGCACCGCCGCCTGGCTCGACGTCAGCTCCGGCTCCGGCCAGGTGCGCAACACCCTCACCACGACCGAGGCCCCCGAGGACGCCGAGGACACCGTCAAGATCCGCGCCCGCACCCGCTTCGGCAACATCGACATCCTCCGCGCCAAGTCCTGAGCGCGCCATCGTCCCTCGTACCTCTTATCCGGTACTTCGAACGGAAGGGCCCCATGCCTTCGTCTGTCATGCCCATGTCCAGGAGGGGCGGCGGTGCCCAGGAACCCCCCGCCGCCGTCTCCGCCGTCGGCCTCCGCAAGTCCTACGGTGACAAGGTCGTTCTCGACGGGATCGATCTGCACATCCCCGAGGGCACGATCTTCTCCCTGCTCGGCCCGAACGGCGCGGGAAAGACCACCGCCGTGAAGATCCTCTCGACGCTCGTCTCCCCGGACGCGGGCTCCGGCGCCATCAGGGTCGGCGGTCACGACCTGATCGCCGCTCCGCAGGCGGTGCGCGCGGCGATCGGTGTGACCGGCCAGTTCTCCGCGGTCGACGGCCTGATCACCGGCGAGGAGAACATGCTCCTGATGGCGGACCTGCACCACCTCTCGCGCCGTGAGGGGCGGCGGGTGGCCGCCGAGCTGCTGGAGCGGTTCGATCTGGTCGAGGCGGCGAAGAAGCCGGCGTCCACCTACTCCGGCGGTATGAAGCG
>NZ_JBITZX010000025.1:0-66855 GCF_044547145.1 Streptomyces sp. NPDC052773 | reverse complement strand
TCCACACCTACAACCACCACCGCTGCCACACCGCACTCGACGGACACCCGCCAATCAGCCGCGTAAACAACGCTACGGGTCAATACACCTAGGGGATGGTGGGGACAACCCCACCACGGGCCCTCACGGCGCGGCGATCGACGCGATGACGGCGATGATCACGAAGATGGCGAAGAACGAGCCGAAGACGATCAGCATCTTCTTCTGGCCGTTCTGGGGATTCGGCTCGAGCACTGGCATACGGCAAGTGTCGCACCCACGGCACCGCCCGGCCCTGGCGGGGTCCCCACCGCCAGGCCCTGCCAGGGTCCCCGCCGCCCGGCCCTGCCGGGGGCGCACCGCGCGGCGGCGCGGGAGGTTCTGACCGCCGCGCCCGCCGGGGTTCGCACCGCGCGGCGCCGCACGGGGCTCTGGCCGTCCCCGCCCGCCGGCGCCCCCCTCTGCTCGGCCCGCAGGGCCCCGATGCCCGGCGCGGCCGCGGATTCGCCACCGCGCGGCCCGCGCCGGGGGTTCTCATCCGCCCCGCCCCACCCGGTCCGCACCGCGCGGCGCCGCCGGGCGCTCTCATCGCCCAGGCCCGCGGGGCCCCTCTGCCCGGCCCGCCAGGGCCCCGATGCCCGGCGCAGCCGGGGATTCTCACCGCGCGGGGGCGCCGGAGTCCGCACAGCCCGGCCCCGCCGGGGACTCCCATCGCGCGGCGGCGCCGGGCGCTCTCACCCGCCACGCCCCGCCGGAGTCGCTACCGCCCGGCGCAGCCAGGGGTTCCCACCACGCGGGGGCGGCGGAGTCCGCAGCACCCGGCCCCCGCCGGGGATTCTCACCGCGCGGCACCGGGCGCTCTCACCGCCTCGCACCGCCGAGATCGCTACCAACCGGCGCGGCCGGGGGGTTCCCACCGCGCGGGGGCGCCGCAGTCCGCACCACCCAGCCCCGCCAGAGACCTCACCGCCCGGTCGCCTCGTCCTCCACCGTGCGGTCTCGGCCGGCCAGCCAGCCGACGGCCATCTGCGGGATCATCAGGGCGACCATGAGTGCGATCGGCAGGCCCCAGCCGCCGCTGTGCTGGTAGAGGACGCCCACCAGGAGCGGGCCGGGGATGGAGAGCAGATAGCCGGTGCTCTGGGCGAACGCGGACAGCTGGGCCACGCCCGGGCCGGACCGCGCGCGCATCCCGACCATGGTGAGGGCGAGCGGGAAGGCGCAGTTGGAGACGCCCAGGAGCACGGCCCAGGCCCAGGCGCCGCCGGCCGGGGCGAAGTAGAGGCCGGCGTAGCCGGCGAGGCCGCAGACGCCGAGCGCGAGCACGATGGGCCCCTGGTGGGGCAGCCGGGTGGCCAGGCGCGGGATGACGAAGGCCAGCGGCACGCCCATCACCATCGTGACGGCGAGCAGCAGACCGGCCGTACCGGCCGCGACTCCGGCGTCGCGGAAGATCTGGGCCATCCAGCCCATCGTGATGTACGCGGCGGTGGCCTGGAGGCCGAAGAACACGGCGAGCGCCCACGCGGTGCGGCTCCGGGTGATCCGCAGCACGGGCGCCGCCTCGGCCTCCCCCTGGGCAGTCTCCCTCCGGAAGGGCTCGCCCTGGGCCGTCTCGGCACCGGCGGCCGAAGAAGCCCCCCGGTCCTGGAGCACCGGCAGCCACGGCAGTACCGCCGCCGCCGCGAGCGCGGCCCACACGGCGAGCCCGGACCGCCAGTCGCCGCCCAGCGCGTCGGTGACCGGAACGGTCACGGCGGCGGCGGTCGAGGTGCCGAGGGCGAGCGCCATCGAGTACGCGCCGGTCATGGAACCGACCCGGTCGGGGAACCACCGCTTGACGATGACCGGCATGAGGACGTTGCTGACCGCTATGCCCATCAGCGCGAGCGCGCTGGCGGCCAGGAAGCCCGGCGTACCGCCGGTGAACGGCCGGATGACCAGGCCGGCGGCGATGGCCGCCATACCGGCGCACACCACGGCGGCGGGGCCGAAGCGGCGGGCCAGCCGGGGCGCCATGACGCCGAAGACGGCGAAGCAGAGCGGCGGCACGGAGGTGAGCAGTCCGGCGACGCTGCCGCTCATGCCGAGGCCGTCACGGACCTCCTCCAGGAGCGCGCCGAGGCTGGTGATGGCGGGGCGGAGGTTGAGGGCGGACAGCATGATGCCGACGACGACCAGGCGCGTGGTCCACACGCGCGTGGTGCCTTTGCGCGCGGGGGCACCCGTGACGGCGGCGGCGCCGTCACCGCCGGTGCCGCCCGGCGAGGGGTCGCGTGCGTCTCGGACCGTGTGGTTCCTCGTCTGGGTTTCCTCGCTTGCCATGCCGCCCATCATAGAATCATGGGATGATTGGTTGTCCATTGCCCGGGCGTCCGCTGCCGCCCGTCCCGTGCGAAGGTGTGCCATGCCCTTGAGCCACCCCCGTCGTTCGGCGCTGTCCGAGCAGGTCATCGCCGAGCTGCGCAACCAGATCACCTCGGGCGAGTGGCCGGTCGGCTCCCGCATCCCGACCGAGCCGGAGCTGGTGGAACAGCTCGGCGTCGCCCGCAACACGGTCCGTGAGGCGGTCCGGGCGCTCGCGCACAACGGCCTGCTGGACATCCGCCAGGGCTCCGGCACCTACGTCGTGGCGACCAGCGAGCTGGCCGGCGTGATGCACCGCCGTTTCGCGGGCGCCGACCCCCGGCACGTCGCGGAGCTGCGCTCCGCCCTGGAGTCGGCCGCCGCGAAGCTGGCCGCCGAGCGGCGCACCGAGAAGGACCTCAAGCAGCTCGACGCGCTGCTGGAGCGGCGCGAGGAGGCCTGGGCGGCGGGCGACAAGGAGCGGTTCGTGACCGCGGACGCCACCTTCCACCTGGCGGTGGTGGCTGCCTCCCACAACGACGTCATGACGGCGATGTACGCGGACCTGGGCGAGGTGCTGCGGGACTGGCTGCGCGAGGACGTGGGCGAGACGCTGTCCCCCGAGACCCACATGGACCACGGGGGGCTGGTGGACGCCATCCGCGCGGGCGACGCGCAGACCGCGGCGGTGGAGGCGGCGGGCTATCCGTTCCTGTGCCGGTTCAGCTCCCCCGGTTCTGGTGGCTGATCCACACCGCGCGGACCTCCTTCCAGCAGCGGCCGGTCAGCCGTACGGTCATCGCCGGCCCGGTGTCGACCGGGGCGCTGTCGGTGTCCAGGTCCCACCAGCGGGCGCACTCGATGTGCAGCCGCACGCGGTCGGTGTCCACATAGGGGTTGTGACAGTGGGCGGTCACCTCGGAGCCGCGCACGCGGGTGCGGCACTCGGCGCCGAACGGTTTCGGCGCGTCCGGCTCGCGTACCTCCACGCGCGCGTGGGGCATCGCCTCGTACGGCAGGGACAGCACCAGGGCTACGGCTACGGTCACTGAGGCCAGGCTGCGGAACAGGCGCACAAGGGGACCTCCTCGGCCGTGCTGGGGAGGGACGCGTGAGGAGAACGCGTAATCCAGCGTGCCCGGTCGCCCCCCGGCTCCGCCCGGCCGGATAGGCCGAACGGGGGACACGCGAAGGGCCCGCACCACACGGGTGCGGGCCCTTCGACCGCAGCTTAGGCAGCGATCAGGCGCCGATGGCGTGCAGACCGCCGTCGACGTGGATGATCTCGCCCGTGGTCTTCGGGAACCAGTCGCTCAGCAGGGCGACGACGCCGCGGCCGGCCGGCTCCGGGTCCTTCAGGTCCCACTCCAGCGGGGAACGGCTGTCCCACACGGAGGCCAGCTCGCTGAAGCCCGGGATGGACTTGGCGGCCATGGAGCCGATCGGCCCCGCCGAGATGAGGTTGCAGCGGATGTTCTGCTTGCCCAGGTCACGGGCCATGTAGCGGTTGGTGGCCTCCAGGGCGGCCTTGGCCGGGCCCATCCAGTCGTACTGCGGCCAGGCGTACTGGGCGTCGAAGGTGAGGCCGACGACGGACCCGCCGTTCTGCATCAGCGGCAGGCAGGCCATGGTCAGCGACTTCAGCGAGAACGCCGAGACGTGCATGGCGGTGGCGACCGACTCGAACGGCGTGTTCAGGAAGTTGCCGCCGAGGGCGTCCTGCGGCGCGAAGCCGATGGAGTGGACGACGCCGTCCAGGCCCCCGAGCTCCTCGCCGACGAGGTCGGCCAGGCGCCCCAGGTGCTCCTCGTTGGTCACGTCCAGCTCGATGACCTTGGTGGGCTTCGGGAGCTTCTTCGCGATGCGCTCGGTCAGCGTGGGCCGCGGGAAAGCGGTCAGGATGATCTCGGCGCCCTGCTCCTGGGCCAGCTTGGCGGTGTGGAAGGCGATGGAGGACTCCATCAGCACACCGGTGATCAGGACGCGCTTGCCCTCGAGAATTCCGCTCATGGTGATCAGTGACCCATTCCCAGTCCGCCGTCAACGGGGATGACGGCTCCAGTGATGTACGAGGCGTCGTCCGAGGCGAGGAACCGCACCGCGGCGGCGACCTCCTCCGGCTGCGCGTACCGGCCCAGCGGGACCTGCGACACGATGTTCGCGCGCTGCTCGTCGGTGAGCACCTTGGTCATGTCGGTGTCGACGAAGCCGGGCGCGACGACGTTGAAGGTGATGTTGCGCGAGCCCAGCTCACGGGCGAGGGAGCGCGCGAAGCCGACCAGGGCGGCCTTGGAGGCGGCGTAGTTGGCCTGGCCCGCGGAGCCGAGGAGACCGACGACCGACGAGATCAGGACGACGCGGCCCTTCTTGGCGCGCAGCATGCCGCGGTTGGCGCGCTTGACCACGCGGAAGGTGCCGGTGAGGTTGGTGTCGATGACCGAGGTGAAGTCCTCCTCGCTCATCCGCATCAGCAGCTGGTCCTTGGTGACGCCGGCGTTGGCGACCAGGACCTCGACCGGGCCGTGCTGGGCCTCGATCTCCTTGTAGGCCTGCTCCACCTGCTCGGGGTCGGTGATGTCGCACTTCACGGCGAGGAAACCGGCCGGCGGCTCCCCCGAGCGGTACGTGATCGCGACCTTGTCGCCGGCGTCGGCGAACGCGCGGGCGATGGCGAGGCCGATGCCCCGGTTGCCTCCGGTGACGAGAACCGAGCGGCTCAACGGATCACCCTTTCGATAGCGGACTGATTCCCCGCCCGGGCACCTGGACGACAGGCGGCGATGACAGGCGGCTTCACCGAAAACCTATCGGTCGGCTCCCGGGGTGGGACATTCGGGCACCGACAGTGGCATGGGGGACTCGCTGTGGGGTTTCTACAGTTCACGGCATCGTCGACCGCGCCGTGCGAGCCGGGTGACTAGGTGTCGTGCCCCCACCTGAGGTCGGCGGCCGTCAGCTTGGCACAGAGCTCGTCGAGGTGGTCGTCCTCCAGGACCTTGCGGTGGGACAGCGTGTTGCGGGCCTTGACCACGGTCGCCAGCAGCAGCCGTTCGTCGATCGGAAGGGATATGTGGCCCCTGAGGGAGGCGCGCTCCAGTTCGGATGCCTCCGCGCAGAGAAAGGTCCGCTCCGGACGGGTGGTGTGATCCCGGAGGCGGTTGCGCACGTAGAGCTCCACCAGTTCGCGGACCGGCCGGTTCGCGTAGGCCAGCGCCAGTTCGGCGAGCCGTCGCCGCGCCTCCTCGATCCACGGCATCAGCACACGGGCCTGAGCCTGGCTGACCAGGATGCTGAGCTGGTCAGGGCGCCCCTCGCCGCCGTCGGTGTGCCAGAGGGCGGGGTGGAGCCTGGGTCTGCCGTCCCACGCCTGAACGGAGCCGCGCGCCCACGCCTCGCGGAGTGCCGAGGGCGGTTTGTGCCGCAGGCCCGCCCCGCTGGGCAACGGTGGGCAGTCGGCACCGGAGGCGGGCGTCCGGGTCGCCAGGCAGACGCGCAGGCAGTCGTCCAGGCTGCGGTCGCTGCCGTCCCAGCAGCGGAACAGCTCCGCGGCGAGAACGAGGTCCGGGCCGCACAGCTCGCTCACCACCTCCGCGCGCAGCGCCCTGAGCACACGGGTGCGAAGGACGGTGCCGCCCATGGCGGTCCGGTGGCCGTCGGGTGCGCCGAGTCCGTGGAGAAGTGTGGCGCTGTCGAGCCGGCCCACGGTGCCCCACCACCAGTGCACCGAGGTCGTCGCCAGGTCGAGCTCCAGTTCGTCGGGGAGCTGCGGCGGCAGGTCGCGCAGCCGCCCGGTGATCATCACCCTGGGGCGCTGCTCCGGGAGCAGGCCGACGTCCTTGACCGCCGCGTCCAGGGCGCGCACGAGGCGGGCGATGTCATGCCCGCGCTCTCCGTGCCGGGTGTCGGGCTCGGTCCAGGCGCGTACGCCGATGACGGGCCGCCAGTGAGCGGCGGGGTCGGTCAGCTCGTCGACCGCGCGCTCCGGGTCGACGGAGAGCTCCTTCGCGAGCCGGGTCACCAGCTCGGACGGCCCGCCGCCGACGGGTGCGGGCGGCATCTGCCAACGGGGTCCCGGAAGGTCCCAGCCGATGTCGAAGCCGTCGTCGAAGCCGTCGAGCAGCGGCACGTCAGCGGTGACGTACGGGTGCGGGGCGGGCTCCGGGGGCACGAGTTCCGCCTGCACGGCCCCGGGCTCGGGCAACTGGATGTGTTCGGGCGCGCGGCTCAGCACCGCGCGGTGCAGTTCCTCGGCGTGCCCGGCGACGACCAGGTCGTCCGGTAGCAGCCACACACAGTTCCGGCCGGCGGCCAGATCGGCCGCGACGCGCTCGATCTGGCCGCGCACTCCGGGAAACCGGACTAGCTCCTCCCCCGTCAGCCGCACCCGCTCACTCCCCCGCACGCGCGCGCACGGCGCGGAACGTCACCGGGTCGACCGCGATGCCGTCGGGCACGGCGTCGATGAGCCCCAGCCGGTCCAGCCGGGCGAGCCAGGTCTCGGTCTCCGGCTCGGGCAGTTCCACGGCCTCGGCGACCTGGTCGATGGGGACGCCCTGCCCCTCACTGACGTAGCCGTTCCACAGGGCGAGCAGATCGAGGTCCCGGATCTCCAGGCCGGCCGCCTCACAGTGGCGGTCGAGGTTGTCCGGCAGCTGGATGGCCCGGCCTATCTTGTCCAGGGCGCTGTCGAGCGTCGCGCCGTTGACGGTGACCTCGGCGATGGCGGGCTCGACCCAGGTGGCCCAGCCGCCGGTGACCTGGATCAGCCGGGTGCGGTCGGCCTTGGACACGAAGGGACACTCCGGCCACGCCCGCAGGCTCTCCACCGACCAACGCTCCGGGCGCAGGAACCGGACGGGCAGAGGTTCCACGTCCTTCGGCTCCTGCAAGGCGCCCACGGTGAGCGCGTCGGCCACGACGAACACCGAGCGGTGGTTCGAGCGTTTGCGTCCCTCGGCCTGGTGGACGAGGGCGTCGGCGGCCGGCCCCGCGTGCTCCACACACAGCCGTACGGCGTCCAGCAGCGCGTCGGCCTCGATGCCGCGCAGGTCGACGGCGAGGACGTAGTTCCTGCGCAGCCGGGAGGCGTCGGTGAGGACGGCGCGCAGGTCCTCCTGGGCGCTCACCCTGCGGACCTCCACGCCGCGCGCCTCGGCGAAGCGCTCGGTCGCCGTGATCATCAGCTCCGGGCGGTGCAGCCTGGTGGTGCCGATCACCGTGACGCCCGGCTGCGCGGCCTCGTGCAGCTGGCCCTCGGTGAGGGGGCTGTAGCGGGTCACGTAGCGGTTCGGGTCGCTGCCCGCGTAGCGGCCGAGGAGGCGGCGCGCCGCGCGCGGGTCGTACTCGTACGGCTGGCTGAACTCGGTCTCCCGGAGTTCCAGCAACAGCTCGTCGCGGGTGCCCAGCATGTTGACGACGTTGGGGCTGCGCACCGCGAACCTGGAGCGGTCGCCGAGCTGCACCAGCAGGCCGAGGCCGACCATTTCCCTGAGGTAGATCTGGACCTGCTTGACGCCGAGTTCGTGGAAGCCTTCCTCCCAGGCCTCCCTCGCCCACTGCAGCAGTTCCTCGGCGGAGTAGTCGCCGCGGTAGCCGTCCTCGAGACTGTGCAGGGCGATGACCAGGGTCAGGACGCGGTAGCGGTCCTCCAGGTTGATGGTGAAACGCAGCCGCTCGGCCAGGCGGGTGCGCACGGTGTCCGAGGCCGCGACCTCCTGGACGTCCGACTCGGTGATCGGCGTGGGGCGGACATGGCCGCGCTGGGAGCGGCCCTGGAGGGTGCGGACGAGTTCGCTGCAGAAGATCTGCACCAGGTTGGCCTGGTAGTTGGTGATGGCGAGGATGCGCCAGACCAGCTCCGGCCGCTCGAAGACGAAGCCCAGGGCCGCCATCGGCTCGGTGACCAGCCGCACGGCCGCGGTCGGGTTCAGCGGTCCGACCAGGACGTCGGGGCCGCCGTGCGCGGTGGAGACATTGGACAGTTCGCCGAAGCGCTGCACCTGGTGGAGGCCCGCGAAGACCACCTTGAGACGGCGGTCCGTCTGCTCCATGAGGTGCTGGAAGCGCTTGACATTCTGGAACGTGGACTCTCCTCCGGACCGGAAGACCCGGCGGGAATCGGCGGTGAGGAACGCGTCCGCCTCGTCGGCGAGGATCAGCATCCGGCGGGAATCGTCCGCGTCCAGCCAGCCGCGGATGGCGTTGGCCACGTGCTCGGGCTGGGCCTGGTCGGACACCTTCTTCGGGTCGATGACCCGCTGCCGCTTCAGGTCGTCGGCCAGCAGTTTCCAGATCCGCTCGGGGGACTCCGCCTGGCCGATCTCGGCCTTCACCAAGTCCAGGTACACGGCGACGTTGGCGTCGGAGCGGCGCGGGAACAGTTCGGCCACCCGGCGCAGCAGCGCGGACTTGCCGAGCTGGCGGCCGCCGTAGAGGAAGAGTCCGCCGTCCGGGTTCATCACCTCCCGCAGCTCCTGGTCACGGCCGTAGAAGACTTCCGGCGGCACGGCGCCCGCGACGAACGGGGTGTAGGGGTCGTACGACGTCCAGGGCAGCGTGACGCGCTGCAGCGCGCGGAAGGCGCCGGGCGCGCGGGCGGCCATCCAGCCGGCCACCGCGGGGTCGACCACCAGCGCCTGCTGGGCCTTGCGCCGCGAGGCCTCGGCGAGGGCCCGCCGCCCTTCCAGGCCGAGGGGGTGCAGGTAGAGCACGAGGTTGGCGTCGACGTCGGAGTCGTCGAGGTGGGCGAGGGGGCCGTCGGCGCGCTGTTCCTCCCAGATGAGCAACACGGTGTACGACGTGGCGCGGGACCCCAGCGCGGCGACGTACCCGGGCGCTTCGATGACGCTCGCCCGTCCCTTGAAGCGGCGCACGCCCTGTCCCATCGGCTCGGCCTGGAAGTGCCCCAGGGGCTTCAGGCCGAGCAGCCGCAGCACGCGCGTGACGTGCTGGCTCCAGTCGCTGTTGCGCCCCTTCTTGGTGCACAGGGCCTTCCAGGAGGCGATGCCCTGCTCGGCGTTGGCGGTGACCTTCTCGCCGGAGCCGTAACGGTCGACCCACCAGCCGGCCGGCACGCCGTCGCCGCCGGGAGAGGGGGCGCCGGGGCCGGTCAGACCGGCCAGGAACTCGCGGAGTTCGGCGCCCTCGTCGTCCGGTCGCTCAGGCAGCCGCTGACCGCTCTCCGCGAGCGCGAGGAACTCCTGCGCGGTGACCGTGTCCCCCTCGTCGATCAGCCGCAGGATGCGGTCGTGGTCGGGGTCGGAGAGCGGGCGCTCCGGGTCGAGTTTCAGCGCGTCGAGCCGCTCGCGCAGGCGCTTGGTCGATTCCGCGACCCAGTCTGTCAGTTCGGCGACGAGGTCGCGCAGGGCGCTCAGCGCGTACCGGTATCGACCCGCCTCGTCGCCGTCCGCGAACTCCTGCAGGCGGCCGGTGAACTCGCGCTCCGTGTCGGAGGGCATCAGGTTGAGCGTTCTTATCTGCGCCAGGTGGGAGGCGGCCAGGCGATGGTGCTCGGCGATCTTCCGGCGCCATTCCTTCTCGGCCTCCCGGCAGCGCCGGACCGCGTCCTCCAGCCACGCCGCCTGGGCGGCGGGGTCCGCGGCGACGGTGTCACCGACCACCCGCACCAGGGCGCGGGCCAGATGCAGATCGCCACGCGCCACGTACTCCGCCAGCGCCGACTCGGCGGACTCCGGGGTCAGCAGACCGGCCAGGGCGGGAGCCGTGCGCGGGTCGTCGAAGTCGGGGCGGCCGTCGGCGTCGCGCGGCAGCTCCGGCAGGAACAGCAGGCAGTCGTCCGACGGGACGATGGCGCCGTCGGCGTCGATCGTCGTCGCCGAGTGGCCGGTGGGTTCGGCGGCCAGCCATCTGCGCAGCAGGCCGAGTGCGGCGCCGCCGACTCCCGACGGCTCGTCGTAGGACGCCAGCTCCACCACCAACGCCTCCCACCGGGGGGCGTTGGAGCCGGCGGCGGTGTCCTTGGCCTGCGCGGCCGCGGCCATCGCCTCGGCCTTCGCCACCAGCTCCCCCACCGACCTGATGGTCGCGTGCAGCTGGCGCAGCGCGCCAGAGTGGATGGCTTCCCTGGCCTGCTTGGGAGTGCGGAAGCGGCTGTCGGCGTCCTCGATGAGCCGGTCGACGTACTCACCGCGCCTGAGGTTCTCGCCGAAGGCCTTGAGCGCCGAGGCGTCGCCCGTACCGGTGGCCCAGTCCAGCACCGTGCGCAGGGCCTGGTGCAGTTGGCCCGAGGGGCCGGTCAGGTACTGCAGGGCCCGGGACGCACGCTGGTACTTGATCTTCCGGCGCGGGAGGTCCTCCAGGAGGACCCGCGCGGATTCCTCGATGTCGTCGACCGTGAGGTGGTGTTCCGGCTCGGTGGGCTCCTCCGCCGAGCCGGGCACGAAGATCCGGCACTCGCGCACCGCCTCGTTCAGCGCCATCAACAGGTGCTGCCAGGGCTGGGAGAGGCCGGACGGCATGGTGAAGTCGCTGACGAGGGCATGCGGCCAGCCGGCCGTGAGGCCGGAGCGCATCGCCGCGGCCAGGGCCACGAGGTGCGCGTCCCGGTCCTCGACGAGGTCGAGGGACGTGATGTCGTGCGCCATCTGCACCTGGGTGGCCCCGTCCACGTCGGTGCAGGAAAAGGCAGCCGCGAGGAAGGAGAGCGCCTTGGCGCGGTGGGGATGGTCGTCCGACGCCGCCGACATCCAGTACGCCTGGGGCAAGTCTCCGCGGGCCACGAGTCGCGCCACGGGAGAGGGCCCGTCGACAGCGCTCCAGGGCGAGGTCGTGTCGTCCGCGGGGAGTGGGGCGGAGGCCGGGTGGCCGTCGGAGGCGGGGGTGGGAGCGGTGAGGGCCGTGTCGCGGTCCTGCTCGGTCCTCGGGGTCGCGGGCTGCACGGTGGCGACGGGCGAGGCTTCGGCGGGTGATGCTTCGGCGGGTGACTGCGGCTCCCATTGCGGCTGGGGCTGCGGCTGCGGCTGCGGCTGCGGGACAGACTCGGTGGGCGCGGGCTCGGGCTCGGGCGCGGGCGCGGACTCCAGGGGGCCTGGCGCCGGGATGACCTCCGGCTCATCTTCCGGCTCCGCCCGCTGCTCCGGCTCCGGCTTCTCCTCCGGCTGCGGCTGCACGGTCGGCTGCGGCTGCGACGTCGATTCCGAGGCAGACTCGACGGGCCCCGGCGACGGGATGACCTCCGGCTCGTCTTCCGGCTCCGGCTCCGACTTGTCCTCCGGCTCCGGCTCCACGGTCGGCTGCGCCCCCGATTCCGAGGCCGAGTCCGGGTCGACGGTGGACGACTGCTCCGACTCCGACTGTGCAGGCGACTCCGGCAGGCTGCCCCGCAGAGCGGCCTCGAGCGCCGTCATCTGACCGCGGATGCCGTCCAGGGCCATGCGCAGCCCCTCGGCCTCCGCCTCGGCCTCCGCGCCCGCGATCAACTGCTCGTACTGGGCGGCTCGCCGCCGCAGTTTGTCCCTCTGGGCCAGGGCCTCCCTGACCCGGTCGAGGCGGTCGAGTTCCGCCTCCAGCTCGGCATATCCGGCGCCGGAAGGCCAGTCGCCCCCCTGCTCGGAGAGCGTCTCCGCGAGAAGGGCGCGCTCGTGGATCCACGCGGCGAGGAGGTCGGTGAGCCGCTCCTTCGCCTCGGGCACCCTGCCGTCCCGCAGGACGACGGCGGACCGCTCCAGGGCGTCGGCCAGTTCCCCGCCGGAGGAACGCAGGCCGGACAGGGCACGGCGGACGGTATCGGCCCCTGCTCCCGCGTCGAGATGCGCTGTGGGCGCGGCGGCCGTCGTCGCCTCCCGACTCTCCTGGTTTCGGCTGCCGTTCACGTCCGTCCTCTCCGAGCCTTCGTATCGCACCGCTGTTTCCCCCGCCTTCCCGAGCGCCTTCTGCCGCCGCATCGATGTTCGCGACAGTCTCGGACCTATCTCCCGGGCGTCGAGCGGCGGTTCGCGATCGGCCGCGGCCCCGCACCGGGCCAGGTGCGCCATGGCCACCTCCGCCGCGGGCAGCTGACCCTGGGCCTCAGGGGCCAGCAGCCCGTACAGCGCGCAGCGAGCCAGCGCCGGGTCCAGCACCTCGAGCATCGTGACGAGGTCGGGCGCGGAGGGATCCTCCACGACGTCCCGTGGAAAACCGTAGGCACCGATGAGCGCACGGGACGCCCAGGAAACGCCGCACGCGGCCACCCCGTGCAGCACCGGCTCCGTCGTGGTGGTCAACCACACGCGCACGGACTGTGCTTCGCGGCGCGATGCCACCTGGGCGTCTCCGCCCTCCTTGACGCGCCGTCGGTGCACACACCGCTTGCGACGCAAGCACTGATGCTGCGTCAACAACCCCCGCATGCTTCGCTCATCGAGCGACAGCAGCCACGCACGGAACTCCCGCCCCCAACCCTGCATGGAGAGATACTGACACTTGCCGCTGACAATGACCCCCCGATGCCCGCAAAAGGCCCGGAGGCACGGGCGCGGGGGACCGGATCTTCAGCGGCTCGCCGCGGCGGGACATGATTCACTGCCTGGAACGGTCTTCGCAGGCGAGCCCGAAGGGATGCCCACCCGTGCCCCATGAAATCGATCAGTCCTTTCTGGCACTTCCGCTACGCGCCCTCGCCGACGCCGCGCTCGCACGCGCGCGTGCCCTCGGCGCGGAGCACGCGGACTTCCGGTTGGAGCGGGTGCGCAGCGCGTCCTGGCGGCTGCGGGACGGCAAGCCGTCCGGGTCGTCGGACACCACCGACCTGGGATACGCGGTGCGGGTGGTGCACGGCGGGACGTGGGGGTTCGCGTCCGGCGTGGACCTGACCATGGACGCCGCGGCGAAGGTGGCGAGCCAGGCCGTGGCGATGGCGAAGCTCTCGGCGCAGGTGATCAAGGCGGCCGGGTCCGACGAGCGCGTGGAGTTGGCCGACGAGCCGGTGCACGCGGACAAGACGTGGATCTCGTCGTACGAGATCGATCCGTTCACCGTGCCCGACGAGGAGAAGGCGGGGCTGCTGGCCGAGTGGAGCCGGCGGCTGCTCGCGGCCGACGGGGTGGACCACGTGGACGCCTCGCTGCTCACCGTGCACGAGAACAAGTTCTACGCCGACACGGCCGGGACCGTGACGACCCAGCAGCGGGTACGGCTGCACCCGCAGCTGACCGCAGTGTCGGTGGACGAATCCAGCGGCGAGTTCGACTCCATGCGCACCCTCGCACCGCCGGTCGGCCGCGGCTGGGAGTACCTGACGGGCACCGGCTGGGACTGGGACCGGGAGCTGGCCGAGATCCCGGAGCTGCTCGCGGAGAAGATGCGCGCGCCGAGTGTGGAGCCGGGGCTGTACGACCTCGTCGTGGACCCCTCCAACCTGTGGCTGACGATCCACGAGTCCATCGGGCACGCCACCGAGCTGGACCGGGCGCTGGGCTACGAGGCGGCGTACGCGGGGACGTCGTTCGCCACGTTCGACCAGCTCGGCAAGCTGAAGTACGGCTCGGAGCTGATGAACGTCACCGGTGACCGCACCGCCGAGCACGGCCTCGCGACCATCGGGTACGACGACGAGGGCGTCGAGGCGCAGTCCTGGGACCTGGTGAAGGAGGGCACGCTCGTCGGGTACCAGCTGGACCGCAGGATCGCGAAGCTGACCGGGCTCGGGCGCTCCAACGGGTGCGCCTTCGCCGACTCGCCCTCCCATGTGCCGGTGCAGCGGATGGCCAACGTGTCGCTGCGACCGGATGCCGCCGGGATGTCGACCGAGGACCTGATCGGCGGCGTCGACCGCGGCATCTACGTCGTCGGGGACCGCTCCTGGTCCATCGACATGCAGCGTTACAACTTCCAGTTCACCGGCCAGCGCTTCTTCAAGATCGAGAACGGGCGGATCACCGGGCAGCTGCGGGACGTCGCCTACCAGGCCACGACCACCGACTTCTGGGGGTCGATGGCCGCGGTCGGCGGTCCGCAGACCTATGTCCTGGGCGGCGCCTTCAACTGCGGCAAGGCCCAGCCGGGCCAGGTCGCCGCCGTCTCCCACGGCTGCCCGTCCGCCCTCTTCCGGGGCGTCAACATCCTCAACACCACGCAGGAGGCCGGCCGATGAGCGCCCCGGTGAACAAGCCGCACGAGATCGTCGAGCGGGCCCTGGAGCTGTCCCGCGCGGACGGCTGCGTCGTGATCGCGGACGAGCAGTCCACCGCCAACCTGCGCTGGGCGGGCAACGCGCTGACCACCAACGGCGTCACGCGCGGACGGACGCTCACCGTGATCGCGACCGTCGACGGCAAGGAGGGCACGGCCTCCGGCGTGGTGTCCCGGTCCGCGGTGACCGCGGACGAGCTGGAGCCGCTGGTGCGGGCCGCTGAGGCCGCCGCGCGCGGTGCCGCGCCCGCCGAGGACGCCCGGCCCCTGGTCACGGACGTGCCCGCCTCCCCCGGCTTCACGGACGCGCCCGCGGAGACCTCCTCGGCCGTGTTCACGGACTTCGCGCCCGCCCTCGGCGAGGCGTTCGCCCGCGCGCGGGCGGGCGGCCGGGAGCTGTACGGCTTCGCCAACCACGAGCTGACCAGCAGCTACCTCGGGACGTCCACGGGGCTGCGGCTGCGCCACGACCAGCCCAACGGGACGCTGGAGCTGAACGCCAAGTCCCCGGACCGCACCCGCTCCGCGTGGGCCGGGCGCTCCACCCGGGACTTCAAGGACGTCGACCCGGCGGCGCTCGACGCGGAGCTGGCCGTACGCCTCGGCTGGGCCGAGCGCCGGATCGAGCTGCCCGCGGGCCGCTACGAGACGCTGCTGCCGCCGACCGCGGTCGCGGACCTGCTGATCTACCAGATGTGGTCGGCGTCGGGCCGGGACGCCGCCGAGGGCCGGACGGTGTTCTCCAAGCCCGGCGGCGGCACCCGGCTCGGCGAGAAGCTGAGCGAGCTGCCGCTGACCCTGCGCAGCGACCCGCACGAGCCGGGTCTGGAGGCCGCCCCGTTCGTCCTGGCGCACTCCTCCGGCGGCGACTCGTCGGTGTTCGACAACGGGCTGCCGCTCACCGCCACCGAGTGGATCGGCCGGGGCGAGCTGAAGCATCTGATCACCAGCCGGCACAGCGCGGAGCTGACCGGGCTGCCGGTGTCGCCGGGCATCGACAACCTGATCCTGGACGGCGGTGACGACCGCTCGCTGGACGAGATGGTGGCGAGCACCGAGCGCGGGCTGCTGCTGACCTGCCTGTGGTACATCCGCGAGGTCGACCCGGCGACGCTGCTGCTCACGGGCCTCACCCGGGACGGGGTGTACCTGGTGGAGAACGGCGAGGTGACCGGCGAGGTGAACAACTTCCGGTTCAACGAGTCGCCGGTCGGCCTGCTGGGGCGGGCCACCGAGGCCGGGCGCACGGAGAAGACCCTGCCGAGGGAGTGGAGCGACTGGTTCACCAGGGCCGCCATGCCGCCGCTGCGGGTGCCCGACTTCAACATGAGCTCGGTCAGCCGGGGAGTCTGAGCCGTCGGCGTCCGAGCCACCGCCGGCGCCCATGACTGTCGGTGGCCCCCCATAGACTGTTGGAAGCCCTTTTCACCGTTCAAGGAGACATGCGACCGTGACGGACATCGTCGACGAGCTGAAGTGGCGCGGGCTGTTCGCCCAGTCCACTGACGAGGACGCTTTGCGCAAGGCGCTCGCGGACGGTCCCGTCACGTTCTATTGCGGCTTCGACCCGACCGCGCCGTCCCTGCACGTGGGGCATCTGGTGCAGGTGCTCACCGTGCGCCGGCTCCAGCAGGCCGGGCACCGGCCGCTGGCACTGGTGGGCGGCGCGACGGGTCTGATCGGCGACCCCCGCCCGACCGCCGAGCGCACCCTGAACGACCCGGAGACCGTCGCCGGCTGGGTCGGCAAGCTCCGCGCCCAGATCGAGCCGTTCCTGTCCTTCGAGGGCGAGAACGCGGCCGTGATGGTGAACAACCTGGACTGGACCGCGGGCCTGTCCGCGATCGAGTTCCTGCGGGACATCGGCAAGCACTTCCGCGTCAACAAGATGCTGACGAAGGACTCGGTCGCCCGCCGTCTGGAGTCCTCCGAGGGCATCAGCTACACGGAGTTCAGCTACCAGATCCTCCAGGGCATGGACTTCCTCCAGCTCTACCGCCGCTACGGCTGCACGCTCCAGCAGGGCGGCAGCGACCAGTGGGGCAACCTCACCGCGGGCCTGGACCTGATCCACAAGCTGGAGCCGGGCGCCGAGGTGCACGCGCTGGCCACCCCGCTGATGACCAAGGCGGACGGCACCAAGTTCGGCAAGACCGAGAGCGGCGCGGTCTGGCTGGACCCGGAGATGACCACGCCGTACGCGTTCTACCAGTTCTGGCTGAACGTGGACGACCGCGACATCTCCCGCTACATGCGGATCCTCTCCTTCAAGTCCCGCGAGGAGCTGGAGGAGCTGGAGCGGCAGACCGAGGAGCGTCCGCAGGCCCGGGCGGCGCAGCGCGCACTCGCCGAGGAGCTGACCACGCTGGTGCACGGCGCCGACCAGACGGCCGCCGTGGTCGCCGCGTCGAAGGCCCTCTTCGGCCAGGGTGAGCTGACCGACCTGGACGAGCGGACGCTGGCCGCGGCGCTGTCCGAGGTGCCGCACATCCGGGTCGCCGAGCTGGGTCCGGTCGTCGACCTCTTCGCCGAGGTCGGCCTGGTGGCCAGCAAGTCCGCCGCGCGGCGCACCGTCAAGGAAGGCGGCGCGTACGTGAACAACGTGAAGGTCGCCGCGGAGGACGCCGTTCCGGCGAAGGAGGACCTGCTGCACGGGCGGTGGCTCGTGCTGCGGCGCGGCAAGAAGAACCTCGCCGCCGTGGAGGTCACCCAGGCGTGAGCGCCGCTGGGGTCAGCGCCGCAAGGTGAGCGCTCAGGCGTGGGCGCCGCTGGGGTGAGCGCTCAGGCGTGAGCGCCCGCAGGGGTGCGGGTGAGCTGCGGGCCGCGGCTTTCGTCGTGGCTTTCGCGCAGTTCCCCGCGCCCCTGACGGGCGCTTCGCGCTACACCCGGTGTTTGCGCTTGCCCAGCGTCGCCATGTACAGCATGTCGCCCACGGCCACGATGATGATGGCGGCCACGAGCTGGAAGGCGTGCCGACTCCAGTCGATGCCGGGCGTCTCCTCGACACCGAAGCCCCGCGCTATGGCGTTGCCGGCGATCGCGCCGAGCATGCCGAAAATGGTGACCAGCCAGATGGGACTGTGCTGTTTGCCCGGGATGATCGCCTTCGCGATCAGGCCCAGCACCAATCCCACGATGATCGCCCACAACCAGCCCATGGTTGCCTCCTCGTCCGGCTCGACGTGAGCAGTACGCCCAGTTTCGGCCCGTCCGCCGTACGGCGCATGTCGGGCGGGGCCGTCCGCGCGACGGGCGGGATGTTCGCGCAGGCGAGAGGGCGACCCGGGCTCGTGGGCCGTGCGGGTGCGGCGTACCGTGGAGGTGTCCCGGCCGGGCGTCCGAGCCGGTGTGGTGGACGTCGGGGCGGGCCTGGGAGAGTCCGATGCGGGCGGATGGTGGAATGTGATGCGGAAGCTGAGGGACGGCGGGAACGCCGAGGTGTTCCGGATCACCGGCGCCCGGCAGGGCCTCCAGGAGGACGTCCGGGGGCGGCAGCGCCGGTATGTCATCTCGATGAGCGTGCGTACGGTCTCGGTGATCCTGGCCGCGGTGCTCTGGAACGTGGAACGGCATGTCGCGATCGTGGCGCTGGTGCTCGGCGCGGTGCTGCCGTACATCGCGGTGGTGATCGCGAACGCGGGGCGGGAGAACGCGCCGTCGCTGCCGTCGACGTTCGTGTCCGTGCCGCCGAGGGCGATGATCGAGCCGCCGCGGGCGGAATCGCGAGCGGAGGACACGGCGGGCGATCCGGGTCCGGGTGCGCGGAGCTGAGCCTCGCGGCCGGTCCGGTGACAAGCTCAAGAAAAGCTCAGATCAATCTGTTGTTCCGGTGCCCGACAACCGGTTACGCGTGACATACTGCGTACGCGCTCCGCATCCCCCGTCGGAGCGATGGACCGACGCCGGGCAGCTCCCCCCGTGGCTGCTCGGCGTCGTTTTTTCTGTGCGGCTGTGAGACGAAGCGTGAGTGACGAGAACTCCCCCATCTGTTCCGCCAAGGGCTGCCGGGCCGCCGCTGTGTGGGTGCTGGCCTGGAACAACCCGAAGATCCACACGCCGGAGCGGCGCAAGACGTGGCTCGCGTGCGAGGAGCATCGCGAGCATCTGTCGCAGTTCCTGGGCGTGCGGGGGTTCCTGAAGGACGTGGTGCCGCTGGCGGAGTGGGAGCAGCCGGGCTGACGCCTCGTCGCCGGGTACGGGCGCCGGCTGTGGCCGGTCGCGCGGTTCCCCGCGGCCCTTCCGGGCGCTTCGCTAGCCGCCGATCGCCGACATCGGCCTGTCCGGCTGGACGAAGCCCGGGTCGTCCAGGCCCGCGCCGGCCTTCTTGCCCCACATCGCCAGGCGCCAGATGCGGGCGATCTCCTCGTCGGGGGCGCCGGAGCGCAGGGCGGCCCTGAGGTCGGTCTCCTCGGTGGCGAAGAGACAGGTGCGGACCTGGCCGTCGGCCGTGAGGCGGGTGCGGTCGCAGGCGGAGCAGAACGGGCGGGTGACGGAGGCGATGACGCCCACGCGGTGCGGTCCGCCGTCGACCAGCCAGCGTTCGGCCGGTGCGGAGCCGCGGGCCTCGTCGCCCTCGGGGGTCAGGTCGAAGCGGGTGCGCAGCGAGGTCAGGATGTCGCCCGCGGTGATCATGCCCTCGCGCTTCCAGCCGTGCTGGGCGTCCAGGGGCATCTGCTCGATGAACCGCAGCTCGTAGTCGTGCTCGACGGCCCAGGCGAGGAGGTCCGGGGCCTCGTCCTCGTTGAGGCCGGGCATCAGGACCGAGTTGACCTTGACCGGGGTGAGGCCGGCCTCGCGGGCGGCCTGGAGGCCTTCGAGGACGTCCTTGTGGCGGTCGCGGCGGGTGAGGGCCTTGAAGACGTCGGGGCGCAGGGTGTCCAGGGAGACGTTGACCCGGTCCAGGCCCGCGGCCTTCAGGGCGGTGGCCGTGCGCCCCAGGCCGATGCCGTTGGTGGTCAGCGACATCTGGGGGCGGGGGGCGAGGGCGGCGACCCGCTCGACGATGCCGACCAGGCCCGGGCGCAGCAGGGGCTCGCCGCCGGTGAAGCGGACCTCCGTGATGCCGAGGGAGGTGACGGCGATGTCGATGAGGCGGACGATCTCGTCGTCCGTGAGCAGGTCGGGCTTGGCCAGCCACTGCAGGCCCTCCTCGGGCATGCAGTAGGTGCAGCGCAGGTTGCACCGGTCGGTGAGCGAGACCCGCAGGTCGGTGGCCACCCGGCCGTAGGTGTCGATGAGCACGAGGCCCCCTCCCGTCGCGGATCAGTCGTCTGGGTCGTCTGTCCTCAGGTGTGAGCCTACGTGACACCACTGACAGCGACACCAGCCCGATCCCACGACGTAAGACGCGGCCGGGTCGTAGGTACCTACCAGGAACCCGTGACCCGGCCGCTCGGAGGATCGGCTCAGTGCGCTCCGGTGCCGGTCAGCGACCGCACCTCCAGCTCGGCGTACTTGCCCTTGTCGGGCTCCTCCTTGGACAGGACGGTGCCGAGCCAGCCCATCAGGAAGCCGAACGGGATGGAGATGATGCCCGGGTTCTTCAGCGGGAACCAGGCGAAGTCGACGTCGGGGAACATCGCCTTGGGGTCGCCGGAGACGACGGGCGAGAACAGCACCAGGCCGACGGCGACGATCAGACCGCCGTAGATCGACCACAGGGCGCCCTGGGTGGTGAACCGCTTCCAGAACAGGCTGTAGAGGATCGTCGGCAGGTTGGCGGAGGCCGCGACGGCGAACGCCAGGGCGACGAGGCCGGCGACGTTCAGGTCGCGGGCGAGGGCGCCCAGCAGGATGGAGACGGCGCCGATGCCGATGGTGGCCAGGCGGGCCGCCCTGACCTCCTGCTTCTCGGTGGCCTGGCCCTTCTTGATGACGTTCGCGTAGATGTCGTGGGCGAACGAGGAGGACGAGGCGAGGGTGAGACCGGCGACGACGGCGAGGATCGTCGCGAAGGCCACCGCCGAGATGGTGGCGAGCAGGATCGCGCCCCAGGCGGAGTCGACGCCGCCCAGGTGCAGGGCGAGCAGCGGGGCGGCGGTGTTGCCGGACGGGTTGGACGCGATGATCTCGTCCTGGGAGATGAGCGCGGCGGCCCCGAAGCCGAGCGCGATGGTCATCAGGTAGAAGGCGCCGATGATGCCGATCGCCCAGTTCACGGACTTCCGGGCGGCCTTGGCGTTGGGCACGGTGTAGAAGCGGATCAGGATGTGCGGCAGGCCCGCGGTGCCGAGGACCAGGGCGATGCCGAGCGAGATGAAGTCCAGCTTGGAGGTGCCGGTGGCGCCGTACTGCAGGCCGGGCTCCAGGAAGGCGGCGCCCTTGCCGCTGTTCTCGGCGGCCTTGCCGAGCAGGTCGGAGATGTTGAAGTTGAACTTCAGCAGCACCAGGAAGGTGATGAGGATCGTGCCGCCGATGAGCAGCACGGCCTTGACCATCTGGACCCAGGTGGTGCCCTTCATGCCGCCGATGGAGACGTACACGATCATCAGGACGCCGACGAGGGCGACGATGAGGATCTTGCCGGCGTCGGAGGTGATGCCGAGCAGCAGCGAGACGAGCACGCCGGCGCCGGCCATCTGGGCCAGCAGGTAGAAGATCGACACGACGATCGTGGACGTACCGGCCGCCGTGCGCACCGGGCGCTGGCGCATGCGGTACGCGAGGACGTCGCCCATGGTGTAGCGGCCGGAGTTCCTGAGCGGCTCGGCCACCAGGAGCAGGGCGACCAGCCAGGCGACCAGGAAGCCGATGGAGTACAGGAATCCGTCGTAGCCGAAGAGGGCGATCGCGCCGGCGATGCCGAGGAACGAGGCGGCCGACATGTAGTCGCCGGACACCGCGAGGCCGTTCTGGAACGCGCTGAAGGACCGTCCGCCCGCGTAGAAGTCGGCGGCGTCCTTCGTCTGGCGGCCCGCCCAGACGGTGATGAACAGGGTCGCGACAACGAAGGCCGCGAACAGGGAGATGATCAGCGGCCGGTGCTCGCTGGCCTCGTTGGCCGCGAGGGTCATGGCGAGGTTCATGCGCCGCCCTCCATCCGGGTCTTGATGGCCTCGGCCTTCGGGTCGAGCTTCGCGGCGGCGTGCCGCGCGTACCACCAGGCGATGAGGAACGTGGTGACGAACTGGGCGATTCCGAAGACGAAAGCGACGTTGATGTTGCCGAACAGCTTGGTGCCCATGAAGCCGCCCGCGTAGTTGGAGAGCAGGACGTACAGCAGGTACCAGGCGATGAACGCGACGGTCAGCGGAAAGGCGAAGGAGCGGTAGGAGCGGCGCAGTTCACCGAACTCCGCGCTCTCCTGCACCCGGGCGAACTCCTCGGGGGACGGGAGCCGGTGTTCGGTCTTCGAAGGGGGCGGTGCGTCGGTGGCCACGGAGTCTCCTCGCAGTGCGGATCATGACAGGTGATCTGGATCACACGAACCGGGCGGCGATGCTAGTGGCCCCCGGCGTGATCCGACAGGGGGCCCGCTCTGTGCCCGGCCTCTTGTCCAACGTCACGGGGCCTTCGGGGAACCGGTTCAACTGCGAACGGCGTAAATCTGTGAAGTCATCGCGGTGACAGCATTGCTGGCCAGCGACTTCGCGATATAGCGTCCCCCTGCACCATCGTCATGCACCTGCCCGAGCACCACCTGTGTCTCGGGCCGGTTTCGTTTCCGGATGATGTGGAGACCCCATGGCTCATCTGCGCTCCAGACGCCGACTCGCCCTCGCGGTGCCGGTCGTGCTGTCGCTGACCGCCTCGCTCGGCTTCCTGCCCGCGACCGCCTCGGCCGCGCCGGTCCAGGAGACCGCCACGCGGGCGGCGGACGCGCCCGAGCTGGCCTACGTCGTGAACACCAAGGTGGACAAGGGCACGATCGCCGCGGTGAAGAAGGCCGTGACCGCGGCCGGCGGCACCGTCGTTGCGACGTACGCGAAGATCGGTGTGATCGTCGCGCACTCGGCGAACCCCGACTTCGCCAAGGAGATACGCACCGTCCGCGGCGTGCAGTCGGCGGGTGCCACGCGCACCGCCCCGCTGACCCCCGCGGGCACCACGGACGAGGGCGCCGCCGACTACCTGACGGCCGCGGAGGCCGCGAAGGTGAAGGCGGCCTCGGCGGCGACGCCGGGCAGCGAGCCGCTGGAGGCCGACCAGTGGGACCTGCGGGCGATCGGCGCGGACAAGGCCGCGCAGATCAACCCGGGCAGCAGGAACGTCACCGTCGCCGTCATCGACACCGGTGTCGACGACACCCACCCGGACCTCGCCCCGAACTTCTCCAAGTCGCAGTCCGCGAACTGCGCGGGCGGTGTCGCGGACACCAGCGAGGGCGCCTGGCGGCCGTACACCCCGCAGGACTACCACGGCACCCACGTGGCCGGTGAGATCGCCGCGGCCCGCAACGGCGTCGGTGTGGCCGGTGTCGCGCCCGGCGTGAAGGTCGCCGGCATCCAGGTGACCGACCCGAAGAACGGCCTCTTCTACGCGGAGAGCGTCGTCTGCGCGTTCGTGTTCGCCGCCGACCACGGCGTGGAGATCACGAACAACAGCTACTACGTCGACCCGTGGCTGTACAACTGCATGGACGACCCCGACCAGCGGGCCATCGTCGACGCGGTCAACCGGGCCCAGCTCTACGCCCAGAAGAAGGGCACCCTGCACCTGGCGTCCGCGGGCAACTCCAACCACGACCTCGACGCGGACGCGATCGTGGACGACTCCAGCCCGAACGACACCACGCCGGTCGAGCGCACCATCGACCCGCACGAGTGCTACGACGTGCCGACCCAGCTGCCGGGCATCGTCACGGTCAGCGCGACGGGCGTGCACAACCTCAAGTCGTACTACTCGTCGTACGGCAACGGTGTGGTGGACGTGGCCGCGCCGGGCGGCGACCGGCGTTACCAGCTGCCGGACACCCCGTCGAAGGACGGCCGCATCCTGTCCACGATGCCGAACAACCAGTACGCCTTCCTCCAGGGCACCTCGATGGCCTCGCCGCACGCCGCGGGTGTCGCCGCGCTGCTGAAGTCGGAGCACCCGTGGGCGACTCCGGCCCAGCTCCAGGCGCTGCTGAAGGCGCAGGCGGACAACCCGGGCTGCCCCGAGTCCTACGACCAGGACGGCGACGGCGACCAGGACGCGGTGTGCGAGGGCGGCAAGCGCGTCAACGGGTTCTACGGCTTCGGGATCGTGAACGCGCTGGACGCGGTGAAGTAGCTCTTCTCCGGCACCGCCGGGGGCCTTTCGTGATGCCGGGCCGCGCGGTCTTCCGCGCGGCCCGGCATAGTTCACGCATGAGGAACATCTCTTACGCCTGGTCCGCGCTGGGCGGAGATCCCGCCCTGGCCGGCCGGGTCGCGGTGACGGTCCGCCGCGGTGCGCTTCAGTCCCGGCTCCCGGTCCGGGAGGCGGCGCGGGCCTGCGTCGCCGTGTGCGCGCTGGCCGCGGCGGAACTGGGGGCGCGGCGGGCCGGGCTCGGGCGGGCGCCCGGGGCCCGGGGGTCCGGCGTGCGGACGGACGACGTACGGGCGGACGACGTGCGGGTGGACGACGTACGAGTGCCCGCGGTGCGGGTGGACGACGGGGCGGTGGCGGCGGCGTTCACCAGCGAGCGGCAGCTCCTCGTCGACGGGCGCGCGCCGGTCGGCTTCGCGCCGCTGTCGCGGTTCTGGCGCACGGCGGACGGCTGGGTGCGCACCCACGCCAACTTCCCCCACCACCGGGAGCGGTTGCTGTCCTCGCTCGGGGTCCGGGAGGACGGCGCGGACGGGGTGGACGGGGTGCACCGGGTGGAGGCCGCGCTGGCCGAACGGTCCGCGCGGGAGGTCGAGGAGACCGTGTACGCCGCCGGAGGCCTCGCCGTCGCCGTACGCACTCCAGCGGAGTGGGCGGCGCACCCGCAGGCCACGGAGGTGGCACAACACCCCCTGGTCGAGCGCGAGCGCCTGGACACGGCCCCCGCGCGGGTGCTCGCCCCGCTGCACGGCACTCCCCTGCTGCCCGCCGCCGGGCTGCGCGTGCTGGACCTGTCCCGGGTCATCGCCGGGCCCGTGGCCACCCGCACCCTCGCCCTGCTCGGCGCGGACGTGCTCCGCGTGGACCCGCCTCACCTCCCCGAACTGCCCGACCAGCACGCCGACACGGGGTTCGGCAAACGCTCGGCGGTTCTCGACCTGCGCACCGGGCTGCGCGCCTTCGACGACCTGCTCGCCACGGCGGACGTCGTCGTCACCGGCTACCGGCCGGGCGCGCTGGACCGGTTCGGGCTCTCCGCCGAGGCGCTGGCCGAACGGCGGCCCGGGCTGGTGGTGGCCGAGTTGTCGGCGTGGGGCGCGTACGGGCCGTGGCGGGAGCGGCGCGGGTTCGACAGCCTGGTGCAGGCCGCCACCGGGATCGCGGCGACCGAGGGCACGCCGGAGCGCCCCGGCGCGCTCCCCGCACAGGTCCTGGACCACGGCACCGGCCATCTGCTCGCCGCGGCGGTGCTGCGGGCGCTGACGGAGCAGTCGTACGACGGCTGCGGCCGGCTGGTCCGGGTGGCGCTGGCGCGGACGGCACGATGGCTGGCGGAGGAGGTGACGGCGGACGCCACGGAGGCGGCCTCCTCCCACGCCTCCCACGCCTCCTTCGAGGACGCCGGTCCCTGGCTGGCCGAGCGGGACAGCCCGCTGGGCCGGCTGCGGTACGCGCTGCCGCCGGTCACCTTCGAGGGCGGTCCGGCCGACTGGGCCCGGCCGCCGGGGCGTTGGGGGACGGACGAGGCGCGCTGGGTGTGAGGGGGAGATCGCGAGGTGACCTCGATACGACCGACCAGCGAGGCCGCCGGGACGAGCGGCACCGCACGACGCGCCGGCCTCGGTGGCCTCGGCGGCCTCGGCGGGACCTTCGCCGTGCTGGTCCTGGCGGCCCTGGGGGCGCTGATCCCGCTGCTCGGGCCGTCCGCCGCCCTGCACGGCACCGGGGAGTCCGCCGCGCCCGGCACCGGCGGTATCGCCCTGCTGCGGACGGTTCTCTTCGCGGCGCTGTGCGTGCCGCTGGGCGAGCTGTTCGTGCGGCGGCTGGCACGGGCCGTACCGGGCGCTCCCGCCGTACGTCCGAGCAGTTGGGCGGTGTGGGCGGCGGGCGCCGGGTTCGTGGCGGCGCTGGGGCTGGCCTCGGTGGTGGCGACCGGCAACCTGGTGCCGCACAGCCCGGGCCAGATCGACGTCGGCGGCCTGTACGCCTCCCGGGACGGCAAGCTCGCCCTGCTGGAGGTCAACGCGTTCGCGGTGGCGGGCCTGTGCGCCCTCTCGCGCCGCCCGGGGACGCAGGTGTGGCCGCTGGCGGTGGTGGCGGTCGCGGAGGCGCTGCGCGCCCACCCGACGACCGAGCACGGCCCGCTGGTCGGCTCGGGCCTGACGCTCGTTCACGTGGTGTGCGCGTCGCTGTGGATGGGCGGTCTGCTGTACGCGCTGCGGACCCTGCGGCTGTGGGGCGCGGACCGGGCGGGCGCGGCTCTGCTGGGGCTCTACGCGCGCGTGGCGGCCGTTCTGCTCGCCGCGCTCACCGCGACGGGCCTGCTGAGCACGGTGCGCCGGATGCCGCCGGAGACGGTTCTGGAGCAGCTGACGACGACGGCGTACGGGCGCGTTCTGCTGGCCAAGGTGCTGCTGGTGGCCGTCGCCGCCGCGCTGGCGTTGTGGGCGCGGATCCGGCTCGCCCGCGCGGCCGACCCGCTGACCGCCTGCGCGCCCGCGCGCGGGGAGGTGGCGGCGCTGGCGGTGGTGGTCGCGGTGTCCGGGCTCCTCACGGCGGTGCCGGTGCCGATCCGTTGGTGACGGTCGGACCGCGGACAGCGGATGGTCGTGGCCGGCTCCTCTTTCAGGGGGCCGGGCGGACCTCGGCGCGCGACCGCGCGGTCACGGGGTGCGCGTCGAGCGCCTTGAGTGTGCCGGTGACGAGCAGGTACTGCGCGGCGATATAGGTGAGCATGATCCACAGGTCGGGCCGCGGCGGCTGCGGCCAGTCGGCGACGCCGGTGGCGATGAGGGTGTCGGAGAGCACGAACAGCGCGCCGCCCGCCCCGGCGGTTCGGCCGAACCGGGTCCCCGCGCGGTACGCCATCGCCGTCAGCAGCAGGCTGTAGCCCGCGACGGGCACGCGCAGATCGGCCGGCAGGCCGGGCCAGAGGGCGGCGAGGGTCGCGGTGAGGACGACACCGTATCCGGCGAGCAGATGGGAGTGGTGGGCGTCCGCGTCCTGACGGCCGTACGCCCGGAAGAGCAGCAGGTAGCAGACGTGCCCGGCGGCGAACGAGGCCATGCCGGCGAGGAACGCGGGCTCCGCGTCGGACAGCAGCAGGACGTCTCCGCCCCAGCCGCACAGCAGCGCCGCGACCAGCAGCCGGGGGGCGCCGCTCAGCACGGCGTGGGCGGCCAGCAGGGGCATCAGGAGGGGCTTGGCGACCAGGTGCCCGGCGTCGTGGCCGGCCGCGAGGGAGGCGAGGTCGGCAAGCGCCGCGAGGGCGAAGGCGCCGAGCAGGGCGCGGCGGAGTCTCATGCGACGACGGTCTCGTCGGCCGTCTTCCCGCCGTCGGTCGTCGCCTGGGGCGGCACGGGCTCGCCACCGGTCCGCGCTGTCGGCAACACGGGATCGCCGTCTGCCCTCACCGTCGGCGGAGCGGGCTCGCCATCGCTCTTCACCGTCGGCGGCGCGGGCTGCCAGCCCGGGCCGCGGAACAGGCGGCCCGCCCGCTCGCGCCAACCGGTCGCGGCCTTCAGGTCCTTGGCGATGGAGACGTACTCGTGAGTGGCGACCTTCAGCGGGTTGTAGGTGTCGATGTTCTTCGTCAGCCCGTAGACGGGCCGCTCGGTCTCGGGGGTGAAGGAGCCGAAGAGACGGTCCCACACGATGAGGATGCCGCCGAAGTTGCGGTCCAGGTAGCCGCCTTGGGAGGCGTGGTGGACGCGGTGGTGGGACGGCGTGTTGAAGACGAACTCGAACCAGCGGGGCATCTTGTCGATGCGCTCGGTGTGGATCCAGAACTGGTAGACGAGGTTCGCCGAGGAGCAGAACGCGAGCGCGGCCGGGTGCACGCCGGCGGCGATCAGGGGGACGTAGAACGGCCAGACGGTCAGCGAGGTCCAGGGCTGGCGCAGCGCGGTGGTGAGGTTGAACTTCCTGCTGGAGTGGTGGACCACGTGGCAGGCCCACAGGATGCGGATGACATGGTGGCCGCGGTGCGACCAGTAGTAGAAGAAGTCCTGCGCGAGGAGCATCAGGGCGACGGTCCACCACAGCACGGGCACGCGCAGCGGGGTGAGTTCGTAGATCGCCGTGTAGATGGCGACGATCGGGAACTTCCAGAGGAAGTCGAAGAACAGACTGCCGAGTCCCATGGTCACGCTGGTCGCGGCGTCCTTGGTCTCGTACCCGGCGCGGTCGTCGTCGGGATGGAGCCGGACGCTGATCATCTCGAGGATCGTGAGCAGCAGGAAGGCGGGTATCGACCAGACCACGACGTTGGGGAGATTCGGCATTCCTGCACCGTAGGACCGCCGTACGGCGGGGTCCAGAGGTTGTTACCGATAAGTATTACCGGCGGTAAGCGCTTGTTTGTTGGCGATCTCCGCCAACGGCCCACGCGCGCGTGCCTACGATTTTCTCCGTCGAGGGGGAAGAGGGGGAGTCCGGGGGCATGCAGGGGCTGGAGACGGGTGCTGGTCCGGCTGGCCGCCACGGTGGCCTCGTCGTTGGCGAGGTCGGCGGTGCGGCCGGTGGTGAAGCCGAAGACGGGCGCGGGCCTGGTGGCGGACCCCGTCCGGCCGCTGCCGAAGCCGGCGCCACCTCGAAAGCCGGCCCGCGTCCTGTCCGCGCGGATCGCGGACGCCCACGCGGGACTGCCCGAACACGAGCGGCTGGCCGCCGTGGCGGCCGTCCAGGACGCCTTCGCGGCGGCGGGACCGCTCGACGCCGACCGGCTCTTCGCGGCGGACCTGGACCCGGCGCGGCTGGCGCGGGAGGTACAGCGGCCGGTGCCCGACCTCGCGGAGCGGGCCCGGGTGCTCTACGCCGAGCTGCTGGAGCTGTGCTGCGCGCACCTGGTCGAACAGCTCACCGCCCAGCCGTCGTTCGCGGCCCGCGCGGCGGTGGAGCAGACCCGGCGGACCGGGGCCCTGCTGCGCGACCGGGAGTCCGCAGCCGACGGGACCGCCGAGGCGCTGGCCTGTATGTCGGCAAGGCGGAGCGCGTGGACAACGTCGCCGCACTGGCCGAGCTGCCCCGGCTGCGGAAGGTGCGCTTCTCCCGCTGCGGCAGCCTCGACGTCACCCCCCTCGCCGCCCTGGACCACCTCACCGTCACCGTCGACTGACCCCCGCGCACACGGAGACGACCCTCGAACGGGCAGACCGGCCACGGCACCTGAGGGAGGGCGCTGTCAGTCCCGGCCCGTATCCTCAGTGACCATGCTCGAAGACCACACGACCGCAGCGTCCTCCGCCACGACGTGGCCGGCCGCGTATCCGCACGGATACGCGGTCGTTGACGTGGAGACCACCGGCCTGGCCCGCGACGACCGGATAATCTCCGCGGCCGTCTACCGGCTGGACGCGCGCGGCGAGGTCGAGGACCACTGGTACACGCTGGTCAACCCGGAGCGCGATCCCGGCCCCGTGTGGATCCACGGTCTGACGAGCGAGGCACTGGAGGGTGCGCCGCTCTTCGCGGACATCGCCGACGAGTTCGCGACCCGCCTGGAGGGCCGGGTGCTGGTCGCGCACAACGCGGTCTTCGACTGGCAGATGATCGCCCGGGAGTACGCGCGGGCGCGCCGCGAGGCGCCGGTGCGGCAGCGGCTGTGCACCATCGCCCTGTCCAAGGCGCTCGACCTGCCGCTGCCCAACCACAAGCTGGAGTCCCTGGCGGCCCACTTCGGCGTCGTCCAGCGGCGCGCGCACCACGCGCTGGACGACGCCCGCGTGCTGGCCGAGGCGTTCCGGCCGAGCCTGCACGCCGCGGCCCAGGGCGGTCTGCGGCTGCCGCTGCACGAGTGCCGGCCGCTGACCGAGTGGACGGACCGGCCCGCGCCGCGCATCGGACAGCAGGCGGGCGGCCCGGGCGGCTACGGCGGATACCGGGCGACCAGTTGGCGGCCGTCCCGGAAGCGGCCCGCGTGCCCCTACCCCAACCCCGGCCGGTACGAAGAGGGCAAAAGGCTCAAACAGGGCATGCGGGTGGCGTTCTCCGGAGACACCTCGGTGGAGCGCGAGCTGCTGGAGGACCGGGCGACCGAGGCCGGCCTGCATGTGGCGACCAGCCTGTCCCGGCTGACCAGCCTGCTCGTCACCAACGACCCGGACTCGGGCACGTCGAAGGTGCTGAAGGCGCGGCAGTACGGCACGCCGGTGGTCGACGAGGCGGCGTTCGGCCAGCTGCTGAGCGATGTGGAGCCGGCGTCGGAGCAGTGACCGTACGGACGGGTGATTGCCGCGCGACTCGCCCGGCGCCCGCTCGCCCGCGCGGCGGTGACGGCTCACCCTGTGGCGCATGGCGACTTGCGAAGTTTGCGGCAACAACTACGGAATGACCTTCGAGGTGCACGCCCAGGGCGCGGTCCACGTCTTCGACTGCTTCTCCTGCGCGATCCACCGCATGGCCCCGATCTGCGAGCACTGCCGGGTGCAGATCATCGGCCAGGGCGTCGAGGTCGATGGCCACTGGTACTGCGGCGCCCACTGCGCCCGCGCGGAGGGGAAGGTGGGCATCGTCGACCGCGTCTGAGCCCGGCCCCGGACCACCGGCCGGGCCTCGGGCACCTACCGCCCCGGACCCCCGGCGCCGGTCCCGGGCACCTACCTCCCCGGCCCCCGGCCGGGCCTCGGGCACCTACCGCCCCGGTCCCCCGCCGGCCCCGGCACCCCTGCCGACAGCACCCCACGACCCAAGTTGTACCGTCGTGGGGTGTACCGCTTCCTGTTGTCCCGGCAGTGGGTGATCCTCACCCTTGTCGCCCTCGCGCTCATCCCGACGATGATCGAGCTGGGCTTCTGGCAGCTGCACCGGCACGAGCACAAGGTCGCGCTGAACAAGGTGATCGCCGACTCGCTGGCGTCGAAGCCGGTGCCGGCCGAGTCGCTGACCGCGCCCGGGGCCGAGGTGAAGGACGCGGACCTGTACCGCCCGGTGACCGCGCGGGGCCGCTTCGACACCGGCCACGAGGTCGTCGTACGCCGGCGGACCAACGCGGACGACCAGGTCGGCTTCCACGTCCTGACCCCCTTCGTGCTCACCGACGGCACGGTCCTGCTGGTCAACCGGGGCTGGATCCCCGCGGGCGATCTCGGCGAGACCACGTTCCCGAAGATCCCGGCGCCGCCGCGCGGCGAGGTCACCGTCACCGGGCGGCTGATGGCCGACCAGACGACCGCCGCGAGCGGCATCAAGAACGTCCAGGACCTGCCGGACCGCCAGATCATGCTGATCAACAGCGAGCTGGAGGCGAAGCGGCTCGGCAAGCAGGTCCTCGGCGGCTACATCGAGCTGACCGAGCCGCGCCCCCGGGGCGACACCCCGCAGCTCATCCCCGCCCCCGACCACGACGACATCGGCCCGCACATGGCGTACGCCGTCCAGTGGTGGCTGTTCGCCGGCGCCGTCCCGGTCGGCTGGGTGGTCCTCGCCCGCCGCGAGGCCCGCGACCGGGCGCAGGCGAAGGAGCGGGACGACGAGACACCGGAGCCCGAGCCGGCCCCGGTGTAACCGACGGAACCCGAGCGGCCGGTACGGCCCGGCGGCGCCGCGCCCTCACCGCGGGGCAGCCCCTGACCGGCCCGGCCCAGGACGACGCCGCGCCACGCTTGAAGTCCTGGACGGCCCGGAGGAAGCCCGAGCACTCCCGGTGCACCCCCGTCACCCTCCCGGCCGCAGCCCCGATTGGCCCCCCGGCCCGCCGGGAACCCGCACCCCGTGCATCCCCGTATCGAGGACTACGCGCTCATCGGCGACGAGCAGACGGCGGCGCTCGTCGGCCGGGACGGTTCCGTCGACTGGCTCTGCCTCCCCCGATTCGACTCGGGCGCCTGCTTCGCCAAGCTGCTCGGCGACGAGGAGAACGGCCACTGGAAGCTCGCCCCGAAAGGCGCCGAGGGCCCCTGCACCCGCCGCGCCTACCGCCCCGGCACGCTCGTGCTGGACACCGAGTGGGAGACCCCGCAGGGCGCGGTCCGGGTCACCGACCTGATGCCGCAGCGCGACCGCGCCCCCGATCTCGTCCGCATCGTCGAGGGCCTGAGCGGCAGCGTGACGATGCACGGCATACTGCGGCTGCGCTTCGACTACGGCTCGATCGTGCCGTGGGTGCGCCGCTCCGACGGTCACCGGGTTGCCGTCGCGGGCCCGGACTCGGCGTGGCTGCGCAGCGAGCCCCCGGTGCGCACCTGGGGCGAGGACTTCTGCACCCACTCCGAGTTCACGGTCCGCGCGGGCGAGCGGGTCGCGTTCGTGCTCACCTGGCACCCCTCGCACGAGCCGCGCCCGCCGCTGGTCGACCCGTACAAGGCGCTGGAGCACAGCGTCGCCGACTGGCAGGCCTGGTCGGCGCGCTGCCGCTACGACGGCCCGTACCGGGACGAGGTGCTCCGCTCCCTGATCACCCTCAAGGCGCTCACGTACGCCCCGACCGGCGGCATCGTCGCCGCTCCCACCACCTCCCTGCCCGAGGAGATCGGCGGGGTGCGCAACTGGGACTACCGCTACTGCTGGCTGCGCGACTCCACCCTCACCCTCGGCGCGCTGCTCGCGGCGGGCTACCGGGAGGAGGCCGAGGCGTGGCGCGAGTGGCTGCTGCGCGCGGTCGCGGGCGATCCGGCCGACCTGCAGATCATGTACGGCCTGGCGGGCGAGCGGCGGCTGCCGGAGACCGAGCTGCCCTGGCTGCCGGGGTTCGCCGACTCCCGGCCGGTGCGGATCGGCAACGCGGCCGTCAAGCAGGTACAGCTCGACGTGTACGGCGAGGTGATGGACACGCTGTCGCTGGCGCGGAGCGCGGGCATGCCGCTGCTGCCGCAGGCGTGGGACATCCAGCGGTCGATGGTGAACTTCCTCAGCCGGGCATGGCGGGAGCCGGACGAGGGGCTGTGGGAGGTGCGCGGCGGGCGCCGGCACTTCGTCCACTCCAAGGTGATGGTGTGGGTGGCCGCCGACCGCGCGGTGCGCGCCCTGGAACGCTTCCCGCAGCTCAGGGGCGACCGGGAGCGCTGGCAGACGCTGCGCGACGAGGTGCACCGCGAGGTGTGCGAGCGCGGCTACGACCCCGCGCGGAACACCTTCACCCAGTCCTACGGCTCGCGGGAGCTGGACGCCGCCCTGCTGCTGATCCCCCGCGTCGGCTTCCTGCCGCCGGACGACCCGAGGGTGCTCGGCACGATCGAGGCGGTCCGCAAGGAGCTGGGCCACGGCGGCCTCATGCGCCGCTACACCGCGCTGCGCACGACCGTGGACGGGCTGCCCGGTGACGAGGGCACCTTCGTGGTGTGCTCGTTCTGGCTGGCCGACGCCCTGCATCTGACGGGCCGTACGGACGAGGCCCGCGAGCTGTTCGAACGGCTGGTGGGGCTCGTCAACGACGTGGGCCTGCTGGCGGAGGAGTACGACCCCTCGACCGGCCGCCAGCTCGGCAACTTCCCGCAGGCCTTCAGCCACATCGGGCTGGTGAACACGGCCCTCGCCCTGTACGGGGGCGAGCAGGCAGGATAGGGCCCATGGATCTTGGACTGAAGGACCGGGTGTACGTCGTCACCGGGGGCACGCGCGGCCTCGGCAACGCCTCCGCGCGCGAGCTGGTCGCGGACGGGGCGAAGGTGGTCATCACCGGGCGGGACGAGAAGACCGTCGCCGACGCGGCGGCGGCGCTGGGCCCGAACGCGGCCGGGGTGGCCGTCGACAACGCCGACCCGCAGGCGCCCGCCCGGGTCATCGCCGCCGCGCGGGAGCGGTTCGGGCGGTTCGACGGCATCCTCGTCAGCGTGGGCGGGCCGCCCGCCGGGTTCGTCGCCGACACCACCGACGAGCAGTGGCGGACGGCGTTCGAGTCGGTGTTCCTGGGCGCGGTGCGGCTGGCGCGCGCGGCCGCCGCGGAGCTGGACGAGGGCGGCGTCATCGGGTTCGTGCTGTCCGGGTCCGTCTACGAGCCGATCGCCGGGCTGACCATCTCCAACGGCCTGCGGCCCGGGCTCGCGGGCTTCGCCAAGTCCCTGTCGGACGAGCTGGGCCCGCGCGGCATCCGGGTGGTCGGGGTGCTGCCCGGACGTATCGACACCGACCGGGTGCGCGAACTGGACGGGCTGTCCGCGGACCCGGAGGCGACGCGCGCGGCGGCCGAGTCGCAGATCCCGCTGCGCCGCTACGGCACGCCGGAGGAGTTCGGACGGACGGCGGCGTTCCTGCTGTCCACGGCCGCGTCCTACCTGACCGGTGTCATGGTGCCGGTGGACGGCGGGGCACGGCACGGCTTCTGAGCCGTAGAGCCCGTACGGCACACAGGGCGCCCACCCGAGGGTCACAGCTCGGGGGATCAGCTCACGCGCTCCGCGCCGTGCTTGACGCCCCGCAGGCGGACCTTCGCGGGCAGCGAGGCCAGGCCCGCCGACTCGCGGGCGTGGGCCAGGGCCTGGTCGGTGAGGCCGCGCAGGACCGCTCCCGGGTCGGCGTCCGGTTCCAGCAGCAGCCGTACGCGGGCCTTCGGGGCGGTGCGGCGGCCGGTGAGGTGGACGTGGGCGCGGGAGACGCCGTCCAGTCCGCCCGCCTCCGCCTCCAGGGCGTCCTCCAGGGCCCGGCCCCGCAGCTGGGCACCTTCGCCGTCGCCGGTGTCGACCAGGATCTCGCTCAGCCGGCGGCGGCGCAGGACCGCGGCGAGCCACCACAGGGCGAGCAGGAGGAGCACCGCGAGGACGGCGATGACGGTGGGCCACCACCAGCCGGAGTCCCGCCAGCGGGTGCGTTCGGCGGTGCCGAGCAGGACGTCGTCGCGGCCGTGGTGGATCCACCACGAGGGTGCCGGGGCGCCGAGACCGACGGCGAGGACGGAGCCGCCCGGGACGACCAGGACCAGCCCGAGGAGGCCGAGCAGTACGCGGTTGACGGTGGACACGCGTGTCACCCCTTCCGTCCGGGTCGCCGGACGCGTACGGACAGGGCGGGCGGCCGGGCCAGGCCCAGGGCCCCGATCGCCTCGCCGAGCACGGTGTCCAGGTCGGCGCGGACGTCGTCCAGTTCGCGGAAGTGGGACACCGCGCGGACGTCGGCCTTCCGGCGGCGCACCCGCACCCGCGCCGACTGCACGCCGGGGACGTCCATGGCCCGGTCGCGCAGCATCGCCGCGGCGGCCGGCCGGTGCAGCACCGCGCGCACGTCGGGGTGGGGGCGCCGCATCGTCAGCAGGGAGCGCAGTCCGGGTGTGAGGGCGAGGGCCAGGAGCCACAGGCCGAGGGCGGTGGCGACGGCGGCGCCGGTGAGGACCCAGATGTCGTCCAGGGACCGTTCGGCGAGCTGCCGGGCGAGTGCGCGGCGCCACCGCATGACCGGCCGGCCGGCGCGGACGGCGGCGATGTCGTAGAGGAAGAGGCCCGCCAGGGCGAGCAGGAGCACGGCGGCGATGGCCGCGGGGACGCGGCGCGCGGACCAGAAGCGGCGGTGCGCGCCCGGCGCGGTCCCGTCCGGCGTGTCCTTCTGGAGCACCGGCATCGTCCGGGTGGTGCCCGGGGAGCCCTCGGGCTCGCTCATCGCGTCCTCCTCCCCTGTGCCGCGGCGGACACCGGCGGGTACAGCCGCTCCACCTGGACGGCGACCTCCGGCACGTCGAATCCCGCCAGCGCGCCCACCCGCTCCCTGACATGCCGGCGTACGGCCCGGCAGCGGGCGCCGACGTCGGCGGGGTAGCCGAGTTCGAGGTGGACGCGGACGCGGGCTGTCTCGCGATGGACGACCACGGTCGCGTGCGGCGGCGTGGCCCCGGCGGGCAGCGCGCCGACCGCCTCGCGGGCCGCCTGTGAGGCGATCTTGGCGACAACCCGGTCGGCGATCCGGGTGGCACCGCGCTCACCGGGCGCCACGACGGTCGGGGGACGCGAGACGCCGGCCCCCTCGCTCACCCCGGTCACCGCCGCCGGTCGTCGCGCGGACGGAACAGGTCGCCGAGGTCCATGTCCCCCTCGAGGAACCGGCCCACGACGAATCCGACGGCGCCCAGGGCCGCCACCAGCAGGAACGCGCCGAAGCCGCCGAAGTATCCGGCGAAGCCCAGCGCCATCCCGGCGATCAAGCCGACCACGGCCATGCTCATGGTGTGCTCCTACGGTCCGTCACTGGATGCGGGGTTCCGGTTGGTCCTCGTCCTCTTCGTCCGGAAGCTTGACGTCGCTGACCGCGATGTTGACCTCGACCACCTCGAGGCCGGTCATCCGCTCCACGGCACCGATGACGTTCTCCCGCACCTCGCGGGCGACGTCGGCGATCGCGAACCCGTACTCGACGACGATCTCCAGGTCGAGCGCGGTCTGCTTCTCGCCGACCTCGGCCTTCACGCCGCGGGTCACCGACTTGGTCCCGCCGGGCACCCGGTCGCGGACGGCGCCGAAGGTGCGGCTGAGGCCGCTGCCCATGGCGTGCACGCCGTCGACGTCCCGGGCGGCGAGCCCGGCGATCTTCTCCACCACTCCGTCGGCGATGGTGGTGCGCCCCCGGGTGCCGGGATCGCCGCCGCCGCGCCGCGTGGTCTTGCGGGTCTGCACCTGTGACTCGGTGTCACCCTCGGAGGTCTGCGTCCGGTTCCGGTCGGTCATGTCGGTCATCGCCGTACGTCCCTCTCGGTCGTCGTTCTTCGACCACCGTAAGCCTGGTTGCTCGGTCGCGCGCCGCGAATGCGGCAGGCTGGAGCAATGACGGAGCGGTGGACGCAAGCAGTGCGGGAACAATTGGGGCTCGGCAGGATCCTGCCTCTGGGTGACGCCCGCGACGGGGCGTGGATCACGGAGAGTGCGGCGCGGGCGGTGCTGCGGGGCGCGGCGGAGGAGGTGACGGGGGTACGGCTGGGTGATCTGCGGATCGGCCTCGCGGACCCGGAGCACACCTACGATCCGGCCGTACCGGCCCCGCCGAGCGCGCTGCCGCCGGGGCCGCTGCGGGTGACGGCGGAGCTCGCGGCGGTGGCCGCGCTGCCGCTGCCGGACTCCGCGGCGCGGGTGCGGACGGTGCTCGCCGAGGCGTCGGCGAGGCGGCTGGGGCTGCGGGTCGCGGAGGTCGACCTGCGGGTGACGGAGCTGCTGGACGAGGACCCGGACCGGGTCGCCGTACGGCCGCCGGAGCCGCCGGACGCGCCGGAGCCCGCGGAGGGCGACGCGGCCCGCGTCGCCCGGGTGGCGCTCGCCGTGCCCGGCGTCGCACGGCTGACCGGCACGCTGGGTGGCCTCGGCCGGGGCGTGCACATCGAGGAACCACCGGACGAGGACGCCGCGCTGGGGCGCCGCCATGTGTGGCTGGAACTGGCCGTACACGCGGACCACCGCGCCGTGGAGGTGGCCCGCGAGGTCCGCACCCGCGTGGGCGAGGCCCTGCCGGACCACCCGACGGTGGCGGTACTGGTCACGTCGGTGGGCTGAACGGCGGGCGCCGCGCCGTGGTCTGACCGGCCGTCGCCTCCGCGCGGTGCCCCGCGATCGCCCCTGCGGGGCGCTCCGCGGTCGACCGTGCGGGGCGCTCCGCGGTCGACCGTGCGTGGGCGAGCGACCCGCGGGCGCGTCCGCGTGCCGCCCCGCAGGCGACGTGGGAACAACCCTCGGGCGCTTCCGCGCGGCGCCCCGCGACCAGCCCCGGACCGGCTCCGTGAGGGTCGGGGTCCGCGTCGTGGTCAGTCGCCGAGGCCGGCCAGGTCGCGCAGGCGGCGGGCCTGGGCCTGGCGTTCGGCGGTGCGCTGTTCCTCGTAGGTACGGTCCTGGGCGCCGCGGAGCAGGGCCTTGGTCTCGATGACGGCGTCGCGCGGCGCGGCCAGCAGTGCGGCGGCCAGGTCGCGGACGGCATCGTCGAGCTGGTCCGCGGGCACGGCGATGTTCGCCAGCCCGGTGTTCACGGCCTCCTGGGCCTGGACGAACCGCCCGGTGGCGCAGATCTCCAGCGCGCGGGCGTACCCGACGAGGCCCACCAGCGGATGGGTGCCGGTGAGGTCGGGCACCAGCCCGAGGCTGGTCTCGCGCATGGCGAACTGCACGTCGTCGGCGACGACGCGCAGGTCGCAGGCGAGTGCGAGTTGGAACCCGGCGCCGATGGCATGCCCCTGGACGGCGGCGATGGACACGAGGTCGCTCCGTCGCCACCAGGTGAACGCCTCCTGGTACTCGGCGATGGTGGCGTCCAGCTCGGCGTCCGAGCCGCGCGCCAGGTCGAGGAACGACGGCTCGCCGTCGAAGCCCTCGGGCGTGAACGCCTGCCGGTCGAGCCCGGCCGAGAACGACTTGCCCTCGGCGCGCAGCACGACCACGCGGACGGTGCCCGGCAGCAGCCGGCCGGCCTCGGCCAGCGCCCGCCACAGAGCGGGGCTCTGCGCGTTGCGCTTGGCCGGGTTGGTCAGCGTCACCGTGGCGACCGCGTCGTCGACGGTGAGCCGTACGCCGTCCTTGTCGAGTACCGGATCGGTTACCGGGTCGAGCGAAGCCATGGGGCGCCTCCGATGGGTGCGGTCATCGTGAGTGCCGTGCCATGTGGCGGGCACTCCTAAGTGACTGCACAGTAACCACCCGGCCGGTCATCTCGACGACCGGGTGGCCACCATCGAAGGCGTGGGGCCGCCCGGGATCAGGCCGACTGGGCCTTCTTGCCCCGGGTCGCCCCGCCACGCCCACGGAGCGTGACGCCCGATTCGCTCAGCATGCGGTGCACAAAGCCATACGAGCGGCCGGTCTCCTCGGCCAACGCCCGGATGCTCGCACCGGCGTCGTACTTCTTCTTCAGGTCTGCCGCGAGCTTGTCGCGCGCGGCGCCGGTCACCCGGCTGCCCTTCTTCAGAGTCTCGGCCACCCGTGCCTCCTCATGGGAAGTGCGCTCTGGTCTCCTCATGATCACCCCTCCGAGGCTTCATGGCCACCCATTCGGCAAGGTCCGTGGATGAGGGTTGTGACGACAGGAGCACATCCCCACAAGCGGAATCCGGGATTCAACACGCCGAACCGCATACGTCCGAACGGGTTGTTCCGCGAAGCGCCAGGTCAGAGACGCGAGGCGGCCGACCCCTTGTCGACAAAGGGATCGGCCGCGAAATCGGTGTAGGACACACGCTGGGATGAGGAGATCTCACACAGATGATGGATCACGGATAGGCCGAATGATCCATACGCCGTGGATCTCCGCGGATCGTCGGGGGATCGCCGTGGGTCACCCCCTTCGATCACGTCGCAGTGACGCGGTCGCGGTTCAGGCCAGGGCCACCAGGTCGGCGTAGTCCTGGCCCCACAGGTCCTCGACGCCGTCCGGCAGGAGGATGATCCGCTCCGGCTGGAGCGCCTCGACCGCGCCCTCGTCGTGGGTGACGAGGACGACCGCGCCCTTGTAGGTGCGCAGCGCGCCCAGGATCTCCTCGCGGCTGGCCGGGTCGAGGTTGTTGGTGGGCTCGTCGAGCAGCAGCACGTTGGCCGAGGAGACCACCAGGGTGGCCAGCGCGAGCCGGGTCTTCTCACCGCCGGAGAGGACCCCGGCCGGCTTGTCGACGTCGTCGCCGGAGAACAGGAACGAGCCGAGCACCTTGCGGACCTCGACGAGGTCCATGTCGGGGGCCGCGGAGCGCATGTTCTCCAGGACCGTGCGGTCCGGGTCCAGCGTCTCGTGCTCCTGCGCGTAGTAGCCGAGCTTGAGGCCGTGGCCCTCGATGACGCGGCCGGTGTCGGGCTTCTCGACGCCCGCCAGGAGGCGCAGCAGGGTGGTCTTGCCGGCACCGTTGAGGCCGAGGATGACCACGCGGGAGCCCTTGTCGATGGCCAGGTCGACGTCGGTGAAGATCTCCAGCGAGCCGTACGACTTGGACAGGCCCTCGGCGGTCAGCGGGGTCTTGCCGCAGGGGGCGGGCTCGGGGAAGCGCAGCTTGGCGACCTTGTCGGACTGGCGCACCTCCTCCAGACCGGCGAGCAGCTTCTCCGCGCGGCGGGCCATGTTCTGCGCGGCGACCGTCTTGGTGGCCTTGGCGCGCATCTTGTCGGCCTGCGCGTTGAGGGCGGCGGCCTTCTTCTCGGCGTTGGCGCGCTCGCGCTTGCGGCGCTTCTCGTCGGCCTCGCGCTGCTGCTGGTAGAGCCTCCAGCCCATGTTGTAGATGTCGATCGTGGCGCGGTTGGCGTCCAGGTAGAACACCTTGTTGACGACCGTGTCCACCAGGTCGACGTCGTGGGAGATGACGATGAAGCCGCCGCGGTAGGTCTTGAGGTAGTCCCGCAGCCACACGATCGAGTCGGCGTCGAGGTGGTTCGTCGGCTCGTCGAGCAGCAGGGTGTCGGCGTCCGAGAAGAGGATGCGGGCCAGCTCCACGCGCCGGCGCTGACCGCCGGAGAGGGTGTGCAGCGGCTGGCCGAGCACCCGGTCCGGCAGGTTGAGCGCGGCGGCGATGGTGGCGGCCTCGGCCTCGGCGGCGTACCCGCCCTTGGTCAGGAACTCCGTCTCCTGCCGCTCGTACTGCCGCATCGCCTTCTCGCGGGTGGCGCCCTTGCCGCTCGCGATGCGCTGCTCGTTCTCGCGCATCTTGCGGATCAGGACGTCGAGGCCGCGCGCGGAGAGGATGCGGTCGCGGGCGAGGACGTCGAGGTCGCCGGTGCGGGGGTCCTGCGGGAGGTAGCCGACCTCACCGGAGCGGGTGATGGTGCCGGCGGCGGGGATGCCCTCGCCGGCCAGGCACTTGGTGAGGGTCGTCTTGCCGGCGCCGTTGCGGCCGACCAGGCCGATGCGGTCGCCCTTGGCGACACGGAAGGTGGCGGACTCGATGAGGACGCGGGCACCGGCACGCAGCTCGATACCGGAGGCGGAGATCACGGACAGACTCCAGGGCGGATGGTGGGCGGGACGGGGGGCTCGAGAGACGTTTCCCGCCGTCTAATGCGCGAGGAGAATGGCCATGGGCCCCAGTCTAACGGGGTGATGCAACCACTTTTTCTGCGTTCGGGTGTTCGGTACGGCCGCCGGGGAAGGCCTCGGGGAGGCCGTTGCCGAGGGGGCGTCGGCGCGGGGTGATCCGGCCCAGGTCGTCGACGGCGATGAGCTGGGCGGTCCAGGCGGCGGACGGTCCGCAGGGCTGGGCGAGCAGCAGCGCCCCGCTGTGACGGACGGCACTCTCGGGGGCGAACGCGCAGTCCTGGCGGGCGGGCAGTACCCAGCGCAGATCACCGTCGGCGAGGCGGTACGCCATGACGCGCCGCGGGGTGACGACCGCGAGCATGCCCCGCCCGAGGGGACGCAGTACGCCGGTGCCGCCCCGCGCGCGGAGCCAGTCCGCGGCTGCCGGGAGCGCGCGGTGCCAGCGCACGCGCCGGCCGTCCGTGTCCGTGACGAGCCCGTCGTCCCAGAGCGTGATCGCCTCCCCACGCGCGGGGACCACCGCGAGGGGCCGCCTGCCGTCCCGGCTGTGCCGCCAGCGCAGGGCGCCCGTGTGGGGGTCCCGGCCCTCCACGGCGGCCCGGTGGATACGGGGCTTCAGGGCGCCCCCGTGCTCCACGCGCGCGTGGACGGTGAGCCGGTCGCCGTAGGGGGCGGGGCGGGCCTGGTGGGCGGCGGCGAGCAGGGGCAGGGCGAGGAGGAGGGCGAGGGCGGCGGGGAGCGGGCGCGTGCGGAGGGTGGTGGCGGCAAGGAGGATTCGCCGGGCCCGGAGAGTGAGAGACGCCGGGAGAAGACGGCGGGGGCCGGGCGGAGGCGGGGGGTGTGCGGCCGAGGGGGCGTCGGGGCGGGGGTCGGCGGCAGGGTCGGCCACCTTCTCCGGCAGAACGGCCACGGCGTCCCCTTCGGGCCCTGGAGAAGCCCGCCGTGACGTCCTCAGGGCCTGGGGAGGCCGTCACCGGCGACCCGCCGGCCGCGGATCAGGCGCAGAGCGTAGCCAGACGGAGGCCGCGCGGCCGGAGGTGCGGGCGGGACACGCGAGCGGGCGGGGGCGTGCGTCGCCCGTTCGGCCGGAAGTGGGGGCGTGAACCGGCCGGGGCACGGGAGCGCGGGCCGGGGTGAGGAGCGGGAGGCCCGGGCTGGGAGCACGGGGCCGACGGTGAGGAGCCCGGGGCCGGGCTGAGGAGCACAGGGCCGCCTGGCTGGGCAGCCCGGGGCCTGGCTGAGTAGCCGGGGCCGGGGCCCAGGAGCGGAAGGTCCGGGTCGAGGAGCGCGGGGCTGCGGGTAGCGCGGGGCTGCGGGTGAGGAGCGTGGTGCCGGGCGTGGGAGCGCGAAGCCCGGGCGTCGGGAGCCTGAGGCCGGGAGTCGGGAGTGCGGGGCAGGGCCGTTGTCAGTGGTGGCTGCGAGACTGATGTCCGTGGTCGAGCACAAGGGAGTGATCGATATGGCAGGCACGGAGAGCGGACGCCCGAGCATCTTCCCGACGCTGCTGTACGGGGACGCCAAGGCGGCGATCCGGCAGCTCACGGAGGGCCTGGGCTTCACCGAACTGTCGGTGTACGAGGGAGAGGACGGCTCGGTGCTGCACGCCGAGCTGGCGCAGGGCAACGGCGCGGTGATGGTCGGTTCCAAGGGCCGCGGCGGCGTCTTCGACTCGGCGATGAAGAACGCGGGCCCGGCCGGGGTGTACGTCGTGGTGGACGACGTGGACGCACACCACCGGCGGGCCGTGGACCACGGCGTGGAGATCGTGATGCCCCCGACGGACCAGGACTACGGCTCCCGGGACTACATGGCCCGTGACCTCGAGGGCAACATCTGGAGCTTCGGCACCTACGCCCCGCAGATACCGGACTGAGCCCCCGCCTCAGCTGCCCCCGGTGTGCACCTGGAAGGCCGCCCGCCGCACCGCCTTGGCCAGGGCGGGGTCGGGGTGGGCCGCGGCGAGGGCGACCAGGACCTGCACGGTGCGGGGGTGGCCGACGGCGCGCACCTCGTCGAGCAGCGCGGGCACGGTGGGCTGGACGGCGGACTCCAGGTGCCGGACCAGCAGGGGGGCCTCCCCGTGGTCGGCGACCGCGGCGGCCGTGTCGACCCACAGCCAGGTGGCCTCCTCCCGGGTCAGCACCTCGTGGGCGTCCTCGGGGTCGGTCCCCTCGTGCTCGGCGAGCCACAGCAGGGCGTAGGGCCGCAGCGTCGGCTCGTCGAGTACGGCGCGTACGTCGGGTTCGGCGGGGGCGCCGACCACGCGCAGCGCCTCGAAGGCGAGGCCGCGCAGCAGGGCGTCGTCGCCGCGGGCGGCCTCCAGCAACTCGGTGACGGCGCTGCCGACGGGGCGGGCGGCGAGCCAGGCGCGGTACTCGGCGCGGGCCGCGTTGGGCCGCAGCTGGGCGCAGCCGCGCAGCATGTCCTCGGCGGCGGCCTCGATGTTCCCGGCGGGGCTCTGCGCGGCGACGCAGATCTGCTCGAGTTTGACCCAGACCGCCCAGCTGCCCAGCGGGGTGAGGGTGGCCTGTCCGGCACCGCAGGTGAGGGCGCCGACGGAGGCGAGGGCGTGCAGGGCCCAGTCGAGCAGCGGGGCGAGTTCGGCGTCGGCGGGATCGGCGGGGGCGGGTTCCGTGAGGCCGGCGGCGGGCGCGGGGCAGGCGGGTTCGCGCTGGGGGTTGTAGGGCACCTCGCAGCGCGCGGTGCGCAGTTCGCGGACCCGCTGCTGGAGCAGGTCGAGCAGTTGCTCGACGGGGACGGGTCCGGCGGAGAGCTGGAGGAAGGAGAGCACCTGCGGCATGGCCGAGACGACCTCGGCGACGGCGGCGGGCTCGTGGTCGGCGGGTTCCGGGTAGGCGAGCGACCAGGCGTCGAACAGGGCGACCCAGCCGCGCAGGACGGCGGTGTCGTCGCGGTCCCAGGCGCGCAGCCGCCAGCCGGAGCGGGCGCTGTCGCCGTGGACCTCGACGAGGCCGGCCAGCCGGGCCGTGTCCCAGTCGGCGCGGACCTGGGCGGGTGTCAGACCCAGCTCGGCGGCAGCCCGTTCGGCGGTCGCGTCGGCGAGGGTGGCCTTGCCGTCGGAGGTGCCGATGGACCTGCCGGGGCGCAGGGCGGTGTCGGCCCAGCGGGCGACACGGGCCGCGCCGGCCAGCCTGGAGCGTGCCATTCCGGCCAGTTCCGCGGGGGCCGGGGTGCCCTCCGGCGGGCGCGGTGCGGGGCGGCGCGCGGGCCGCTGGTTCATCGCTCGGGGGGCGGCGGCCAGGGGTCGCGGGCGGACGAGTCGAAGCCTGGAGTCGCGCGGGATACGGGACGTCACGGGTGCAGTCTTCCGGTTGACGGTCCGAAAACCCAAACGGAATGTCACGCGGGGCGACGGGACTGGCCAAGGGGTTGGTGCCTTTAGGGGGCCGAAGGCCGTGAACCGGACAGTGGTACGGCATTAAACGGAATCATCGCGACCGGGTGACGAAGGGGGGTGTTCCAGACAGATGGCCGAAGAGCGCCGGGCGGGTGGCGGGACCCGGCGGAGGTCTCGCACCAGGTCACATCAGGGGGGTCAGGAAGCGGCGGAGGGCTTCCTCATACGCCGTGGGGTCGGCGTTCCACATGGCGCCGTGCGGGGCGTGCGGGACCGTCTGGAGGGCGACCAGGCCGGGGCGGCGCGCGGCGAGCCGCCGGGAGAACTCCCAGGGGGCCACCGTGTCGTCGGGGCCGTGGAAGATCAGTACCGGGACCCGGAGGTCGCCGCCTCGCGCGGCCTCGTCGACGCGGTCGCCGAGCAGGCCGGTGCGGCCCTGGGCGGCGCGCACCGCGAGCGGCAGCAGGGCGCCGGGCGTGCGGCGCGCGGAGGCCAGGGCGCGCAGGGTGGACTCCCAGTGCAGCACCGGGGAGTCCAGCACCAGCCCGGCGATGCGGTCGCGGACGGCGGAGTGGGCGGTGGCGCGCAGGGCCATGGTGGCGCCGGTGGACCAGCCGTGCAGGACGACGCGTTCGGCGCCGTAGCGGGTCGCGTAGCGGATGGCGGCGTCCAGGTCGCGCCACTCGCTCTCGCCGAGGTGGTTCAGGCCGTCGGCGGGGCGGGGTGCGCCGAGGTCGCCGCGGTAGGCGAGGTCGAGGACCGGGAAGCGGTGGCGGTGCAGGAACTCCATGATGTTCATGGGGTGTTCCCGGGTGGCGCCGAGGCCGTGGACCGTGATGACCCAGGTGTCCCGGGCGCCGGGCACGAACCAGGCGGGCAGGGCGCCGAGTTCGCCGGGGACGTCCACGTCGGCGTGGTCGAGGCCGAGGGCGGAGTGCGGGTCGCCGACGTACGCGTTCGGGGTCAGCCAGACCTTGTCGCCGGGCTCCAGGGTGCCGTGGGTGACGCGGTGCAGCCGGCGGACGACGGTGTCGGCGGGGTGCGGGACGGTCTCCAGGACGGGGCCGACGACCGCGTGCATCCCGTCGCCGGCCAGGCCGTAGGTGCCGGGGCGCAGGGAGGCGAGGGCGCGGGTCAGGGTGATCTGCCCCGCGGCCGTTCCGTGCACGGTGAGCCGGGGTTCGGTGGGCAGCGGGCGGCCCGGCGGCGCCTTGAGCGCGGCATCGCTGGCGAACCGGCCGGCGGCCACCGCGGCGGCACCGGCGACTGTCATGGCGGTGACGGCAGCGGCCGTCGCTTTGACAGGGCGCACGGCTCCAGTGTCCGGGCGCGGAGGGCGCCCGGCCAGTGGGCGACGTGTTCCGGGTGATGGGGATGGCCGTTTCACCGCCACGGCGACCCGCTCGCACCGTCGCGTCGCTCCCGCCGTCATGCCGGGGGCAACGCCGGGGTCACCGCCGCTGTCCGTACCCCCGCAGTCGTTCCGCGACCTCGTTCAGCTGGTCCTCCGACAGCAGGGTCGGGGTCAGGTTCGGGACGGAGGAGGCCGTGAGCCAGAGGCGGCACATCCACTCGAGCTGGGCGGTGCGGTCGTAGGCCTGGTCGAGGGTGGTGCCGTAGGCGATGGTGCCGTGGTTCTGGAGGAGGCAGCCGGAGCGGCCGTCGAGGGCGCGGAGCATGTTCTCGGCCAGTTCCTCGGTGCCGTAGGTCGCGTACGGGGCGACCCGGACGGGTCCGCCGAGCGCGGCGGCCATGTAGTGGATCAGGGGCAGCTCGGTGACGAGGGTGGAGACGGCCGTCGCGTGGACCGCGTGGGTGTGGACGACGGCGCGGGCGTCGGTGTGGCGGTAGACGGCGAGGTGCATGGGCAGCTCGCTCGTCGGGACGAGGGTGCCGCGGACCTGCCGGCCGTCGAGGTCCACGGCGGTGAGGTCGGCGGGGGTCAGCCGGTCGTAGGGCACGCCCGACGGCGTGACCAGGACGGTCTCGCCGATCCGGACGGACACGTTTCCGGAGGTGCCGACGACCAGCCCGTCGGCGACGGTCCGCCGGGCCGTCGCGACCAGCGCGTCCCACGCCCGGGCCTCCTCCTCGCGCACACCGTCCGGTGCGCCCTCGCCCTCCCGGACGTCTCGTCCGTCCCGCCTGTCCCCTCGCTGCTCAGCCATGGCGCGATCCTGCCAGGCGGAGCCGGGGCGGGCGCGCGGCCGGGGCACAGTAGGCCGGAAGCCGACGGTCCAGAAGGCCGACGGTCCTGAAGGCCGACAGTCCTGAACGCCGACAGTCCTGAAGGTCCTGTGCAAGGTCGTAGAGGCCGTATAGGTCTGTACACGTCCGTATAGGTCGTATACGAGGCCCTGTAGCGGCATGTCGGGTGACCAACGTCTCCTCAGCGGATCTGTGGGCCCGCCGCGGCGTCACCAGAGGGCTCCAGGGCAGCACCGGCGGCGCTGTGGCGCTGATCGTTCCGCCGACGAATCTTCGGCGGAACGGCGATCCTCCTTTGGTGACACCGTGATGCCCTCCCCAGTTCACCTTTCGTTCACCTGGGTTACCTACGTTCGAGCAGCCAACGACCTCGAACGATTGCCTGGGTAAATGGAAGGCATCTCGCTGATCCTCGCGATTGTGGTGATAACCGCACTCGCGTTCGATTTCACGAACGGTTTCCACGACACCGCCAACGCGATGGCCACCACCATCTCGACCGGTGCGCTCAAGCCGAAGATCGCGGTGGCCATGTCCGCCGTCCTCAACCTCGTCGGCGCCTTCCTCTCGGTGGAAGTCGCCAACACCATCTCCAAGGGCCTGGTCGACGAGAGCGGCATTCGTCCCGAGGTCATCTTCGCGGCACTGGTCGGCGCGATCCTGTGGAATCTGCTGACCTGGCTGGTGGGCCTGCCGTCCTCCTCCTCGCACGCCCTGATGGGCGGCCTCATCGGCGCCACCGTCGCCTCGGCGGGCTTCGGCGCCGTCCACGGCGACGTCCTCGTCACCAAGGTGCTGATCCCGGCGATCGCCGCCCCGCTGGTGGCGGGCGTCGCCGCGATGATCGCGACCCGGCTGACCTACACCCTCGGCAAGAAGGCCGACGGCAAGGCCGCCGCCAAGGGCTACCGCGCCGGGCAGATCGCCTCCGCGGGCCTGGTCTCCCTCGCCCACGGCACCAACGACGCCCAGAAGACCATGGGCATCATCACCCTCGCCCTGGTCGCCGGCGGCACCCTCGCCCCCGACTCCGACCCGCCCATGTGGGTCATCCTCTCCGCGGGCATCGCCATCGCCCTCGGCACCTACCTCGGCGGCTGGCGCATCATCCGCACCATGGGCAAGGGCCTCACCGACCTCCAGCCGCAGCAGGGCTTCGCCGCGCAGACCAGCGCCGCGACGGTCATCCTGGCCTCCTCCCACCTCGGCTTCTCCCTCTCCACCACGCACTCGTGCTCCGGTGCGGTGATGGGCGCGGGCCTGGGCCGCAAGGGCGGCGTGGTCCGCTGGTCCACCGCGACCCGCATGTTCGTCGCCTGGGGCCTGACCCTCCCGGCCGCCGCGCTGGTCGGCGCGCTCGCCGAGTTGGTGACCGGCTTCGGCGACTGGGGTACGGCACTCGTCGCGGTCTTCCTGGTGGCCTCCAGCTTCGCCATCTGGAAGATCTCCCGGCGTCAGGTCGTCGACCACACCAACGTCAACGACGTCGACGAAGCGGAGTCGCCCGGCGTGGTCACCACCGCCATGGCCGCCGTGACCCCGCCGCCCACCGCGGCCGCGGCCGAGGAGCTGGCCGCCACCATCCCGGCCCCCGCCGGGGCCGTCGACCCGGACCCGAAGCCCACCCAGGCCGCGGTCTGAGCCCCGCGCACCCAGGTACGTAAGGAATCAGCAGCATGAAGATCGACTGGGCGGCCCTCGGTTCCGTCTTCGGCGTGAGCCTCGTGGTCACCGTGGCCCTCGTGGCCCTCTTCACCCTCGGCATCACCGGCCTCTCCCGCCGCGAGCGCGCGGCGGAGCGGGGCGGTACGGCGGCCCTCGCGGTCACCGGCGCGTACGCGTGCTTCGCGGCGTGCGCGGCGGCGGTGGCGTACGGGATCTACCTGATCGTGGCCTGAGCGGCCTCGGTCCGACATCTCGGTCCGGCATCTCGGTCCGGCATACGGCGCGCACCGGGCGGTGCGGGGACGACGTTCCCCGCACCGCCCGTCGGCGTTTCCGGTCCCTGCGGGCCGAGGAGTTCCGGGCGGGCCAGGGGCGGGGCGAGTCCGTGACCGCTCCGGCGTCGGCCAGGATGCGCAGCTCCCCCGGGGTGCAGGGGGTCCAGCGGCGGCACAGGGTGCGGTGCCAGGTCTCCGGCTCCAGGGGGATGGTCAGCCGGGAGTTGGCCTGGTGGACGGTGAGACGGTCGGCCGTGAGCCGCAGGTCCACCTCGTGACGCTTCGTACGTCGTATTGGAGACAGCTCCCGCCTCCCCCGCAACCGCCTTCACGGAAGGCCACCCGCACGGGGAGGAGCGCGGGGCGCGGACGGGCCATGTGGGGTTCTGCACACTCCCCCCTCGCAGGTCAACGGCAAGTTGACGGCTGTTCCGGCCCCGTGGTGGACTGCCGGAGCCATGTACGGCGGCAGGAGAGGAAGCCCGGTGTGAATCCGGCGCGGTCCCGCCACTGTGACCGGGGAGGAAAGCCCCGGGAGCCAGGAACTCTCACCGCCGGTCTCGTCGAACCAGGGCGCGGACACCCTGAGTGAGGACATAACGCGATGCTCGGCTGCCGATCGAGGAACACCAGAAGGCTCCTGCCCGTCCCCACGGCCGGCTGAGCCCCATGCGTGCCGATCGCGTCTTCGCGTACGGCGCCGCCGCCGGTCTTCTCGGTGATCTGCTCCTCGGCGATCCGCGCCGCGGGCATCCGGTCGCCGCGTTCGGCCGGGCCGCGGGCGCCGTCGAGCGTGTCCTGTACCGGGACGACCGGGGCCGGGGCGCCCTGCACACCGCGGTGTGCGCCGGTGGCGCTCTCGCCGTCGGGGCTCTGGCCGCGAGGGTCGTACGCTCCTCCCCCGCCGCCTCCGTCGCGCTGACCTCCGTCGCCACCTGGGCCGTCGTCGGCGGGACTTCGCTCGCGCGCGAGGCCGGCGTCGTCGGGCGGGCGCTGGAGGCGGGTGACGTGGAGGCCGCCCGGGAGCGGCTGCCGCATCTGTGCGGGCGGGACCCGCAGGCGCTGGACGCCGACGGGATCGCCCGGGCGGTCGTCGAGTCGGTCGCCGAGAACACCTCCGACGCCGTCGTGGGCGCGCTGGTGTGGGGGGCCGTGGCGGGTGTGCCCGGGCTGCTGGGGTTCCGGGCCGTCAACACCCTGGACGCCATGGTGGGTCACAAGTCGCCCCGCTACCGGCGTTACGGCTGGGCCTCCGCCCGCCTCGACGACGTCGCCGGGTGGCCGGGGGCGCGGCTGACCGCCGTACTCGCCGCGCTGTCGGGTGACGATCCGCGCGGTGCCGTGCGCGCCTGGCGGGCCGACGCCCACCGGCACCCGAGCCCCAACGCCGGGCCCGTGGAGGCCTCGTTCGCGGGGGCGCTCGGGGTGCGGCTGGGCGGCACGTTGTCGTACGGGGGGCGCGTGGAGCACCGGCCCGTGCTGAACGGACAGGGGCGCGCCGTCCAGGTCACCGACATCCGGCGGGCCGTACGGCTCTCCCGGCGGGTGAGCTGGCTGGCGCTCGGCGTGTGCGCGGGCGCACGCCTCATCGGGAAGGGGCGTAAGCGATGAACGGGGGTCTCCTCGTCGCCGGCACCACCTCCGACGCCGGCAAGAGCGTCGTCACCGCCGGGATCTGCCGGTGGCTGGTGCGGCAGGGGGTGAAGGTCGCGCCGTTCAAGGCGCAGAACATGTCCCTCAACTCCTTCGTCACGCGCGAGGGTGCCGAGATCGGGCGGGCGCAGGCCATGCAGGCGCAGGCCTGCCGGGTCGAGCCCACGGCGCTGATGAACCCCGTGCTGCTCAAGCCCGGTGGCGAGCAGAGCAGCCAGGTGGTGCTGCTGGGCAAGCCGGTGGGCGAGCTGAGCGCGCGCGGGTATCACGGCGGGCGGCAGCAGAAGCTGCTCGGCACGGTGCTGGACTGTCTCGCCGAACTGCGGGGCACGTATGACGCGGTGATCTGTGAGGGGGCCGGTTCGCCCGCCGAGATCAATCTGCGGCGGACCGACATCGTGAACATGGGCATCGCGCGGGGTGCCGGGCTGCCCGTGCTCGTCGTCGGCGACATCGACCGGGGCGGTGTCTTCGCCTCGTTCTTCGGGACGGTCGCCCTGCTGTCGCGCGAGGACCAGGAGCTGGTCGCCGGGTTCCTCGTCAACAAGTTCCGCGGGGACGTCTCCCTGCTGGAGCCCGGCCTGGACATGCTCCGCGACCTGACCGGGCGGCGGACGTACGGCGTGCTGCCGTTCCGGCACGGCCTCGGCATCGACGAGGAGGACGGGATGGGGGTGCCCCCGCGCGAGCGAAGCCGAGCGTGGGGGAGCGTGTCGCTGCGCGGCACCGTGCGCGAGTCGAACACCGCGCCGCCGGTCGGCGAGGACGTGCTGCGGGTCGCCGTGTGCGCGATCCCGCTGATGTCCAACTTCACCGACGTGGACGCGCTGGCCGCCGAACCCGGTGTCGTGGTCCGGTTCGTGGACCGGCCCGAGGAACTGGCGGACGCCGACCTCGTGATCGTGCCGGGCACGCGCGGCACCGTGCGCGCCCTGGAGTGGCTGCGGGAGCGCGGGCTGGCGGACGCGCTGCTGCGCAGAGCGGCCGAGCACCGGCCCGTCCTCGGCATCTGCGGCGGCTTCCAGGTGCTCGGCGAGCACATCGAGGACGACGTCGAGAGCCGCCGCGGCCACGTCGACGGGCTCGGGATCCTGCCCGTGCGGGTGCGGTTCGCCCGCGAGAAGACCCTCACCCGGCCCGAGGGTGAAGCCCTCGGCGAGCGCGTGGCGGGCTACGAGATCCACCACGGCGTCGCCGAAATCCTCGGCGGAGAGCCCTTCCTGGACGGCTGCCGGGTCGGCCAGACCTGGGGCACCCACTGGCACGGCTCCCTGGAGTCGGACGGCTTCCGCCGCGCCTTCCTGCGCGAGGTGGCCGCCGCCGCGGGCCGCCGCTTCGTGCCGGCCCCCGACACCTCCTTCGCCGCGCTGCGCGAGGAACAGCTCGACCGGCTCGGCGACCTGATCGAACAGCACGCGGACACGGACGCGCTGTGGCGGCTCATCGAGTCCGGTGCGCCGCAAGGACTGCCCTTCATTCCCCCGGGAGCGCCCGCATGACCACTGGCACTGGCACTGTGTTGTTGTTGTCGACCGCCGACACCGATCTGCTGGCGGCCCGTGCCTCCGGCGCGCCCTACCGGATCGGCAACCCGGCGCGCGTCGACGTCGCCGAGGACCTTCCGGCGCTGCTCGACGGCTCCGACATCGCCGTCGTACGGCTGCTCGGCGGCAAGCGCGCCTGGGAGGACGGGCTCGCCGCGCTGAAGGCGTCCGGCATCCCGACCGTGCTGCTGGGCGGCGAGGCGGTGCCGGACGCCGAGCTGATGGCCGAGTCGTCGGTGCCCGCCGGTGTGGTGGCCGAGGCGCTGAAGTACCTGGTCGAGGGCGGGCCCGCCAACCTCACCGAACTCGCCCGGTTCCTGTCCGACACGGTGCTGCTGACCGGCGAGGGCTTCGCGCCGCCGCAGCGGATGCCGGAGTACGGCGTGCGCGGCGAGCGTCCCCTGGCCGAGGGCCGCCCGACCGTCGGCGTGCTCTTCTACCGGGCCCACGAACTGAGCGGCAACACCGCGTTCGTCGACACCCTCTGCGACGCGATCGAGGCGCAGGGGGCGAACGCCCTGCCCGTGTACTGCGGTTCGCTGCGCGGCGCGGACCCCGGGCTGTACGAGATCCTGGGGCGGGCCGACGCCCTGGTCGCATCCGTCCTCGCCGCGGGCGGCACCCACGCCTCGCAGGCCTCGGCGGGCGGTGACGAGGAGTCCTGGGACGTGGGCGCGCTCGCCGAGCTGAACATCCCCGTGCTGCAGGGCCTCTGCCTCACCTCCTCGCGGGCCGCGTGGGAGGAGTCCGACGCGGCGCTCTCCCCGATGGACGCGGCGATGCAGGTCGCGATCCCCGAGTTCGACGGCCGGCTGATCACCGTGCCGTTCTCGTTCAAGGAACAGGGCGCGGACGACGTGCCCGTGTACGTCGCCGACCCGGAGCGGGCCGCGCGGGTGGCCGGGATCGCCGTACGCCACGCCCGGCTGCGGCACAAGCCGAACGCGGACAAGCGGATCGCGCTGGTCTTCACCGCGTACCCGACCAAGCACTCGCGGGTCGGCAACGCGGTCGGCCTCGACACGCCCGCGTCGGCGGTCCGGGTCCTGGACGCCCTGCGGGACGCCGGTTACGTGGTCGAGGGGTACCCCGACAACGGCGACGAGCTGATCCACCGCCTCATCGAGGCCGGCGGCCACGACGTGGAGTGGCTGACCGAGGAGCAGCTGGCCGCGGCGCCCGCGCGGGTGCCGCTCGCCGACTACCGGGCGTGGTTCGAGAAGCTGGACCCGGAGTTGCGCGAGGCCATGCGGGAGGCGTGGGGCGAGCCGCCGGGCTCCCTCTACGTCGACGGCGACGACATCGTGCTGGCGTCGCTGCGGTTCGGGAACGTCATCGTGATGATCCAGCCGCCGCGCGGCTTCGGCGAGAACCCGATCGCGATCTACCACGACCCGGACATGCCGCCGTCGCACCACTACATGGCGGCCTACCGCTGGCTGGAGAACAGCTTCGGCGCGGACGCGATCGTGCACATGGGCAAGCACGGCACGATGGAGTGGCTGCCGGGCAAGGGCCTCGGCCTCAGCGGCGGCTGCGCGCCGGACGCCGTCCTCGGCGACCTGCCGCTGGTCTACCCCTTCATCGTCAACGACCCCGGCGAGGGCACCCAGGCCAAGCGGCGCGGCCACGCCACGGTCGTCGACCACCTGGTGCCGCCGATGGCCCGCGCGGACACCTACGGCGACCTGGCGAAGCTGGAGCAGCTGCTCGACGAGTACGCGCTGGTCTCCGACCTGGACCCGGCGAAGGCCCCGGCGGTCCGCGCGCAGATCTGGACCCTCGTCAAGGCCGCCGAACTGCACCACGACCTGCATGTGGACGAGCAGCCGGACGACGACGAGTTCGACGAGTTCGTCATGCACATCGACGGTTATCTGTGCGAGATCAAGGACGTGCAGATCCGCGACGGCCTGCACATCCTCGGCGGCGGCCCGGTCGGCGAGCCGCGCGTGAACCTGGTGCTGGCCGTGCTGCGCGCCTCGCAGGTGTGGGGCGGGCAGGCGAACGCGCTGCCGGGGCTGCGGGCCTCGCTGGCGGCGCACTTCGGGCTGGACGAGAAGGAGCTGCTGGCCGAGCCGGGCGCGCCGGTGAAGGTGCCGGTGGAGCTGACCGACCTGGTGGACGGTCCGGCGCGGACGGCCTCGGACGCGATCGACCTGCTGGAGCAGTTGTGCCGGCGGATCGCGGAGGGGATGGAGGAGCGCGGCTGGGACGTCTCCGAGAGCACCGCTCTCGTCCGGGACGTCCTCGGCACCGAACTGCCCGACGCCGTCGCCGTGCTGGAGTTCGCCTGCACCGAGGTCGTGCCGAGGCTCGCCCGGACGACGGACGAGATCGGCCACATCCTCAGGGCGCTGGACGGCGGTTACGTCCCCGCGGGCCCGTCCGGCTCCCCCACCCGCGGCCTGGTCAACGTCCTCCCCACCGGCCGGAACTTCTACTCCGTCGACCCGAAGGCGATCCCGTCCCGGCTGAGCTGGGAGGTCGGGCAGTCGCTGGCGGACTCGCTGGTGCAGCGCTATCTCGCCGACAACGGGGAGTACCCCAAGTCCGTGGGCCTCACGGTCTGGGGCACCTCGGCCATGCGCACCCAGGGCGACGACATCGCCGAGATCCTGGCGCTGCTGGGCTGCCGCCCGGTGTGGGACGAGGCGTCCCGGCGCGTGACCGGCTTCGAGGTCATCCCGCTGGCGGAGCTGGGCCGGCCGCGCATCGACGTCACCGTCCGGATCTCCGGCTTCTTCCGGGACGCGTTCCCGCACGTGGTCGGGCTGATCGACGACGCGGTGCGGGCGGTGGCCGAGCTGGACGAGCCCGCCGAGTCCAACTACGTGCGGGCGCACGTGGACGAGGACACCGCCGAGCACGGCGACCGGCGGCGCGCGACGGCCCGTATCTTCGGCTCGAAGCCGGGGGCTTACGGCGCCGGTCTGCTGCCGCTGATCGACGCGCGGAACTGGCGCAGCGACGCGGACCTCGCCGAGGTGTACGCCGTCTGGGGCGGCTACGCCTACGGGCGCGGGCTCGACGGGCGGGCGGCGCGCGGGGACATGGAGACCGCGTTCCGGCGGATCGCCGTCGCCGCGAAGAACGTGGACACCCGCGAGCACGACCTGGTCGACGCGGACGACTACTTCCAGTACCACGGCGGCATGGTCGCCATGGTCCGCCATCTGACCGGCGCCAACCCCCAGGCGTACGTGGGCGATTCGGCGACCCCGGACCAGGTGAAGACCCGCACCCTGGGCGAGGAGACCCACCGTGTCTTCCGCGCCCGCGTGGTCAACCCGCGCTGGATGGCGGCCATGCGGCGCCACGGCTACAAGGGCGCCTTCGAGATGGCGGCGACCGTGGACTACCTGTTCGGCTACGACGCCACCGCCGGGGTCGTGGACGACTGGATGTACGAGAAGCTGAGCGCGGAGTACGTCTTCGACCCGGAGAACCGGGACTTCATGAAGAAGTCCAACCCGTGGGCGCTGCGCGGCATCACCGAGCGGCTGCTGGAGGCGGCGGACCGAGGCCTGTGGGCCGAGCCGGACGCGGACACGCTGGAGCGGCTGCGCGCCACCTATCTGGAGCTCGAAGGCGACTTGGAGGGCGACCAGTGACCACCCCCTTCCCTTTCACGGCCGTGGTCGGCCAGGACGATCTGCGGCTCGCGCTGCTGCTGAACGCCGTGTCCCCGGCGGTCGGCGGAGTCCTCGTGCGCGGCGAGAAGGGCACCGCGAAGAGCACGGCCGTGCGGGCCCTGTCCGCGCTGCTGCCCGAGGTCGCCGTCGTGCCCGGGTGCCGGTTCTCGTGTGACCCGGCCGCCCCGGACCCCGGCTGCCCGGACGGGCCGCACGAGGCGGGCGCCGGGACGACGCGTCCCGCGCGCATGGTCGAACTCCCCGTCGGCGCCTCCGAGGACCGGCTCGTCGGCGCCCTCGACATCGAGCGGGCGCTCGCGGAGGGCGTGAAGGCGTTCGAGCCTGGTCTGCTCGCCGACGCGCACCGGGGGATCCTGTACGTCGACGAGGTCAACCTGCTCCACGACCACCTGGTCGACCTGCTGCTGGACGCGGCGGCGATGGGTGCCTCGTACGTGGAGCGCGAGGGCGTGTCCGTGCGGCACGCCGCCCGCTTCCTGCTCGTCGGCACCATGAACCCGGAGGAGGGCGAGCTGCGTCCGCAGCTGCTCGACCGGTTCGGGCTGACCGTGGAGGTCGCGGCCTCGCGGGAGCCGGAGCAGCGGGTGGAGGTCGTCCGCCGGCGCCTCGCCTACGACGACGACCCGGCCGCCTTCGCCGCGCGCTGGGCCGACGAGGAGGCCGCCGTACGGGAACGGATCGTCGCCGCGCGGCGGTTGCTGCCGCAGGTGCGGCTCGGCGACGGGGCGCTGCGGCAGATCGCCGCGACCTGCGCGGCGTTCGAGGTGGACGGTATGCGCGCCGACATCGTGATGGCGCGCACGGCGACGGCGCTGGCCGCGTGGGCGGGCCGCACGGACGTGCTCGCGGAGGACGTGCGGCAGGCGGCGCTGCTGGCGCTGCCGCACCGGCGCCGGCGCAATCCCTTCGACGCGCCGGGCCTCGACGAGGACAAGCTGGACCAGACCCTGGAGGAGTTCTCCGGGGAGGACGACTCGGACCCGGACCCGGACCCGGACGGTCCCGGCGGGGGCGGTGGGGGCGGTGGGGAGCCCGCTCCCGACAGCGGCCCCCAGGGCGGTGACACCGCCGCGCGCCCGGAGGCCGGGGAGGGCGGCGAGCCGCAGCCGTCGGGGGCGGGTGAGCAGTCCCCCGCGCGGGCGGCCGAGCCGTTCCGTACGAAGGTGCTGAGCGTGCCCGGTATCGGCGAGGGCGCCGCCGGGCGGCGTTCGCGGGCGCGGACCGAGCAGGGGCGGACCACCGGGGCCCGGCGGCCCCGGGGCGCGCTGACCAAGCTGCACCTGGCGGCGACCGTGCAGGCGGCGGCCCCGCACCAGCGGGCGCGGGGGCGGTCCGGGCCGGGGCTGGTGGTCCGCCGGGACGATCTGCGGCAGGCGACCCGTGAGGGGCGTGAGGGCAACCTCGTGCTGTTCGTGGTGGACGCATCCGGCTCGATGGCCGCCCGGCAGCGGATGAGCGCCGTGAAGGGTGCCGTGCTGTCGCTGCTGCTGGACGCCTATCAGCGGCGGGACAAGGTGGGGCTGGTGACGTTCCGGGGCACGTCCGCCGACGTCGCGCTGCCGCCCACGTCGTCCGTGGACGCCGCCGCCGCGCGGCTGGAGTCGCTGCCGACGGGCGGCCGTACGCCGCTCGCCGCGGGTCTGCTGAAGGCGCACGACGTGCTGCGGGTGGAGCGGCTGCGGGACGCCGCGCGCCGGCCGCTGGTCGTCGTCGTGACGGACGGGCGGGCGACGGGCGGTCCCGAGCCGGTGGCGCTGGCCGGGCGTGCCGCGCGGCTGTTCGCGGCCGAGGGCGTGGCGTCGGTGGTCGTGGACTGCGAGTCGGGGCCAGTGCGGCTGGGGCTCGCGGGGCAGCTCGCCGCCGATCTGGGCGGTACGGCGGTGACGCTGGACGAGCTGCGCGCGGACAGCATCGCCGGTCTGGTGAAGGACGTGACGAGGAGGGCCGCGTAATGCCGCAGGGACAGCCGAGTGTCATCCCGGACGATGGTCTGACGACCCGTCAGCGACGTAACCGGCCGCTCGTCGTCGTGCACACCGGGGTCGGCAAGGGCAAGTCGACGGCCGCCTTCGGGCTGGCGCTGCGCGCCTGGAACCAGGGCTGGCCGATCGGGGTGTTCCAGTTCGTCAAGTCGGCGAAGTGGAAGGTCGGCGAGGAGCGGGCGCTGCGGGTGCTGGGCGACTCCGGTGAGGGCGGGACCGTCGCCTGGCACAAGATGGGCGAGGGCTGGTCCTGGGTGCAGCGCGACGCGCAGATGGACAACGAGGAGAAGGCCCGCGAGGGCTGGGAGCAGGTCAAGCGGGACCTGGCGAACGAGACGTACAGGCTGTACGTGCTCGACGAGTTCGCGTACCCCATGCACTGGGGCTGGGTCGACACGGACGAGGTCGTGCAGGTGCTGCGCGACCGCCCCGGCACCCAGCACGTCGTCATCACCGGGCGCAACGCGCCGGAGAAGCTGGTCGACTTCGCCGATCTCGTGACCGACATGTCCAAGGTGAAGCACCCCATGGACGTCGGGCAGAAGGGGCAGAGGGGCATCGAGTGGTGAACCCCTCCTCGTCCGTTCCCCGGCTGGTGGTCGCCGCGCCCTCCTCGGGGAGCGGGAAGACCACCGTCGCCACGGGGCTGATGGCCGCGTTCGCCGCGCGGGGGCTCACCGTGTCCCCGCACAAGGTCGGGCCGGACTACATCGACCCCGGCTACCACGCGCTCGCGACCGGGCGCGTGGGGCGCAACCTCGACGCGTACCTGTGCGGTCCGGAGCTGATCGGGCCGCTGTTCGCGCACGGCGCGCGCGGCTGCGATCTCGCCGTCGTCGAGGGCGTGATGGGGCTGTACGACGGGGCGGCCGGGGAGGGCGAGCTGGCGTCCACCGCGCAGGTGGCGAAGCTGCTGCGGGCGCCGGTGGTGCTCGTGGTGGACGCGTCGTCGCAGTCGCGGTCGGTGGCCGCGCTGGTGCACGGTTTCGCGTCCTGGGACCCCGAGGTGCGGATCGGGGGCGTGATCCTCAACAAGGTCGGCTCAGACCGGCACGAGGCACTGCTGCGGGAGGCGCTGGACGCGTCCGGGGTGCCCGTGCTCGGGGTGCTGCGGCGGGCGCCGCAGGTGGAGACGCCGTCGCGGCACCTGGGTCTGGTGCCGGTGGCCGAGCGGCGTACGGCCGCGGTGGAGGCCGTGGCGGCGATGGCCGCGCAGGTCGAGGCAGGGTGCGATCTGGAGGCGCTGGCGGGGCTGGCGCGCAGTGCGGGCGCCCTGTCGTGCGAGGCGTGGGAGCCGCCGGTGGTGTCCGGCGGGACGCGCCCCGTGGTGGCCGTGGCCGGTGGCGCGGCGTTCACGTTCTCGTACGCCGAGCACGCCGAGCTGCTGACCGCCGCCGGGGCCGAGGTGGTGACGTTCGACCCGCTGCGGGACGAGGCGCTGCCGGAGGGCACGGCGGGACTGGTGGTCGGCGGCGGGTTCCCTGAGGTGTACGCCGGTGAGCTGTCCGCCAACGAGCCGCTGCGCGAGGCGGTCGGCGAGCTGGCGCGCTCCGGCGCCCCGGTGGCCGCCGAGTGCGCGGGGCTGCTGTATCTGTGCCGGGAGCTGGACGGGCAGCCGATGTGCGGGGTGCTGGACGCCTCCGCGCGGATGAGCGAGCGGCTGACGCTGGGCTACCGGGACGCGGTGGCCGTCGGCGACAGTGCGCTGGCCCCGGCCGGGACCCGGATGCGGGGGCACGAGTTCCACCGCACGGTCGTCGAGCCCGGCGCGGGGGCGGCCCCGGCGTGGGGGGTGCGGGCGCCCGAGCGGCGCGTCGAAGGTTTCGTACAGCGCGGTGTGCACGCGAGTTATCTGCACACGCACTGGGCGTCCGAGCCCGGTGTCGCCCGTCGGTTCGTGGAGAGGTGCCGGACGTCATGAGCAGCAGGCTGATCGGGGTCGGGGTCGGTCCGGGCGACCCGGAGCTGGTGACCGTGAAGGGCGTGAACGCGCTGCGGGCCGCCGAGGTCGTCGTCGTACCCGTGATGGACACGGGCGAGCGCGGGCGCGCGGAGGCGACCGTGCTGCACTACGTGCCCGAGGAGAAGGTCGTCCGGGTGGTGTTCGCGCTGAACGAGCGGACCGACCGGGCGCGGCGCGAGGCCGCCTGGGACGCGGCCGGCGAGCGGGTGGCCGAACTGCTGCGGGCGCGCGGCTCGGTGGCGTTCGCGACCATCGGGGACCCGAACGTGTACTCGACGTTCACGTATCTCGCGCAGACCGTGGCCGAGCTGGTGCCGGGCACGGTCGTCGAGACGGTGCCCGGGATCACCGCCATGCAGGATCTGGCGGCCCGCTCGGGTGCCGTGCTGACGGAGGGCACCGAGCCGCTGACGCTGGTGCCGGTGACCGCGGGTGCGGCCGTGCTGAAGGATGCGCTGAACGGGCCGGGGACGGTCGTGGCGTACAAGTTCGGGCGGCAGGCCGCCGAGGTCGCGGAGGCGCTGCGCGAGAGCGGCCGGATCGAGGGTGCCGTGTGGGGGTCGGCGCTGGGGCTGCCGGAGGAGTCGATCCGGCCGGCCGCCGAGCTGGACGGGGCGGCGCTGCCGTATCTGTCGACGCTGATCGCGCCCGCGCGGCGGGACGGCGGACGGGGCGGGAAGCTGTGAGCCGCCGTCCGGGCGGGCGGTCACTCGGCGATGCCGACCACCAGCCAGATGAACGCGGCGCCCGCGACCGTGCACAGCAGGGTCGAGCGGGCCGGGTGCTCGTGGTGGGCCTCGGGCAGGATCTCGGCCGCCGCGAGATAGAGCAGCGCGCCGCCGAAGAAGCCGAGATAGCCGCCGAGCAGCGGCTCGGGGATGGTGAACAGCAGCGTGGAGGCCGCGCCGGCGACCGGGGCGACCGCGTCCGCGACCAGCATGGCGACGGCGCGGCGGCGGGCGTTGCCGTAGACGGTCGTCAGGGTGAAGGTGTTGAAGCCGTCCGCGAAGTCGTGGGCGATGACGGCGAGCGCGACGGCGACGCCCATGCCGTGGCCGACCTGGAAGGCGGCGCCGATGGCGACGCCGTCCATCGCGCTGTGGCCGACCATGGCCGCGGCGGCGGTGAGGCCCACCTCGGGCGCCCGGCCGTCGTGTTCCTCCGCGCCGTGCGCGGCCTGCCGGGCGGCCAGCAGACGTTCCACCAGATGGGCTACGAGGAAACCCGCCACGAACAGCAGCAGGGCCACCGGGACACCGTGCACCTCGGTGCCCGCCGCCTCCAGCGCCTCCGGCAGCAGGTCCAGGCCGACGACGCCCAGCATCAGGCCGCCGGCCAGGCCCAGCACCAGGTGGCGGCGGTCGGTCACGCGCTGTGCCGTCCAGCCGCCGGCCAGCGTCATCAGGAACGCGCCGAGCGCGACGAACACCGCCATGCGCCCTTGCTATCGGATCGGCGGCGGGTCGCGCACGTCCGACCCGGCCCGCGTTGACCTCGCGTCGCACACACCCCCGCGTTGAACTCCCGTACGAGAGGAACCCACCCATGGCCGACACCCCCACCGGCAAGGTGACCTTCGTCGGTGCCGGCCCCGGCGCCGCCGATCTGCTGACGTTCCGTGCCGCGCGCGCGATCGCCGAGGCCGACATCGTGATCTGGGCGGCGAGCCTGGTCCAGGCGGAGGTGCTGGAGCACGCGCGGGAGGGTGCCGAGATCCTGGACTCGGCGACGATGTCGCTGGAGGACGTGGTCGCCGTCTACCGACGGGCGCACGCCGACGGGCTGAAGGTGGCCCGCATCCACTCCGGCGACCCCGCCTTGTGGGGCGGTACGCAGGAGCAGCTGGACCGGTGCCAGGAGATCGGCATCGACACCGAGATCGTGCCGGGTGTGTCGTCGTTCTCCGCGGTGGCCGCGCTGGCGCAGCGGGAGCTGACGATCCCGGAGGTCGCGCAGTCCGTGGTGCTGACCCGGCTGGGCGGCGGCAAGACGCCGATGCCGCCCGGCGAGGAGGTCCGCGAGTTCGCCAAGCACGGCACCACCATGGCCATCTTCCTGTCGGCGGCGCGCAGCGGACAGCTGGTGCGGGAGCTGCTGGAGGGCGGCTATCCGACGACGACTCCGGTGGTCGTGGCGTACCAGGCGACCTGGCCCGAGGAGCTGGTCGTGAAGTGCACGATCGGCACGCTGGAGGAGACCGTCAAGGAGCACAAGCTGTGGAAGCACACGCTGTTCCTGGTCGGCCCGGCCCTCGACGCGCACGGCACCCGCTCGCACCTGTACCACCCGGGGCACTTCCACGGGTACCGCAAGGCCGACCCGGAAGCCCGCAGGGCGCTGCGCGCGCGGGGTGCCCAGCAGTGATCACCGTCGTCGGGACGGGGACCGGGGCGCCCGCGCCGCGGGAGGCGGTGGCCGGGGCGGAGCTGGTCGTCGGCGGGCGGCGCCATCTGGACGCCGTACGGCTGCCGGAGGGCGCCGAGCGGATCGTGCTCGGGCCGCTGGCGCCCGCGCTGGACGCCATGGAGCCGTACGTCGGCAAGGACCGGCCCGTGGTGGTGCTGGCCTCGGGCGATCCCGGGTTCTTCGGGATCGTGCGGGCGCTGGCCGAGCGGTTCGGGCCCGAGCGGCTGGACGTGCGGGCCGGGGTGTCCTCGGTGGCCGCCGCGTTCGCGCGGGTCGGACTGCCCTGGGACGACGCGGTGGTGGTCAGCGCGCACGGCCGGGAGCCGCGTACGGCGGTGAACGTGTGCCGCGCGCACCCCAAGGTGGCGGTGCTGACCGGGCCGGGCGCGGGGCCCGCCGAGCTGGGCGCGGCGCTGCGGGACAGCGGGCGGGTGCTGGTCGTCGCGTCCGCGCTGGGCGATCCGGAGCGGGAGCGCGTGGAGCGGGTGACGCCCTCCGAGGCGGCGGCCCGGGACTGGGGTACGGCGGTCAGCGTCGTCCTGTCCCTCGATCCCGGGCGGGTGCTGGGCGCGGTGCGCACGGTGGCCGGTCCGGCCGTACGGCCCGCCGGATGGGCGCTGGACGAGGGCGACTTCGCGCACCGCGACTCGATGATCACCAAGTTCGAGGTGCGGGCGCTGGCCCTGGCCCGGCTCGGGCCCCGGCTCGGCGACCTGGTGTGGGACGTCGGCGCGGGCTCCGGCTCCGTGGCCGTGGAGTGCGCGCGGCTCGGCGCGGCGGCGGTCGCCGTGGAGAAGGCGGCGGACGGGGTGGAGCGGATCCGCGCCAACGCCGCCGCGCACGGCGTGGACGTGCGGGCGGTGCACGGGTCGGCGCCGGACGCGCTGGCCGGTCTCGCCGACGATCCGGACGCCGTGTTCGTCGGCGGCGGCGGGCGCGAGCTGCCCGCGATCGTCACCGCGTGCGCGCGGCGCGCCCGGCGCACGGTGGTCGTCGCGATGGCCGCGCTGGACCGGGTGCCGGCCGCGCGGGAGGCGCTGACGAGCGCCGGGTTCTCCTGTGACGGGGTGCTGTTGCAGTCGTCCCGGCTCGCGCCGCTGCCCGGGGACGTGACCCGGCTCGCGGCGACCAATCCGGTTTTTCTGCTGTGGGGTGTCAGAAGCCCCGTGATCCAAGAGGGAGTTGCCCAGTGATCGGCCTCATTTCCGCCACCGCGGCGGGAGCGGCGGCGCGGGACCGGCTGGCCGCGGCGTGGCCGGACCGTACGCGCGTGTACGACGGACCCGTCAAGGACGCCGTGCGGCGGGCGTTCGCCGAGTGCGAGCAGCTGGTGTGCTTCCTGGCCACGGGCGCGGTCGTCCGGCTGCTCGCGCCGCTGCTGGACGACAAGGCGTCCGACCCGGGTGTGGTGTGCGTCGACGAGGGCGGGCGGTACGCCGTGTCGCTGGTCGGCGGGCACGGCGGCGGCGCCAACGAGCTGGCCCACGCGGTGGGTTCGGTGCTGGGCGCGGAGCCGGTGGTGACGACGGCGACCGACGCCGTCGGCATCGCGGGTCTCGACACGCTCGGGCTGCCCGTGGAGGGCGAGGTCGCGGCGGTGTCGCGGGCGCTGCTCGACGGGGAGCCGGTGGCGCTGCGCGCGGAGGTGGCCTGGCCGCTGCCGCCGCTGCCGGTCGCCGAGGACGGGCCGTACACGATCCGGGTGACGGACCGGCTGGTCGAGCCCGCCGCGCGGGAGGCCGTGCTGCGTCCGCCGACCCTCGTCGTCGGAGTGGGCGCCTCGAAGGGCGCCCCCGTCGAGGAGGTGCTGGGGCTGGTCGAGGAGGCGCTGCGGGACGCGGGGCTGTCCGCGCGCAGTGTCGCCGAGCTGGCCACCGTGGACGCCAAGGCGGAGGAGCCCGGCATCGTCGGGGCCGCCGCCCGGCTGGGCGTGCCGCTGGTGACGTACGCCGCCGAGGAGCTGGCCGCGGTCGAGGTCCCCAACCCGTCGGACGCTCCGCTCGCCGCGGTGGGCACACCGTCGGTGGCGGAGGCGGCGGCGCTGGTGCGCGGCGGTGAACTCCTCGTCCCCAAGCGGAAGTCGGCGGCCAGCCCCGCCATGGCGACCTGCGCGGTCGTACGGCGGCCCGGGCGCGGGCGGCTCGCGGTGGTCGGGCTCGGTCCGGGCGCCCGCGACCTGCTCACGCCGCGCGCCAAGGCCGAGCTGGAGCGGGCGTCGGTGCTGGTCGGGCTGGACCAGTACGTCGACCAGATCCGCGACCTGCTGCGGCCCGGCACCCGGATCCTGGAGTCCGGGCTGGGCGCCGAGGAGGAGCGGGCGCGCACGGCGGTCGCCGAGGCCCGCAAGGGTCAGGCGGTCGCGCTGATCGGCAGCGGCGACGCGGGCGTGTACGCGATGGCCTCCCCCGCGCTCGCCGAGGCGTCCGACGACATCGACGTGGTCGGTGTGCCGGGCGTGACCGCGGCGCTCGCGGCGGCGGCGATCCTGGGCGCGCCGCTCGGCCACGACCACGTCTCGATCAGCCTGTCCGATCTGCACACGCCGTGGGAGGTCATCGAGCGGCGGGTGCGGGCGGCGGCCGAGGCGGACATCGTCGTGACCTTCTATAACCCGCGTTCGCGCGGCCGTGACTGGCAGTTGCCGAAGGCGCTCGCGATCCTCGCCGAGCACCGGGAGCCGGCCACGCCGGTCGGTATCGTCCGCAACGCGTCGCGGGCCGACGAGTCCGGCCGGCTCACCACACTGGCGGAGCTGGACCCCGCGACGGTCGACATGATGACGGTCGTGACGGTGGGCAACACCGCGACCCGGGAGATCGCGGGCCGCATGGTGACGCCGCGCGGCTACCGCTGGCAGACAGCGCAGGAGGGCGCCCAGTGAACCGTGTGGTCCACCCCATCGAGCAGGAGTCCTTCCGGCGGCTGCGCGCCCGCCTGAACACCTCGCACTTCCCGCCGCTGACCCGCGCGGTGGTGGAGCGGGTCATCCACTCCGCCGCCGACCTCGACTACGCCGACGACCTCGTCATGGACGAGGCCGCGCTGGAGAAGGCGTACGCCGCGCTGCACGCCGGGGCGCCCGTCGTCGTGGACGTCGAGATGGTCGCCGCCGGGATCACCCGCCGGGAGACCGTCTGCCGGCTCAAGGACGCGAAGGCCGGGCCGGACCTCACCCGCTCCGCGCACGCCATGCGGCTGGCCTACGACCAGGTCGGGCCGGGCGCGCTGTGGGTGATCGGCTGCGCGCCGACCGCCCTGGAGGAACTGCTCACCCTGGACGCCGATCCGGCGCTCGTCATCGGTCTGCCCGTCGGCTTCGTCGGGGCGGCCGAGTCCAAGGCCGCCTTGCGCGAGAGCGGGCTGCCCGCCGTGAGCAACGTGTCCGAGAAGGGCGGCTCGGCGGTCGCCGCCGCCGCGCTCAACGCCCTGCTGTACCACCCCACTTCGTACTCCGAGGAGACATCGTGACCACCCCGCCGCCCGCCCTGCTCATCGCCGGCCACGGCACCCGGGACGACGCCGGCGCCGAGGCGTTCCGTGACTTCGTCCGGGAGCTGGGGCGCCGCAACCCGGACCTGCCCGTCGCGGGCGGCTTCATCGAGCTGTCCCCGCCGCCGCTCGGCGAGGCGGTGACCGAGCTGGTGGAGCGGGGGGTGCGCCGGTTCGCCGCGGTGCCGCTGATGCTGGTGTCCGCCGGGCACGCCAAGGGCGACATCCCGGCCGCGCTGGCGCGTGAGAAGGAGCGGCACCCGGGGATCTCGTACACGTACGGCCGTCCGCTGGGCCCGCACCCGTCGCTGCTGGCCGTGCTGGAGCGGCGGCTGGACGAGGCGCTGGGCGGTACGGCCCGCACGCCCGAGGACCGCGCGGACGTCACCGTGCTGCTGGTCGGGCGCGGGTCGACGGACCCCGACGCCAACGCCGAGGTGCACAAGGCGGCGCGGCTGCTGTGGGAGGGACGCGGCTACGCCGGGGTGGAGACCGCGTTCGTGTCGCTGGCCGCGCCGGACGTGCCGAGCGGGCTGGACCGGTGCGCGAAGCTGGGCGCGCAGCGGATCGTCGTGCTGCCGTACTTCCTGTTCACCGGCATCCTGCCGGACCGGGTGCGGCAGCAGACCGAGGGCTGGGCGGCGGCGCACCCGGAGATCGAGGTGCGCTCGGCGGACGTCATCGGGCCGGAGCCGGAGCTGCTGGACCTGGTGATGGAGCGGTACGAGGAGGCCCTGAAGGGCGATCTGCGGATGAACTGCGACTCGTGCGTGTACCGCATCGCGCTGCCCGGCTTCGAGGACAAGGTGGGCATGCCGCAGCAGCCGCACTACCACCCCGACGACGACGGCCACCACCACGGGCACGGCCACGGGCATCACCATCACGGGGGGCACGCACACACCCATGCGCACTGACGACGGGCACGATCTGCGGCATCACGGTGACGCGGAGGTCCGCGACGACGGCTCCGCCCTCACCGATCTGGCGGTGAACGTACGGTCCGACACTCCCCCGGCGTGGCTGCGGGAGGTGATCGCCGGCTCGCTGGACGGGCTGGCGGCCTACCCCGACGGGCGGGCCGCGCGGGCCGCCGTCGCAGCGCGGCACGGGCTGCCGGCCGAGCGGGTGCTGCTGACGGCGGGGGCGGCGGAGGCGTTCGTGCTGCTGGCGCGCGCGTTGAAGGTGCGCCGGCCCGTGGTCGTGCACCCGCAGTTCACCGAGCCGGAGGCGGCGCTGCGGGACGCCGGGCACTCGGTGGACCGGGTGCTGCTGCGGGAGGAGGACGGATTCCGGCTGGATCCGGGGCTCGTCCCCGAGGACGCCGACCTCGTGGTGATCGGCAACCCGACCAATCCGACGTCCGTGCTGCACCCCGCCGCCGTGATCGCCGGGCTGGCCCGGCCCGGGCGGACGCTCGTCGTGGACGAGGCGTTCATGGACGCGGTGCCCGGTGAGCGGGAGGCGCTGGCCGGGCGGACGGACGTGCCCGGGCTGGTGGTCCTGCGCAGTCTGACCAAGACGTGGGGGCTGGCGGGGCTGCGGATCGGGTACGTGCTCGCGGCGCCGGAGACCGTCGCCGAGCTGGAGCGGGCGCAGCCGTTGTGGCCGGTGTCCACGCCGGCGTTGGTGGCGGCCGAGGCGTGTGTGGCGCCGCGGGCCCTGGCCGAGGCGGCGCACGCGGCGCACCGGATCGCGGCGGATCGCTCGTATCTCGTGGCGGGGCTGGGCTCGTTCGCGGAGGCCGGGTTGCGGGTGGTGTCCCCTGCGGAGGGTCCCTTCGTGCTGGTCCGCCTGCCCGGGGCCGCGGTGGTCCGTCGGCGGCTGCGGGAGCTGGGCTTCGCGGTGCGGCGCGGGGACACGTTTCCCGGGCTGGGTGAGGAGTGGCTGCGGGTCGCTGTGCGGGATCGGGGGACGGTGGATCGGTTGCTGGGGGCGTTGAGGGTGGTTCTGGGCGAGGGCTGAGCGGGGATCGAGCGGTGGTCGAGCGGGGGTGGGGGGGGGGGGGGGGGCGGCGCCGGCCCCGCCCCCCCCCCCCCCCCCCCCCCCCCCGCCGGCGGCCGGCGGGCGGGGGGGGGCGGCGGGGGCGCGGGGGGGGGGGGGCGGGGGCGCCTGGCGCGGGAGGCGGG
>NZ_JBITZX010000024.1:0-69941 GCF_044547145.1 Streptomyces sp. NPDC052773 | reverse complement strand
CGCCCCCCCCCCCCGCCCCGCGCGCCCCCCCCCCCGCGCCCCCCCCGCCGCCCCGCCCCCCCCCCCCCCCCCCCCCCGCTGCGGGGGGAAGCACCTGAGCGATCTTTTACGACGGGGGAATCGCGTCAGGCACTGCGGGGGGTGGCCGAGATGGTCATGGGGTCCGGGGTCTCCGGCTCCGCCAACCGGTGGTCGCGCTGGTCGAGGTTCACAAAGATCATTCCGTACCGGATGGCGCACCGCACGGGCTGCGGCGCACCGCGGGGCCGGCGCAGGCACCGGTACGCCCGTACGTCCCCGTCCTCGTCCCGGGTGACGACGACCGGCTCACCGAACACGGTCACCATGAGCGAGTCACCGTTGTGGGGGATGGCGGTGGCCAGGTCGATGAAGTGCCAGCCGGAACGGTACGCGGTGGCCATTTCACGCCGGAAGGACCGGTCGTCGGGTGGGGTGGTCATGCGTCCGCGCCCGCCGGCTCCGACCAGCCGACGTCCTCGCCGCCGGCCACCACGCTCCAGCCGACGTCGCCGGGCGCTGCCTCGACGGACCAGCCGACGTCCCCGGCCACCACCGCCGTGCTCTCCACCTGGGCAGGGGTCCGCCAGCCGACGTCGAGAGGACCGGCCGCACCGAAGGCCAGCGCCAGAGCAACGACGGCAGTAGCAAGCACCGAGCGAAGCATTCTCTTATTCATGGTCGGCTTCGTCCTCACTTGATGGCTTCCTCTCCCCCGCGAAACAAGACGATGGCTCATTCAGGCACGTCAATGCCACCGGGGAGATGCATCATGTTCCTGCACGTTCAGGACCCTGGGGGGTGGAGATTTGTCACCGAAGAGCACAAACCCGACACATCCTCACGGCATCACTGAGCTGTGCGCCGATGGATCGCGGTTGTACGCCGCGGCCCTCAGCTCCGGGCGAATAGCCCGCGACGAGGTCAAGCCCGCTCCCTGCCTGCTTGAGTTCGCCCTGCTCCACCCCGACCCCGATGACGCGAACTGGCTGCGTCCGGTCCCCCCGTCCATCGTGCTGGCACAGCAACTCCAGCCGCTGGAACGCGAGATACAGGACCGGCGGCGGCTCACCGTCGACCTCACGGACACCTTCCAGCCCTTCCTCGCCATCAGTGCCCAGCAGCCGGCGGCCACCCACGCCATCACCGTCCTGGAGGGCATCGACCGGATCCATGCCGCGCTGGACGTGGCGATAGCCGAGGCCCGCAGTGAGGTGCTGACGGTACAGCCCGGCGGCAGCAGGCCGGAACACATCCTGAGCCAGGCGCTCAAGCGCAGCAAGCCGCTGATCGAGCGCGGGATTTCGGTGCGCACCCTCTACCAGCACACCGTGCGGCACAGTCAGTCCACCTTCGCGTACATGGACAAGATGGCCGGCGCGAAGGTCGAGATCCGCACGCTGGAGGAGCTGATCGAACGGCTCATCATCTGCGACGCCACGGTCGCCTTCATCCCCGCCCAGGACGACCGCCAGGTCGCCCTCGAACTGCGCCATCCCGGACTGGTCCAGTACCTCATCAAGGTCTTCGAGCAACTGTGGCAGCGGGCCGTGCCGCTGATGGAGGAAGTACCGTACGAGTCCACGCCGGAGGGCATCACCGGGGTCCAGCGCTCCATCGCCAAACTGCTCATCGAAGGCCATGTCGACGAGGCCATCGCCCGCCGCCTCGGCATGAACGTCCGCACCTGCCGCGCCCACATCGCCAAACTCGCCGCCGCCCTCGGCAGCGGCAGCCGGGCCCAACTCGGCTATCTCATCGCCCAGTCGGGGATCCTTGACCGGGACCGCTAGGGCCTGTCGTAGAGGGCCTGTCGTACCGGAAGGGAGCCCACCCGGGTGAGGACCGCGACGCACCGTCACGAGGCGGAGGAGGTGTGCGAGGCAGGCCTCGCCCTGTACGCCCGGGCACTGCAGGCCGGCCGGGTTCCCGCGGCGGAGGCCGAACAGGCACCGTGCGTGGTCGAGCGGGGGCTGCTCCAGCCGGATCCGCGGGACGGGGCGTGGCTGCGGCCCGCGGCGCCGTCGGTGGCCCTGCCGCGGCTGCTGTGCGCCGTCGAGGACGACATCGCCCGGCGTCGGCGCCACGAGGCGTGGCTCGCCGAGGCGTTCGCGCCGCTGCTGCTGCTCGACACCCCGGACGGCGCGTCGACCACCGCGTTCGGCATCCGGCTGCTCGGCGGGGTCGAGCGGATCAACGGGGCGATCGGCGAGGCCATGACGACGGCCGTCGGCGAGCTGCTCACCATCCAGCCCGGCGGCAAACGCCCCGCCTCCGCGCTGGAGGTGGCGCTCCCGCGCGACCAGGCGCTGCTCTCCCGCGGCTGCCGGATGCGCACCCTGTACCAGCACACCAGCCGCCACGACCCCGCCGTCCTCGCGTACTGCGAGCAGCTGACCGGAGACCTGGAGGTGCGCACCCTCGACGAACTCCCCGAGCGGCTGATCGTCGTGGACCGCGCGGTCGCCTTCGTACCCGCCAGCAAGGACCGCAGCCACGCCCTCGAGGTCCGCAACCCGGCCCTCGTCGAGTACCTGGTGACGGTCTTCGACCGCCTGTGGCGCCTGGCCACCCCCATGCACCCCCAGGCCGCCCCGCAGCCCGTGCGCGGCGGCATCACGCCCCGCCAGCGGGCCATCGCGGGCCTGCTCATCGAGGGCCACACCGACGCGGTCATCGCCGAACGCCTCGGCATGAACATCCGCACCGCCCGCGAGCACATCGCCAAACTGGCCGCCCACCTCGGCAGCGAGAGCCGGGCCCAGCTCGGCTACCTCATCGGCCGCTCGGGCATCCTGGGCCCGGAACAGTGACCCGCGCGGACGCTCGCGGGCGCCGGCCAGGCGCCCTCACCGGACCCCCGGAGTCCGCCTCCCAGGCACCGTGAGGCCGGCCGGGCGTGGCGGGCCGTCCAGGCCGGCCTGGGCTATGCGGACGCCGAGCTGGGTGCGGCTGGCCGCGCCCAGGGTCTCGCAGAGGCGGGCGATATGGGCGCGGCAGGTGCGGACGCTGATGCCGAGGCGTTCGGCGATCACCGCGTCCTGGTGCCCCTCGGCGAGCAGCGCCGCGATGGACTGCTCGCGGTGCGAGATGCCCTCGATGCCGGTGTCGGGGAGGGCGGCGGTGAGCGGGATGGCGAGGCGCCACAGGCGTTCGAAGACGGTCACCAGGTAGGCCACCAGGCCGGGGTGGCGCAGTTCCAGGGCCATCGTGCGGTCGGCGTTGGCCGGGATGAAGGCGACCGTGCGGTCGAAGAGGATCAGCCGCTCGATGACCTCGTCGAGGGTGCGCGCCTCGACCGCGTCGCCCATCAGCTCCAGGTAGTTGAGCAACCCCTGCCCGTGCCGGGCGACATGGTTGTAGAGATCCCGCATCCGTACGCCCCGCCCGCGCAGGGCCAGCGCCCGGTGCAGGCCCTCGGACAGCTCGTGCTCGCGCCGGATGCCGCCCGGCTGCACGGTGAGCACCTCGGTCGTGCACGCCGCCGTCGCCTCGTCCAGGGCCGCCTGGATGCGCGCAGGACCGTCCAGGACCCGGATCGCGGCCGTACCCTCACCGCCGTACGCGGAGGCCGTCGTACGGCCGCCCAGGCCCGCGTACCACTCCACCGCGGCCACCGCCGAGCCCACCCGCCGCTGGCTGGCGCTGATCTCGTCGTAGACGCCGCGCAGCAGCCGGGTCATGACCTCCTGCGGGGAGGTCGGCACGAGCCAGTCCATGTCGTCGGGATCGGGGTGCAGCAGCGCCAGCTCCAGCAGGCAGGGCACCGCCTCGGCGTCGCGGCGGGGCACGCGTCCGCGCCGTACGGCCCGGGAATACACCCGATCCCCGGCCTCGCACAGTCGGTCAGCACCGTGTGGATGCTCGTCCGTCCCGTGCCCGGCCATCGCCCATCCCACCCCCGGTTTCCACGTCCTTCCGCAGCGCAACTATGCGCGGAGCGAACCTGCTCCGCAACACGCCTCCCGCCACTGTGACCGCCGGAAACCACCGGTATGCACGGGTTCGCACCCACCCCGGTCCGTCACATTCCGACAACAGATGGCGACGGCTCGTTGCCCACGGCGCGCGTCCCCTCCCGCGCGCCCCCTGAGAGCGCTCCCGGACGGGCGTACGACAAAGGGGAGTTCACGGCCGTACGGAGTGAACGGCGTGAACTCCCCTGGGCGCGCGGGCGCCGCGCGGCGGACCGCGGCTACTTCAGACCCAGCTCCGCGCAGGCCGCCTTGTACGGCCCGACGCAGATCTCGGAGATCTTGTAAATACCGTCGGACACGACGGTCTGCTTGATGTTCTGCCGGGTCAGGGCGACCACGGACACCAGCTGCGCCGGGATGTCCTTGTGGGTGGGGCTGTCGACCCGGTCCCGGGTCAGCGCGTCGAACTGGATGTCCTTGCCCTGCACCTTGGCGACGGCCATCTCGGCGGCGGCCTCGGCCTCGGCCGGGTAGGACTTGTAGACGCTCATGTACTGCTCGCCGCTGACGATCCGCTGCACCGCCGCCAGTTCGGCGTCCTGCCCGGTGACGGGCGGCAGCTTGGTCACCCCGGCGGCCTCCAGCGCCTTGATGACGCCGGCCGCCATGCCGTCGTTGGCGGAGTAGACACCGGCGATGTTTCCCGCGCCGATCACCTTGATCGCCTCGGCCATGTTGGCCTGGGCGTTCTCCGGCTTCCAGTCCTTGGTGTCGAAGGACGACGCGATCGTCACCCGGCCGTTCAGCTCGGCCAGCGCGCCCTGCTTGAACTGCTTCGCGTTCGGGTCGGTGGGCGAGCCGTTCATCATCACGATCTTGTCGGACGTGTCGACGTCCGGGCCCATCGCCTCCAGCAGGGTGCGGCCCTGCACCTCGCCGACCAGCTCGTTGTCGAAGGAGATGTACGCGTCGATCGGGCCCTCGGCCAGCCGGTCGTACGCGATGACCGGAATACCCGCTTCCTTGGCCTTCGTCACGCTGGCGGCGATGGCGTGCGAGTCGACCGCGTCCAGCAGGATGACGTCGACCTTGTCGTCGATCATCTGCTGCAGCTGCTGGGCCTGCTTGGCGGCGTTCTGCTCGGCGTTGGCGTACTCGACCTTGCCGCGGTTGTCGGTGAGGGACGCGACCTTCTCCCGGATGATGGGGTAGTCGAACTTCTCGTAACGGGTGTTCGCCTTCTCCGGGAGCAGCAGACCGACCGTGATGTCGTCGCCCTTGGTCGGCGTCGCGTCGCCTCCGTCACTTGTCGCGCTCAGCACACCGCAGCCGGCGAGCGACAGGGCCAACGAACACGCGGCCACGGACATGGCGATACGACGACGCATGGAGGAGCTCACTTCTAGGTGTCTTCCGGGGGTGTCTTCCGGACGGGGGCGCACCCTTGCGACCCATGTGACTGAAAAGCCAACGCGTCAGCGGCCCCCAGCGTCAAGCAAAACTACTTAACGAGATGACAACACCACATTCCGCTTCGCCTCGTACAACCAATCCGGCCCTACGGGAGTCGTGATCCTTACGACAGCCGCACAGTCCGGCCCGTTTTCGACCAGACGACCGAACAAACCCAGCCATTCGCGCTTCCGCCACCGCGGCCGGGTGGGACGACGAAGGGCCCGGAGATTCGGCCGAACCTCCGGGCCCTCCACGCGCGTGCCGCGTCGTCAGTCCGACTGCTGCTGCCGCTTCGGCCGCCACACCACCAGCGCGCTCGACTGCTGCACCTCCTGGTACGGCACCAGGTCGCGGCGGTAGGAGGCGTGTACCGCGGCCTCGCGCTGGCGCATGGCCGCCGCCGCGCCGTCGAGGGCGGCCTCCAGCTCCGCGACCCGGGACTGCAGCGCCGCGACCTGGTTCTCCAGTTCGATGATCCGCTTGATGCCGGCCAGGTTGATGCCCTCGTCCTGCGACAACTGCTGCACCTGGCGGAGCAGTTCGATGTCGCGGGCCGAGTAACGGCGGCCCCGGCCGGCGGTGCGGTCCGGGGAGACCAGGCCCAGGCGGTCGTACTGGCGCAGGGTCTGCGGGTGCAGGCCGGACAGCTGGGCCGCCACCGAGATGACGTAGACCGGGGTGTCCTCGGTCAGTTCATACGGGGAAAAACCCCCGCGCTGGCGGGGACGACGGCCATCCATCTGACTCATGCTCCCTTCGCGGCCTGGAACAGCTCCGCCCGCGGGTCCTCGCCCGCGGTCGCCTCGCGATACGCCTCAAGCGCGTCACGAGCCTTCCCCGACAGGTCCTTCGGAACACTCACCTCCACGGTGACCAGCAGGTCACCGCGAGTGCCGTCCTTACGGACCGCCCCCTTGCCCCGGGCCCGCATCGTACGGCCGTTCGGCGTGCCGGGGGGCAGCTTCAGGGTGACGGCCGGGCCGCCGAGGGTCGGGACCCGGACCTCGCCGCCGAGCGCCGCCTCCACGAAGGTCACGGGGACGGTGACGGTGAGGTTGTCGCCCTTGCGGCCGAACACGGGGTGCTCCTTGACGTGGACCACCACGTACAGATCGCCCGCCGGGCCGCCGCGCTCGCCCGGCGCGCCCTTGCCGCGCAGCCGGATGCGCTGCCCGTCGGACACGCCGGCGGGGATGCGCACCTGCATGGTGCGGGACGACTTGGCCCGGCCGCTGCCCTTGCAGATCTCGCAGGGGTGCTCCGCGATCAGGCCGCGCCCCTTGCAGTCGGGGCAGGGGTCGGTGAGGGAGAAGCCGCCGCCGGAGCCGCGCGCCACCTGCCCGGTGCCGACGCAGGTCGGGCACACGCGCGGTGTGCCGTTCTTGTCGCCGGTGCCGGAGCAGGCCTTGCACGGCGCCTGCGACGACATCCGCAGCGGGACCGTGGCGCCCTCGATCGCCTCGGTGAAGCTCAGGGTGACCTCGGACTCGATGTCCTGGCCACGCCGGGGCTGGGTGCGGGTCGTCCCGGCCCCGCCCCGGTTGAACAGGCCCCCGAAGACGTCACCGAGTCCGCCGCCGAAGCCGCCCCCGCCCTGGGCGCCGCCGAAGAGGTCGCCCAGGTCGAAGTTGAACGTGGCGCCGCCGGCGCCGGGACCGGGCCGGAAGCCGCCGTTGCCGAAGAGCGCGCGCGCCTCGTCGTACTCCTTGCGCTTCTTCGGGTCGCCGAGGACGTCGTTCGCCTCGGAGATCTCCTTGAAGCGCTCCTCGGCCTTGGCGTTGCCCTTGTTGGCGTCCGGGTGGAACTCGCGGGCGAGCTTCCGGTACGCCTTCTTGATCTCGGCCTCGGTGGCGTCCTTGGGGACGCCGAGGACCTTGTAGTAGTCCTTCTCGATGAAGTCCTTGGTGCTCATCCCCGACGTCCCTCCTCTCCTGCGTACGCGATAACGTCAGCCCTCCTCCGGGCCACCGTTCTCCTTGTCGTCGGCCTTCTCCGCACTCTCGGCGCTCTGCTCGCCCTCGGCCTTGACGGTCTGCGCGCCCGGCTGGGGCTCGGCGACGGCGACCCGCGCGGGGCGGATGGTCCGCTCGCCGATGCGATACCCCGGCTGGAGGATCGCGACGCAGGTCGTCTCCGTGACGTCCGGCGCGTACGAGTGCATCAGGGCCTCGTGGATCGTCGGGTCGAAGGGCTCGCCCTCCTTGCCGAACTGCTGCAGGCCCATCTTCGCCGCCACGGTCTCCAGCGACTCGGCCACCGACTTGAAGCCGCCGACCAGTTCACCGTGCTCGCGCGCGCGCCCGATGTCGTCGAGGACGGGCAGGAGCTCGGTCAGGAGGTTCGCCACGGCGATCTCCTTGACCGCGATCCGGTCGCGCTCGACCCGGCGGCGGTAGTTCTGGTACTCGGCCTGGAGGCGCTGGAGGTCCGCGGTGCGCTCACCGAGCGCGGTGCGCACCTGGTCCAGCTGGGCGACCAGGCCCGCTGTCTCGTTCGCGTCCCCGGCCGGGGCCGCCCCCTCCTCCGGGGTGGAGGAGGCGGCGGCCTTCGGCTCGGCGTCGTCAGGGGTGGCGCCGGAGGGGACGTCGGGCTTCTCCTCGAAGCCCGGGGTCTCCTCCGTCACGCCGCACCGTCCTTGCGCTCGTCGTCCACGATCTCGGCGTCCACGACGTCGTCGTCGGCCTTGGCCTCACCGGCACCGGCCGAGGCGCCGCCGGCGGCCTGCGCGCCCTGGGCGTCGGCGTACAGCGCCTGGCCCAGCTTCTGCGAGACGGCCGCGACCTTCTCGGTGGCGGTGCGGATCTCGGCCGTGTTGTCACCTTCGGCGGACTCGCCCTTGAGCTTCTCCTTCAGCTCGGCGACGGCCTCCTCGACCTCGGTCTTGACGTCGCCGGGGACCTTGTCCTCGTTGTCCTTGAGGAACTTCTCGGTCTGGTAGACCAGCGCCTCGCCCTGGTTGCGGGTCTCGGCGGCCTCGCGGCGCTTGTGGTCCTCCTCCGCGTAGCGCTCGGCCTCCTCGCGCATGCGGTCGACCTCTTCCTTCGGGAGCGAGGAGCCGCCGGTGACGGTCATCTTCTGCTCCTTGCCGGTGCCGAGGTCCTTCGCCGTGACGTGCATGATGCCGTTGGCGTCGATGTCGAAGGAGACCTCGATCTGCGGGACGCCGCGCGGCGCCGGGGGCAGACCGGTCAGCTCGAACATGCCGAGCTTCTTGTTGTACGCCGCGATCTCGCGCTCGCCCTGGTAGACCTGGATCTGCACGGACGGCTGGTTGTCCTCGGCGGTGGTGAAGATCTCGGACCGCTTGGTCGGGATCGTCGTGTTCCGCTCGATCAGCTTGGTCATGATGCCGCCCTTGGTCTCGATACCGAGGGACAGCGGGGTGACGTCGAGCAGCAGGACGTCCTTGACCTCACCCTTGAGGACACCGGCCTGGAGCGAGGCGCCGATGGCGACGACCTCGTCCGGGTTCACACCCTTGTTGGCCTCCTTGCCGCCGGTCAGCTCCTTGACGAGCTCGGCGACGGCGGGCATACGGGTGGAGCCACCGACGAGGACGACGTGGTCGATCTCGTTGATGGAGATGCCGGCGTCCTTGATGACGTTGTGGAACGGCGTCTTGCAGCGCTCCAGCAGGTCCGCGGTCAGCTGCTGGAACTGGGCGCGGGTCAGCTTCTCGTCGAGGTGCAGCGGGCCCTCGGCGGAGGCGGTGATGTACGGCAGGTTGATCGAGGTCTCGGTGGACGAGGACAGCTCGATCTTCGCCTTCTCGGCGGCCTCGCGCAGACGCTGCAGCGCCATCTTGTCCTTGGACAGGTCCACGCCGTGCCCGGACTGGAACTGCTTGACCAGGTAGTCGACGACGCGCTGGTCCCAGTCGTCACCACCGAGGTGGTTGTCACCGTTGGTGGCCTTGACCTCGACGACACCGTCGCCGATCTCCAGCAGCGAGACGTCGAACGTACCGCCACCGAGGTCGAAGACGAGGATGGTCTGGTCGTCCTTGTCGAGGCCGTACGCCAGGGCGGCGGCCGTCGGCTCGTTGACGATGCGGAGCACGTTCAGACCGGCGATCTCACCGGCCTCCTTGGTGGCCTGGCGCTCGGCGTCGTTGAAGTACGCCGGGACGGTGATGACCGCGTCGGTCACCTTCTCGCCCAGGTAGGCCTCGGCGTCCCGCTTCAGCTTCTGCAGCACGAAGGCGCTGATCTGCTGCGGGTTGAAGTCCTTGCCGTCGAGGTTGATCTTCCAGTCGGTGCCCATGTGGCGCTTGACCGACCGGATGGTCCTGTCGACGTTGGTGACCGCCTGACGCTTGGCCACCTCGCCGACCAGCACCTCGCCGTTCTTGGCGAAGGCGACGACGGACGGCGTGGTCCTGGCGCCCTCGGCGTTGGTGATGACGGTGGGCTCGCCGCCCTCCAGAACGCTGACGACGGAGTTAGTCGTGCCCAGGTCGATGCCGACCGCACGTGCCATGGTTGATTCCTCCAGCTGACTTGAGTGGAACAGGCTCAAGTGTGCCCCACACCATGCGCCGGGTCAACAGACCTGAGCCGAGTTGACTCAACTCTTATCCGCTCCTTACACGCAACCGCGCGCCGACCTGCGGCGATGCCCCTCGGCGCCCACTCCGACACAGCAGAAGAAGCAGCCCGATCACCCCTCCGAGGACCCACCACACGGCCCCCGCCCCCACCGCCCCGGTATGCACCAGCACCGCGACCACGACCCCGACGACCGCGCCCCCACTCGGCACCACGACGGCCCCCTGAGTGGTCATCCCCAGCCGCCGCAGCCGACAGGCGAGCCCGTCGGGAGCGCCTTCACGGGGGTGGCGCGCGGGGCGGCCGGGGGCTTCACGGGGTTGGTGCGCGAGGTCGTCCGGGGCTTTCCGGGGTTGGTGCGCGAGGTCGTCCGGGGCTTCCCGGGGTTGACGCACGGCGCCGTACGGCGCTTCTCGCGGCGGGCGCGTGACGTCGTACGGGGCCTCCCGCAGGCGGACCGCCGGGCTGTACGGGGCCTCCCGCAGGCGGCGGTCCGCCCGGCCGTACGCGGATTCCGCCAGCCTGGGCGCGGGGTTCCCCGGGGTCTCCCGCAGCCGCCTATGCGCGGGGTCGCCGGGCCGATCGTGCAAGCCGTGCATGCGGTGCAGCCTGTACGGAAGACGACCCGGCAGACGGCCCGCCAGATCACTCGGCCACCGACTCGGCGATCCGCCCGGCAGGCCACCGCCCCGACGACCGGACCCACCCCCCGGCAGACCCCCCGGCAGACCACCCAGCCGACCACCCAGCCGACCACCCAGCCGACCACCCAGCCGACCGCCCGGCAGACCGCCCGGCAGACTGTTCGGCACCCCCAGCCGCCGCCCCCGTCGCTCCCGCCACCACCGCGCCGCGCCGAGGACCGGCTGGATGGCGGCCACCGCGGTGAGGGCGAAGAGCACCGCAGCGGATTCACCGGGATCGCGTCCCGCGCGGGTGAAGACGGCCGACGCCGCGAGCAGGAACCCGGTGAACAGGGACCCGCAGGCGCCGAGCCCGATCCGCGCGGGGGGCCAGTTGTGCATCAGGAACCCGGTCAGCGCGGCGGCCAGCACGCTCAGCAGGACCGCGAGTCCGTCCATCACCTCCGCCGCCGCGCACACCCCGGCCCCGAAGGCGGTGACGACCCCGACGGTCCCGGCGAGCCCGTCCGCGTGGTCGAGCGACCGGAAGGCGAGCGCGATCACGGCGACCCAGCCGGCGGCGAGCGCCCCGCCCAGGACGCCGGTCTCCTCGTACGGCATCACCCAGGCCGCCGCCACCGCCGTACCGGCGAACAGGGCGCGGGTCCGCAGGGGCCGTACGTCGGCCGCGAGGCCCAGCAGCGCGATGCCGGCCGCGGCGGCGAGCAGCGCGGCGACGCCCTCGCCGAGCGGGGCGACCCCGGTGAGGTCGCCGAGCGTCGCCACGCCGGCGGTCGGCAGCACCACGGCCACGCCGCCGAGCAGCGGCAGCGGCCGGTTCCGGGGGTGCCGGTCCAGCAGGCCGAGGCGCAGCGCGGGGGCGCACAGCAGGGCCGCGAGGAGGGCGGCCAGGACGAGGGCGGCGGTGGCGGCGGCGATCCCGTAGAGCACGGAACTAAAGTAGGGGCGAATGTATGGATTTGATACGAATAACACGATCGGTCACGGCGGGAACCGTCTCCCTCCGGTCCCGATCACCGTCGACCGCTGAGGCAACCCTCAGCGACTCAGATCACCCCGCGCCCGGCTACAGTGCGGCGGAAGATACGGGTAGTCTCAGACGGACTGCATAAGTTACCGCTTAGTAATCTCCCTCGCAGGCCCGAGGAGCCCCCAATGCAACTCGCCGCGATCATCGTGTCGCTGGTCCTGACCGTGGTCGGCGTTGCGCTGCTCGCACGCGCGATCGGCCAGTTCGTCAGGTACTTCAAGCTGGGCCAGCCGGTCCCGGCAGGCACCCGGACGGACAACCCCTACCAGCGCAGCGTGACCCTGGTCCGCGAGTTCCTGGGACACACCCGGATGAACCGCTGGGGCATCATCGGCATCGCCCACTGGTTCGTGGCGATCGGCTTCCTGACGCTGCCGCCGACGATCATCACCGCGTACGGCCAGCTGTTCCAGGCCGACTGGACGCTGCCGGTGCTCGGCGGCTTCCTGCCGTACGAGATGTACATCGAGTTCATCGGCGCGATGACGACGCTGGGCATCGCCGTGCTGATGGTCATCCGGCTGCTGAACCTGCCGAGCCGGCCGGGCCGCAAGTCCCGCTTCGCGGGCTCCAAGATGGGTCAGGCCTACTTCGTCGAGTGGGTCATCCTCACCATCGGCCTCGCGATCTACATGCTGCGCGCGCTCGAGGGTGCCCTGCACCACGTGGACCACTACGAGGCGGCGTACTTCGCGTCGTACCCGGTGATCATGGCCCTCGACGGGCTGAGCGTCACCGCGCTGCAGAACCTGGTCTACCTGTTCGCGATGATCAAGCTGAGCACGACCATGATCTGGATGATCACGGTCTCGCTCAACACCAACATGGGTGTGGCCTGGCACCGCTTCCTCGCCTTCCCGAACATCTGGTTCAAGCGCAACGCGGACGGCTCGACGGCGCTCGGCGGCCTGCAGCCCATGACCTCCGGCGGCAAGCCGATCAACTTCGAGGACCCGGGCGAGGACGACGTCTTCGGCGTCTCCCAGGTCGAGCAGTTCTCGTGGAAGGGCCTGCTGGACTTCTCCACCTGCACCGAGTGCGGTCGCTGCCAGTCGCAGTGCCCCGCGTGGAACACCGGCAAGCCGCTCTCCCCGAAGCTGCTGATCATGTCGCTGCGGGACCACGCCCACGCCAAGGCGCCGTACCTGCTGGCGGGCGGCGGCAAGACGATGGAGGGCGAGGAGAAGGCGTCCGAGGAGCAGCTGAAGGACGTCCCCGCGTCCGCGCTGGCGGAGGCCGAGCGCCCGCTGGTCGGCACGGCCGAGGAGAACGGCGTCATCGACCCGGACGTCCTGTGGTCCTGCACCACCTGCGGCGCCTGCGTCGAGCAGTGCCCGGTGGACATCGAGCACATCGACCACATCGTCGACATGCGCCGCTACCAGGTCATGATCGAGAGCGCCTTCCCCTCCGAGGCGGGCACGATGCTCAAGAACCTGGAGAAGAAGGGCAACCCCTGGGGCCTGGCGAAGAAGCAGCGCCTGGAGTGGACCAAGGAGGTCGACTTCGAGGTCCCGGTCGTCGGCAAGGACATCGAAGACCTCTCCGAGGTGGACTACCTCTACTGGGTCGGCTGCGCCGGCGCCCTGGAGGACCGCGCCAAGAAGACCACGAAGGCCTTCGCGGAACTCCTCCACATCGCGGGCGTCAAGTTCGCGATCATGGGCGGCGACGAGAAGTGCACGGGCGACTCCGCCCGCCGCCTGGGCAACGAGCCGTTGTTCCAGGAGCTGGGCATGGAGAACGTGATGGCCCTGAACACGGCGTTCGGCGAGGAGCTGGACGACGAGGGCAAGGTCGTCCCGGAGTCCGCGAAGCCGAAGTCGGCGAAGAAGATCGTCGCCACCTGCCCGCACTGCCTCAACACGCTCGGCAACGAGTACCCGCAGCTCGGCGGCGACTACGAGGTCATCCACCACACCCAGCTGCTCCAGCACCTGGTCGACGAGGGCAAGCTGATCCCGGTGACCCCGGTCGAGGGCATCATCACCTACCACGACCCCTGCTACCTGGGCCGCCACAACAAGATCTACACGCCCCCGCGCGAGATCATCGGCAAGGTCCCGGGCCTGCGCAACGAGGAGATGCACCGCCACAAGGAACGCGGCTTCTGCTGCGGCGCGGGTGGCGCGCGCATGTGGATGGAAGAGCGCATCGGCAAGCGCATCAACAACGAGCGCGTCGACGAGGCCCTCTCCCTGAACCCCGACATCGTCTCGACGGCCTGCCCCTTCTGCCTGGTCATGCTCACCGACTCGGTCAACGGCAAGAAGAACGACGGCAAGGCCAAGGAGTCCATCCAGGTCGTCGACGTCGCCCAGCTCCTGCTGGACTCCGTCAAGACCCCGACGGACCCGGAGGACCCGACGGGCCCGACGACACCGGAGAACGCACCGGAGCCGGAGCCGGTGAAGTAACACTCCTACGGCACACCTGACGCCCCCGCAGCCCTCCCGGGCCGCGGGGGCGTCACCCGTTTCCCGCCAGGTGCGACCACCAGGGCTCGTTCTCAGAGTCACTTGTGGAGCTGCTTCCGCTGGGGAGGAAGTAGTGGAAGGCTCGGCTGATGGGGATATTCGTCGGACTCGTTTCGGTACTCGCCGCCGCGGGTCTCTTCTGGGGAAGCTGGCAGGTGAGCCGACTGGGCATCGACCTCGTCCGGCAAGCGCGGACTGCCCTGCGGGGAACGCAGCGCGTCAAGGCGACCTGTGTTGCCTCGGGCATCTCGCGTCACACTTACCGCTTCGTCACCCCGGACGGCACGAGCCATGTCGTCTACGTGCCGCGCACTTCCGAGCAGGACCGAAGGAAGACCGGCTCGCACGCCCAGCTGCGCTACCGGACGGATGACCCGAGGAACGCTTCCTTCGCCGTCGTGGACATGGTCATCATGCCTTTGGGCGCCGTCATGTGGTTCTTCCTCGCCACGTTCTGCGCTGCCTCCGCCGCGCTGCTCCTCGTCTTCGGCTACGCGGCGATCTTCTAGGCCCCGTCTTCAGGCGTACGGTCCCGCCGCGGCCACCGGCTCTCCGCGATACGCAGGGCGTTGCCGAGAGCATCGGCCAGACATTCGGCGAGGAACCGGAGTTCGCCCGCGGGAGCGGTCGGCAGCATCGCATGGGCGTGACCGAGGAGCTGGTGGCCCATGCCGAGCTGGAACTCCTCCACGGCGTCGGCCAATCGAGAGACCGGACCCCCACGTTCGTCGGTGATCAGATAACTCGGCTTGCCCTCGCACGCGGCCCAGGGCAGCGGTCTAACGTGCCGCCCCACTTGTCCGTCTTTCGGATCCGGCCCCCGGCCTTCAGCTGGCCCCATCAGGCCACCTCCGTGCCGTAGCCCCAGTAGCCGCCTGACGCTTCCGCCCAAAGGTAGGGACGTACGGCCACGGTCTCCGCGCCATCGAGCAGTGTCTCCAGGCCATACGGGCTGCGGTGCGGCGGAAGCGGCTCCGCATCCAAGGGCCAGAGAGGAAGCGGCGGGAGGAGGGCATCCGCTGGGCAGTGAACTTCGCCCGGCATGAGCCGTAAGCCCAACCAATCCGCCAAGCGCCGGAGGAGGTCGATCATGTCATCAGTTCCCATCGGGTCGGTGGGTGCCTGAGAGCGCACGATGCGACCGTATCGCTATTCGCGAATAGCAGCAAGGAGCGCGGTAGCGGAGTCAAAGACCGCGTCGCATAACGTGTAAAGCGGCAAGGTCGCGTCGGCGTCAGCCAGGGGAGGTCACCGTGAGTACCAGCAGGTGGGTCAGCACCTCGATGCCGTATCTGACGCCACGTGAGAACAGTCAAGGCGACGCGTGGAGCGCCGACGCCGCCGCACACGGACGTCGCGGCACGCAGCGCATCCTGCATGCGGGCGAGGTCCCTGCGCCCTCCGAAGTTGCGCAGGTGCTCGGGATCCCGGAGGGCGAGCCCGTCGTCGTACGCCGACGCCTGATCCTCCTCGACGACGAGCCGAACGAGCTGACCGACACCTACTACCCCACCGAGATCGCACGGGGCACCGCTCTGTCCGGAACCGCCAAGATCAAGGGAGGAGCCGTCACCCTGCTCGCCGGCCTCGGATACGTCGGCGCACGCATCCGAGAGGACGTGACGGCCGGGATGCCGGACGAAGAGGAACGGCAGGCTCTCGACATGACAGATCAGGAACCGGTCCTACGGCTCACCAGACTCACCCTTGACCGGGACGACCGGCCGATCCAGGTCGACCGTATGGTGATGCCCGCCGGGCGCCAGCAGCTGCGCTACGAGATCAGGATCGGATGACCGTGCCCAAGGCCGAACCGGACGCCCACGACCGCCGCTCACTGCACGAACGCATCGCGGCCGACCTGCGCGACGACATCATGAGCGGTGACCTTCCGCCAGGTGCCAGCCTGCCCTCCACCGCCCAGCTCAAGGCCCGGTTCGAGGCCTCGAACGCGACCGTCCAGAAGTCACTGCAACTCCTCAAGGACGAGGGCCTGGTGGTCGGACGCGCGGGCGCGGCGGTGACGGTGCGCGAACACCGCCAACGCACGATCCACCCCGCCGCCTCCCTGACACCGCCCACCGCCGACGCGCCCTACCCCTGGCTCACCGAGGCTGCCCAACACGGCACCGACGCCCGGATCACGCTCCTGGACGTGACCGAGGTGCGCCCGCCGGCGGATGTTCGCGCCGCCCTCGGCCTCCCGGACGAGGGGACGGCACTCCTCCGCAGCCAGCTCGTACTCATCGACGACGAGCCCGCCGAAGTGGTCAAGTCCTACTACCCCCTGGACGTCGCCCACGGCACCCCGCTGATGGACCGCCGCCGCATCAAGGGCGGCACCCCCGCCCTCCTGACGGAACTCGGCCACCCACCCCACCGAAGCGTCGACCGCGTCTCGGCCCGCGTCCCCACGCAGGAACAGTTCCGCCTCCTGCGCCTTCCGGGCAACCTGCCCGTCCTGTGCACCCTCCGCGTCGTCCACACCGAGGACGGACGCCCGGTCGAGGCGACGGTCATGGTGAAGGCGGGGCATCTCTACGAGCTGCAGTACGAGTTCACACCGGAGTGACTGCAAGGGTCCACCCCGAGTGACCGCGGGTGCGGCGACGAGCGCTGATCAGGGCTTACGCGCGAACTGCCTCGGGGTGAACTCGTCGAGTACTGAAGTTCCGCTGAGCGTTGACGTCGAGACCGGCTTCATCCGCAGTGTCGACGACGCCGTACGCCGCTTCCACGACACGGTGGTGGCCCGTCTGGATCGTCAGCCGGCTCCCCGCACAACGCCGTCGGAAGCGGAGTCGGTGGCGCAGGCCTCCTGAACCACGGCTCCGCGCCGGACCACGCCGCCCGAGACCGCGCGTACCCGCCACCGTGCCGTGGCGGGGAGCGTCGACGTCAGTTCGCGGCCGGTGACGCCGTTTCGTCGGCCTTGATGTCGAAGTTGATCTTGTCTCCGTCGACGGAGGACACGGTGACGGTCACGCCCAGGGTGCTGCCGTCGTCCGCGGTGAGGGTGCAGCGGGTGGTGGTGCCGACCTTGCCGGTGAGGTCCTCGGGGCAGGTGACGTCCGGCTTGGGCTGGCCGGTGGTGTCCGCGAGCTTCTGGGCGACCGTGTCGGCGAGTTTCCCGGAGGACAGCTTGGGCTCGGAATCGCCGACATCGGCCGAGGCCGAGCAGCCGACGAGCAGCGCGCCGGCGGCCAGGGTCGCGAGGCTCCATGCTGCGGGCAGACGCGGCGGGGTCATGGCTGGCTCCCATTCAGATGATCAGGACGGAAAGACGCCGGAAGCATAGTGGCCACGGCCGGCGCCCGGACGCGGCCGGTGCCGTGCGCACGTTCTCCTCACCACGTGCTCACAGCTTGCCGAACACCACTCCGCGCCAGGTCCAGCCCGCCTTCAGGACAGCGTCCCGCAGCGGGTTGCGCAGGTCCGCGCCGTCGAAGCGGAAGGTCTCCGTCACTTCGAGCCGGCCGCTCTCCCCCCGCCCGATCGTCCAGTGGCGGGAGACCGTGCGGTCCGGACCGCGGGAGTACTGCGACGAGATCTGAAGCCTCGGCGGATCGCCGACGCGTGTGACCTCCCACTGCTCCTCCAGAGCGCGCACCTCGTGCTCCTCCTGGACCAGTCGCATCCGGATCCGCACAGCACGTGACAGCTGGGACTCCAGGAAGAAGGCCTGCCAGGCGGGCTCGTTCATCCGCCACTCCGCCACCAGGTCGGCGTCCTCCGCGGCGCCGTCCCGGATGACGTACGGCACATCCGGCCGGTTCAGCCCGAGCAGCGCCGTCCGGACCTCCTCGAGCGGGGCCGGTGTGACACCGTCCTCGGGACGCCGGGTACCGGTCAGCTTGTCGAAGAGTCCCATGGGTTCAACCTAGGAGAGGTCGGGTCGACGGTTCAACATCGTCCGGGCCGGAGCGATACGCATCACCGGGCCGGGCAACAGGGGCGCTAGGAAGTCTGCCCGGTGTCCGGGCGCACGGTGCGCACGAAGTCCTGGAAGTCCTCCAGTACCTCCGGGAACTGCGCGGCGGTGGCGGTCAGGACCAGCCGCAGCACGACCCGTCGGGCCGGATCGGTGACGTCCAGCAGGGACAGGTACGCCTGTGCCTGGACGAGGTCCAGGTACGCGCCTTTCACCGCGGCCGACAGGGCCAGTGTCTGGGTGAGGCCGGGCGCCTCCGCGGAGCCGGTCTCCCGGCGCGTGGTCACCTCGACGGAGCCGACGGCCCGGCGCATCCGCTCCACCGAGGCGTCGGCGATCTCGGACAGCGTCGCCGCGTCCGGGCGGTACTCGCCGTCGATCGTGATGTTCGCGGTGAATCCGGCGTCCGGTCGCGGGTGAACCGCCACGAACGCGGCGCCGGGTGCGCCGGCCTCGTCCGGAGAGGCGGCGCGCCAGCCCTCCGGCAACTCGAAGGCGATGGGTACGGGGAGGGTCGTCGCCATGGTGAGCACTCCTTGCTACGGGCTGAGGGCGGTGAACGGCAGTGGAAGGGATGACAGGGTGAAAGAGGTGAAAGAGGTGAAAGGGGGTGCGTACCTCAGAACACACTGCCCAGAACGTCCCCCACCGCGTCGGCCACACCGCCCGCCGTGTCGACGACCTTCCCCGGGTTGAGGGTGAACTCGAACCCCAGACCGCCACCGAGCAGCGGGGACACGCCCACCTTGGGACCGACGTGCCAGGTGCCGTTCGCGTCCTTGGCGAAGTTGAAACTCGCCTCCGCACCGGGCCCCGCCCAGCCCTCCGCCGTGACGCCCACACCGATGCCGCCGACGTCCGCTCCCGCCGACACCGAGCCCTTGGCGCCCGCGAAAGCCTCGGCGCCGAGTTGCACACCGTCCACCCCCGCCCCCGCGTTGACCCCGGCCTCGGCACCGGCCATGGTTTCGGCCCGTCCGTAGACGCCGACGGGACCCGCGTCGGCCGTGCCCGAGGCCGTGGCCTCGGCGCCCGCGAAGGCGGACGCGCCGCCGTTGAAGCCCTCGTTGGTGACGGTGGCGCTCGCGGACGCCTTGGCACCCGCGTACGCCTCGGCCTCACCGGCGAGTTTCATCGGCCCGTTGGTGAGGGAGCCCTCCGCGGTGGCCCGGCCGAGGTCGGCATGGGCCTCGGCCTCGCCCAGCTTCCCGGTCTTGGCGTCGGGCCCGCTGACGGACGTACCGGTGCCGGGGCCGGAGGTCGAGGTCTCCCCTTCGGCGACCCACCCCTCCTTCTTCTCCTGGGCCTCCTTCTTGGCCTCCGCTGCCGCCGCGGCCTCGTACTTCTCGATGTCACCCTGCGCCTGGCCGTTGAAGCCGCTGAGCGTGCCGTCGTCGATGTTCCCGTCGAGCACCACCGCCTTGAGGGCGATCTCGACCCCGGCGTCGGCTTCCCCGACGTCCTTCACGAGCTGGTCGATGCGCGCCTGCCACGAGGCGACGGCCTTGCTCACGGACTCCCGGTAGTCCGGGTCGTGGTGCAGGGCGTTGCGCTCGCCGTCGGTGAGCTTCGTGGTGTCGTAGGAGACCACGCCCTGCCCCGACACCGCCATGCCCGCTTCGATGGCGTCCTTACGGGCCGACTCCAGCTTCTTCTTCAGATCCGTGAACTGGGTGTGCGCGTCCCGCAGCAGGGAGGCGACCGCCTTCGCCTCGACCTGGGCGTTCTGGAACTCCTTCAGCGTGATGTCGAAACGCTTGCTCGCGGCGTCCGCGCTGAGCCCGGTCCAGCTCTGCCCCATGGAAATGCCGTGCACGTCCCGCCTGTAGGCGGTTTCCTGCGTGTGGAACGCCTTCGCCATCCCGTCCCAGCGCTCGGCGGCCGTGGTGAGCGCGGACAGGTCGGTCGCCATGATCTCGTCGTACGTCGGCATCGGGTCCCCGTGATTGTGCGGTGGCGGCCTGCCGGGCGCGCGGCGGCCGTCGAACTGGACGCGTGAGAGGTGCGGTCAGTAGCCGTCGATCACCGACACGGCACGGGTGTCCACACCGGTCTGGAGATCCGCCCCCTGGAGCGCCGTGCTGGCACTCCGCAGCGCCGCCTTCTCCGACGCGAGCCGGTTCATCAGGTTCTTCACCTGCTCGCCCCAGGTCTCGTGCGCCTTCTTCAGCGCGCCCGAGGTGCGCCATCCGTCGCGGAACGCCTTGACGGCGTCGTTGGTCTCCGTGTCCGCGAAGTCGCCGGCCTTGCGGGTGCCGGGTTCGATCTCGTCCTCGATGGCCTTCGCCGCGGCCTTCTTCTCGGCGGGGGAAGACGCGAGATCGGTCTGACCGCCGGAGCCGCCGGGGTCGGCCGGCAACTGGTTCAGTCGCATCCCGACGGTCTGCTGCGTCACGTCACTCCCCGTCCTGACCACGGGCCTGCCTGGGACTCGTTTTCCGGTACGCCGCGCAGGTGTTCGCAAGGCGAACCGATCCCCACTTCAACGAACATCCGTACAGTAGCGCGCGCCCCTGGGCCCCCTCGGCGGCCTCTGATTCCACTGGATCTTCTTTCACAGCCTCTTCGCACTTCCCGGCCCCTCGTACGTGAACCGGTGAACGATCGCAGGGGTTGGGCCTGACCTCATAGGCTCAGTGCGGCGGAACTCGGCAGCGGAACTCGGGGGCGGGCGAGGCGGGATGGCTGGCTCGAGGGGGCGGGCGGACCGTGGTTCGTCAGCCACGCGGGGGCGGACCGGGCGTGGGCGGAGTGGGTGGCCTGGCAGCTCGTGGACGCCGGGCACCAGGTCGAGCTGGACTACTGGAGCCTGCGCCGGCCGCCTGCCCGCCGACTCGTCCGGCCCCCTGGCGGACGTACTGGCCGGCCGGCTGACCGCCGCCACCGCGCTCCAAGGCATCACCCGGCACAGCCTGGCCCGCGCGCAGGACGGCACCGTCCAGTTGCACCGGCTCACGCAGAACGTGCTGCGCGATCAGCTGACGCCCGACGAACGCCGACAGGCCGGCCGGGACGCCGAAGTCCTCCTGACCACGGCCAGTCCCGATGACGTCTACGACGTCTGGTCCCGACAGCTGAGGCCCGAGCACGAGGGCACGCTGTGGACTGCCCACTACTTGGCCCGCGCCTACGACGACACCCGGGACCACGAGCGTGCCCGTGCCCTCGACGAGGACACTCTGCGCCGTCGCCGCCGGACTCTCGGCGACGACCACCCGCACACCTTGGCCACCGCCTCCAACCTGTCCGTCCGGCTGGGCGCACTGCGGCAGTTCGAGCGGGCCCGCGCCCTGGCCGAGGACACCCTCGACCGGAAGCGGCGAACGCTGGGCGAGGACCACCCCGACACCCTGGTCACGCATCGGATCCTCGACTGGCTCCGCGAAAGCCGGAGCAGTGAGGACGGAGCCGGGAATGAGGGGTCGTCAGCCCTCATCCCCGGCAATCCCGGGCAATCCCCGGTAATCCCGGGCGATCCCCGGCAATCTCCGGCAATCCCCGGCGCCCCCGCCTACTCCCCCTTCGGCGCCGCCTGCTGCACCACCTCGAACGACCACAGCGTGGACCCGGACGCGGCCGGCTTCGGACGCTCCCCGCCCTCGCCACCCTGGCCCCCGCCGCCCTGGCCCCCGCCGCCCTGGTGAGCCGCCTTCATCGGCCCCTCCATCCACGCCTGGAACGACTCCTCGTCCCGCCACCGCGTGTAGACCAGGTAGTTGTCGGTGCCCTCGACGGGCCGCAGCAGCTCGAACCACTCGAAACCGTCGGAGGACTCGACCGCGTGGGCGCGGGACGCGAACCGCTTCTCCAGGACCTCCCGCTGCTCGGCGGGCACGGTCAGCACGTTGATCTTCACTACGCTCATGGCTCCATCCTGCCGGACGCCTCCCGCGTATCCCCGCGTCCACCGGCCCGGACCGTCAGTACGCCCAATCCGACCCCCAGCACGACCAACCCACCCCACGACACCACCGGCAGCCGCTCCCCGAGCACAGCCACTCCCAGCACCGCCGCGACGGCAGGCTCCGCGAGCGTGAGCGTCGTCGCCACGGACGCCGGCGTCCCGCGCAGCCCGTGGCCGAAGAGGCGGTACGCCAGGCAGACGGTGAAGAGGGCGAGGTACAGCGCCACCCCCGCACCCCACGCCTCGGTCAGCCACCTCGTGTCCGTACCCACCACCACGGGCAGCACCAGCACGCCCGCCGCCCCGAACAGCACGCCCATCACCGCGTCCGAGGGATGTCCGTCCGCGATCAGCCGGCCGCCGATCAGCGAGTAGACGGCGTACGACAGCCCCGCGCAGGCGGCCAGCAGGACGCCGGTGAAGTCCACCGGCTCGGCGGATCCGCCGAACTCCGGGCCCAGCACCAGCAGCACGCACCCCAGGACCGCCGCGGCGGTGGCGCAGGTCCAGCGGGTGGTCGGGCGGGAGTGCCCCAGTGCCCAGGACAGCAGGCCGACGAAGACCGGGGCGCTGCCGAGCGCGATCACGGTGGCCACGGCCACGCCGGTGCGGGCGGTCGCCGGGTAGAAAGTGACCGGGTACCCCGCCACCGCGAGCGCGCCGAGCAGCAGCAGCCACCGTTCGCGGCGGGTGCAGGCGGCGGGCAGCGCGCGGGCGGCGCGGGAGGTGGCGTACAGCAGCAGGCCGCCGAGGGTGAGGCCCGCGCAGCCGATGGCCGCGGCGGGGGCGCCGGCCGGGGCGAGTGCGCCGGCGGTTCCGGTCGTACCCCACAGGACGGCCGAGATGAGGATGGGAGCGGGGCCGGCGAGGAGACCGGTACGGAGACCGGTGCGCGGCGTGCGTGGCGTGCGCGGGCGTGCGGCGGCCAGGGATGAGGTGCGGTTCGGCACTGTCGTGAATCTTCCGTCGTCGAATGCGTCCGGGACCGGGTGGTGAGAGTCCGAGAACGGGCGCACGACGACGCCCCCCGACCGCCCTGCGGGCCGGTCGGGGAGTCGATCAGACGGTCGGTCCGCCGTCTGCGCCCGTCAGGCGCAGAGCGGCGGCAGAACGACGTGCCAGTAGGTCTTCATGCGGCGATTCTATGCGGCGGCCCGGCGGCGGCCGTCCCAGGCAGGCGAAGGCTCACAGGCAAGCGGAGGCTCACAGGCAGGCGAAGGCTCACAGGCAAGCGGAGGCTCACAGGCAAGCGAAGGCTCACAGGCAAGCGAAGGCTCACACGTAGGCGAAGGCTCACAGGTAGTCGAAGAAGCGCGTCCACCAGGTCACCTCCCCCGCCGGCTCCGCGTCCGCGAGCCACGTCACCCCGTCGTACTCGCGCAGCAGCAGCCGCGGCGGCACCGGCTGGTACTCCATCTCCTTCAGCGCGCTCTCGACGCGGTGCCGGTCCCGTTCGGACAGGGCGCCGTCCGCCACCGCCGCGTCCAGGTCCGGGTGGCTGTCCGGCTTGGGCGTGGTCACGACGGCGAGGTCGCCGTAGTTGCTCAGCCGTACGCAGATCCACTCGCCGGCCTCCGTCACGCCCGGCGGGATGCGCAGGCCGAAGGAGAAGGACGCGTCCTGGATGCCGTCGTCCAGGCGGACGGGCTGGTCGCGCTCGGGGGTGCCGAAATCCTCGTTCAGGCGTTTCCTGAGCTGGATGGCGCGGATGCGCGCGCGCATGGAGTCGAAGCCGTCGGGGAATTCCAGGTGCTCCGGTCCGGGGAGGCGGTCCAGGGCATGGAGGAGGTCGATGATGCTCCGGTCGTCGTCCACGACGGTCAGCCTAGGACCGTTTCCCGGCCGCTGTGCAATTCCGGTCAACGAAGTTTTCGTACTATCCGCCTTTTCTCGAACAGGTGCATCATTACTCAGTTGTTGTCCATGCGGGCGGACGAGGTGAACGATGCGCAAGCGAGCTGCCGGAGCTGCCGTGACAACCGGGGTCCTGCTGCTCATCGCGTGCGGGCCCACCGCCCCCTCCGAGCCGCGAACTCCCGTGAAGCGGGCCGCCGATGCCCCACCCCCGCTCCCCGTGCCCCGCGGCGACGGCAGCGACGTCCCCGACGACTTCAACGGCGACGGCCACCGCGACCTCGTCCTCAACGACCTCGTCAAGCAGCAGAGCCACGCCGACGACGCGGGAATCGGCGTCGTCTACGGCGGCGGCCCGCACGGACTGACGCCCGGAGCCCGGCAGTTGATCACCCCGAGCGGGCAAGGCGCCCGTACGGCGGGCCAGTTGCCCGCCGTCCTCGACGCCGCGGCGAGCTGTGACCTCGACGGGGACGGCTTCACCGACCTGGTCGTGTCCACGGATCCGCCGTACGACGGCCAGGGCCGGCCCCCGGTCCCCCTCCAGCTCCTCTTCGGCTCCCCGGACGGCCTCACCGGCCGCGCCGTGAAGCTCGTCGTCCCGGACCGCGCCCGGGCCGGCAACGACTGGCCCGACCGGCCGGTGTGCGGCGACTTCGACGGCGACGGCGCGCAGGATCTCGTCGTACACGCCTCCGGCGAACAACTCAGCTACCTGCGCGGCCCGTTCACCCGCAGGGGCGCCCCGAAGGCGGCGGGCGCGCCGATCGCCGCGCCCGGGAACGTGCCCGTCGGCCCGTCCGCCGACGTCGACCGCGACGGCTACGACGACCTGGTGGTCCGTACGGCCGAGGGCGCGGGCCCCTCGGCGGTCGTCCTCGGCGGACCGGCCGGACCGACCCGCACCGGGGTCACCCTGCCCTCCGGCGTGGACGTCGCCCTCGGCCGCTTCGGCAGGGGCGCGGCGCTGGACGCGGCCGTGGGCACGGCGGCGGAGACCGCCCTGCGCTACGACCTCCCGGCCCCCGTCCGCGCCGCCCTGCCCGCCCCCGGCGCCCTCCTCGACACGGCCGACTTCGACGGCGACGGCCTCAGCGAGCTCGTCTCCGGCGGCGCGGGCCGGGCGCTGCGCGTCTTCCAGGGCCGTACGAAGGGACTCCCCGCGGCCGGTCCGGTGACGGTGCGGCCGCCCGCCGCCGGTACCACGCGGGTCGTGGCGGCCGGGGACTTCGACGGGGACGGGCGGGACGACCTCGTCGTACGGACCCACCGGGGCGAGACCGAGGACACCGTCGCGCTGTACCAGGGCGCGAAGTCCGGGCTGCTCGCCCGCACGCCGGTGCTCACCTTCTCGACGTCCGGGTTCCTGGCCCGCTGATCGGACCTCGAACACCCTCGAACGTCCCTCGAACTCACGTACAACCCTTCCGCCCCACCGGTGGTCTCCTGTTCGCCGACCGGACCGTGAACACCTGGGGAACTCCCGGCGACACCAGCCGAGGCGTCCCGGCGCGCGCGCCGTCCGTCGCACCCCCATCGACTCGGGACGCCCACCGGGCGTCCCCGCATGCCGCAGGAGATCCGCATGCAGCACACCCTGCGACTCGCCCTCGCGACGGCCACCGCGGCCGCGCTGACGGGCGGGCTGCTCACGCTCACGGCCGCGACGGCGACCGCCGCCGACTCCACGCACGTCCCGCAGGCCGACTTCAACGGCGACGGCATCGGCGATGTCGCCTTCTCCGCCGCCGGCGCCTATGTGAGTGGCAAGCAGACCGCCGGCCAGGTCGTCGCCCTGTACGGCACCGCCACCGGTGTCACCTCCACCAAGCGCGCGGTGATCAGCCAGAACACCGCCGGCACCCCGGGCAGCGCCGAGACCGGCGACGGCTTCGGCGCCGAGACCGCGTACGCCGACTTCAACGGCGACGGCTACGACGACCTGGCCGTCTCCGCCCCCTGGGAGGACGTCGGCAGCGACCAGGACGGCGGCGGCGTCGCCGTCCTGTGGGGCTCCGCCAAGGGCCTGACCGGCACCGGCGTCACGATCAGCGACCCGGCGCCCTCCTCGCACGACATGTGGGGCAAGAACCTGGCGGCCGGCGACTTCGACGGCGACGGCAAGGCCGACCTGGCGGTCGGCAACACCTCCAGCACCATCCACGTCCTCAAGGGCGGCATCAGCGCCACCGGCAAGGCGGTCGGCGGCCGGTACACGATCAAGCCGCCGATCCAGTCCGGCGGCTCCGCCCGCGGCCCGCTCAACCTGACCGCGGGCGACGTCAACGGCGACCAGCGCACCGACCTCGTCGTGGACGGCTTCGAGACCCAGACCGACTACGGCTGGAACACCAACTACCTGGTGCCCGGCACCGCGAGCGGCCTGTCCACCGCCTCCGCCAAGCAGCTCAAGGCGGGTGTCATCACCGCGATCGGCGACATCAACGCCGACGGCTACGGAGACATCGTCACCGGCATGTACTGGAACCGGGCCGACGGCGACGTCGCCTTCCCGGAGGCCTCCGACGGCGGCAAGGTGTGGATCACGTACGGCACCTCGAGCGGCGCCGGCTCCACCACCAGCGTCACCCAGAACACCGGCAACGTCCCCGGCACCTCCGAGAAGAACGACTACTTCGGCTACGAGCTGGACCTCGGCGACATCAACGGCGACGGCTACCAGGACCTGGTGGTCGGCGTGGCCGGCGAGAACATCGACGGCATCACCGACACCGGCATGGTCACCGTCCTGTACGGCTCCGCCTCCGGCCTGAACACCTCCTCCGGCGCCCAGTCGTTCGCCCAGAGCACGGCCGGCGTCCCCGGCGAGGACGAGAAGAACGACGCGCTCGGCGCCGACGTCAAGCTCGACGACGTCACCGGCGACGGCCGCGCCGACCTGATCGCCGGCTCGTACGAGAACGACGGCAACGGCGCGATCCTCTACCTGCCGTCCAACGGCACGAAGATCACCACGTCCGGCAGCCGCACCGTCTCGCCGAGCGCGACCGGCGTCTCGACGACCGGAGCGCCGGCCTTCGGCGTGAACATCGCCGACTGAGCCCGACCGGTCCGGGCCGCCCCGGTCGGCCCCCTTAGGGGACATCCGTAAGGGATGTCACAGCTCGGCAGCAAAGCCGGGCCCGGAACCCCGGGCCCGGCACGTCACTCTCCGGGACCAGGTACGTTCGTTGACGTGGCTGGATTCAGGATCGGACGCGGCGGCCGGGACGACCGCGCCCCGCACACGCGACCGCAACACCCCCCGTACGGCCGGCAGGCGCCGCAGGGCCCGTCGTCGTACGGCCATCCCCCCGCGCCGCAGCCGCACCCGTACCCGGGGCAGCAGAGCTACGGCGGCGGACCGGGCGGACCGTGGCCCCCGTCGAACGCCGGCGGTCACGGCGGACCGGGCGGCCATGTCGGCTACGGCGGTCACGGCGGCGGGGAGCCGGAGTACTTCGGCGACGACGGCTCGTCGTACCCCCACCCGGGCACCGCGGACCCGTACGCGGCGAACAACCCCGGCCACACCCAGGCCTTCTCCATCGACGAGGACCCGTACCAGCAGGGCGGGACCTACCAGGCGGGCGCCATGGCCCCGGCCGCGCCGATCGGCCCGCGGCTGCCCTGGAAGGACCTGCTGAAGGGCATCGTCCTGGCCCCCAACCAGACGTTCCTCCGGATGCGGGACTACACGATGTGGGGCCCCGCCCTCATCGTCACCTTCCTCTACGGCCTGCTCGCGGTCTTCGGCTTCGACGGCGCCCGCGAGGACGCGATCAACGCCACGCTCTCCAGCGCGGTGCCGATCGTCCTGACGACCGCGGTCGCCATGGTGCTGAGCGCGTTCATCCTGGGCGTGGTCACCCACACCCTGGCCCGCCAGCTCGGCGGCAACGGCGCCTGGCAGCCGACGGTCGGCCTCTCCATGCTGATCATGTCCCTGTCGGACGCGCCGCGCCTGGTCGTGGCGATGTTCCTCGGCGGCGACGCCCCGTTCGTCCAGATCCTCGGCTGGGCCACCTGGGTCGCGGGCGGCGCCCTGCTCACCCTGATGGTCTCCCGCTCCCACGACCTGCCGTGGCCGAAGGCGCTGGGGGCGTCGGCGATCCAGCTGATCGCGCTGCTGTCGATCGTGAAGCTGGGCACGTTCTAGCGCTTCTCGCGCACGCGGAAGGGCCCCTGGCGTCGCGCCAGGGGCCCTTCGTGCATGCTGCGGACTGCCGCCTGTCAGGCGTCGAGCACCTGCCCGGCCCGCTTCACCACGGGCGGCTCGACGGACCACGGGAAGTTGATCCACTCGTCGGTACGCTTCCACACGTACTCGCACTTCACGAGCGAGTGCGGCTTCTCGTAGATCACCGCGGACCGCACCTCGGCGACGTGCTCGAGGCAGAAGTCGTGCACCAGCTTCAGCGTCTTGCCGGTGTCGGCGACGTCGTCGGCGATCAGCACCTTCTTGTTGGTGAAGTCGATCGCGTTGGGCACGGGGGCGAGCATCACGGGCATGGGAAGCGTGGTGCCCACACCGGTGTAGAACTCGACATTCACGAGATGGATGTTCTTGCAGTCCAGGGCATAGGCGAGCCCACCGGCCACGAACACCCCACCCCGCGCGATGCTGAGCACGACGTCCGGCTCGTAGCCGTCGTCGGCGATGGTCTGCGCGAGCTCGCGGATGGCGGTGCCGAACCGCTCGTAGGTCAGATTCTCCCGTACGTCGCTCACGCTGCTCACACCTGCGTCCTGTGGAAATTGAGGAAGGAGCGGGACGCGGTCGGACCGCGCTGCCCCTGGTACCTGGAGCCGTACCGCTCGCTCCCGTACGGGAACTCGGCCGGCGAGCTGAGCCGGAACATGCACAGCTGGCCGATCTTCATGCCGGGCCACAGCTTGATCGGCAGGGTGGCGAGGTTCGACAGCTCGAGGGTCACGTGCCCGGAGAACCCGGGGTCGATGAACCCGGCGGTGGAGTGGGTGACGAGCCCGAGCCGCCCCAGCGAGCTCTTCCCCTCCAGCCGCGAGGCGAGATCGTCCGGAAGCGTGATCACCTCGTACGTGCTGGCCAGCACGAACTCCCCGGGGTGGAGGATGAACGGCTCGTCCCCCTCCGGCTCCACGAGCCGCGTCAGATCCGCCTGCTCGATGGAGGGGTCGATGTGCGGGTACCGGTGGTTCTCGAACACCCGGAAGAAACGGTCCAGCCGCACGTCGATGCTCGACGGCTGCACCATCGATTCGTCATAGGGATCGATCCGTACCCGCCCGGCGTCGATCTCGGCCCGGATGTCCTTGTCTGAGAGAAGCACGCCCCGAGGATACGCAAGGCGCGCGGGGCCCTCGTAATCGTGAGGACCTCGCGCGCCCATGCCGTAACCCTTGCTTCTACGACCGACTACGGTCGGCGACCGTCGGCGCCGGCTGCCGGCGCCGGCTGCTGATGCCGACCACAGGTGCCCGCTGCCGGCGCCGGCTGCTGATGCCGACCGCTGGCGCCGACTGCTGAAGCCCGGCTGCCGGTGCCGGCCGCTGGCGCCGACTGCTGACGCCGGCCGCTGGTGGCTAATGCTTCTCCAGCGCCGCCACGGGCACGACGCTCCGCAGCCGCGCACAGCGCGGACAGCGGACGAGCCGTCCCGGGCCGAGCCGCTCGGCCTGCTGCATCGGGAACGAGGCGGTGGTGAACACGTGCCCATCGGCACAGCGGACGACGGTGCGCTCCATCAAGTCCCTTAAGTCCCTTCCCCAAGAGCCGCGTCTGGCTGCTGCTTGCCTGACGACAAAAGCCACACTACGGGATCATCGGGACGCCCCTCCAGGCGGCACTCCGATCCCGCCCGGCCCCTTGGCGACCCCTCCACCGTACGCCCCAACTCCCGCCTGCCGCAGCCGCGTACCCGCCCTGAAGCCCGCTCAGTCCCCCCGGAAACAGACTCAGGCCCCTCGGCTTGAACACCGGGGGCCTGCGGTTTGGTACAGTGGGCGAGCGTTCGGACACCGACCCATCGGTCGGCGTCTTACGCGGGTGTAGTTTAATGGTAGAACATCAGCTTCCCAAGCTGAGAGCGCGAGTTCGATTCTCGTCACCCGCTCCACGAAGAAGGCCCAGGTCACAGACCCGGGCCTTTTTGCTGTTCGCTCTTGGTCGGAGTGCTGATCAGCGCCGCCTTCTCGGAGGACTGCCCGGCACGGGCCACCATGTCCTTGAGGGTGGCCCCGGACCCCGTGCACAGAGTTGAGCGTTTTCAGTGTTAACGCTCACTGACCCTTCCGGGGGCCGGGTACTTGCCGCCCCTGTGGGTGACCCTCAGGTCCGATGAAGCATGAAGCTGGGCTCGGACCGACCCCCCGTTCCGAGCCCGTCATGGACAAGAATCGGGTTCCCCGCGCCGGGATCTGCGCTTGCCTCCGCAGGCGTGGTGTCCGGCACACGATTCCGGAGAGGAGAGACCTCACGACCGCCCGGCTGCAGCAGCGCGCACCGCGGCGGACGGCCTCCGGTCTCCACGCAGATGCGTCTGCGTCGGTACGGTCACCGCCGCCGTGCTCCTCATCTGGCTCCGATCGTGATCAGAGAGACGGATCCGACGACCCCACAATCGCCCGCAGCGCCGCGAGGTGCCCCTGATATGCGTCCCGGCCTCGCCGGGTCAGCCGTAGCCACACTCGCTGCCGGGTGTTGCGGACGGCCTTGCGCTGCTCGACGTAGCCGGCGTCCATCAGCACGGTGACGTGCTTGCTCAGCGCAGAGGCGGTGAGGCCGAGTTGCTTTTGGACCAGGCCGAACTCCGCCTCGTCGGCGGCTTCCAGGAGGGCGCAGATGCGCAGCCGGTTCGGGGCGTGGATGGTGGTGTCGAAACCCTCCAGCGGATCGCGGATCTCGGCGCTCACGGGGTCTTCCGGTGCAGGCGAACGAAGGCAAGGTGGAAGCCGACGGACACGGTGGCACCGATCAGCGAGGCCGCGATCAGCCACACCGGCCGTCCCGTGACGCGGAAAGCGAACGCTGCCCCCACCATCAGCACGGGCAGGCCCACCGAGAGCGGCACGGTCGCCCGCTTGGGCAGCACGTCGAACCGCAGCGCCACCCCGGTCTTGTTGCGCCACGCCTTCGCCGCGACGGCGAAGAGCGCCACGTACACCGCAGTGCTTGTCAGCATGATGGCCATCCAGGCGGGGCGCGGCAGCAGCCAGTCCGAGTCGGCCATAACGCCTCCGTACGTGATCGGGAACGCGGCGACGTAGAGCGTGAGCGTGATGAAGAACCAGTTCGGCCACGGTGTGGCCGACAGGGACGCGACGGAGGCCCGGATGTGCTTGGTGTCGGCCAGGGCGGCATGGGCCTGCTCCGGCGTCAGTCGTACCCCGTGAGTTTCCATACTGGAAAGACTAGCGTCCAGTTTCCGATATGGAAAGAGACGAGTTTCCTGTGCGGCAAGTGGCCGGCTCGGCCGCTTTGGCTCCACCTCTCCGCGCGGGTGACGCCTCACGGAAGAGCGGCTGCGACGGCGAGGTGCGCCGCCAGTTCAACGTCTGCTTCCGGGCTCGCATGGTGGGAGGGGAACCGACCGTCTCCGACGAGTCGACAGAGGTCCGCTTCGTCGACCCGGCAGAACTGGCGAGCCTGCCGATGCATCACACGAGCGCCTGAGGCTCCGCCATTTTCTTGAGAACTGGCCGCCGCCCTGCCTGGGGTCGGAGACGTGCCCGTGCTCCGTCTCAGTTTCCGTCTCATTCAGCGCCGTGCAGGGCCGTTCAGCCAAGACCTGCGGATGCGCCCACGTTTGGGCCCAACCAGACATGAACCCAGGTGAGCGCCCCTGCACACAGCCTCTCGCCCCACCAACACAGCTGAAAAGCGTGACTCGGCTCGGAGGTACCGTGCTGTTCATGCCAGCCAAACATGTCTGTCCGCGCTGCGGGCAAGACGGGGTCCATCCGTACCGCTTCAAGGACGACGGGACGCCATTCCTGCTGTGCACCGAGTGCGACTCGTTCTGGTGGGTCGACGAGGCTGTGAGCGTCGCTCAGGCGCACTTCCTCGACGATGTTGTCGCGGCGCGCCTCGGTGTAGAGGGAAACCCGTGGGGCGATCGTGTCTGGGCTGACGTCATCGAGCCGGCGCCCGGCCTCCGGCGCTGAAGTCCGCAGCACCACAAGTGCACCAAGTGGGCGGGAACGACGGGGAATCACGGTGAAAGCGCGCCCCGCCCGAGACGGCCACCTTGTATCCAGCGGCGAGGCGAACAGGTCGCGGTGCGTGATCGACTCCATACCAAGGTGCCAGATGCGTCTCAAGGTAAACCGGACTCCCACCCCGTGAGCAGCCCGGATACAACCCTCTCGGCCTGTCGCGAGTCAGAGACCCCGTACGAGCCGCAGGCGCTCACAGAGATCACGTAAGAGGATGTACACGTCATGACAGTCCGTGCCCCGCACCGTTCCCTTCGCGGCATACCCGCCGTTGCCGCCCTGCTCGCGATCGGCGCGGTGGGATGCTCGGAGGTCTCCGACGCCGTCGACAGCGCCAAGGACACCGCGAAGAAGGCGGCCCGCCAGCAGTCGGTGTACTCGCTGGACATCGGTGAGTGCTACAACCCGAACGGCAAGGCCGAGGGGACGGCGTACGCCGTCGAGGTCGTGCCGTGCGACGAGGCGCACACCGGCCAGGTCGTCGGCGAGTTCGCGATCGACAAGGGCCAGGAGTACCCCGGCGACGACGAGATCACGGCGATCGCGGACACCCGCTGCCCGGTCGAGGCGCAGAAGTTCGCGCCGGACACCTGGGCGCTTCCCAAGGGCGCCGCCCTCTTCTACTACACGCCGACCAAGGAGAGCTGGGCGACGGGTGACCGCGCGGTGAGCTGCACCTACACCGCGGAGAAGGGCACGTTCAAGGGTTCGCTGGAGAGCGCGAAGTCCCTCAAGCCCGAGCAGATCACCTACCTCAAGGGCTCGAACGCGGTCTACGAGGCCCTGTGGGCGAACCAGCCCGAGAAGGACACCGTCGAGGACGACCTGGCCGGTTACAAGGCGCAGGCCAAGGCCGTAGCGGCCGCCCTCGACGCCCACGTCAAGGGTCTGGCCGGCATCGAGGGCACCGAGGTCGGCAAGCTCCGCTCGACGCTGACGAAGGCGGCCGGCAACTGGAAGAACGCCGCCAACGCCGCCGACGCCGACGCGTTCTACATCGCCTACGACCCGGCGTTCACCGGCATCGACCCGAACAAGTCGGTCGCCGCCCGCAAGGAACTGGGCCTGGCCACCACCGTTCCGGCCGACGACGCCGAGGTCTGGGCGGGCTGACGCTTCGTCGGGGCAGCGGGGGCCGCGTGCGTCAAGCCCGGCCCCCGCTTCCCAGGAGCTCGGCGACTGTCCCCACACCCGACCCCCGGGGAGCCGCTGGAGGTACGTCCGGTGCCGGAGCTGTTCCGATAGCGCCGCTCCGGGCTGAGGTCGGGCAGACCTACAGCCAGATCCGGCTGGTTTTGCGGCGCCGCTTCAGCAGGCGGAGCATGGAAGGAGGGCTTCCGTGCGGGCGTGTGCTGAAGGAGATGGGGATCGTGGATCTCGTCCTGCGCCCAGGTACTGCCGAGGATGCGGCGGAGTGCGGCAGGATTTGTTTCGACGCGTTCGCCGGGATCGCTCGTGAGCATGGTTTTCCGCCTGACATACCCAGTCCCGAGGTGGGTGTCGCGCTGATCGAGGAGGCGCTGACGAATCCGGGGTTCTACAGCGTCGTCGCCGAGATCGACGGGCGCGTTGTGGGGAGTAATTTCCTGGACGAGCGGTCGCCGGTCGTGGGCGTCGGGCCTGTGACCATCGATCCGGCTGTGCAGAACCGGGGTGTGGGCCGGCGGCTCATGCAGGATGTGATGCGCCGGGCCGCCGAGCGGGGGGCGCCGGGGATCCGGTTGTTGCAGAGCGGGTATCACAACAGGTCGTTCTCGTTGTACGTCAGCCTGGGGTTCGTGTTCCGGGAGACCGTGGCCTGTGTGCAGGGGGAGGCGATCCAGCGGGGGGTCGCTGGGTATGCCGTCCGGGAAGCCGTGGATGCGGATCTTCGTGCGTGCAACGAGCTGTGCCGGCGGGTTCACGGCGTCGATCGTGGTGGTGAGGTCGCCGACGCGCTGAAGCAGGGCACCGCCCGGGTCGTCGAGCGCGAGGGACGCGTGACCGGGTACGCCACGGACCTCGCGTTCTTCGCGCATGCCGTCGCCGAGACCACCCCGGACCTCCAGGCGCTGATCGCCTCCGCGCCCGCGTTCGGCGGGCCCGGCATCCTCGTGCCCGCGCGCAACAGCCTGCTGCTCCAGTGGTGTCTGGCGAGCGGACTCAGGGTGGTGCAGTTGCTGAGTCTGATGAGCGTCGGTCTGTACAACGAGCCCGACGGGGCGTACCTGCCCTCGATTCTCTACTGATCAGAGCCGAGGTCCGCGTTTACTGATCAGAGCCGGGGTACGCGTTTGCGGGTGACTCAGGCTCTTCCCCTCTGCATCTGAGACCGGGTATCCCGCAGCGCACATTTGTGCGATCATTCGCCTGATTTCGCCGTGCGCCGCCCTCGACCCGCGGTCATGTAGGGCCCCGGCACTCACCTGCGTCGTTCGACGCCGTCCTGGGGGGATGGGCATGCCCTACCGCCTGTGTGCGCGCGGAAGATCCGTGGCGTACACCGCACTCTTGTTCACGATCGCACTCTCGGTGCTGCTGACGGGCCTGCTGCCGGTCGGCGCGGCGCAGGCGGCCGACGGCGCCACTGCCGACGCCACGGCCGCTACCACTGCCACTGCCACCGCCACGGAGCCCGCCACCGCCACGGAGCCCGCCGCGTCCGGTGCGGCGTCCGATGCCGCCTCCGGTACCGCCTCAAATACCGACTCCAACGCCGCCGCGTCGGACACCTCTACCGACGGCACCACCCCGTCCGCAACGGACGGCGACGCCGACGCCCCCTCCGCCGAAGACTGCCCCACCCTCCCCCTCGCCCCCTTCGGCGACCCGGGTTCCGCGGTCGGCCAGGTGACCGTCCCCGCCGGCGGCAGTGCCTGCCTGAGCTTCACCGCCGAGCAGCCCGGCCTGCACCGCGTGCTCACGGAGCGCGGCGGGGCGGTCGCTCAGGTCTTCGACGGTGAGACACAGCTGGACTGTTACGACCACACCTGGCGCGACGGCTGGTGCACCCTGCCGCGGGCCGGCGTCTTCACGCTGAAGTTCGTCGACACCAGCTGGGGGACCGAGCCCGCCGAGGCGCAGGTGACCGTCACCCCGCTCACCGCCACCACCGGGTGTGCGAAGGAGACCGGAACGTCCTGGGACCTTCCCCCGGTCACCGGCTCCGCGGCCTCGCCGCTCGGCCTGGTGTGCCACCCGTTCTCGGGGAAGCCGGGCGAGCGGATCACCGTCGACTTCCACACCGACACCTACGGCGAGAGCATCAACTGGATCACCGATGAGACGGGCGCCCACATCTGCCCGCACTTCAACGAGGACGACAGCGAGGGCTGTGTGCTGCCCGGCGACGGGCCGTACCGGGTGCTGGGGCACGTCAGGCAGGCCGAGCGCGGCTTCCCCGCGCCGTACACCCTGACGATCCGCCGGCTGTCCGACCCGGCCGGCTGTGCGCGCGTCCCCGTGAACGTGTACGGCTCCGCGCCCACCACCGTCACCCCGGCCACGGGCTGCAAGATCTTCAGCGTCCCGGCGACGGGGCGGTACAGCGTGTACGAGGTGACCGACGAGACGCGTTCCTCCGTCTCCGTGTACGACCGTGAGGGGAAGACGGTGTGCGCCGGCTGCGGCATCCCCGCCGGTGACTACACCGTCCTCACCGACCACGCCACCCTCATCCTGGACCGCGCCGGAACCGACGGCTGCGAGCCCGTGGAACTGGGCAACCACCAGGGCACCTTCGCCGCGGCGGGCGGGATCGAATGCCTGCGGCTGCCGCTGCCCGAGGGCGCCCGGATGGCCGCGCTGACGCCGCTGAGCGGTCCGGCCCCGCAGCCGAGGGTCGTGGTCGTCGACGCCGACGGCGTCCAGCGGTGCGACTGGGAGTCCCTGGGCGCGGGCACCTGCGCGCTGACCGGCTCCGCGCCCTTCCGCGCACTGGTGTCCACCGAGGACGACAGCACGGCGACCGGCTCGTACCGCATCGCCCTGCACCGCACGGACGCGGCGAGCGGCTGCCCGGCCCTTCCGGCGGGCGACTTCACCGCCGACGGCGCCGCGGCCCGCCTCCGCACCGGCGACGGGGTCTTCTCGCACTGCCTGTCCATCCCGGCGGACGACCACAGCGCGGTGGAGAACCTCCAGCTGCGGGCCGTCTCCGGCGGCTCCACCGCCGAGTTCTCGGTGCTGGACGCCGACGGCAAGCAGGTCTGCAGCGTCTGGCCCTCCCTGTCCACGTGGACCACCTGCTCCCTCGCCCCGGGCGTCGCGCACACGGTGCTGGTCACCGGCCGCGACACCGCCGCCGAGTACACCCTGACCCGCCGTGATGTCACCGACGGCGCGAAGGGCTGCGCGGCGAATCCGGCGACCGCGGTGGGCGGCCCGTCCACGGGCGGCACTCCGGCGGCCCCCGGTCTGCTGGTCTGCCGCCAGGTGACCACCGCCGACGCCGACGACACCCTGCACCTCGACGTCCGCGACCCGCTGGGCAGCGCCAACATCCTGGCGTACGACGCGAAGGGCGACGTCGTCTGCTCGTACCGCAACAAGGCGTGCGCGGTCACCGGCTCCACCAGCTACCAGGTCCTCGTCACCGTCCCGACGAACCTGACGGCCGCCGAGTCCTACCGCTTCGACGCGCTGCGCATCGCGACGCCCGACGGCCCGGCCGCCGAGTGCGCCAAGGTCCCGAACGTCAGCTACGGCTACGGCCCGGTCACCGGCACCCTCGACGAGGAGCACACCGCGGTCTGCGCGGCGCTGCCCACCGGGTACGACGACCGGTTCGACTTCGAGATCAGCGACACGGCCGGTGGCACGCACACGGCCGTGCCCGCGCTGTACGGCCCGCGCCTGGAAAACAACTGCACGCGGTTCATCCCGAGCGGTTACCAGTGCTACCTGAACGAGCCGTACACCAAGGACGTCACCCCGAGCATCCTCGTCATCGGGCTGCCGGAGAAGGCGTCGCGGACCGCGTTCAAGGCGGAACTGACCTGTAGGTACGCGCTCTGCGGCACCGAGACGATCACCATCGGCACGGTCAGCCCGACCACCGGCACCGCCGGCGGCAAGGCCACGGTGACCGTGACGGGCACCGCTCTCCACGAGGACGACAAGGTGCGGATCAGCCGGTCCGGGAAGACGGTCGAGTCCACCACCGTCTCGGTGGCCGCCGACCGGAAGTCCCTGACGGCCACCCTGGACCTGACCGGGCTCACCCCGGGTGACTGGTACCTCAGCGTCATCACCCACAACAGCTGGGAGCACCCGCGCGGTTCCTTCACCGTCACCCCGGCCCCGCTGGAGAACACCGCCGCCCCGGCCATCACCGGCACCGCCCAGGTCGGCGCCAAGCTCACCGCCAAGCCGGGAACGTGGACGCCGACCCCGGACTCGTACGCCTACCAGTGGAAGGCCGACGGCCAGGCGATCTCCGGAGCCACCGCCGCCACCTACCAGGTGCCCGCGTCGCTGCGCGGCAAGAAGCTGACCGTCGCCGTCACCGCCCGCAAGAGCGGCTGGCAGAGCACGACCGCCGAGTCCGCCGCGCGCGTCATCACGGCAGCGCCCCGCGACCACGCGGGCGCCGGTGCGACGCCGGACGGCGTCGGCGACCTGCTGACCCTGAACTCCAGCGGCTCGCTCACCATCCAGCACGGCTCCGGCACGGGCGCCTTCTCGGGCAAGACCAGCGGCTCCGGCTGGTCGGCCTCCGTCAAGGCGATCCCCTTCGGCGACGTCAACGGTGACCGGTGCAACGACGTCCTGGTCCGCATGACCGACGGCACCCTGCGGGCGTACCGGCCGGGCTGCGGCAAGGCGGTCACGCCGTCGACGTCGTACGTCTCGCTGGGCACCGGCTGGAACCAGTACGACCTGCTGACCTCGCCGGGCGACGTCTCCGGTGACGGCCGGGCCGACCTGATCACCCGCAGCTCCTCCACCGGGGCGGTGTACCTGCACAAGGGCACCAGCGACGGCAAGCTGGCGGCGCGGGTGAAGCTCTACGACAACTGGAAGGCCTACAAGAAGATCGTCGGCGTCGGCGACCTCGACGGCGACGGCCACGGCGACCTGCTGACCCAGGACTCCTCGAACGAACTGTGGCGCTACAGCGGCACGGGGACGGGCAAGTTCGCGGCCCGCGTGAAGCTCTTCAACGACTGGGGCGCCTCCTACAACTCCGTCATCGGCGTCGGCGACATCACCCGCGACGGCAAGGCGGACCTCGTCTCCCGCGACACCTCCGGCAACGTCTGGCGCAACAGCGGCGACGGCAAGGGGTCCTTCACGGGCCGAGTGAAGATCGCCACCGGATGGCAGGGCTACAAGGCCCTTTTCTGATCCGGCACTTCGAGAGAACGGAAGGCCCCGACCGGGTGGCGGTCGGGGCCTTTCCCGTGCTGACGGTTCGTTGCATGGGAGCTGCCCGACGGGGCACCCGGTGAGCAAGGCAAGCGTACGGAGTGGGCGCCCCGTTCAGTCAGTGCAACCGACAACCGGGAGTATGCAATGGCGAGTTACGGCAGTTCCTCTGCCGCGTCCTCCGGATCGCGTACGAATGGTCTGGCGATCGCGAGTCTGTGCTGCGGCGTCGTCGGGCTGTTTTTCCTGAACATCATTCTTGGGCCTCTGGCCATCATCTTCGGTGCCGTCGCGCGTCGTCAGGCGGCGGTGAAGAACGGTGCCGGGATGGCGAAGGCGGGCATCGTCCTCGGTGTCGTCGACGTGGTGCTGTGGCTCGTGCTGCTGGCCGTCGCGGCCAGCAACGACGGGTTCAGCTGGTACGTGGGCGGCTAGCAGCCCGCCCCACCCGCCCCACCCGCCCCACCCGTACGAGGGCGGCCGATTCGTCGGCCGCCCTCGTGTCGTTCGTGGTGCCGGGCCGGTCCGTCCCGGTCCGTCCCCGTCGGGCCCGGTCGGTTCCGGGTGTGGTCTGCGTCGCGTCGGGGTGCGGGGGCTTCCTCGGTGGCCGCGGGTGGGCCTTCGCTTGCCGGTGCGGGCGGTGGGAGAAAAACTGTCACGGCCAGAACACATCTTCTTGGCTGCCGGAGTTAGGGTTGTCGTACGAGGCAGATGTGGTGCCGAACCCCTTCTGAGCACGGGTGGCGCGCCCGCCCGGGCCCCTGACGCGTCCCGAGAACGAAGGTGCCATGCCCGCTGAGAACGTCCCTGTCGCCGGCAACCTCGAGGACGACGACTACCCGGCGTACACCATGGGCAGGGCCGCCGACCTGCTCGGTACGACGCCCGCCTTCCTCCGGGCCATCGGTGAGGCGGAGCTGATCACACCGCTGCGGTCGGAGGGCGGTCACCGCCGGTACTCGCGGCGGCAGCTGCGGATCGCCGCGCGCGCCCGTGAGCTGGTGGACCAGGGGACCCCGGTCGAGGCCGCGTGCCGGATCATCTCGCTCGAGGACCAGCTCGACGAGGAGCGCCGCCGCAACCGGGACATGCGGCGCAAGCTGGACGAGCACGGCGCGGATATCTAGTTCCGCGACTGCAGAAATGTGCCTCGCGGCGGTGTGAGGATTTCCGGGGCACCGGAAAATCAGGGGTGGCCTGTCGGACGATCTGTGTTAGCGTGATAGCAGTTGCAGTTTTGGTCCCAGAGATTTTTTCTTTGCAGACTTTCCGGATCTTTCCGGAGGGGTGATCACAGCGGCGACTCGGGCCCCGCAAAGTGCGGAGTCCGGCACTGCCCCCAAGGGAGATTCAATATGGCATCTGGCACCGTGAAGTGGTTCAACGCGGAAAAGGGCTTCGGCTTCATCGAGCAGGACGGCGGCGGCGCTGACGTGTTCGCCCACTACTCGAACATCGCCACCTCCGGCTTCCGCGAGCTTCAGGAAGGCCAGAAGGTTACCTTCGACGTCACGCAGGGCCAGAAGGGCCCGCAGGCCGAGAACATCGTTCCCGCCTGACGCTGACGCGAACTCATGTGGCTGGGGCCCGCACTCTCTGGGGTGCGGGCCCCAGCCCATTCTCTGCTCGTCCGGCGCCACCGGACCGCTCTACGCGCCTCTCGCGCTTTTCGCAATTTCTTCGGCTCATTCTTGTGAATCCACGCCCGGCGCTTTGCCGTGGCCGGAATTCCTCGATGCGCCGCATCGAGGAAGGTTCCTCCACTTGAACCACACCCGTGGTACCGGTGGCGGCAGCGGCTCCGGCCGTTTCCGCGCCAAGGACACAGGTAGGCAGAAGTCCCGTCCGGCAGCGGCCGGACGGCGTAACGGCCCCGGAACGAGGCCTCCGGCCCGTCGGCAGGAGTTCGCCCTGCCGGTCGCGATCACCGCGCCGCTCCCGCCGGTCACGTCGTTCGCCGAGCTGGGCATGCCCGACCGGCTACTGGCCGCGCTCGGCACCGAGGGCGTGACCGTGCCCTTCCCGATCCAGGCGGCCACCCTGCCGAACGCGCTGGCCGGACGGGACGTACTGGGCCGTGGCCGCACCGGCTCCGGCAAGACCCTCGCCTTCGGCCTCGCCGTACTGTCCCGGCTGGACGGGCAGCGGGCCCAGCCCCGGCAGCCGCTCGGCCTCGTGCTCGTACCCACCCGGGAACTGGCCCAGCAGGTCACCGACGCGCTCGCCCCCTACGCCCGCGCCGCGCGGCTGCGGCTCGCGACCGTGGTGGGCGGCATGGCGATCAGCCGCCAGGCGAACGCGCTGCGCTCCGGCGCCGAGGTCGTCGTGGCCACGCCGGGCCGTCTGAAGGACCTCATCGACCGGGGCGACTGCCGGCTGGACCAGGTCACCGTCACCGTGCTGGACGAGGCCGACCAGATGACCGACATGGGCTTCATGCCGCAGGTCACCGCGCTGCTCGACCAGGTCGGTCCCGGCGGCCAGCGGCTGCTGTTCTCGGCCACCCTCGACCGGAACATCGACCTGCTCGTGCGCCGCTACCTGCACGATCCCGTCGTGCACTCGGTCGACCCGTCCGCGGGCGCCGTCAGCACCATGGAGCACCATCTGCTGCACGTGCTCGACGACGACAAGCACGCCACCGCGACCGAGATCGCCGCCCGGGACGGGCGAGTGATCATGTTCCTCGACACCAAGCACGCGGTGGACCGGCTGACCAAGCATCTGCTGTCCGTCGGTGTGCGCGCCTCGGCCCTGCACGGCGGCAAGTCCCAGCCGCAGCGCAACCGGACCCTCGCGCAGTTCAAGGACGGGCACGTCACCGTGCTCGTGGCCACCAACGTGGCGGCCCGCGGCATCCACGTCGACGACCTCGGTCTCGTCGTGAACGTCGATCCTCCGGGCGACCACAAGGACTACCTGCACCGCGGCGGCCGTACGGCCCGCGCGGGCGAGTCCGGCACCGTCGTGACCCTCGTCCTGCCGCACCAGCGCCGCGCGGTGGACCGCGTGATGGCCGATGCCGGCATCACCGCGCGTACCGTCCGGATCCGCCCGGGCGAGGCCGAGCTGCACCGCATCACCGGCGCCCGCACGCCCTCCGGCGTGCCCGTCACCATCACCGCACCGGTCACCGAGCAGAGCACCGGCACGGGGTCCGGCGGCGGCCGAGGCCGTGGACGGGGCCGAGGCCGGAGCGGACGGCCCGGCCAGCGGGGCACCGCCCGCACCGCCGGCCGCGGCGGAGCCGGTTCGCCCACCACCGCGACTCGCCGCACCGCCCCGAGGACCAATCCGTAGCCCGGGCGGGTGAGGCGAGGGCGTGTCCCGGCCCTCGGGCCTCCGCGCCTCCGGCCTCGCCCCTCCGGGCCACCGGCCCTCCCGGTCGCCTGGTCCTCCCTCCACCGCTCCGACGAAGAGGAGAAGCCTTGACGCCGATTCCGCCCCGCGCACCGCAGACCGGGGAGACGTGGGACACCGTCGTCGGCACGGGTCTGACCGCCCGTGACGCCATGGAGGCTCCCGGGCCCCAGGTGGACGACCACATGACCGTCGACGTGGCGCTGTCCGTGCTGATCGGGGCCCGTGTCCCGCACCTGCTGCTCCAGGACGAGGACGGCCGCTGCGTGGGGCTGGTCACCCTGACCCAGCTCTCCGCGCACCGCGGCGGCTCCTGGTACAGCGACCGGACGCGGCTGCGGGACATCCCGCTCGACCGCGGGCCGTTCACCTCGTCCGTGGCCGTGCTCAGCGAGGCCGAGGCGGCCATGCGGGGCCGGGCACTGGACGTGTCCCCCGTGATCGACGAGCACGGCTACGCCCTGGGCGTCCTCGCTCTCACCTCCTGAACCGCCGTCCGACCCCCCTTTCCGACCCCGTGGAGGCGTCCATGCGCTGTGTCATCGCCCGTTTCCCCTTCGACCTCATCAAGAGCGAGGTCGAGCAGTCGATGAGCGGAATCAAGCCCGAACCCGTCACCGGCCTGGCCGTCACCATCAACCGCCGCGTCTACCCCGTGATGCAGGTCGGCGAAGTGATCACCCGTCAGAGCCGCCGGGACTTCACCGTGGGCGAGATGCGCCGTGCCCTGACCCGCCTCGGGTTCACCTGCCACGACGCCGCCGCGATCGCTCCGACCCCGGCCCCGGCCCCGGCGCCCGGACAGGACGAGAGCGTGCTGGGCTGGTGACGACACCGGCGCCCGACGGTTCGACGTGAGGCCCCCGCGCTCGGGAAGCGCGGGGGCCTCACGCCGTTGACGGGAGTCGCTTGTGCGACAAAAGGAAGAGCCTTGCACTCATGGTGACCATGCGGATACATTCTGCGTTCTGAGCGACTCGCTCGATGTCCTCGCGTTGTGTGGAACGGCTCCTCGGCAAGCTGCGTTCAGCCGAGTCCGAGCAGCCGTTCCGCTTGCCGTATGGGAGGCACGACCCTCACGTCGTGCCTCAGCCGCAGACGGTCGGCGTGTGGCTCGAACGGCACCAGACGTCCCGGAGCCATCAGTTCACGGTCCGCGGACAGACACGGGTGGAGGTCGGCGGCACGTACGTCCGCGCTCTCGCTCTGCCGGGCCCTCGCGCCCGGCGAACAGAGGCAGACGTGCCGGCGTCCGAGCCGGCCCCGACTCTCCTGGAGTGCCGTTCCATGGCCACGGCCAGACCCCACACCGTTCAGATCACCTTAGCCACGGACGAAGTCCGATTGATCTCGGCCGTCCTTCGACAGGCCGTGGTGGAGTGCTCCGCCGCCACATCGCCTGACACCGGCCTCGACGAGGGCGTCACCCTCGGACGACTGGCCGCCCGCTGGGCCGACCTCGTGGCCGAGCGCTCCGATCACGAGGACGAGGCACTCGGCCTGGACGGCAGTCGGCTGCTGACCGTGCCACAGAGTCGCGAAGCCTGGTACCAGGTCCGTGCGGCACTCAGCGATCACGCGGCACAGGTGTCCCGCGACGCCCACCTCGTCGACTTCCCCGCCCCTGACAGCGCCCGCGCGAGGGCACACGACGCGCTCCTCCTTGCGGACCGGATCGCGGAGGCGGCCCATGGCTGGTGAGCTGACGCAGCACCCCGGCCCCGACGCGGCGGCGGATGCCCGGCCGGCCGATGATGTTCCCCTCGACATGGACGCCGGCTGGCAGCCCGCGAACTGGCCCCTGCCGCGCGTCAACGCGGTGGACAATCTTTCCGATGCCCTCTCCAGCCGCGGATTCACCGAGGGCACCGTCCGGGTCCTATCCCATGGGGCCGTACGCCCCGACGAACTGCGCAGGAAACTCTCCGACCCCGCCGAACTCCGCGTGCAAGGCGGCACGTTGCTGATCGCGGAGACCCGCCTGTGGTCGGCCGCGGTGGTACCGCACCCGGCCAATCCCAGGGAGTACGGCCGCAGGAGCTACGCACTGGGCGGCGCGGCGGCGGGGCTACGCGTACTGCCCGAGCCGACCACCAGCGCGGAGAGCCCGGCGGAACTGGAGATCCTCGTCGACAGTCCCGGCACGCTGGCGACGCGACTGGAGGACGCCCAGGGGCGGCTGGCCACGGACAACCCGCTGGGTGAGGACGTGGCGGTGGACGGCGTGCTGCAGCCGCTCACCGTCGTGCCGATGACCGTGCGCCACCGCAACGGGCACCGTCCGGCCGCCCTTCTGATCGCGGCGGACGGATCGAGCCGTATCAGCGCGGTGCACGAGCTGCTGAACTACGCGCCCTCCAAAGTGGCCTATGAATGGAGCAGCGACAGCCGGCTGTTCCGCCGGGAGGTCAACCGGTGGATCCGGTTGGTCCAGAAACAGGGCTGGGAGTCACTCAGTGAGGCGGAGCAGCAGAAGGTGCGCGTTCTGACCGTCCCCGCGAGGGTGGTCATCGGATTCCGGCCCAACGAGCGTACGCTCCTCCCCTTCCACACGGCCGTGCGGAACTTCATCGGCCTCACGCACATCCGGCCGCCGAAGCCGTACGGATCGGCGGTGGAGAACGAGGCGAAGGCCGACGCCGTCCTCGACGCGCTCGCGCAGCCGACCCGTACCCGGCCCGCCCGGATCAGCGAGCTGGAGAAGCAGTGGCTCGCGGGTGTCATCACCGCCGAGGACGCCGAGGCGGAGGGATTCAGCCCCTACCGTGACGTACGCGCTGCGGCGATCTGCCGTTCGGTGCTGGGCGGCAGCACCAAGCGGCGGGTCAATGACGGCATCCGGTCCCTGACCGCGAAGCAGAAGCCCACGCGCGAGGACCGGGTCGACCTCGCCGTCGAGTTGATCATCCGTCCCTACCGCACGGAGGAGAACGACCTTCTCCAGCGGGTACGGCCACGGCGTGCGGTCCTCCAACGCGCCTACCGGCTGCCGGAGATCGAGCGGCACCTGCGGGCCGATCTGCGGCTCGAGGGGGCCACGGCGGACGGCCCCTCGCTGGAAGCTCTGCGCGACGCCGCCCTGGAGGAGGTGGAGTACGGCCTCGGCGACAACGGCGAACTCGGTCCGGCGCAGACGGAACTGGCAACGAAGGCGGCCTATTACATGGCGGTCGCCGACCCCATGGCGTTGCAGCGCGAGGTGTTCGGCGGGACCGCCTACGAGGACGACCGCAGCCCGGCGACCGTGTTGCGCGCCATGCTGTCGCGCAGTCGCGGGGTGCACCAGGCGTATGAGGTGGTGCGTGCCGGCCGGCGTGGCGAAACGCTCTACGAGGTGGACGAGGAGGGTGTACGGGTCCTCACGTCCGGCGGAGAGCCGCGCGAGCTGACCGACACGCTCGTACGCCACACCTACAACGGTGAGCCGTCCGGCACCGACGGCCAGTCCACGGGCTTCGCGGCGGCGAGCCGGCGCTGGGCCGAAGTCCGCTCGAAGGTCGAGGAGTTCACCAAGGCCGTCGACGCCATGGCGGACGTCCCCGTCACCGAGGGAGGGAAGAGCCTGGTCGAGCGTGACGGCTGGGACGCAGCCCAGATCGCCGAGCTGCGCCGGAAGCTCGACCGCAGCGACCGGAGACTGGCCGCGTGGGCGGACACCCATGACCTGGCCAAGGAAGCCGCTCGGGAACAGACGGGCGACGAAGAGACGCGTTGACCGGACCCTCCTCGCCCGGCGGCTGACCGTGTCGCCGCCAAAAGCGAGCAGTTGCCAGGGACAGCCGCCTAGTTGAAGAAGAGACTGCCGAGGAGGGCGGACACCGCCGAGCCCAGCGCTGTGACCAAGCCGCCGGTCGCCAGGACCACGGCCGAGCGGAGTTGGCGGGTGGTGGTGCGGTCCGAGTCCGGGGGTTCGTCGATGACCTTTGTGTCGATGAAGTAGTGCTCGACTTGGCCGCAAAGAAGGTTATCTAGGGGTCGAAGGGTTGCTGTGCAATTCAGGAGCACGATCGACGGCGTAGGCAAGTAAGGCACGTAGCCGAACGGTTCGGGCGAACCGTTCACAGGACTCCGCTGGGCCGGGGCAACGCAGTCAGCGTTTGATGCGTCCGCGGACGGCAAGGACGGCGAGGGCGAGGAGAGTGGGTTCCACGAGGCGGGAGGTCATCTCGATGTAGGTGCCGGCAGTGGTCAGGTCCTGGCCGGAGGAGCGGAACACCACCGAGTTGAGCGTGACGTTCAAAGCCTTCTCAAAGCGCTTGCCGCTGAACCTGTTCCCGGTGGGGTTCTGCGGGTCGTCCTTGTCGATCTCGAAGGTGACCCTGCCTCCGCCGGGCGGCACGGTGCCGGTCGCCTCCTGCTTCGGGTCCTCCTTCGGCAGACCGAAGCCCATCAGCAGCACGAGGGTGATCAGCATGGCGGCGGCGAGCCAGCCCAGAGCCCGCAGGGCGCGCAGGCCATAGCCCGAAAGCATCCAGTAGGCGTGCAGCAGTCCGCGTTCGGCACGGGAGGTGGTGGTGCGGTCGTGGCGGCGCATCTCCATCTCGCCGTAGTAGAAGTCCGCCGCTCCCGGCTCGTTCTTGCCGTCCTCGAACGCCTTGCGCAGCGCCCGATACACCGGCGCCAGCTGTGTCGGCCCGGCGCGCCCGGCGCCGAGCACCGCCACGTTCCAGCCCGGGACGGCGTCAGGCTGCTGCGCGCGCCAGTGATGCTCCTCGGCGAGGGTGCGGCGCGGGGTGAACCGTGCCGGGCGCCAGCGCCGCCAGTGCGTGCCGGGCGGGACCGTGTCGAAGGAACAGTCGCCCTCCAGCCGCACCTGGTCCAGGTGCACCGTCCCGGTGAACAGGCACCCCGACAGGTCGACGTCGGCGAGAACCAGATGCGCCGCGTCCACCCCGCGCAGCGAAGCTATCCGCACCGCTGCGTCAGGCGCGTGGGCGAGGGCCCGTTCCTCCAGCGGCTCCCCGGTGGAGAGCACGAAGGGGTCGGCCTCCGCGGCGATGGTGAGGGGGTACTCGAAGACTGCGTGGGCGAAGTCCACGCTGGTGTAGCGCAGCCGCACCTCGGCCGTGGACAGCCAGCGGGTCCGCCGGCACTCCAGACGGCGTCCGGCGAACGAGAGGGTCGCCGGCCCGTTGAACACCGCCCCGGACAATGACACCCGCCCAGCGCACACCAGCGGCCCAAGGCTGACCCACCGCTCGAAAACCGCTGACTCGAACCGGGCGTCGCCCTGGAAGGTCGCTGACTCGAACCGGGCGTCGCCCTGGAAGGTCGCCGACCCGAACCTGGCGAAGTCCTGGAAGGTCGCCGATCTGAACGCGGCGCTGGCCTGGAAGGTCGCCGACTCAAACCAGGCGAAGTCCTGGAAGGTCGCCGACCCGAACCAGGCGCCGCCCTGGAAGGTCGCCGACCCGAACCAGGCGCCGCCCTGGAAGGTCGCCGACTCGAACCAGGCGCCGCCCTGGAAGGTCGCCGACCCGAACCCGGCGCCGAGCTGGAAAGTTGCCAAACTGAACTCGGCGTCGCTCTGGAAAGTTGCCGATTCGAACGCGGCGTTGCCCTGGAAGGTCGCCGATCTGAACGCGGCGCTGGCCTGGAAGGTCGCCGACTCGAACCGGGTGATGCCTAGGCGTGCGTGTCCAGTGGCGGGGTCGCGGAGGGCGTTGAGCAGGGCGTTGAGCAGGCGTTCGGTGAAGGGGGTGCCGCGGTGGTCGATGTCGCTGCCGGGGGTCAGGCCGGCCAGGTAGGCGTCGCGGTCGGCGTCGGCCAGGTGGGCGAGGCACGCGGTGTGGCGGGGGACGTGGATGCCGCGGCAGCCGACGGGGTCGGCAGCAGGGTCTGCGCCGTGGGCGCAGTGCGGCCAGGGCGGCGGTTCGGACGTGCTCATAAGCGGCGGCTCCACGGTCAGGTGCCTGTATGGACGCTCTGGGGACGGGAGCGGTTCAGGCTCGACCGTGAGGGGCAGCGTCGCCGTCGTAATTCGCCGACCAACCCGGTAAGCAGTCGTCGATGAGCAGCAGGGTGGGCCCGGAAAGGTGCGGCTGCACCCCGGCTGTCACCGACCGATGACATCCGATCTGCCTCGATCCACGCTAAGTCAGGGATCGACCCACATATGAACGTGCCGTACGTGCCTGAACAACCCGCAGATATCTGTCAGGCGCGGTGACTGGGGGATACATGCCTCACATGCCAGTCGCCCGCTCGACACCCGAGATAACTGACCCGGCTGCCCTCGACGGAGAAGGCGCCGGGCGCCGAGCTGTCGAGCAGGATGACGGGGCGGCCCAGGTCGAAGCGGATGGGGCGCCCTTGGTCGTAGTGGTCACTGGCGACCGCGTGCCGGCCGGCGTTGCGGAGGCGGAGCTTCACGACGTGCGGGTTGCGCAGCATCTGGCCCTCGTAGCTCATGGTGAGCGCTCCGGGCAGTGAGCCGGCGGTCGCGTCCATCGCCGTCACTCCTCGCCTCCCCCTCACCCCGCCGAGGCACGTGCCGGTATGCCAGGGCGGGTCGACGTCCGAGGCCACGGTACGACAACGTGACCTCGGCGGCGGGTGGGGGCTGGTCAGAAGAGTCCCTTGTAGCCCTGCCAGCCGGTGGCGATCCGTACCCGGGACGCGAACGAGCCCTTGCCGTTGCCGGTGCTGCGCCAGACGTTGCCGGAGGTGTCGCGGGAGACGAGGTCGGCCTTGCCGTCGCCGGTGATGTCGCCGACGCCGGTGACGGAGTCGTAGGAGCCGCCCCAGTCGTCGAAGACCTTCACGCGGGACGTGAACGTGCCCGAGCCGGTGCCGTTGTAGCGCCACAGCTCGTTGGACTTGTCCTGGGCGAGGAGGTCGCCGCGGCCGTCGCCGTTGAGGTCGCCGGCGCCGATGATCTTCTTGTAGCCGGTCCAGCGGGAGTAGAGCTTGGTGCGGGCGGAGAGCGTGCCGCTGCTGGTGGCCTTGAAGAGGTAGACGTCCCCGGTCGAGGCCTGGCGCGCGATCAGGTCGGCGCGTCCGTCGCCGGTGATGTCACCGGGGGAGGTCAGGATGTCGTACTGGGTCCAGCCCGAGGTGCCGAGGGACGTGTACGGCGTCGACGTCGTGAGCGCCTTGCCGCAGCCGGGCTTGTAGGCGCGCAGGGCGCCGCTGCTCAGCCGGATCAGCACGTCGTTGCAGCGGTCGCCGTTCAGGTCGCCGTAGGGCACCGCCTTGAGCGTGGTCGGCCAGCCGGTGCCGGTGGTCTTGGTGGAGAACGTCCCGGTGCCGTCGCCGCGGTGGTAGGTCAGGCCGCCGGAGCTGTTGAGCGTCAGCAGCTCGCCGATGCCGTCGGAGCCGATGAAGTCCCGGGCCACGGCGGCGGCGCCGCTCAGCTTGAGCGTCCCGGAGCGGGTCAGGGCCGGGCCCTGAGCGTCGGCCGGGGTGGCGGTCAGCGTCCAGGTGTAGGTGCCGTTGGGCACCAGCCGGCCGGAGCCGTCCTTGCCGTTCCACACCGGGGCGACCACGCCGCGCGCCTGGCCGCCGGTGAGCGTGCGGACGGTCGTACCGGTCGCCTTGTGCCTGATCACCAGCTGCCAGGAGGCGGCCGGCTTGTTCAGCCACCACTTCGGGCTCCACTGCCCGGTGCCGCCCTTGACGTCCGCCGAGCCGGCGACGGTCGCGTCGAGCTGGGCGAGGGCGGAGACGGGGACGCCGCTGGGGGTCAGGCGGACGGCGCCGTCGCCGCGGTGCTGGGCGATGACACCGGTGTACGGGTCGACGTCCCAGGCGTCCCACTCGAACTTCCCGGCGGTGTGCGACTCGGCCTTGCCGCCGCGCACGTCGATCACCGTGAGCTGGCCGTCCCGCACGGTGGCGACGAAGCCGTCACCGAGCTGCGCCTGCTCCCAGCCGGAGCCGGTCACGAGGGTCAGGTTGGTCTGGGTGGCGGTGTCGTAGACGCCCTGGGCCTCGATGCCGCCCACGCACGTCCACAGCAGCCAGCGGCCGACGGCCTGGAAGTCGTTCAGGAGGCAGCCCCTGCCGAACCACACCGGGTTGCCCCGCTGTCCGGTCAGCAGGTCGACGGGGACCACGCTGTCGCTGCCGTCCGCCTGCCACAGGGTGGTGCCCCAGATCCCCGCGACGCCCTCCGTCGTCGTGTACACGGTGCGCCCGGTGTCCAGGTCGACGACCCGCATCTGCGTCGCGTCGCCGCTGTACGGCTCCCGCAGCGCGGCGAACCGGCCGCCGACGGCCGCCACCGCGTCGTAGACGCGCGAGGTGTCGATCCGGGTGCCGGGCATCGACTGGGCGGGGCCCAGGACGTGCGGCTGCTGGGCGGCGGTCGTGCCGTAGCCGGAGATGACCGTGCGGCCGTCACCGGTGTCGTGCAGGCGGGGGCGCTCGTTCGTGTAGTTCTCGGGGAGTACGCGGCCCCGCGTGGTGCGCGCGCCGGGCGTGAGGGAGCCGGTCGCGTCGATCTCCCGGGTGTGGAGATACGTCCACTTCCGCGCGGGGTCCTTCTCCAGGGTGTTCAGCCGCCCCTGGGTCAGGGTCAGCTGGGAGACCGTGTGGTTCTGCTCGCGCAGGGAGCCGTCGGCGATCCGGCGCACGGTCGTCCCGCCGCCGTCGGCGGTCTCGACGAGGGAGATTCCCCAGTCCTGGGGACGGGAGCCGCCCGCCACCAGGAGCCCGCCGTCCGGGGTGGGCAGGGCGCGCCCGAACGACCGCTCGAGGAGGGGCCGGGTGGTGCCGTCGGGGGCGACGGCCTCGACCCGCCACAGCGGCAGCCCCACGTCGTAGCCGCCGAGCGTCTCGTCGTACCGGGAGACGACGACGGAGTTGCCGACCATGCCGAGCAGCTGCACGTCGCCGCGGATCGTCAGGGTCCGGGAGGTGGTGGTCAGGTCGTCGCGCGCTGCGATGGCGACCTTGCCGTACTCCTCCCACCACATCAGGTGGGTGGGGGTGAGGACGAAACCGTAGGGGTATTCGGCGGCGTACGGCAGCGGGAGCAGCCGGCCCTGGGCGACGTCCAGCCAGCCGGTGTACGCCTTGCCGTCCGCGCGGTAGGTGACGACCTGTCCCTTCGGGTCGCCGAGCGCGCCGTTGGCCGTCGCGGTCCAGGTGATGCCCTGGGGGACGCCCTCCACCGCGCGGTCGGTGAACGTGCCGTCCTCCCGGGTGTCCAGGAGGTGCCAGCGGGCGTCGGTGCCCAGCGTCCCGGCGACGGTCACGACCGTCCACCCGAGGCTGCTGAAGTAGGTGTGCCCCTCCGGGACGGTGACCGTGCGGGACTCGCCGGTCGCCATGTCCCGCAGCGTCACGGTCCCGGCCGACGCGTCGTGGCGGGCGACGACGTCGGAGCCGACGCCGAACTCGGGGACGTCGTACGTGCCGGACGCGTCGACGACCGTGTCGGCGCCGGCGTACGTCGTCCACAGCCGGCCGCGCCCGTGCTCGTACCGGAGGAAACCGGACGGCCCCGCGCCCAGCAGCCGTGTCTCGGGCAGCTGGGCCGTGGTGGCGGGGACCAGGACCTCTCCGGCGACCGTCTCACCGTGTGCGGTGCCGGTCGTCAGCGGGGCGAGGCCCACGGCGAGCGTGAAGGAAACGGCGGCGGCGGTCGCGACGCGTCCGAGCGCACGTCTGGCCATACGGGCTTCTCCAGGGATGGCGGGGAAAGGCCGGGGAAGGCGCGTACGGCATGCCGGTGGCCCACAGGCCGTGCGGCAGCACCTGTGGCGGACGGCGTTCAGGCCCCCCTCAACGCGAGTGGCCGGATCCTAGCAGTCGGGCGGGGCGTGATCGACGGCAAGCCGTCGCGTACGTGCCTTCCGCACCGCCGGGAGCAGGGGCGGCCGAGCGGTCGCGGTGGGGCTCGCCTGGGGAGGGGGACCACTTTCGGCCACCGGTGGCCGGGGCCCGCGCCCGCGAAACGGAGGTGCCCGCCGGACGCGACGCGGTGCGGAAGGTGTCGCGTCCGGCGGGCGGCGTGGTGCCGCGGTGCTCAGCGGAAGTTCACGTCACTGCACAGGAAGTACGTCTGGTCCATGTGCGACGCCTGCCAGATCGTGTAGACGACGTGGCGGCCGCTCAGACCGGAGGTGCTGACGGGGATCGAGTAGTTCTGGCTGGGCGCGTACCGGCCGGTGCGGGTGACCAGTTGCAGGTCGCTCCAGCGCAGCGGCTGCGTGGTGGGGTCGAAGCCCTGGCGGGTGACGTAGACCAGGAAGTAGTCCGCGCCGTGGCTGGCCTGGTCGTAGAGCTTGATGGTGAAGTTGCTCGAGACGTCCGTCGTCTTCCACGGGCCCACGGCGTCCAGCGAGTTGTAGCGGCCACCCTCGGTGCGGCCTCCGCTGCAGAGCTGGCCGTCGGGCACGACCGCCTGGAAGTTGCCGCCGGAGCCGTTGCGGTACAGGCCGTTCCAGTTCCACATGGCGTTCGGGTTGGCCTGCCACGCCTGCCAGCACATCGGGTCCTGCTGGGCCATGGCCGGGTTCTGGAAGTCGCTGCCCCAGCGCTGCCAGCAGCCGTAGTTGCGGGACGCCGGGTCGACGACCGAGCCGTGGGCCCGGGCGGTGCCGCTCCCGGGGATCAGGGTGATCAGCAGGGCGGCGAGCAGGCTCAGGAAGAGGGCGGGACGGAGGCCGGCCCGCGTGATGGCGTGCCCATGACACCTCGTGACTGCCGTACGTAGCACGGTCTCTCTCTTTCTCATGGGGGGATCGGAGTGGGAGCCGTACCGGTGGGGGTCGGGCTTTTGGGAGCGCTCCCATTCACAGGCTGCTCCCTGGGAAACGGTGCCGCAACGCTTGGATTGCGCCATCTTGTGCCGGACGACCCGTACGCAGCCGTCGCGCGGCCGTACCGCAACCGTGACGCGCCCGTCGGCGACCGGAAAGCGGCCGTCACCTGCCCGCCGCCGACCGGAAAGTGGCCCGGATCACAGCCCCCGGGTGCATAGCGAGCGCACAGCCACCGTCTTTCCTCACACGTAGGCAACTGGCGGGAGCGGGGACGTGCGCATGGAGCAAGCTCGGGCCGGTGAGTTCGACGAGTTCGTGGCGGCCCGCTGGTCGGCGTTGCTCCATCTCGCGCGGCTGCTCACCGGCGGCGATCGGCATCGGGCCGAGGACCTGGTGCAGGAGTCCCTGGTCAAGCTCTGGTTCGTGTGGCCGAAAGTCGGCGAGGAGGCACCCGAGGCCTATGTCCGTACGGTGATGGCGCGCGCGGCGGCGCGGTCGGCCCGGCGGCGTTGGTGGGGGGAGCGGCCCGTCGAGCGGCTGCCCGACACCCCGGCGGCCGGGGACGTGTCCGCGGCCGTGGCGGAGCGGTCCCGGCTGGAGGCCGCGCTCGGCCTGCTGTCGGCGAAGCAGCGGGCCGCGGTGGTGCTGCGCTACTACCAGGACCTTCCCGAGCGCCAGGTGGCGGAAGCGCTGGGGTGCCCGCTGGGCACGGCTCGGTCCCATACCGCGCGTGGAGTGGCCCGGCTGCGGCAGCTGTTGGCCGATGTCATCGAGCCGGTGGGGTGAAGGAGAAGCCATGGACCACTTCGAACGGCAGCTCGCGCGGATGATGCGCGGCGCCGAGGAGCACACCCCCTTCGAGCCGCGGCACCGGGAACGGCTCATGGACCGCGTCCGGGCCCGCCGCCGGGCGCGGGCGGCGCGCCGGGCCGCCGGCTCGGTGCTCGCCGTCGCCGGACTGGGCCTCGGCCTGTTCCTGCTGCCCGGCACGCCCGCCGACACCGAGCCCAGCATTCCCCGGCCGCAGCCCATGACGAGTTCCCGCCCGCCGTCCCCCGCGCCGGACGCGACACCGTCCCCCGACCCGTCCCCGACCGCCCCGCCCGGGACGACGACCGCGCCCCCGAGCACGTCCCCCACGACGACCGCGCCCCCGAGCACCGACCCCACGCCCACCGCCCCGGACCCGGGCTCCACCACCACGCCGCCGGCCGAGGTCACGGAGTCCGCGCCCGAGGGCGGCGACCCGACGCCGACGCCCCCCGCGTCGGACCCCGCGGACTCCGCCACCGAAACGGCGACGCGGGACGAGCCCTCCTCCGAGGCGTCGGTGTCGGTGGAGCCGGGCGGCTGACGACCGGCTCTCTCCGCCTGGCTCGCGCCCTGACTTCGTCACACCCTCACGCAGGGAACAAACAAGGACAGCAGATGACAAAGCCCACCACCGTCGTGGCCCCCGACCGCACATCGGGCCGTGCGCCCCTCCCCCGGCCGGCCCGGGCCCCCATCCCCGCCCGGCACCCGGACCCCGTCCTGGACGTGGTGGTCCCCGTCCACGACGAGGAGGCGGACCTGGAGCCGAGCGTGCGGCGGCTGCACGCGCATCTGCGGGCGACCTTCCCGTACCCGTTCCGGATCACCGTCGCCGACAACGCCAGCACCGACGGCACCCCGCGGATAGCCGCGCGGCTGGCGGCCGAACTGGCCGAGGTGGAGTGGCTGCGGCTGGCGGAGAAGGGGCGCGGCCGGGCGCTGCGCGCGGCCTGGTCCCGCTCGCCGGCCCCGGTGCTGGCGTACATGGACGTGGACCTGTCCACCGAACTCACCGCGCTGCTCCCGCTCGTGGCCCCGCTGATCTCCGGTCACTCCGACATCGCGATCGGCACCCGGCTGGCGCCCGGCGCGCGGGTGGTGCGCGGGCCCCGGCGGGAAATCGTCTCCCGCTGCTACAACGCCCTGCTGCGCTCCACCCTCGCCGTCGGCTTCTCCGACGCGCAGTGCGGCTTCAAGGCGGTACGGCGCGAGGTCGCCGAGCGGCTGCTGCCGCTGGTGCGCGACGGGGAGTGGTTCTTCGACACCGAGCTGCTGGTGATCGCCGAGCGGGCCGGGCTGCGCATCCACGAGGTGCCGGTGGACTGGGTCGACGACCCCGACAGCCGGGTGGACATCCTCGCCACCGCGCTGGCCGATCTGCGCGGCATCGCCCGGCTCGGCCGCGCGCTGACCCGCGGCACCCTCCGGCCCGCCGAACTGCACCCGGGCGCCGGGGCACCGCCGGCCGGACCGGTCGGCCAGCTGTGGCGGTTCGCCGCCGTGGGGGCGGTGAGCACCCTCGGGCATCTGCTGCTGTACGCGGCGCTGCGCCCGGCGACCGGGGCGCAGGCCGCCAACGCGCTGGCGCTGCTGGTGTGCGCGGTCGCCAACACGGCGGCCAACCGGCGGCTCACCTTCGGGCTGCGCGGCCGGGGCGGCGCGCTGCGGCACCAGGCCAGGGGGCTGGTGGTCTTCCTGCTGGGCCTGGCCCTCACCTCGGGCTCGCTCGCCGCGCTGCACCACGCGGCGCCCGGCGCCGCGCCCGCCACGGAACTCGCCGTCATCGTCACCGCGGGTCTGACCGCGACCCTGCTGCGGTTCCTGCTCCTGCGGAGCTGGGTCTTCGGCGCCCGCCCGTCCCGTCGTACGGCGGGAGGAGCCGCCTCGTGAACGCCGCACCGGTGACCGGCCTCCCCACCCCCGCCGCCCCTCCTTCCCCGTCGTCCCCCGCCGCCCCCTGGCCCTCGCCCAACCCCGTCCGGCAGCGGCTGCGACGGGCGGCCGGACGCTACGGCCCGGTCCTCGCCGTGTACGGCGGGCTGAAGCTGACCGGCTTCGTCGTCTTCCTGTCCCTGCTGCACTTCGCCGGGGACTTCCGCGACAAGCACCCGCGCTTCGGCGGCGGCGAGCACCCCTGGGACGTCCTGGCCACCTGGGACGGCTGGTGGTACCAGCAGATCGCCACCCACGGCTACGACCCCGCGCTGGTCCCGATCCCCGGAGCCACCGGCCTGATCACCCTGGAGGGGAACTCGGCGGCGTTCTTCCCGCTCTACCCGGGGCTGATGCGGCTGGTATCCGAGGTGACCGGGCTCGGCGTGTACGGCGCCGGGCTGCTGGTCTCGATCGTCGCCTCCTTCGTCGCCGCGCTCGGCATCCACGCCGTCGTCGCCCACCTGGCCGGTCACCGCGCCGGACTGGCGGCGGCCGGGCTGTGGGCGGTGTGGCCGGGGTCGGGCGTGGAGTGGGCGGTCTACTCGGACTCGCTCTTCGTCGCCCTCGCCGCCTGGGCCTGCCACGCCGTCATGACCGGCCGCTGGCTCACCGCGGGGCTGCTCACCTGCGCCGCCGGGCTCAACCGCCCCACCTCCGGTGCCCTGATCGCCGCCCTCGGCGTGGCCGCGCTGCTCGCGCTGCGCGAGCGCCGCGACGGTGTGCTGCGCCCCCTGGCCGCACTCGCGATCGCCCCGCTCGGCCTGCTCGGCTACCTGGGCTGGGTGGGCCACGAAATGGGCGACTACGGCGGCTACTTCAGGCTCCAGCGCGACGCCTGGGCCCACACCTTCGACTACGGCCGGCACACCCTGGACGTGCTGACCTCCGTCCCGGTGGGCCACTTCGACTACCTGTCCGCGTTCCCCTTCGCGGACCTGATCGCCGTGGGAGTCGTCCTCCTGGCCTTCGCGCTGCTGCCGCTGCTGATCCGTGCGCGCCCGCCGGCCGTGCTGGTCGTCTACACCGTCCTCACCCTGGCCCTCGTCCTGGGCAGCCAGCAGATCTTCGCCAACGTCTCCCGCTATCTGCTCCCCGCCTTCCCGCTGTTCCTCCCCCTCGCCGCCGCCCTGCGCCGCCTGACCACGCCCCAGCTGCTCTCCCTCCTGGGCCTGGCCGCGCTGGCGTCGGGCTCGTACGCGGGATACGCGCTGTTCGAGCTGGGCGTCCCGTAACCATATTTAGAGACAGAGATATGTGTGACAGCGATATTTGGAGCCTGAATGGCCCATTGATCAAGTAATTATCGAGGCCCCTGTTCACCCATTTGCCGCGCACCCGCCGAAGTACGGCAACGTTAGGGGGGATATGGACAAAGCAACCAGGGAAGGGCGCTATCGCCTCCTCGTGCGGCGCCCGGTGGGGAACGCGAGTGAACACCCGGCCGTGGTGCAGGCCACCGAGCCCCTTCTGCGGGAATTCATGGATCTGCTGAGCACGCTGGAGGCCGATCTGGCGCAACGGTGGCTCAAGACCGAAAACCGATGATCTCTCCGGAATCGGAGCAGTCAGACTGCGTCATGTACGACAATGGAAATCTGTCGCACCCCCTGGTGCCGCCGGACGCGGCCTGGGATCCCGCCGAGGAACTGGCCTGGATGCTTCGGGAGGCCATCGACGAGGACCTTCACAATGATCTTCATAGATTTCCCGGGCCGCGCGACGAGGAATCGATCATCGCGCCGGCCGACGGCACACCGCTGGGGAATCTCCAGGAGATCACCGCTGAGCTGCCACCGCTGAGGCGCGCGCGCCGCGGTCACCGCCGGGTTCCCGAGCGCAGACGCGGCAGCGCGGTGCAGACGATGAGCTATCTCGTCGCCGCGCTGGCGGCGGCCATCGCCTCCGCGGTGAGTCTCTTCAGCGGGCTGGTCGCCTGCGATCCGCTGCGGGTGGTGGCCACGGACCGCGTACCGGGCGGCATCGTCCCATGGTGGCCCCTGCTGGTGTACGGGCCGTGGCTGGTCGCGTCGCTCTCCGTGCTGCGGGCCGCGCTCCACCGGCGCCGCGCGCTGCACTCGTGGTGCACGGTCCTGTTCTTCTCGGCGATCACGATCCTCCTGTGCGTCCTCCAGGCCCCGAAGACCCTGCTGGACACCATCGCCGCCGCCCTGCCGGGTCTCGCCTCGCTCGCCTGCTTCCAGCAGGCCGTCCGGCAGATCACCCTGACCCGGGCGCCCCGCAAGTCGATGCCCCGGCACCGGACCAGGACCACGTGAAACCTTTCGGCTGACATGCGGCCGGCCGCCACGCGGCTCCCCCTTTTCCCGCAAGGTTGTCCTGCCATGGGTCACCGCGTCACCGAAGTGGAATTGCCGCCGCTGTTCTGTCCGCTGGAATACGCCGTCCATCCTCATGTGCGGCGCATCGGGCAGCGGGCCGAGGAGTGGATCCACGCGAGCGGTATGTGCGCCACCGAACGGGAAAAGGCGTGGGTCATCGCCACGCACAGCGGTTCGACGCGGGTGCCCCACAAGCCGGAACGTCACCGCACTTCGCCGGCCGCCAGGATCACCGATGCGGCTCAGCAGGCATCTCTGTTCACTGTTCGCATTATTTGCTTTATTTGCTTTATTTGCTTGAGCGGAAGACCTGTCGGTACGACTGCGGCGAGACGGTGGTCAGCCGGGCGAAGTGATGGCGGAGGTTGGCCGCGGTGCCGAAACCGGTGCGCCGGGCGACGGACTCCACGGGATCGTCGGTGGTCTCCAGCAGTTCCTGCGCCAGGCGGACCCGCTCCTGGAGGATCCACTGGAGCGGGGTGGTGCCCAGGACCTCGCGGAAGCGGCGGGCGAAGGTGCGCTCGCTGAGGTGGGCCGCGCGGGCCAGCGCGGCGACGGTCAGCGGTTCGTGCAGCCGCTCGCGCGCCCAGTCGAGGACCGGACCGAGCCCGGCGTCCGGGCGGTCGCGGCCGTCGCGGGACGCGTGGGCGAGAGGCGTGGCGTACTGGCTCTGGCCGCCCTCGCGGTGCGGGGGTACGACCATCCGGCGGGCCACCTCGTTGGCGACCGCCGCGCCGCGGTCGTGGCGGACCAGGTGGAGGCAGAGGTCGATGACGGCGCCGGTGCCCGCCGAGGTGAAGACGGTGCCGTCCTGGACGTAGAGGGTGTGCGGCTCGTAGGTGACTTCGGGGAAGCGGCGGGCGAAGTCGGCGGCGTTCATCCAGTGGGTGGTGGCCCGGCGGCCCTCCAGCAGGCCGGCCGCGGCGAGGACGTACGCGCCGCTGCACAGGGAGACGATCCGGCGCCCGCGCGCGTGGGCGGTGCGCACCGCGTCGAGCAGCGGCTGTGGCGGATCGAGCTGCACCCGGCGCTCGCAGGCGCCCACGATCACGGTGTCCGCCTCGGCCAGGTCGTCCAGGTCGTACGGGGTGTGCAGGGTGAGGCCGGCGGGGGTGCGCAGGAGGCCGGGTTCGGCGGCGCACAGCCGCAGTTCGTACCAGGGGTCGCTGATCTCGCTGCGGTCGATGCCGAACACCTCGCAGGGCACGGCGAGTTCGAAGAGGGGGGCGTTGCCCGTGACGGCGACGGCGACGACGTGCCGTCCGGCGGCGCCCGTACCCTTGATGGCACACATGGCGGGAATTTAGCGCACTCGGGCGTTTCTGCCACTGGCCGGTGCCGGGGCGGGGCGGTGAGGCTGACGTCATGCCTCATCAGAACCCCGCCGAGGGGCGGCTGACCGCTGCCCACGGCACCGCCCTGTACGTCGGTGCCGTCCTCGGCACCGGAGTCATCGCCCTGCCCGCGCTCGCCGCCGAGGTCGCCGGACCGGCCTCGCTGCTGGCCTGGCTCGGGCTCGCCGTGCTGTCCGCGCCGCTCGCGGCGGCGTTCGCCGCACTGGGGGCGCGGCATCCGGACGCCGGGGGCGTCTCCACTTACGCACGGCTGGCGTTCGGCGAGCGGGTCGCCGCGGTGGCCGGCTGGTGCTTCTACTTCGCGATCCCGCCGGGTGCGGTGGCCGCCGCGCTGTTCGGAGCGTCGTACGTCTCGTCCGCGCTGGGCGGTGGCGCCACGACCACCGCGGTCACGGCGGCCGGGCTGATGGTGACCGTCACTCTGGTCAACGCGGTCGGGCTGCGGGTGACCGGGCGCGCCCAGTTCTTCCTCTTCCTGCTGCTGCTCGCGCTGCTGACGGCGGCGGTGGCGCTGTCGCTCCCGCACGCCAGCACGGAGTATCTGCGCCCCTTCGCGCCGCACGGCTGGACGGCGGTCGGCCCGGCGGCGGCGCTGCTGGTGTTCAGCTTCGCCGGGTGGGAGGCGGTCACTCATCTCGCGGGCGAGTTCCGCCGCCCGGCCCGCGACCTGCCCCGGGCGACCGGGGCGGCCGTGGTGATCGTCGGCGTGCTCTACCTGGCGGTGGCGTTCGCGGTGGTGGCCGTCCTCGGCCCGGCCGCGGCCGACTCCGACGCACCGCTCGGCGACCTGATGGCGCTCGGCCTCGGCGGCGGCGCCCGCCCCCTCGCCGCGCTCGCCGCGATCCTGCTGACGCTGGGCACCATGAACGCCTACTACGCGGGCGCCGCGAAGCTCGGTGCCGCGCTGGGCCGGGACGGCGTACTGCCCTCCTGGTTCGCCCAGGGGTCCACGGCCGGCGAGACCCCGCGCCGCAGTCTCCTCTTCGTCTCCGCCCTCGCCGGCCTGGCCCTGCTCGCCGTGACCGTCACGGGCACCGGCGCCCTGCCCGCCGTCATGCTCTCCTCCGGCTCCTTCGTGGTCGTCTACGCGATCGGCGTGGCCGCCGCGATCCGCCTCCTCCCCCGCCGCAGTCCGGGCCGCGCTGCGGCCTGGGCGGCCCTGGCGGCGGTCCTGCTCCTGCTGGCCCTCTCGGGCCTCTATCTGCTGTGGCCGCTGGTGGTGAGCTGCGGGGCGCTGCTGTCCGTGCGGCGCGGTCGCATCCGCCGGGCGCGCCGGGTGTCCCCGGAGGAGGCGTCCGAGGCGGAGGACTCGACGGTGGTCGCGTGACCTCCCTCCCGGGAGGACCCGCCCCCGCGCGCGAGCCCTGCGAGGATCGAGTCCATGTCCAGGAAGCGGAAACACGCTCCGGCGCTCGCCGAGACGGTGGCCGCGCCGCCGCCCGCGGAGCCCCTCGAATCACCCGGGTCCCCGAAGTCCTCCGAGTCCTCCGAGTCCTCCGAGTCCTCCGAGTCCTCCGAGGGCGATGGCCTCCTCGGCGGTCCGTCTCCCGCCGGCCGGGAGGAGTTCGCCGACGACACCGGGCGGCGCTGGCGGAAGGTACGCGGCCCGCTGCATCCGAGGCTCGCCAAGCGTCTGGTCGCCCAGGCCGACGAGTTCGTCATCGGTGAAGGTGGTGGGGAGCGGTTCCGGCATGTGGCGTCCGGCGACCGTCTCCCCGCCTGGCAAGCGGTCAATGACCGCTTCGACTCCGAACACACCCCGAGCTACCGGGCCTTCGAATTCCGCTCCGCCGACGGTACGACCCTGCTGTACATCGAAGAGTCCTGCTGACCGGCGACCGCCGACCGACGCCGGCGCAGGGTGCCGGCGCAGCGGGGGTGCACCCGTCCCGCGCTCTCGCCGGAGCGGAACTGCCCGTACGGCAGCGAGACTTCCCCATCCGTGATGACTTGGTCGCAGACGAGACACATCAACGTGCCGGTGAGCGCTTCGTGGTGGTCGCACAGGGCCACGGTGGAACGTGCGAGCCGACTCGCGCGCGCGACCTCGCCGTTCAGCTCCACGGCCTCCGGCTCGGCGAGCCGCCGGCGCGCCTCCTCGCCCGCGGCCAGGGCCACTTGGGCGGGCACGTCGTACCCTCCGCGTCGGGCGGCGAGCTGTTCGATCCTCGGGATCACCTCCTCCAGGAAGCGGCGAAAGTCCTCACCGAACTGCCGCACGCTGTTGCGGCCCAGCAGGTGGTGCTGATCGAGGAACCAGGTCGCTTCGGCGCGCATGGTGCCGAGACTGTGTGTGGTGGGTCGCTCGGTCTCGTCGTGGGTCGCGTTCACCGCGCGGCACCCGCCTCGCGGTGGACGGGGCAGGCACACGGCGGCAACTGGCTGATCAGCGTTTCGAGGGCGGGCTTGTAGTCGTGCGGCACGACGACCGCGGCCCGGCGGGCGCGGACCGTGCCGTAGCGGTCGACTGTGTAGACCTCGATGGTCATCTTGGGGGGTGGGTGTTCCTGGGTCCGCGCGGTAATTTCCATGACGTCGCAGCTCCTTCGCGGCTGTGGCCACGCCCCCGGACCGTTCGCAGCGGTCGCGGGGGTCTTCCGAGCTGCCGACGTTATGGGCGGTTGAGCGGGCGAAGAGGCACGGCTGCTACCCACACCGCGAGGGGTAGCGTTCGTACCCGCTGAGTGATCACACGGGCACGGCAAGTTTGCGTGCGAGGCGGAGCGCGTCGTCGCGCACCACCCGCGGCCCCGACTTGGCCAGCTCCGGCAGGGCGCTGCGCGCGTACAGGTTGTACTCGATCGTCTCCCGCGACTCCTCGTACGCCTTCTCCAGGAGGGAGACCGCGGACACCCCCTCCCCGGCCAGGCCGTACGCGCGGGCCGTCTCGATCAGGTGGTACGAGCGCCGGGTCGCCGAGGGGATCCGCTTCAGGTCCAGGGAGTCCGCGACCTGGAGCGCCTTGCCCGGTTGCAGGAGATCGTTGTACATGGTGATCGCGTAGGCGTCGACGATGCCGCGACCGAACATCAGCCACGGGTGCGCGTACTCGTCGCCCAGTCGGCGGGCCGCAGCGTCGGCCTTGTCCCAGTACCGCCAGGCGTCCCCGGCCTGCCCGGTCTTCGCGTACGACAGCGCAGCTGCCAGGTACAGCAGCCCGCGGCGGGCGATGTGGTCCGGGTCGTCGTCGGACGGCAGCAGCGCGGCCGCCTGCTCCGCGAGGTCGACCCGCGCCTCCGCGGCCTCGCCGGCGTCCCGGTGGACGTGGTTGACGTACCAGGCGGCCGAGGCGAGCGCGCGGGGGCTGTCGGCGTCCCGAGCGGCGGCCATCGCCCGGTCGCCGGTGAGCATCACCAGGTCGGGGGCGGGCTGGAAGCTCAGGAAGAGCTGGGCCAGGTGGTACGTCTCGGCGAGCGCGACCAGAGCCCGTCGGCGATCGGCTCCGTCGAGGGCTTGAGCGGCGTACCGGGTGTCCGCGAACAGTGCGGGCAGGACAGCGCCGATGCGGGACCGGTTGCCCTCGACGGAGTCCTTCGGGCCGGTGCGGCGATCGCGGGCGTGCCAGAGCTTCCACGCCTGCCGTACGCGCGCGGTCAGCACGTCGACCGGCTCCGGCTGCCGCTCGCCGACGGTGAGTTGATAGGTCGTCAGCGCGCGTTTGATCAGGGGTAGGTCGCCGTGCTGGGCCTTGCTGTACGTGGTGGCGGAGATGCGTTCGTCTCCGGTCAGTTCGGCCAGGTCCTCGACCCCGAGGACGTGCGCGAGCCGAAGCAGCTTGGGCAGCCGGGGCATTCCGATGCGACCGGTCTCGACGGCCTTGACCCACTCGGTCGACTGGCCCATGAGGCCCGCCACGACGGCCCTGGTCTTCCCCGTGCGCTCGCGGGCACGTTGCACCCGCTGGCCGAATGTCTCAACGGTCGGAATATCGGCGTGCTCAGGCATGCTGGGCTCCGTTCTGCTGCGACACCAGAACGGTACCCCTGGGGGACACACCGCGACCCCCGGTCCGCCGACGGGGGCGGTTCGGGGGCCTGGGGCGGGGTCGGGGTCAGTGGTAGGCGTGGACCACCGCGTGGCCCTTGCCTCGGCCGATCATCCACTTGTTGACCGGGGTGGTGAGGACGAAGGCGACGGCGAAGCCGCCGAGGAGGGCGTACCAGAAGAGGCCTTCGGTCAGGTGGGCGTCCATCGCGCCGGGGGTGAGGGCGATGATCGTGTTGTCGACCAGCTCCATCACCGCGATCGAGACGGTGTCGGCGGCCAGCGCCACCTTCAGCGCGCTCTTGAAGCTCAGGCCCGCCCGCAGGACCGCGAACAGGGTGAACGAGTAGCCGAAGAGGAAGGCCAGGGTGATCGCGAGGGCCATGGTCTGGGCGTTGCCCCACATCAGGGCGGTGCCGATCACCATGCCGAGGATCTCGCCGATGGCGCAGCCGGTGAGGCAGTGCAGGGTCGCCTTGACGGCCATGCTCCAGGAGGCCGGACCCTGGCCGTGGCCTTGGCCGTGCGCGTCGTGGCCCGCGTGAGCGGTGTGGCTCGTGTGGTCAGCGTGCTCTTCGTGCCCGGCGTGGTGGGTGCTGTGGTGCTGGTGAGCGGTGTGGTCCATGACGTTCTCCCCATTCCCGTCCGGCTGGGGCAGTTTCAGTTTCTCTCGGCCCCACAACTTCAACATATACCCCCGGGGGGTATGTGTCCAGTGCTCACTCGCCTACCCCCGGGGGGTATAGCGCCCGAAACGAAGGCGTTCGCCGGTCGCTGTTCAGAAATCTGAACAGCGTCCAAAGCCACAAGTATTGACGCGTCCATAGCAAGCCCTTACCGTCCGCTGAGTACGCTGTTTCGGGCCTCCACGGCGACACCCGCACGCACCATGATTCATGTACCTGAACTTCGCGCCGTAGGTCGCCACCCCACACCACGGGAGACGAACCGATGCACCTGAGACCAGCCATCGCGTCCGCGGGCCTGCTGGCCGGCACCCTCGTCGCGCTCTCCGGCACCACGGCGGCGCAGGCGGCGACCACCCGCTACGAAGCCGAGACCTCCCCCGCAGTCTGCACGGGCGCCATCGAGTCCGACTGGGCGGGCTACTCCGGCACCGGCTTCTGCAACGGCACCAACGCGACCGGCGCGTACGCCCAGTTCACGGCCGGCGCCCCCGCCGCCGGCTCGGCGACCCTGCGGATCCGCTTCGCCAACGGCACGACCACGGCCCGCGCCGCGACCCTCACCGTGAACGGCACCTCGGCGGGCACCCTGTCCTTCGAGGGCACGGGCGCGTGGGACACCTGGGCGACGAAGACGGTCAGCGTGTCCCTGGCGGCGGGCTCCAACACCATCCGCCTGAACCCGACGAGTTCGGCGGGCCTGGCGAACATCGACTATGCCGAGGTCGAAACCGCCGACGGAGGCACGACCCCGCCGCCCACCACGGGCAGTGTCCTCTACGTCGCCCCGAACGGCACGGACGGCGCGGCGGGCACCCAGACCTCCCCCACGACCCTCCCCTCGGCGATCAGCCGCATCACGCCCGGCGGCACGATCTACGTCCGCGGCGGCACGTACAACCACGCGCAGACCGTCACGATCCCGCCGACCAGCAGCGGCACGGCGAGCGCCCGGACCAAGCTGACGGCGTACCCCGGGGAGAAGCCGGTCCTCAACTTCTCCGCGATGGCGGAGGACCCGGCCAACCGCGGTCTGGCCCTCAACGGCAACTACTGGCACGTCTACGGCCTCACCGTCGAACGCGCGGGCGACAACGGCATCTTCATCGGCGGCAGCAACAACATCGTGGAACGCACGGTGACCCGCTACAACCGTGACACCGGCCTCCAGCTCTCCCGCATGGCGTCCACGACGCCCGCCTCCCAGTGGCCGTCGAACAACCTCATCCTCAGCGCGGAGTCCCACGACAACGCCGACTCCGACGGTGAGGACGCGGACGGCTTCGCCGCGAAGCTGACCTCCGGCCCCGGCAACGTCTTCCGGTACGCGGTCGCCCACAACAACATCGACGACGGCTGGGACCTCTACACCAAGCCCGACACCGGCCCCATCGGCGCCGTCACCATCGAGGACTCCCTCGCCTACGAGAACGGCACCCTCAGCGACGGCTCCCAGGCCGGCGCCGGCGACCGCAACGGCTACAAGCTCGGCGGCGAGGACATCGCCGTCAACCATGTCATCCGCCGCTCCATCGCCTACGACAACGGCAAGCACGGCTTCACGTACAACAGCAACCCGGGTTCGATGACCGTCTCCGACAACGTCAGCGTCGACAACGCTCAACGCAACTTCAACTTCGACGCCGGCACCTCGGTCTTCCGGAACAACACCTCCTGCCGCAGCTCCAGCGGCACCAACGACCGCATCATCGGCAACGCCGACGCCACCAACCAGTTCTGGACCGGCACCAACGGCTCCCGCTGCGCCTCCTACTCCGGCGCCCTGAACTGGTCGTACGCCTCGGACGGCCGCCTGGTGGTGACGTTCGGCGGCAACCAGGTCACGCGCTAGGGCCGACCCTGCTCGCACACAAGGCGCCCGGCGGGAACTCCCGGCCGGGCGCCCTTGTGTCAGTGGTCCCTGGAAGGATGCGGCGGTGACCCAGGACGCACTCATCGAAGCCGTACGCGCGAAAGTCTCCGACCGCGACCTGCCCGGCCCGGCGTCCCCGCAGGACGTCGCCGCCGTCGAGCAGGTCGTCGGACATCCCATGCCCCCGCTGCTGAAGCGGCTCTATCTCGAGGTCGCCAACGGCGGGTTCGGGCACTGGGAGGTCGTGTCGCTGACGGAGACGGGCCACTGGTTCAGCGACTGCGCCGACATCCACGAGGCCTGCGACGCCTTCCTCGGCCCCGACTCGCCGGTCCCGGCCGGGCTCGTGCCGCTCATGGACCGGGGATGCGGGATGTGGGCGTTCATCGATTTCCGGACACCGGAGGGGTGGATGTGGGACTGGGACCCCCAATTCCAGTGCTGCCCGCAACACACCCTGCTCCCGCTCGGCCAGTCCCTGGAACAGTGGCTCGGCGACTGGCTGCACGACACGGCCCACGAGGGGCCCTACCCGGGGCGGGCGGAGTGCGAGGAGCCCGGCTAGGGCTCGGTCACCGGCGTCCGAGCACGCCCGGGGTCCAGCGCACGTACTAAGCCGTGTCCGCCCTGTGGTCCAGTGCGCCCAGGATCCAGGGCATGTCCTTGCGGTGGGTGACGATCAGGACCTGGGTGCCGTTGTCGTCGCATTCGAGGACCAGGGCTCGGCCGCCGTATTCGGGGAGGGCGGGGTCGGTGTGGTAGGGCGGGCGGACGCGGAGGGGGGCGAGGGTGGGGGGTGCCTCGCGGCGGCGGAAGCTGCCGGTCGGGTCGGGGGTGGAGGCGAGGAGGCCGGGGCCGGCGACCAGGTGGCCGCCGCCGCGGGCGTACGGCACCTCGCCGAGGATCTCGCCGAGGACGACGCGTTCGCGGTCCGGTACGGACGGGGTCACGTCGACCGTGTCGTCCCCGCGCTCGCGCCGCGCCGCCAGTCGTACGCCCGCCCAGGAGAGGGCGGCGATCACAGGGCATCCCGCGGCGACGGTCAGGAACGCCTCGCCGGGGCCGTCCGTCGACAGGGCGGCGACCACGCCGAGTCCGGCGAGGGCGAACGCACCGAGGAGGGGCCAGCCGAGTTGCCAGGAGTGGGCCCGGGGGGTGGTCCGGGGGCGTCTGGACCACCAGGTGACGACTGCCATGATGCCGAGGCCGTAGAGGCCGATGCCGAGGGCCCAGGCCGTGTACACGCGGTGGTCGTCGCGCGGGTCGGCGGTGGTGGGGCGGCGTTCGGTGGGGAAGTCGACGTAGCGGATCTGGTCCCGCCAGTAGGTGACCTCGACGCGCTGTCCCGCGCCCGCGGGCGGGCTGTCGTTCAGGCGGGTGCGGCTGGAGGTGCCGTCCGCCTCCCGGAGGTACAGCCAGTAGGAGTGCGACCTGCGGCCCCGGTCCGTCTCGACGCGCTCGATCCGCGCGGTGACCGTCCACAGGCAGTCGCCGTCCCGGCCGCCGTCCGCGCCGCAGGCGACCGCCGCGCGGAAGGCCCGCTCGTCGTCGAGCGCGCCGCGCATCGGCACGAGCAGCAGCCAGGCCGCCACCAGGCCGCACACCACGCCGAGCACGATGGCGGCCCGCGTCGACCTGCGCGTCCTGGCATCTTGGCGAGCAGTCGCAGTCGGGGTCACGCGGTCATCCTGCGGGACGGGTCCGGCGCGGCCCAGGGGTGGCCCCGGCACCCTGGCGGAGCCGTTATCTGCCGGAGACCGGCAGGTGACCCGTCCGACCCGAGTGGCCCGGATCGCGGTCCGCGCCGTGGTCCGAGCCGTGGTCCGAACCGGACCGGAACCGGACGCGAACCGGGTCCGAGACGCCCGCGCCCACAGTGCCGCCATGGCTACGACACACGTCCCCAAGGACACCTCCGCCGCACCGGCCCGGGCCGGGTTCCGGCAGTGGGCCGGGCTCGCCGTCCTGCTGCTGCCGGTCGCGCTGATGACCGCCGATCTGGGAGTGCTGTGGCTCGCCACGCCGTACCTGGCGGCCGACCTGCGGCCCTCCGGGAGCGAACTGCTCTGGGCCACCGACATCTACGGGTTCATGACCTGCGGGTTCCTCGTGGTGATGGGGTCCCTGGGGGACCGGATCGGGCGGCGCCGGCTGCTGCTCGCCGGATCGGCCGGGGTGATCGTGGCGTCGCTGTTCGCGGCGTACGCCACCACTCCGGCGATGCTCATCGCGGCGCGCGCCGTGCTCGGGGTCGCCGGGGCGGCCGTGCTGCCGTCGACCCTGGCACTCATCAGCCATCTGTTCGCCGACCCCCGGCAGCGGGCCACCGCGATCGCCATGTGGGTGACCGCGCTGTCGGCGGGGATCGCCGTCGGGCCCATCGCGGGCGGGGTGCTGCTGGAGTCCTTCTGGTGGGGGTCCGTGTTCCTCATGGGCGTGCCGGTGATGGCGGTGACCGTGGTGGCCGCTCCGCTGGTGCTGCCGGAGTACCGGGATCCGGCCGCCGGGCGCATGGACTGGGTGAGCGCCGCACTGTTCCTCGGCGCCGTCCTGCCGCTCGTCCACGCCGTCAAGGACCTCGCCGAGCACGGGCCGCGCGGACAGCAGGCGCTCACCCTCGGCCTGGCCGCGGGCGTCGGCGTGCTCTTCCTGCGGCGCCAGCGGCGGCTGGAGTCGCCGCTGCTCGATCTGCGGCTGTTCGGCCACCGCGGCTTCACCGGCGCCCTGCTCGTCCTGCTGTTCGGGATGATGGCGCTGAACGGCGTCGAGTACCTCGTCCCTCAGTATCTGCTGGCCGTCTCCGGGCTCACGCCGCTCGCGGCGGGGCTGTGGCTGCTGCCCGGCACCGTCGGCCTCGTCGTCGGCTCGCAGGTGACCGCGCCGCTGGCCCGCCGTCACCGGCCCGCGTACGTCATCACCGGCGGCCTCGCGGTCGCCCTGGCCGGGTTCGTCGTCACCGCTCGGGCGGGCACCGGCAGCGGTGGCACCTGGGCGGTCTCGCTGGGGCTGGCGGTCGTCATGCTCGGCATCGCGCCGATCAGCGTCCTCGGCACAGCGCTCGCGGTGGGCGCGGCCCCCGCCCACAAGGCCGGTTCGGCGGCGGCCACCGGGCAGACGGCGTACGACCTCGGGCTCGCCCTGGGTATCGCGGTGACCGGCAGCGTCGGGGTTGCCGTCTACCGGGACCGGCTGGCCGGGCTGCGGCCCGCGGGCCTGTCCGGCGACGCCCTGCACACCGCCCAGGACACCGTCGGCGCCGCCCTCGACACGGCCCGCGCCCTGCCGCCCGGCCTCGCCGACCGGCTGGCGTCGGCCGCGCGGGAGGCGTTCACCGCCGGTTTCCACGCCACGGCCTGGGCGAGCGCGGCCCTGGCCGTGGTCACCGCCGGCCTCGCGCTGATCCTGCTGCGCCGGGTGCCGCCGGTGGGGCGGGAGGACACGGAGTAGGCGAAACGAAAAGGGAAAGGGGGCGGCGCACTCCGACCGGTGTCGGTGTACGCCGCCCGGGGGGACGAGTCGTGCCGGTGCTCGTGCGGGTCCCGGGCCCGCGTGGTCATGGCGGTTACTTCGGGTCGTCGTTGAACTTGGCTGTGGACCAGAGGTAGCCGAGGACGGCGAGGCCCAGGCACCAGGCGGCGGCGAGCCATCCGTTGTGGCCGATCCCGGTGCCCAGCAGCAGGCCGCGCAGGGTCTCGATGGCCGGGGTGAAGGGCTGGTACTCGGCGATCGGCTGGAACCAGCCCGGCATGCTTTCCAGGGGCACGAAGGTGCTGGAGATGAGCGGGAGGAAGATCAGCGGCATGGCGTTGTTGCCGGCCGCCTCCGCGTTCGGGCTGACCAGGCCCATGCCGACCGCGATCCAGGTGAGCGCCAGGGCGAAGACGGTGACCAGTCCGAAGGCCGCGAGCCATTCCAGGACGGTGGCGTCGGTGGAGCGGAAGCCGATGGCCACGGCGACCGCCCCGACGAGCACCACGCTCATCACGCACTGGAGCACGCTGCCGACGACGTGTCCGATCAGGACCGAGCCGCGGTGGATGGCCATGGTGCGGAAGCGGGCGATGATGCCCTCGGTCATGTCGTTGGAGACCGAGACCGCGGTGCCGATGGTGGTCGAGCCGACCGTCATCAGCAGCAGGCCCGGCACCAGGTAGGCGATGTAGTCGGAGCGGTCGGCGCCGGCGCCGAGGCCGGCGCTCATCGCCTCGCCGAAGATGTAGACGAAGAGCAGCAGGAGCATGACCGGCGTGAGCAGCAGGTTCAGCGTCATGGACGGGTAGCGGCGGGCGTGCAGGAGGTTGCGGCGCAGCATGGTGGCGCTGTCGCGGGCGGCGAGGGAGAGGGTGCTCATCGGGCGGTCTCCTTGGGCTGGTTCGGCAGGCTCGGCCGGTTCGGCAGGCTCGGCTGGTTCGGGACGTCGGTGCCGCCGCCGGTGAGGGCGAAGAAGACGTCGTCCAGGTCGGGGGTGTGTGTGGTGAGTTCGTCGGCCTCGACACCGACCGCGTCCAACCAGTCCACGATCGAGCGGAGTTCGCGCTGGCTGTTGTTGCTGGGGATGTGGAG
>NZ_JBITZX010000023.1:72359-86743 GCF_044547145.1 Streptomyces sp. NPDC052773 | reverse complement strand
GATCGCGACCGCCTCGTAGCCCTGCCCGGCCAGATCGGCGCGCAGCGCCTCGCCGGTCTCGGCCAGCGCCTCGGGGTGGATCACGGCCACCCGGGTCACGTTGTCGCCGATCAGTCCGGCCAGCTCGCCGAGGAGCTGCCGGCCCACCAGGACCTCGTAGGGCGCGCCGGCGGCGGTGCCGCCGACCTGGATCCGCGTCACGGACTCGCTCATGCTTCCTTCAACTCCAGTGCGTCCAGCACCGCCTGGGCGACCTCGTCCGGCGTGCGCTCGTCGGTGGCCACGACCGCGCGGGCCACCTCCTCGTACAGATGCCGGCGCGCCTCCATCAGCTCGCGCCACTGCTTGCGCGGGTTGACCGCCAGCAGCGGCCGGGCGGCGTTCAGACCGGTGCGCCGGGCCGCTTCCTCGACGTCCATCGACAGGTACACCACGCGCTGCCCGGCGAGCAGGGCGCGGGTGTCGGCGTCGAGGATCGCGCCGCCGCCGAGCGCCAGGACACCGTCGTGCTCGGCGAGTGCCCTGTGCACCGCCCGCTTCTCGAGGGCCCGGAAGGCGGGCTCGCCCTCGTCGACGAAGATGTCGGCGATGGCGCGGCCCTGCTCGGCGACGATGTCGTCGTCGGTGTCCCGGTAGCCGACCCCCAGCCGCTCCGCGAGGAGCTGCCCGACGGTGGACTTGCCCACGCCCATCGGGCCGACCAGGACGACGACAGGACCGGTGCTCATCGGATGTGCAGGTTGTCGAGGTACGACCGCACGTTGCGGCGGGTCTCGGTGACGCTGTCGCCGCCGAACTTCTCCGCCACCGCGTCCGCCAGCACCAGCGCGACCATCGCCTCCGCGACGATGCCGGCGGCCGGCACCGCGGAGACGTCGGAGCGCTGGTGGTGGGCCTGGGCCGCCTCGCCGGTGGTGACGTCCACGGTCTGAAGCGCGCGCGGCACGGTCGCGATCGGCTTCATCGCCGCGCGGACCCGCAGCAGCTCACCCGTGGTCAGCCCGCCCTCGGTGCCCCCGGAACGGCCCGACACGCGCCGGATGCCCTCCGGCGTGTTCACGATCTCGTCGTGCGCCTTCGAACCCGGCACCCGCGCCAGCTCGAAACCGTCGCCGATCTCGACACCCTTGATCGCCTGAATGCCCATCAGGGCACCGGCGAGCCGCGCGTCCAGCTTGCGGTCCCAGTGCACGTGCGAGCCGAGGCCGACCGGCACTCCGTACGCCAGCACCTCCACCACACCGCCGAGCGTGTCACCGTCCTTGTGCGCTTGGTCGACCTCCGCGACCATCGCCTTGGAGGTGTCCGCGTCCAGGCAGCGCAGCGGGTCGGCGTCCAGCTTCTCGACGTCGGCCGGGGTGGGGTACACGCCCTGCGGGGCCTTCACCGAGCACAGCTCGACGACGTGCGAGACGATCTCGATCCCGGCGGTCTCCTTCAGGTACGACCGCGCCACCGCGCCCAGCGCGACCCGCGCCGCGGTCTCACGCGCCGAGGCCCGCTCCAGGATCGGCCGGGCCTCGTCGAAGCCGTACTTCTGCATCCCCGCCAGATCCGCGTGGCCGGGCCGCGGCCGGGTCAGCGGCGCGTTGCGCGCCAGGCCCGCCAGCACCTCCGGGTCCACCGGATCGGCCGCCATGACCTGCTCCCACTTCGGCCACTCGGTGTTCCCCACCATGATCGCCACCGGGGAACCCAGGGTGAGCCCGTGCCGGACACCACCGAGGAAGGTGACCTCGTCCCGCTCGAACTTCATCCGCGCACCGCGCCCATAGCCGAGCCGCCGCCGCGCCAAGTGATCCGCCACCATCTCCGTGGTGACCGGCACGCCGGCGGGAAGGCCCTCCAGCGTCGCGACGAGTGCGGGACCGTGGGACTCCCCCGCGGTCAGCCAGCGCAACCTGCTCAACGGTGCTCCTCAGTGCTCGCGCCCTGGTACTGCCCTGCCGACGCGTGTCGTCGCGTACGGCGGTGGCGCGACCGGGGTGCGCGGCCCTGGCCCGCCACCTCCGATCCTCCCACGTCCCGGCGGTTGTCCCATCCGCCGGTCCACCAGGCGGACGGGAGGGCGTCGCAAACGAGCCGCGGAAACCGGCGGCGGGAGCGTGAGGAGCCGGTCCCGCGTTCCGGAGGGACGCGGCGCGGAACCGCGTCTAGCGTTCCGCGAGGGCGCGCTCGCCCGCGCGGCGCATCGCGGCCACGGGGGCGGGTGCGCGGCCGGTCATCTGTTCCACCTGGAGGACGGCCTGGTGGACGAGGAGGTCGAGTCCGCTGACGACGGCACCGCCGTACGCGGACCAGCGGGCCGCGAGGGTGGTCGGCCAGGGGTCGTAGAGCACGTCGAAGAGGGCTGCCGGACGCTCCGGGATGGCGGCGGCCAGGGCGTCGGTGGCGCCCGCCGGGGTGGTGGCGATGACGAGGGGCGCGCGCAGCGCCTGCTCGGCGCGGGCCCAGTCCACGATGCGGACCTGGACGTCCAGCCGCTCGGCCCACTGCCGCATCTCGGCGGCCCGGGCCTCGCTGCGGACGTAGACGGCGATCTCGCCCGTGCAGATCCGGGCCAGCGCGGCGAGGGCGGAGGAGGCGGTGGCGCCGGCGCCGAGGACGGCGGCGCCGTCGACCTTGTCGATGCCGTGCTCGGCCAGGGCCGCGACCATGCCGGGGATGTCGGTGTTGTCACCGGTGCGGCGGCCGTCCTCGTGGAAGACGACGGTGTTGACGGCGTCCACCGAGGCCGCGGTGTCGCTGATCTCGTCGAGCAGCGGGATGACCGCCCGCTTCAGCGGCATGGTGACCGACAGGCCCGCCCACTCCGGGCCCAGTCCCTCGACGAAGCCCGGCAGCGCCTGCTCGTCGACGTCGAAGCGGTCGTACGTCCAGTCGGTCAGCCCCAGCTCCGCGTAGGCCGCGCGGTGCAGCACCGGGGAGAGGGAGTGGGCGATCGGCGAGCCGAGAACGGCGGCTCGGCGGGATGGTGCCATCAGTTGTTCCTCGAAGCGTTCCACTCGTCGACCAGGCGCTGGTGCTCCGCGTTCGTCCTGGTGAACTTGCTGGTCTTGCCGTCCATCGAGATGAAGTAGTACCAGCCGTCGTCGGTCGGATCGAGCGCGCCCTTGATCGCGTCCTCGCCCGGGTTGCTGATCGGTCCGGGCGGCAGACCGCGGTAGTAGTACGTGTTGTACGGGTTGTCGTAGTTCCTGAGCTCCGCGAGGGTCAGGTCGATCTTGCTCTGGTTCTTGATGTAGTTGTACGTGGAGTCGAACTCCAGCATGCCGTTGGTCTGCGGGTTCGCGGGCTCGAGCCGGTTGTAGATGACCTCGGCCATCTTGCGGAAGTCGTCGTGGCTGGTGCCCTCGGCCTGGACGAGGCTGGCGACGGTGACCAGCTGCCACGGGTTCTCCAGGCCCAGGCTCTCGGCCTTCTTCTCGACGCCCAGTTCCTCGTAGGTGGCGCCGGCGCGCTGGACCATCTGCCGGAGCACGTCCTCGGGCTTCTGACCCTTGGCGACCGGATAGCTGGAGGGGAAGAGGAAGCCTTCCAGCGGGTCCTTGACGTCCTTGTGGTTCTGCGCCCAGTCGGGCAGGCCGAGGTCCTTCCATTCCTCCTGGGCGACCTTGGCGGTGGTGCCCGCCGGAACCTCCAGGCGCTGGTCGATGAGCTTGTAGATCTCGGCGTTGCGCCTGCCCTCGGCGATGATCAGGTTGTTCTTGCTCTCGGGGCTGAGCATGAGTTCGACCGCGTTGTCGGCCGACATCTCCTTCTCCAGCGTGTACACGCCGTCCTGGATGCTCTTGCCCTGCGGATTGGCGTTCTGGGCGGCGACGAAGGCGTCGACGCTCTTGACGACCCCGGCCCGCTTGAGGATGTTGCCCATCTCGGAGCCGCTCGCGCCCGGCGGGATGGTGACGGAGACCTGCTCGCCGTTGCCGTCGCCCGTGAAGTCCGGGGCGGCGCCGAAACGATCCTGGTAGAACTGGAGCCCGAAGTAGCCGACGCCCGCGAGGCCGCCGCCGAAGACCAGGACGACCACCAGGCAGGCGATGCCGTTGCGGCTCTTCTTGTTCTTGCCGCCGCGGCCCCGGCGCTCGCCCCGGCCGCCCCGCCCGCGCCGGTCGCCCGGCTGCTCGTCGTCGGTGTCGTCGTCCTCGCCCGCGAAGAAGGCGGCTTCGCCCTGGTCGGGGCCCGGGTCCCAGTCGGTGTGGGGTTCGGGTTCGCCGCTGCGGCGGGCCGGCGGCTCCGGCGGCGGATAGGCGTCCGGGGTGCCGTAGAAGTCGGGCTGCTCCCCGCCGTAGCCCGCCGCCTGCTGGGTGTACGGGTCGACCGGTTCGGCGGGGTACGGGATCTGCGGCTGCGCGCCGGTGGCCCAGCCGCCGCCGTTGTCGTACGACTGCTGCTGGTCGTGCTGCGATCCGCCCTGCTGGTCGTACTGCTGACCGCCCTGGCCGGGGTACTGCTGCTGACCGTAGTCCTGGTACTGCTGCTGGTCCTGGCCGTATCCGGCCTGGTCTCCCGTGCCCCAGTCGCCGTACTCCGACTGCTGGGTCTGCTGCGACTGCTGCGGATAGTGCTGGGGCCGGCCGCCGTAGGCGGACTGCCCGCCCTGCTGGGCCTGCTGTCCTCCCCATCCGCCGTCCCCGTACAACGGGTCCTCCGGATGCCACGGTTCGGAGCCTTGGCCCCGGCCATACTCAGTCATCGATCCCCTAGAGCCGCGAGGCGGCGGTCGCGGCCCTCCGGCTCGGTTCCGTACCGCCTCTTGCTGTGCGGCGGCTGTTCGAATGCCGCCGCATCGCGCGGAACGTTACCGTATCGCGATCAGATGACCACTTCGACGCCCTCACCGGGTGCTTTACCTGACACCCGTTCGGATTCCAGCGCCTGTTGGAGGATGATCACCGCCGCCGCCTGGTCGATGACGGACCGGCCCTTCTTGGACTTCACCCCGGAGGCGCGCAGTCCCTGACTGGCCGTCACCGTCGTCATGCGTTCGTCTACGAGTCTCACCGGAACCGGCGTGATCATACGCGCGAGTTCCTGGGCGAAGCCGCGGACCTTGGCCGCGGCCGGGCCCTCGCCCCCCTTGAGGGAGCGCGGGAGCCCGACGACGACCTCGATCGGCTCGTACTCCTCGACCAACTGCTTCAGCCGGCGCTGGGCGGCCGGGACGTCCCGGCCGGGGACGGTCTCCACCGGCGTGGCGAGGATCCCGTCGGGGTCGCACGAGGCGACCCCGATCCGGGCGTCCCCGACGTCGACGGCGAGCCGGCGTCCTCTGCGCATTACTTGGCCGTCTCCGCGACCAGGCGCTCGACGGCCTGTACGGCGTCGCCGATGGCGGCCGGGTTCTGGCCGCCGCCCTGGGCGACGTCCGGCTTGCCGCCACCGCCGCCGCCGAGAGTCTTGGCGGCCGTGCGGACCAGGTCGCCGGCCTTCAGGCCGCGCTCGCGGGCGGCCTCGTTGGTGGCGATCACCGTCAGCGGCTTGCCGCCCGCCGTGGTGAACAGGGCCACCACGGCGGCCCGGCCGCCCTGGATACGGCCGCGCACGTCGAGGACCAGCTTGCGCAGGCCGTCGGCGGTGGTGCCGTCCGGGACCTGGCCGGTGACCAGGGCGACGCCGTGCACGTCCTTGGCGGACTCGGCGAGGCCGGCGGCGGCCTGGAGCACCTTCTCGGCGCGGAACTTCTCGATCTCCTTCTCGGCGTCCTTCAGCTTGCCGAGCATGGCGGAGACCTTCTCCGGCAGCTCCTCCGGACGGCCCTTGAGCAGCTCGGTGAGCTGGTTGACGACCGTGTGCTCCCGGGCGAGGAACTGGTAGGCGTCCACGCCGACCAGGGCCTCGATACGGCGCACGCCGGAGCCGATGGAGGACTCGCCGAGCAGCTTCACCAGACCCAGCTGGGAGGTCTTGTGCACGTGCGTGCCGCCGCACAGCTCCTTGGAGAAGTCGCCGATGGTGACGACACGCACCCGCTCGCCGTACTTCTCGCCGAACTCGGCGATGGCGCCCTGCTTCTTGGCCTCGTCGATGCCCATGACCTCGGCGTGCACCGAGAGGTCGCGGGCCAGCACCTCGTTGATCTTCTGCTCGACGTCGGTCATCACCGTCTGCGGCACGGCGGACGGGGAGCCGAAGTCGAAGCGGAAGCGGCCGGGCTGGTTCTCGGAACCGGCCTGGGCGGCCGTCGGGCCGAGGGCGTCGCGCAGGGCCTGGTGGGTGAGGTGGGTGGCCGAGTGGGCGCGGGCGATGGCCGAGCGGCGCCTGGCGTCGATCGAGGCGTGGGCCTTGGCGCCGACGGTGACCTCGCCGACCTGGACGACACCCTTGTGGACGTAGACGCCCGGGACCGGCTTCTGGCAGTCGCGGACCTCGATGACGGCACCGGTGTCGACCTTGATCTTGCCGGTGTCGCCGATCTGGCCGCCGCCCTCGGCGTAGAACGGGGTGCGGTCGAGGACGATCTCGACCTCGTCGCCCTCGGTGGCGGCGGGCGAGGAGACGCCGTCGACGAGGATGCCGACGACCGTGGACTCGCCCTCGGTGTCGGTGTAGCCGATGAAGTCGGTGGCCCCGGCCTTGTCGGCGATCTCCCGGTAGGCGCCCATGTCGGCGTGGCCGGTCTTCTTGGCCTGGGCGTCGGCCTTGGCGCGCTCCCGCTGCTCCTTCATCAGGCGGCGGAAGCCGTCCTCGTCCACGGACAGGCCCTGCTCGGCGGCCATCTCCAGGGTGAGGTCGATCGGGAAGCCCCAGGTGTCGTGGAGCAGGAACGCCTTGTCGCCGGGGAGCACGGTGGAGCCGGCGGCCTTGGTCTCGGCGACGGCGGTGTCGAGGATGTTGGTGCCGGCCTTCAGCGTCTTGAGGAAGGCGTTCTCCTCGGCGAGGGCGACCTTTTCGATGCGCTCGCGGTCGGTGATCAGCTCGGGGTACTGCTGCCCCATCATGCCGATCACGACGTCGATCAGGTCCTTGACGACCGGACCGGTGGCGCCGAGCAGGCGCATGTTGCGGATGGCGCGGCGCATGATGCGGCGCAGCACGTAACCGCGGCCCTCGTTGCCCGGGGTGACGCCGTCACCGATGAGCATGGTGGCGGTGCGCATGTGGTCGGTGACCACGCGCAGGGAGACGTCCGAGTCGTGGGCGTCGCCGTAGCGGACACCGGTCAGCTCGGTGGCCTTGTTGATCACGGCCATCGAGGTGTCGATCTCGTACATGTTCTGCACGCCCTGCAGAATCATGGCGAGCCGCTCGAGGCCGAGGCCGGTGTCGATGTTCTTGCTGGGCAGGTCGCCGAGGATCTCGAAGTTGTCCTTGCCGGTGCCCTCGCCCCGCTCGTACTGCATGAAGACGAGGTTCCAGATCTCCACGTACCGCTCGTCGTTGACGGCGGGGCCGCCCTCGACGCCGAACTCGGGGCCGCGGTCGTAGTTGATCTCGGAGCAGGGGCCGCACGGGCCGGGCACGCCCATGGACCAGAAGTTGTCCTTCATGCCCAGGCGCTGGATGCGCTCCTTGGGCACGCCGACGACCTCGTGCCAGATCTGCTCGGCCTCGTCGTCGTCCTGGTAGACGGTGATCCACAGGCGCTCGGGGTCGAGGCCGTAACCGCCCTTGTCCTGGGGCGTGGTGAGCAGCTCCCAGGCGAGCTTGATGGCGCCTTCCTTGAAGTAGTCGCCGAAGGAGAAGTTGCCGCACATCTGGAAGAACGTGCCGTGCCGCGTGGTCTTGCCGACCTCTTCGATGTCGGGCGTGCGCACGCACTTCTGCACGCTGGTGGCGCGCGGGAACGGCGGCTTGACCTCACCCAGGAAGTAGGGCTTGAAGGGCACCATGCCGGCCGGGACGAGGAGCAGAGTCGGGTCGTCCGCGATGAGCGACGCCGAAGGGACGACGGTGTGCCCGCGCTCCTCGAAGAAGCTCAGCCAGCGACGGCGGATCTCAGCCGACTCCATCAGTGGTCCTCATTCCGGTTGTTGTACGAGTTGTTGTACGGGTACGTCGTGGTCTCGATGTACCGGGGGTCGTTGCGGTTCTCGATGGCGGCGAGGCGCCGCGGCGGGGTGAGTTCCAGGTCCGCGTTGAGGCCGAGCGCGTCCTCCAGCTCGGCTTCGCGCTGGGCCATGTTGTCGCGGACGTCGAGGGCGAAGCCCACCGCGCGGTCCTTGAGCCGGTGACCCGCCTCGATCGCCTTGTTCGCCGCGGTCGCGGCCAGGCTCTCGGGGGTCAGCTGCTTCAGCTTGCGGTTGACCTTGGTGGTGGCCCACACACCGGCGGCGACACCCGTGGTGAACCAGAACGTACGGCGGAACATCGCTCGGTTCAGTCCTTCTTTCCGCGGAGGTTCCGCTTCGCCCGCCGCGAGGCCGGGACGGTCCGGCCCACGATCACGGTACGCCGCGGCGCTCGGTCGGGCATGTCGTCCTTGCGGCCGCTCAGCGCCCGGCGCACGCCGTAGCCGAAGGCCGCGACCTTGACCAGCGGGCCGCCGAAGGTGGAGGCGACGGTGGTCGACAGCGCGGAGGCGTTCGACGTGACCTCCTGGACGTCGGAGGCGATCGCGTCGACCCGGTCGATCTGGGTCTGCGCGGAGCGCACCGCCGCGGAGGCGTCGGCCAGCAGCGGGACGGCCTGGTCGGTCACGTCCGCCACGAGCTTGGTGGTCGCCTTGAGCGTCTGGGCCAGCCTCGCGAGAGCCACCGCGAGGAAGGAGACCAGGATCGCCCAGAAGACGGCCACCAGGATCCCGGCCACCTCTCCACCGGACACCTTGTGCACCCGCTCCCTGAAACGTGCCTGTACATCGAGAAAGTCGTGCACCGAGCCTATCGCGCCGGGGCTGCCGCTCCGTACCGGATTAGGGCCCGCGGGCAGCGGAGTTGCGCCCGGCGATTGTACGGAGTGCATACGATTCAGTACGCTCCGTGTGTCATGCGGGATCATCAGCGCGGCGACACCTCCCTGACCGGCAATCTCCCTGCGGAGCTCGACGGATTCGTCGGACGGGACTCAGAACTCGGTGCCCTGGCGGCGGCGCTCGACACCTCGCGGCTGGTGACCGTGACCGGGGTCGGCGGGGTGGGCAAGTCGCGGCTCGCGGCGCGCGCCGCCGCCCGGTCCGCGCCGCCCGGCGGGGTCTGGCGGGTGGAGCTGGCGCCGGTCTGCGATCCGGAGTTCGTCGACCACGCCGTCGTGGAGGCCCTGGGGCTGACCGACCACACCCCGCGCCTGCCCCGTGAGACGCTGCTCGGCCATCTCGCCGGGCGCGAACTGCTGCTGGTGCTCGACGGGTTCGAGCACCTGGTGGAGACCGTGGCCGGACTGGTGGTCGAACTGCTGCGGGGCGCGCCGGGTCTGACCGTGCTCGCCGTGGGACGCCGGCCGCTGGGCGTGGCCGGTGAACGGCTCTTCCCGCTGGACCCGCTCGGCGAGGACGACGCGGTCGAACTGTTCGCGGACCGGGCCGCGCGGCAGGGGGTCGGACCCGGTGACGGGCGGCGCGTCCGGGAGCTGTGCCGACGGCTGGACGGGATCCCGCTGGCGATCGAACTGGCCGCGGGACGGCTGCGGGCGCTGAGCGTCGAGCAGCTTCTCGACCGGCTCGACGACCGGTTCCGGCTGCTGACCGGCGGCGGGCGGGAGGCGCTGCCCCGCCATCGGACGCTGCGCACCGCGATCGGCTGGAGCCATGAGCTGTGCACCCCGGAGGAGCGGCTGCTGTGGTCGCGGCTGGCGGTGTTCGCCGGGCCGTTCGACCTGGAGGCGGCCGAGTACGTCTGCGGCGGGCACGGGCTGCGCGCGGACGACGTCCTCGACGTGCTGTCGGAGCTGATCGCGCAGTCGGTGGTGGCGCGGGAGGAGACCGCGGCGGGAGTGCGCTACCGGATGCTGGACACGGTCCGCGCATACGGCGCCGAGTGGCTGGAGGCGACCGGTGACGCGGACCGGCTGCAGCGGCGGCACCGGGACTGGTACATGGGCCTGGCGACCTGGTGCGAGCTGGACTGGTTCTCGCCGCGCCAGTCCGAGGTGGCCGCGCGGGTCGAGGCGGAGCTGCCGAATCTGCGCGGGGCGCTGGAGTACTGCCTGACCGAGCCGGACGAGGCGCATCTGGGCCAGTACCTCGCGGGGTCCCTGTGGTTCTGCTGGGTCGGCTGCGGCCGGCTGTCGGAGGGCCGGCACTGGCTGGAGCGGGCGCTGGCGCTGGACTCCGGGCACGAGCAGCCCCGGCTGAAGGCGCTGTGGGTGCTCGGTTACGTGGCCATCCTCCAGGGCGACGCGGTGCCCGCCCTGGCCGCGCTCCAGGAGTGCCGGGAGGGTGCGGAGCGGTCGGCGAGCCCCACGGCGCTGGCGTACGCCGAGCACCGCACCGGTTGTCTGGCGCTGGTCACGGACGACATGGCGCGTGCAGAAACGCTGCTGCGGTCGGCGCTGCACCGCTACCGGGAGATCGGCGAGCTGAACAGCAACGTCCTGATGGGTCAGGTGGAGCTGGCCATGACCCGGGCGTTCCAGGGCGATCTGCCGGACGCGGTCCGGCTGTGCGAGGACGTGCGCCGGGTGTGCGAGGACCACGGCGAGCGGTGGGCGCGGGGATACGCCCTGTACGTCCTGGCGTACGCGGCGTGGAGCGAGGGCGATGCGGGGCGTGCCCGCGCGCTGCTGACCGACTGCCTCTCCGGTGCGCACGGTTTCCGGGATCTGCTCGGCTGCGTGCTGTCGATCGAGCTGCTGGCGCTGGTCACGGCGACCGAGGGCGACCTCGCGGAGGCCGCGGTCCTCCAGGGTGCGGCGTCCCGGATGTGGCCGTCGGTGGGGCTGCCGCTGTTCGGCTCGGCGCACTACAACGGGCCGCACGAGCTGTGCGAGGCGATGGCCCGCGAGGGCCTGGGCGACGAGCGCTACGAGGCGTGTGTGCGGGAGGGCGAGCGGCTGGACCGGGAGGAGGCGGTCGGCCGGGCGCTGCGGCCGGGGCGCGGCCTGGACGCGGTGCCGGGACCGCGCGGGGCGGTGCGGCGTATCCAGGGACCGGCCGCGGACATGCAGAAGCCCGCCGCCTCGCCCACCCGGAAGGGCGGGGAGACGACGGGCTGACGCGAGGGGTGCTACACCCGGATCAACGGGCGTAGTACTCGACGACGAGCTGCTCGTCGCAGATCACCGGGATCTCCTTGCGGTTCGGCTCGCGGTCCAGGCGGAACGCCAGGGCCTTGAGGTTCACCTGGAGGTAGCGCGGGGTCTCGCCCTCCGGGGCGAAGCCACCCTCGCGGGAGATCTGGAACAGCGTCTTCTCGCGGCTGCGCTCGCGGACCTGGACGACGTCGTCCGGACGCACGCGGAAGGACGGCTTGTCGACCTTCTGGCCGTTGACCTCGATGTGGCCGTGGACGACCATCTGGCGGGCCTGGTAGATCGTGCGGGCGATGCCCGAACGCAGGACCAGGGCGTCCAGACGCCGCTCGAGCTCGACGATCAGGGCCTCACCGGTCTTGCCCTGCACCTTGGAGGCACGCTCGTAGGCGCGGACCAGCTGACGCTCGGAGATGTCGTACTGCGCGCGCAGACGCTGCTTCTCCAGCAGACGGACCTTGTAGTCCGAGTTCTGCTTGCGGCCGCGGCCGTGCTCACCCGGCGGGTAGGGACGGGCCTCGAAGTACTTGACGGCCTTCGGGGTCAGCGCGATGCCGAGGGCACGCGACTTCTTGACCTTGGGGCGGGACTGGTTCGCCACTGTTTCTCATTTCCTAGGTTCGGCTTGTCAGGGTTTCGGGAGGTCGCATCCGCAGCCGGGGAAACCCGCCGGGTCCGGGAGGGACCTGTCGGGCAGCCGCTCCCCTTGCTGGGCACATACGTGCAGCACGCGAGTGGCCCACCGACCGTTCCCGGGCGCTTGCCGGGTGGGTGGTGGGCTGCCCGCGACACCTTCGACGGTGCGCGACGCTCCTGGAGCCGATCCCAGGAGGACCGGGGCTCCGGCTGACTGTCCCGTTCTGACTGCACGGGACGCAGCACTTCAGGCGAGTCTACAGGGTGCTCAGGACCGTCTGCGACCGAGGTGTTTCCGGGTCCACTCCACCGCGTCCGCGTACCGCGCCTCCGCGCCGTGCCGGGTCGGGGTGTAGTACTCCCGGTCCTTCAGCGCGTCCGGGGCGTACTGCTGGGCGGCGATGCCCTCGGGCAGGTCGTGCGGGTAGACGTATCCCTGCCCGTGGCCGAGCTTGGTCGCGCCCTTGTAGTGGGAGTCCCGCAGGTGGGCGGGGACCGGGCCGGCCAGTCCCTTGCGGACGTCCTCCAGGGCGGCGCCGATCGCGGTGGTCGCGGAGTTGGACTTGGGCGCGAGGGCGAGGGCGATGGTGGCGTGGCTGAGGGTGAGGGCGGCCTCGGGGAAGCCGATCATGGCGACGGCCTGGGCGGCGGCGACCGCGATGGGCAGTGCGTGGGGGTCGGCCAGGCCGATGTCCTCGCTGGCGGAGATCATCAGCCGGCGGGCGATGAACCGGGGGTCCTCGCCGGCCTCGATCATGCGGGCCAGATAGTGCAGGGCGGCGTCGACGTCGGAGCCGCGGATGGACTTGATGAGGGCGCTGGCGACGTCGTAGTGCTGGTCGCCGTCGCGGTCGTACTTCACCGCGGCGCGGTCGACCGTCTCCTCCAGGGTGGTGAGGGCGATCTCCGTCTCGCCCTTGGCGAGCGCGGCCCCGGCGGCGGCCTCCAGCGCGGTCAGCGCGCGGCGGGCGTCGCCGCCGGCGATGCGCAGCAGATGCTCCTCGGTGTCCTCGGGGAGCGCGACGGCGTCCTTGAGTCCGCGCTCGTCGGTCAGCGCCCGCCGCAGCAGTCCGCGGATGTCGTCGTCCGTGAGGGGTTCGAGGGTCAGCAGCAGGGAGCGGGACAGCAGGGGGGAGATCACCGAGAAGTACGGGTTCTCGGTGGTCGCCGCGATCAGGGTGACCCAGCGGTTCTCGACGGCCGGGAGGAGGGAGTCCTGCTGGGCCTTGCTGAAGCGGTGGATCTCGTCGAGGAAGAGGACGGTCTCCTTGCCGTATCCCCCGGTGGCGCGGCGGGCGCCGTCGATGACCGCGCGGACCTCCTTGACGCCCGCGGTGATCGCGGACAGCTCCACGAAGCGTTTGTTGGTGGCCTTGGAGACCACGTACGCGAGGGTCGTCTTGCCGGTGCCGGGCGGGCCCCACAGGATCACCGAGGACGGTCCGGCCGGTCCCCCGGAGCCCTCGCCGACCAGCCGGCGCAGCGGTGAGCCGGGCTTGAGCAGGTGCTGCTGGCCCACCACCTCGTCGAGGGTGCGCGGGCGCATCCGCACGGCCAGCGGGCTGCCGGCCGGGTCCTTCTCCTGGCGTTCTTCTGCGGCGGCGGTGAACAGGTCGGGCTCCACGCTGGAAACCCTAAATCACCCCACTGACAATGCCGCCGGGCCCGGGGGTCAGGCCCAGAGGCTGGCGCCCCAGCGGGTCAGGATCAGCATGACGATGATGCCGGTGTGGGTGACCGGCAGCACCCAGGTGAACTCGCCGAGGAACCGCTTCACACCGGCCGGGGCGGGCAGGAAGTCGTTGCGGATGTTGAACGAGGTCACGTACCAGAACATGACGATCGTGGCGACCCAGGCCAGCGAGCACCACAGGCACAGCGCGTTGATCTCGTACAGCGACTGGATCATCAGCCAGGTGCAGAATCCGACACCGAAGAGGGTGCCGGCGTTGAAGGTGAGCCAGTACCAGCGCGGGAAGCGGGCGCGGGCGAGCAGGCTCATGCCGACGCCGATCACGACGGCGTAGGTGACGAGGCCGAGCATCGGGTTGGGGAACCCGAAGACGGACGCCTGCTCGCTCTCCATGACGCTGCCGCAGGACACGATCGGGTTGAGGCTGCAGCTGGGGGTGAACGTCTCCCCGCTGACCTTGCCTTCGAGGATCTTGAACTTGTCGATCGTGATGACCCAGGCGGCGAGCAGTCCCGCCGCGCCGGTGATGACCAGCAGCAGGGCGAAGGCACGGCTGCCGCCGACCGCGCGCGGTCCGGCGGCGTCGCCCTGCGGCCGGGGCCGCGGCTCGGGCTCGGTGGAGACGTCCTGCACTGTCTTGCTCATCACGCCGATTCCGTCACTTGAGGAGGGTGGACCTGCTTCCGGCACCGGACATTGTGCCGCAAGCACCTGTGGGTCCACCGTTCGCTGCGCATAAGGACATACGGCCGAGGGACGACCACCGTTCGGATCCGGACAGCGTGGAGGCGACTACGAGGGGGGGGGGGGGGGGGTGGCGGCGCCCCCCCCCCCCCGCCCCCCCGCGGGCCGCCCGGCGGCCCCCCCCCCCGCCACCCCCCCCCCCCCCACGGGGTGGGCCCCCCCCGGCGGGGCGCCCGCCGCCCAG
>NZ_JBITZX010000023.1:0-72349 GCF_044547145.1 Streptomyces sp. NPDC052773 | reverse complement strand
ACCCACGCTGCGCTCCCCAATCTACATCCGGCCGGGGCCCCACCCACGTCTCGGCCCGCCCCGGGGGGCCCCCCCCGGGGGGGGGGGCGCGCCCCCCCCCCCCCCCCCCCCCTCGGCACTCCGTCTGCCGATCGTCAGCCGAGCCGCGCTTCCAGCTCCGCCACGATCTCGTTGACGCCGACCGCGGTCTGCTCGCCGGACTCCATGTCCTTGAGCTGGACGACGCCCTCGGCGAGGTCGCGCTCGCCGGCCACGATCGTGTAGCGGGCGCCGCTGCGGTTGGCGTTCTTCATCGCGCCCTTGAGGCCCTTGCCGCCGTACGAGAAGTCCGCCGCGACGCCCGCCTTGCGCAGTTCGTTGACCTTGGCGAACAGGACCCGGCGGGCCTCCTCGCCGAGCGGCACCGCGAACACGCTGGTGGCGGCGGGCAGTTCCAGCTCGACGCCCTCCGCCTCCAGGGCGAGGACGGTGCGGTCGACGCCGAGGGCCCAGCCGACGGACGGCAGCGCGGGGCCGCCGATCATCTCGGACAGGCCGTCGTAGCGCCCGCCGCCGCCCACCGCGGACTGGGAGCCGAGACCGTCGTGGACGAACTCGAAAGTGGTCCGGGTGTAGTAGTCCAGGCCGCGGACCAGCTTCGGGTCGTCCTCGAAGGCGACGCCGGCGGCGGTGATCAGCTCGCGGACCTCCTCGTGGTACGACTTGCAGGCGTCGCACAGGTAGTCGCGCAGGAGCGGGGCGCCCGCCAGCTGCTTCTGGACCGACTCGCGCTTGTCGTCGAGGACGCGCAGCGGGTTGATCTCCGCGCGGCGCAGGGTGTCCTCGTCGAGGTCGAGGCCGCGCAGGAAGTCCTGGAGGGCGGCCCGGTAGACCGGACGGCACTCCTTGTCGCCGAGGCTGTTCAGCAGGATGCGGAAGTTCCTGAGGCCGAGCGAGCGGTACGCCTGGTCGGCGAGGATGATCAGCTCGGCGTCCAGCGCCGGGTCCTCCGCGCCGATCGCCTCGGCGCCGACCTGGGAGAAGTGCCGGTAGCGGCCCTTCTGGGGGCGCTCGTAGCGGTAGTACGAGCCGGAGTACCAGAGCTTGACCGGGAGGTTGCCCGCCTTGTGCAGGTTGGCCTCCAGGGCCGCGCGCAGCACGGACGCGGTGCCCTCGGGGCGCAGGGCCAGCTTGTCGCCGCCCTTGGTCTCGAAGGCGTACATCTCCTTGGTCACGATGTCGGTGGACTCGCCGACACCGCGCGCGAACAGCTCGACGTTCTCGAAGCCGGGCGTCTCGATGTAGCCGTAGCCGGAGTTGCGCAGCGGGGCGGCGATCGCCTCGCGGACCGCCAGGTACTTCGCGGAGTCCGGCGGGATCAGGTCGTAGGTGCCCTTGGGGGCCTTGAAGGTGCTCACGGGAGGTCTCTCGTCACATTCCTCGTCGGGGAGCGTCGACGTGCGCTCCCTGGCCGGCCGCCACCTGCCGCAGATACGGGTTGGTGGCGCGCTCGCGGCCGATGGTCGTCTGGGGGCCGTGGCCGGACAGCACCACGGTCGAGTCGTCGAGCGGCAGGCACACGCGGGCCAGCGAGTCGAGGATCTCGGCCATGTCACCGCCGGGCAGGTCGGTGCGTCCGATGGAGCCGGCGAACAGCAGGTCGCCCGAGAAGAGGATCGGCGGGATGTCCGCCGCCTCGGGCAGGCCGAAGGTCACCGACCCCTTGGTATGGCCGGGCGCGTGCGCGACGGTCAGCTCCAGGCCGGCCAGCTCCAGCTTCGCGCCGTCGGTGAGCGTCCTGACGTCGTCCGGCTCCCCCACGGTCAGGTCGCCCAGCAGCTGGGCGCCGATGGACCGGGCGAGGGCCTTCTCGGGGTCGCTCATCATGTACCGGTCCTCGGGGTGGATCCAGGCCGGTACGTCGTGCGCGCCGCACACCGGGACGACCGAGGCGACGTGGTCGAGGTGGCCGTGGGTGAGGACGACGGCGACGGGCTTGAGCCGATGCTTCTCGAGCGCCTCTTCGACTCCTGGGGCCGCCTCGTGGCCCGGGTCGATGATCACGCACTCCTCACCGGCGGCGGGGGCGACCAGGTAACAGTTGGTCCCCCAGGCCCCGGCGGGGAACCCGGCAATGAGCACGATCGTCCTTCGTTGTGTCGATACGGGCGGCTACGGCTTCCGTCAGAGCCTACCGGCGCTGCCGTTTCCTCAGCGAACCCATATACGGTACGGGGCACACGCAGGCGGTCGCTCACACAGACGCACGCGTACCACCCGTCGACGTACGAGACGTATGAGGAGTAAACCCGGTGGTCAGCCAGGAGCAGCGGCGGCGTCAGCTCGCCCGGGAGAAGTTCTTGCGGCAGCAGCAGCGGCGTACCGCCGCGCGGCGCAAGGCCCGCACGCGCAACGCGGTGATCGCATCGGCGCTCGGCGTCATCCTGGTCGGCAGCCTCGCGCTGTACACGACCGGGGCCCTGAAGGACGACGGCAAGGAGAACGCGGGCGCGGAGGTCACCCCGAGCGCCACCAGCACGCCGCCGGACCCGTGCGACAAGCCCGCCAAGGGCAAGGTCGAGTCGATGAGCTGGAAGAAGGAACCGGCGATGACCATCGACAAGTCGGCGAAGTACACGATGAGGCTCCAGACGACCTGCGGTGACATAGACGTCGCGATGAAGCCGTCGGCGGCCCCGCACACCGTGAACTCGTTCAATTTCCTCGCCGGGAAGGGCTACTTCGATCACACGAAGTGCCACCGCCTGACCACCAACGGCATCTACGTGCTCCAGTGCGGCGACCCGACGGCCAGCGGCAGCGGCGGTCCGGGGTACCAGATCAAGGACGAGAACCTGAAGGACAAGAGCCTGAAGGGCAACGTCTACCCGGCGGGCACGGTGGCGATGGCCAACTCCGGACCCAACACCAACGGCAGCCAGTTCTTCCTGGTCTACCAGGACAGTCAGCTGCCGCCGAACTACACCCCGTTCGGTACGGTTTCCGAGGCGGGTCTGAAGGTCCTGAAAAAGATCGCCGCCGCGGGCGAGAACACCGGTGCCGGTGACGGCGCCCCCAACGCGACGGTCGTGATCGACAAGGCGACCGTCACGAAATCCTGACCGCCATCTGCGAATTTCGGTCGCGCGGGATGCGGACAGGCAACCCGCTGGTCGCCTATGTTGGCCGTGACGAAACTGTGGACGATGCCCGGGGGAGCTGAGGCCCCCCGCAGGCATCATGTGGAGGAGGCGCTGTGAGCAGCGACCCGTGGGGCCGCGTCGACGAGACGGGGACCGTGTACGTGCGTACGGCCGACGGCGAGAAGGTCGTCGGTTCCTGGCAGGCCGGCTCCCCCGACGAGGCGCTGGCCTACTTCGAGCGCAAGTACGAGGGCCTGGTGGTCGAGATCGGCCTCCTCGAGAAGCGAGTGAAGACCACCGACCTGTCCGCGAAGGACGCCATGGCGGCCATCGACCATCTGCGCGAGCAGGTCGACGCGCACCACGCCGTGGGTGACCTGGACGCCCTGCGGGCCCGGCTGGACAAGCTGGTGCAGACCGTCGAGGCGCGCCGCGAGGAGCGCAAGGCGCAGCGCGCGAAGCAGGCCGACGAGGCCCGGCACGCCAAGGAGGCGTTGGTCGCCGAGGCGGAGGAGCTGGCCCAGTCCGACCAGTGGCGGGCGGCCGGCGAGCGGCTGCGGGCGCTGGTGGACACCTGGAAGGGACTGCCTCGGCTGGACCGCAAGTCGGACGACGAGCTGTGGCACCGCTTCTCGCACGCCCGGTCGGCGTTCTCCAAGCGTCGCAAGGCCCACTTCGCGCAGCTCGACGCGCAGCGCGAGGAGGCCCGCAAGACCAAGGAGCGGCTGGTCGCCGAGGCCGAGGCGCTGTCGAACTCCACCGACTGGGGTCCGACCGCCGCCCGCTACCGCGAGCTGATGGCGGAGTGGAAGGCGGCCGGCCGGGCGCAGCGCGAGCACGAGGACGACCTGTGGAACCGCTTCCGCGGCGCCCAGGACGTGTTCTTCGCCGCCCGCAGCTCGGTGTTCGCCGAGCGTGACGCCGAGCAGGCCGAGAACCTGAAGCTCAAGGAAGAGCTGGCCGAGGAGGCCGAGAAGCTGCTCCCGATCACCGATCTGAAGGCCGCGCGGGCCGCCTTCCGCTCGATCAACGAGCGCTGGGAGGCCATCGGCCACGTGCCGCGCGACGCCCGGCCGAAGGTCGAGGGGCGGATGCACGCGGTCGAGCGGGCGATCCAGGAGGCCGAGGAGGCCGAGTGGCGCCGGACCAACCCGGAGGCACGCGCGCGTGCCGAGGGTCTCACCGGCCAGCTCCAGGCCGCCGTGGACAAGCTGAGGGGCCAGATCGAGCAGGCGCGCGCCCAGGGCAACAACGCGAAGGCGGAGAAGCTGGAGCGGGAGCTGGAGGGCCGTCAGGCGCTGCTGGACCAGGCGCTGAAGGGTCTCCAGGAGTTCGGGGGCTGACGCCCGCGGTCGTACGAAAAGGGGCTCCCCGCGCGGGGAGCCCCTTTTCGTATGCCGCGTTACGTCCGGTTGCGCGCCGAGGTCACCCGGTACACGTCGTACACGCCCTCCACGCCCCGGACCGCCTTCAGCACATGGCCGAGATGCTTCGGGTCGCCCATCTCGAAGGTGAAGCGGGAGGTGGCGACGCGGTCGCGGGAGGTCTGGACGGCCGCGGAGAGGATGTTGACGTGCTGGTCGGACAGGACGCGGGTGACGTCCGACAGCAGCCGGGAGCGGTCCAGCGCCTCGACCTGGATGGCGACCAGGAACACCGAGGACTGGGTGGGCGCCCACTCCACGTCGAGCATCCGCTCCGGCTCGCGCGACAGCGACTCGACGTTCACACAGTCGCTGCGGTGCACGGAGACACCGCTGCCGCGCGTGACGAAGCCGATGATCGGGTCGCCGGGGACCGGCGTACAGCAGCGGGCCAGCTTGACCCACACGTCCTCGACGCCCTTGACGACCACGCCCGGGTCGGCGCTGGTTCGGCGTTTGCGGCCGCGTCCGCGCGACGGCGGCACGCTCTCGTCGATCTCCTCGGTGGCCGCCTCCTCGCCGCCGAAGGCCTGGACGAGCTTCTGCACCACGTTCTGCGCGGAGACATGGCCCTCGCCGATCGCCGCGTACAGCGCGGAGATGTCGGGGTAGCGCATCTCGTGCGCGAGGGTGACCAGGGAGTCGCCGGTGAGGATGCGCTGGATCGGCAGGTTCTGCTTGCGCATGGCGCGGACGATGGCGTCCTTGCCCTGCTCGATCGCCTCGTCGCGGCGCTCCTTGGAGAACCAGGCGCGGATCTTGTTGCGGGCGCGCGGCGACTTCACGAAGCCGAGCCAGTCGCGGGACGGGCCGGCGCCGGGCGCCTTGGAGGTGAAGACCTCCACCAGGTCGCCGTTGTCCAGGGTGGACTCCAGCGGGACCAGGCGCCCGTTGACCCGCGCCCCTATGGTGCGGTGGCCGACCTCGGTGTGGACGGCGTACGCGAAGTCCACGGGGGTGGCCCCCGCGGGGAGCGCTATGACGTCGCCCTTGGGGGTGAAGACGAAGACCTCGTTGCGGGACAGGTCGAAGCGCAGGGACTCCAGGAACTCGCTGGGGTCCTCGGTCTCCTTCTGCCAGTCCAGGAGCTGCCGCAGCCACGCCATGTCGTTGATGGCGTCCTTGTCCTTACCGGACGCCTTCGGCACGTCGGTGCGGACCTTGGAGGCGCCGGCCACGGCGTCCTGCTTGTACTTCCAGTGCGCGGCGATGCCGTACTCGGCGCGGCGGTGCATGTCGAACGTGCGGATCTGCAACTCGACGGGCTTGCCGTTGGGGCCGATGACCGTCGTGTGCAGCGACTGGTACATGTTGAACTTCGGCATCGCGATGTAGTCCTTGAACCGGCCGGGGACCGGGTTCCATCGCGCGTGCACCGTGCCGAGGGCCGCGTAGCAGTCGCGGACGGTGTCCACGAGGACGCGGATGCCCACCAGGTCGTAGATCTCCGCGAAGTCACGGCCGCGGACGATCATCTTCTGGTAGACGCTGTAGTAGTGCTTGGGGCGGCCGGTGACCGTCGCCTTGATGCGGGCGGCGCGCAGGTCCTGCTGGACCTCGTCGGTCACTATGGCCAGGTACTCGTCCCGCTTGGGGGCGCGCTCGGCGACCAGGCGGACGATCTCGTCGTACATCTTGGGGTAGAGGATCGCGAAGGCGAGGTCCTCCAGCTCCCACTTGATGGTGTTCATGCCCAGGCGGTGGGCGAGCGGCGCGTAGATCTCCAGGGTCTCGCGCGCCTTCTTCTCCTGCTTCTCGCGCTTGAGGTAGCGCATGGTGCGCATGTTGTGCAGGCGGTCGGCGAGCTTGATGACCAGGACGCGCGGGTCCTTGGCCATGGCGACGACCATCTTGCGCACGGTCTCGGCCTGGGCGGCCTCGCCGAACTTGACCTTGTCCAGCTTGGTGACGCCGTCGACGAGCAGGGCGACCACGTCGCCGAAGTCGCGGCGCAGGTCCTCCAGGCCGTACTCGGTGTCCTCGACGGTGTCGTGCAGCAGGCCCGCCATCAGGGTGGCCGGATCCATGCCCAACTCGGCGAGGATGGTGGTGACGGCGAGGGGGTGCGTGATGTACGGGTCGCCGCTCTTGCGCTTCTGGCCGCGGTGCCAGCGCTCGGCGACCTGGTAGGCGCGCTCGATCTGGCGGAGCGTCGACGTCTCGATCTTGGGGTCGTTGCTCCGGACTATCCGCAGCAGCGGCTCCAGCACCGGGTTGTACGGGTTGGCGCGCTGCACGCCGAGCCGGGCCAGCCGGGCGCGGACGCGGTTCGAGGAGCCGGAGCGCGCGGGCTGGGGCGGTGTGGCGGGGCGGATCGGGGGCGTGGGGGCGACGGGGGTCCCCCCTTGACCGGAGCTTGCGGAAGGCCTCTGGGAGCGCTCGGGAGGGGCCGGCTTGGGGCGGGCCTGCTGCTCGGCGGGCTTGGCGACGGGCGCGGACCGGCCGTTCTGGCCGTGCTCGGCCGTCCCGCGGGTGTCGTTCTTCGCGTGCGGCGCGGGCGTGGCCGCGGAGTCCGAGGCGCGCTCGGGCTTGGCGGCGGTCAGGTGCTGGGCCTCGTCTGGCAAGAGGGCTCCTCGTGCGCGATCCGGGTCCCCCGGTCAGGCTCCGGAAACCCCATGGTAGCGAGCCTGGGCCTGAGGATCGCCTTCAGGCCGATGTGAAGGCGGTCCACTGTGGAAACACATGAGGCGGGCGCCGGATTCCTCCGGGCCCGCCTCAGCGGTGTCATACGGCCGCGACCGCGGCCTCGCGGGGTGCTCAGACGACGAGCAGCGCCTCCAGCGGGGCGCCGTCGAGGGCTGGTGCCAGGCGGCTGCGGCCGTCGAGGAAGGCCAGCTCCATGAGCACCGCGACACCGGCGACGCGGGCGCCGGCGCGGCGGATCAGCTGGAGGGAGGCCTCGGCGGTGCCGCCGGTGGCCAGGACGTCGTCGATGACCAGGACGCGGTCCTCGGCGGTCAGGTCCTCGGCGTGCACCTCGATCTCCGCCGAGCCGTACTCCAGGTCGTAGGCCTGGCGCAGGGTGGCTCCGGGGAGCTTGCCGGCCTTGCGGACCGGGATGAAGCCGACGCCCGCGCGGACGGCGACCGGGGCGCCGAGGATGAAGCCGCGGGCCTCCAGGCCGACGACCTTCGTGGCGCCGGTGCGCTCCACGATTTCGGCCAGCGCGTCGGTGAGCGCGGTGAAGGCCGCCGGGTCCGCCAGGAGCGGGGTGATGTCCTTGAACATCACGCCCGGCTCCGGGTAGTCCGCGACGTCGCGGATGCGGCTGAGCAGCAGCTCCTTGATGTCGGTCATCGGCGCTTCCCGGACGGCCGGCCGCGGCGGGTGCGGGACCCGGACTGGTCGCGCGGGCCGACGACCGCGGGGGCCACGTCCTCGTCGGCGTACACCTCGTCGTCGGTCCGGTCGGTCTGCGGCTCGCCCTGCTCACCGCCCTGCGCCCGCTTGGCCAGGACGCGCTTCTTCAGCGCCTTCATCTGCGGCTCGCGCTCCTTGAGGTCGGCGACGAGCGGCGTGGCGATGAAGATCGAGGAGTACGCGCCGGCGGCGAGGCCGACGAACAGCGACAGCGAGATGTCGTTGAGCATGCCGGCGCCGAGGACACCGCCGCCGATGAACAGCAGGCCCGCGACCGGCAGCAGCGCGACCACCGTGGTGTTGATCGAGCGGACCAGGGTGCTGTTGATCGACCGGTTGGCGATGTCGCTGTAGGTCCAGCGGGTCTGCTTGGTGATGTCCTTCGTCTGCTCCTTGAGGCTGTCGAAGACGACGACCGTGTCGTAGAGCGAGTAACCGAGGATGGTCAGCAGACCGATCACCGTGCCCGGTGTGACCTCGAAGCCGACGAGGGCGTAGATGCCGACCGTGATGGTGATGTCGTGGATCAGGGCGACGAACGCCGCGACCGCCATGCGCCATTCGAAGGCGATCGCCAGGTAGATCACCACGAGGATCAGGAAGATGCCGAGGCCCTGCCAGGCCTTGTTCGCGATCTGGTCACCCCAGCTGGGGCCGACCAGCTCGGCGTTGATCGTCTCGGCGTCGACCTTCATGTCCTCGGCCAGCCGGTCCTTGATCTGGTCGGACCGCTCGGTGTCGATGCCCGCGACCTGGATGCGCAGGGCGCCGTCGTCGCTGTTGCCGAGCTTCTGGACGATGGCGTCGTGGCCGGAGGCCTCTTCCGCGTACTCCTCGGCCTGGGAGACCGAGACGGGGGTCTTGCCGGTGGTGAAGACGGCACCGCCCTGGAACTCGATGCCCATGTTGAGGCCGCGCACCGCCAGGCCGACGATGGCCGTGATGGTGATCAGTATCGAGATGCCGTACCAGAGCTTGCGGTTCTTGACGAAGTCGTAGCCGACCTCGCCACGGTGCAGTCGGGCGCCGAGGTTGCCGAGCTTCGACATCTCAGGCCTCCTTCGTTTCGACGGGGCCGGCGGCCGGACGGCGGGTGCGGCGCAGCGGCGGCCGGGCACCCAGGCGCTTCGGGTCGAGGCCGGACCAGGTGTGGCCGTCCGCGAAGAACTTGCGGCGGGCGAGCAGCGTCAGCAGCGGCTTGGTGAAGAAGAACACGACCACGACGTCGAGGACGGTGGTCAGGCCGAGCGTGAAGGCGAAGCCCTGGACCTTGCCGACGGTGACGATGAACAGCACCGCCGCGGCGAGGAAGGACACGAAGTCGGAGACCAGGATGGTGCGCCGGGCGCGCGGCCAGGCCCGCTCGACGGCGGGGCGCAGGGAGCGGCCCTCGCGGATCTCGTCCCGGACCCGTTCGAAGTAGACGATGAACGAGTCCGCCGTGATGCCGATGGCGACGATGGCGCCGCAGACGGCCGGCAGGTTCAGCGCGAAGCCGATGGCCGGGCCGAGCAGCGACATGATCACGTAGGTGAGGGCGGCGGAGATCAGCAGCGAGGCGATCGCGACGAGCGACAGGCCCCGGTAGTAGACCACCAGGTAGAGCACGACCAGGGCGAGGCCGATGGCGCCCGCGATCAGACCGGCCTCCAGCTGCTCGCCACCGAGCGCCGCGGTGACCGTGGTGACGCTGTCCTCCTTGAAGGTCAGCGGGAGGGCGCCGTACGACAGCATGTTGGCGAGGCCCTGGGCCTCCTGCTGGGTGAAGCTGCCGGAGATCTCGGCGTTGCCGCCGGTGATCGCCTGGCTGACGAACGGGCTGGAGACGACCTGGCCGTCCAGGACGATGCCGAACTGGTTCTGCGGCGAGGGGTTCTGCGCCAGCTTGCCGGTGATGTCGGCGAACTTCTTGTCGCCCTCGCCGGTGAAGTCCATCTGGACCTTCCAGCCGGCGCCGCTCTGGGTGTCGTAGACGGCCTGGGCCTTCTTGACCTCGGTGCCGTCGACGGCGGCCGGGCCGAGCAGGTACTTGTACCAGACGCCCTGGATCTCGCCGCAGCCGACGGTGGTGTCCTCGGGCTTGGAGCCGTCGCCGGCCTTGTTGCGCGCGCTCTCCTTGGAGCAGTCGAGCGCGGCGTAGGCGGCCTGGGCGTCGCCGTCGGCGCCGGCGCCGCTCGCGGACGGCGAGGTGGCCGAGGGGGACCCGCTCGCCGACGGGGAACCGGAGGCGCTGCCGGACGGCGTGGGGTCGGCCTTCAGGGCGTCCGTGACGGCGCGGCCCTGGGTGGTGGCGGAGGCCGACGGGGTCGTCGCGCCCGCGGAGGCGGACGCGGACGGGCTCGCCTTGTCGGTGGCCTTCCCCGACGCGCTGGGAGAGGCGCTCGGGGATCCGCTGGGCGAGGGGGTGGCGGCGCCGCCCGTGGGCTCGGTGGCCAGGACGGGCCGGAAGTACAGCTTGGCGGTGGTGCCGACCTGATCCCGGGCCTGCTTGGAGTTCGTGCCCTTGGGAATGTTCACGATGATGTTGCGATCACCCTGCGTCTGGACTTCCGACTCCGAGACGCCAAGACCGTTGACGCGGCGCTCCATGATGGAGACCGCGGTGTCCATGTTGGTCTTGTTGATCGCTGCCTCGTTGCCGTCCTCCGGGACGGCGCGGAGCGTGATGCTCGTGCCGCCGGCCAGGTCGATGCCGAGCCGCGGAGTGGTGTGACCGGAGGCGAACATGCCGCCGGTGAGCGCCACGATGGCGATCAGGATCAGGGCCAGCGAGCGCCCCGGCTTGCTCTGGGCGCTCGCGTTCCGGCCCCTTTTAGGTGCTGCCACCTTCTCGTACTCCCTCTCGGGCCGCCTCGCGCCCGGTGGGCGGGCCGGCGGCCATGACATGGTGTCGGGATCCCGCGCGGGATGCGGCTGTCCCGGGGAACGCGAGTCCCGCTCGCGCGCCCCGGGACATCGCTACTTCGCGTCGGTGTCGCCGTCGGTCTTCTTCGGCGCCGCGTCCGCGGTGTCGTCGGAGGGCTCCGCGTCCTTCTTGCCGAGGTCGACGGACTTGTCGTCGGAGGCGGCGGCAGCGTCGGAGTCGCCGTCGGTCTCGGTGAGGGCGGAGGCGTCGTCCGGGACGACGTCCGAGTCGGACTTCAGGTCGTGCTCGATGCCGTGGACGATGCGGTTGTACTCGTCGTCCGGCAGGACGGCACCGATCGCGTTCTTGGCGAAGAGCAGGTCGACGCCCGGCCCGGCGTCGAGGAGGACCGTGTCCTCGTTGACCTCCTTGACCGTGGCGTACATGCCCCCGATCGTGCGGACGCCGGAACCGGGCTGCATCTGGTTCCGCATCTCGATGGCCTGCTGCTGCTTCTTCTTGGCCGACCGCGTCATCAGGATCATGGCCCCGATGAGCACGATGAACGGGAGGAGGGTCACGAGACTCACGGGTCGGTACTTCCTTCACACGACCGCGATGGTGAGCGGCCTGATGGTTGGGGGTGTGTGCGCCGCCGACTTAGGCGGCATCGGCGGAGTCTAAGCGAGTCCGCGCGCAGGGAACAACGCTCAGCATGACACCGGAGTTCCTGCTCCGGTGAATCCCTCGCCGTCACGTCCCGAACAGGTCCTGTTGTCCGTTTCCCGGGGCCTGCGGGCCGGGCGGGGTGAGGCCGAGATGCGCCCATGCGGCCGGGGTGGCGACCCGCCCGCGGGGGGTGCGGGCCAGCAGGCCCTCGCGGACCAGGAAGGGCTCGGCGACCTCCTCGACGGTCTCCCGCTCCTCCCCCACCGCGACGGCGAGCGTGGACAGGCCGACCGGTCCCCCGCCGAACAGCTTGAGCAGGGCCTCCAGGACGGCCCGGTCCAGGCGGTCGAGGCCGCGCGCGTCGACCTCGTAGACCGCGAGGGCCGCCGCGGCGATCTCCCGGGTGATGACGCCGTCGGCCTTGACCTGCGCGTAGTCGCGCACCCGGCGCAGCAGGCGGTTGGCGATCCGGGGCGTGCCGCGGGAGCGGCCGGCGATCTCGGCGGCGCCGTCGGGGTCGATCTCGACGTCGAGCAGGCTCGCGGAGCGGTGGACGACGCGCTGCAGCTCGGCGGGTTCGTAGAACTCCATGTGCGCGGTGAAGCCGAAGCGGTCGCGCAGCGGGGGCGGCAGCAGGCCGGCCCGGGTGGTGGCGCCGACCAGGGTGAACGGGGGCAGTTCGAGGGGGATGGCGGTGGCGCCGGGGCCCTTGCCGACGATGACGTCGACGCGGAAGTCCTCCATCGCCATGTAGAGCATCTCCTCGGCGGGGCGGGACATGCGGTGGATCTCGTCGAGGAACAGCACCTCGCCCTCCTGGAGGGAGGAGAGGATCGCCGCGAGGTCGCCGGCGTGCTGGATGGCGGGGCCGGAGGTGATGCGGATGGGGGCGCCCATCTCCGCCGCGATGATCATCGAGAGGGTGGTCTTGCCGAGGCCCGGGGCGCCGGAGAGCAGCACGTGGTCGGCGGTGGCGCCGCGCGCGCGGGCGGCGCGCAGCACGAGGTCCAGCTGCTCGCGGACCTTCTCCTGGCCGATGAACTCGCCCAGGTCCTTGGGGCGCAGGGCGGCTTCGACGGCCTGGTCCTCGCGGTCGGCGGACGCACCGACGAGCCGCTCGGCGGCGGAGGTGTCGGTCGTGTCGTCCCAGTTCATGGAGTGTGCCTCGGGGGTCGCGGTCGGATGGGGCGTACGCGGGTGCGGGTGCCGCGCGCGGGGGTGGTTTCCGGCCGAATCGTGGCCGGGGCGCGTGGAGCGGCGGGCGGCGCGGGGGCGCGGAAGGGGGAGCGGGCGCGGAGCCGGGGCGCGCGTCGCGCCGGGCGGCGGGCCCCGCGCGGGCCGGTCAGCGGGCTCTGTTGAGGGTCTGGAGCGCCGCCTTCAGCAGCTGGCCCACCTGGGGGGTGCCCTCGGCGGCCTCGGCCTGGGGGGCCACGGCGGCGACGGCCTCGTCGGCCTCCCGGGTCGCGTAGCCCAGGCCGATGAGGGCGGCGTGCAGCTGGTCGCGCCAGCCCTGGCTCACCGGGGCGCCGACGGCGGGCGCGCCGAGGGGTTCGCCGAGGCGGTCCTTCAGTTCCAGCAGCAGCTTCTGGGCGCCCTTCTTGCCGATGCCGGGGACGGCGGTGAGCGCCTTCTCGTCGCCGGTGGAGACCGCGCGGCGCAGGGCGTCGGGGCTGTGCACGGCGAGCATGGCCTGGGCGAGGCGGGGGCCGACGCCGCTCGCGGTCTGGAGCAGCTCGAAGACCTGGCGTTCGTCGTCGTCCGCGAAGCCGTACAGCGTGAGGGAGTCCTCGCGGACGACCAGGGAGGTGGCGAGCTTGGCGGGCTGCCCCACGCGGAGCGTGGACAGGGTGTTCGGCGTGCACTGGACGGCCATGCCGACACCGCCGACCTCGACCACCGCGGTGTCCGGGGCGAGGGCGGCGACCGTGCCGCTGACGAAGGCGATCATGTCGTACGGCCTTTCGTTGCTTGCGTTGCTTGTGCTGCTGGTGATGCCTGGGCTGCTCGTGACGCCGGTGCTGCTGGTGATGCGTGCTCGGCTCGTGACGCCGGTGCTGCTCGTGTCACTTGTGCTGCTGGTGTCGCTTGTGCCGCTCTTGCCGCCGCGTGCTGGGCGACCGCCTGCTGGAGGCGGTTCTGGGCCACGGCCTGCTGGAGTCTGTTCTGCGCGGGGGCGCGCCAGATGTGGCAGATGGCGAGCGCGAGGGCGTCGGCCGCGTCGGCGGGCTTGGGGGGCGCGGCCAGCCGCAGCAGGCGGGTGACCATGGCGCCGACCTGGGCCTTGTCCGCGCGGCCGGAGCCGGTGACGGCGGCCTTGACCTCACTGGGCGTGTGCAGGGCGACGGGGATGCCGCGGCGGGCGGCGCACAGCATGGCGACGGCGCTGGCCTGGGCGGTGCCCATCACCGTACGCACGTTGTGCTGGCTGAAGACGCGCTCCACCGCCACGAACTCCGGGCGGTGTTCGTCGAGCCACCGCTCGATGCCCTGCTCCACCGCGACGAGGCGGTCGCCCAGCTCAGCGTCGACCGGTGTGCGCACCACACCGACGCCGAGCATGGTGAGCGGCCGGCCGGGCACGCCCTCCACGACTCCCACACCGCACCGGGTCAGCCCCGGGTCCACCCCCAGTACGCGCACCCGCCCCTCCTTCGTTCACCTGTTTGTGCAGGCTATCGGGTGCCACTGACAACGCCGCGCAAAGCGACGGGCCGACGGGGTGTGTCCCGTCGGCCCGTGCGGCATGTCCGGCTCGCTGCGCTGCCCGGCGCGGCGTCAGGCGCCGACCTTCTCCATGATCTCGTCGCTGACGTCGAAGTTGGCGAAGACGTTCTGGACGTCGTCGCTGTCCTCGAGCGCGTCGATCAGCTTGAAGATCTTCTTGGCGCCCTCCTCGTCCAGCTCGACCTGCATGGTCGGGACGAAGTTGGCGTCGGCGGACTCGTAGTCGATACCGGCGTCCTGGAGGGCGGTGCGGACCGCGACCAGGTCGGACGGCTCGCTGATGACCTCGAAGGTCTCGCCGAGGTCGTTGACCTCCTCGGCACCGGCGTCCAGGACGGCGGCGAGGACGTCGTCCTCGGTCAGCTCACCCTTGGGGACGATGATGACGCCCTTGCGGTTGAACAGGTACGACACCGAGCCCGGGTCGGCCATGGAGCCGCCGTTGCGGGTCATGGCGACGCGGACCTCGGAGGCGGCACGGTTGCGGTTGTCGGTCAGACACTCGATGAGCACCGCGACACCGTTCGGGCCGTAGCCCTCGTACATGATCGTCTCGTAGTCGGCGCCACCGGCCTCGAGACCGGCGCCGCGCTTGACCGCGGAGTCGATGTTCTTGTTCGGGACCGAGCTCTTCTTCGCCTTCTGGATGGCGTCGTACAGCGTCGGGTTGCCGTCCGGGTCGGCGCCACCCATGCGGGCCGCGACCTCGATGTTCTTGATCAGCTTCGCGAAGAGCTTGCCGCGCTTGGCGTCGATCACGGCCTTCTTGTGCTTCGTCGTGGCCCATTTAGAGTGGCCGGACATCTGCCTGTCTCCTTCGCGTAACCCATCCAGATACGAACGCCAGGAATCCTACAAGGAAGCCGCTTCCCGGTTCGCGCGCACCATGTCGACGAACAGGGAGTGCACGCGGTGGTCGCCGGTCAGTTCCGGGTGGAACGACGTGGCCAGCGCGTTGCCCTGGCGTACGGCGACGATGTGGCCGTCGTACTCGGCCAGCACCTCGGCCCGAGCGCCGACGGACTCCACCCAGGGGGCGCGGATGAAGACGCCCTCCACGGGGTCGCCCTCGACGCCCTTGACGTCGACGGACGCCTCGAAGGACTCGTTCTGGCGTCCGAAGGCGTTGCGGCGGACGATCATGTCGATGCCGCCGATGGTCTCCTGGCCCGAGCGCGGGTCGAGGATCTTGTCGGCGAGCATGATCAGGCCCGCGCAGGTGCCGTAGACCGGCATGCCGTCCCGCACGCGCGCGCGGAGGGGCTCCATCACGCCGAAGAGGATGGCCAGCTTGGAGATGGTGGTGGACTCGCCGCCGGGCAGGACGAGGCCGTCCACCTCGGCGAGTTCCTCGGGGCGCCTCACCGGCCTGGCCACGGCGTCGGCCGCGGCCAGGGCGATCAGGTGCTCCCGTACGTCGCCCTGGAGGGCCAGGACGCCGATGACGGGTGCGTCAGTCATGTACGTGCAGTCCTTGAGGGTGCTTACCAGCCGCGGTTGGCGTAGCGCTCGGTCTCGGGGAGGGTGTCGCAGTTGATGCCGACCATGGCCTCGCCGAGGTTGCGGGACGCGTCCGCGATGATCTTCGGGTCGTCGTAGAAGGTGGTGGCCTTCACGATGGCGGCGGCGCGCTTGGCCGGGTCGCCGGACTTGAAGATGCCGGAGCCGACGAAGACGCCCTCGGCGCCCAGCTGGCGCATCAGCGCGGCGTCGGCCGGGGTGGCCACGCCACCGGCGGAGAACAGCACGACCGGGAGCTTGCCCAGCTCGGCGACCTCCTTGACCAGCTCGTACGGGGCGCGCAGCTCCTTGGCGGCGGCGTACAGCTCGTTGTTGTCGTAGCCGCGCAGCTTGGCGATCTCGTTCTTGATCTGGCGCAGGTGGCGGACCGCCTCGACGACGTTGCCGGTGCCGGCCTCGCCCTTGGAGCGGATCATCGCGGCACCCTCGGCGATGCGGCGCAGGGCCTCGCCCAGGTTGGTGGCGCCGCAGACGAAGGGGGTGGTGAACGCCCACTTGTCGGAGTGGTTGACCTCGTCGGCCGGGGTGAGGACCTCGGACTCGTCGATGTAGTCCACGCCGAGGGACTGCAGGACCTGCGCCTCGACGAAGTGGCCGATACGCGACTTGGCCATGACCGGGATCGAGACGGCGTTGATGATGCCCTCGATCATGTCCGGGTCGGACATGCGGGCCACACCGCCGTCCTTGCGGATGTCGGCCGGGACGCGCTCCAGGGCCATGACGGCGACGGCGCCCGCGTCCTCGGCGATCTTCGCCTGCTCCGGCGTGACGACGTCCATGATCACGCCGCCCTTGAGCTGCTCGGCCATGCCGCGCTTCACGCGCGCGGTGCCGGTCTCGGGGGTCTGGGCGGAGTTGGGGAGCGTGGTGGACACGGGTTGACCTCACTCGGGGAAAGAAAGAGGGGTTACTGCCTCCCCGAGGAAACGCGAGAGGCCCAGGCCACAGCAAGGGCCAATGGGAAGGCGGTGGCTCGTTTTCCTTCCGCGGGGCTGTCGGTCGACGTCGTCTATGTCCGGTTCACCCCCGGCAGGCGGTGCCGCACCCCGGTCAGGCGGACCGGTCCAGCAGGGCCGCCGGGGGCTCGTCGTCCATCTCGAAGGCCAGCGGGAACGGGGCGTGGCCGGCCAGCCGGAACCAGCGGACCTTGCGGTGCTCGCGGAGCCTGCGGGCGGCGCCGACCGCGTCGTTGTGGAAGCGCCGGGCCATCGGCACGCGGCGCACGGCCTCCGCGAGCTCCCGGGCGGCCTCCTCGCCCCCGGGGGCCTCCCGGACCACCTCGACCTGCTGGGGGTACTCGAAGACGGCCCGCAGCGCCTGGCTGAGTTCGCTCTCGGCGACCTCCCGGTGCTCCTCCTCGGCCTGCCGCGCGGCGTGCGCGGCCTCGTACAGCACGATGGAGGCGGCAGGGTCGAGCACCCCCGACGTCGCCAGCTCCTGCGCCACCGAAGCCCTGCGCAGCAGCTGCGCGTCGAGCGCGGCGCGGGCGGCGTCGATCCGGGCGTGCAGCCGGTCCAGCCGGCCGGCCGTCCAGCTGAGATAGAGGCCGATCGCGATGAGGCCGACGAGGATCCAGATGAGGGTTTCGATCACGGGCGGCAAGGCTACCGGGGCGCGGCGGCGGCTCCACCGGGTCACCTGGGGTGGTGGCTGTCAAGGCCCCGCGCTCCTCCGCGTTTCCCGGTGCCCCCGCCTGCAGCCCCCGCGCTCCTCCGCGTTTCCCGGTGCCCCCGCCTGCAGCCCCCGCGCTCCTCCGCGTTTCCCGGTGCCCCCGCCCGTAGCCCCGCGCTCCCCGCCTTTCCCGTGCGCCCCCGTCCGTACCCCCGCTCCCCGCGATCCCCGCCTCAGTCCCGCGCCAGCCGCAGCCGTGCCCGCAGGCCGCCGGCTCCGCCGGGGCCCTCGTCCGCGGCGACCGCCGCCGCGCCGGCCGTCACCGTCTCGTACACCGACAGGATGTCCGCGCCGACGGTCGACCAGTCGAAGCGGCGGACGTGGGCGCTGCCGCGGGCGCTCAGCTCGGCGCGGCGGACCGGGTCGCCCAGCAGCCGCAGGGCCGCCTCCGCGAGGGCGTCCGCGTCCTCGTTGGCGAACAGTTCGCCCGCCGCGCCCTGGTCCAGGACCTGGGCGAAGGCGTCGAGGTCGGAGGCCAGCACGGGCGCGCCGGCGGACATCGCCTCGACGAGGATGATGCCGAAGCTCTCGCCGCCGGTGTTGGGCGCGACGTACAGGTCGACGCTGCGCAGCAGGCGCGCCTTGTCCGCGTCGCTGACCATGCCGAGGAACTCCACGCGGGAACGCAGCTCGGCCGGCAGGGACGCGACCGCCTCCTCCTCGTCGCCGCGGCCCGCGACCAGCAGCCGGGTCTGCGGACGCTCGGCGAGGATCCGGGGCAGCGCCCGCATCAGCACCGGCAGGCCCTTGCGGGGCTCGTCGATGCGGCCTATGAAGCCGATCGTGCCGCCCTGCCAGTCCGGGTTCGGCTCGGCCTTGGCGAAGAAGTCGACGTCGACGCCGTTGGGGATGACCACCGCGTCGCCGCCGAGGTGTTCCACCAGGGTCCGGCGGGCGTACTCGCTGACCGCGATGCGCGCGCTGATCTTCTCCAGCGCCGCCTGGAGGATCGAGTAGGCGGCGATCATCGCGCGGGAGCGCGGGTTGGAGGTGTGAAAGGTGGCCACGATCGGTCCCTGCGCGGCCCAGCAGGTCAGCAGGCCCAGCGAGGGGGAGGTCGGCTCGTGGATGTGGATCACGTCGAACGCGCCGTCGTGCAGCCACCGCCGCACCCGCGCCGCCGACAGGAAGCCGAAGTTCAGCCGGGCCACCGAGCCGTTGTACGGCACGGGCACCGCGCGGCCGGCCGAGACGACGTACGGCGGCAGCGGGGTGTCGTCGTCGGCGGGGGCGAGGACGGACACCTCGTGGCCGAGGCGGATGAAGTACTCGGCGAGGTCGCGGATGTGGAACTGGACGCCGCCGGGCACGTCCCACGAGTAGGGGCAGACGATGCCGATTCTCACGACGGCCTCTTCGCGGGGTCGAGGTCCGAGAGCCACAAGCGCTGGAGCATGTGCCAGTCCTCCGGGTGGTCGGCGATTCCCTGGGCGAAGACGTCTGCCAGCGCCTGTGTCATCACAGACGTCTTCTCGGCCCGGGTACCTGACTGCGGTACCTCGATCGGGGGGTGCAGCCGTCCCCGCATGACGGGCGAGTCGTCGTACCAGAGCGTCACCGGGAGCAGCAGCGCGCCGGTCTGCTGGGCCAGCAGCGCGGGCCCGGCGGGCATCCGCGCGCTGTCGCCGAAGAAGGTCACCTCGACCCCGGACGCGGACAGGTCGCGGTCGGCGACCAGGCAGACCAGCCCGCCGTCGCGCAGCCGCCGGGCGAGCGTGCCGAAGGCGGAACCGCCGTTGTGCGGCAGCACCTCCATGCCGAGGCCCTCGCGGTAGGCGACGAAACGGTCGTAGAGCGTCTCCGGCTTCAGCCGCTCGGCGACGGTCGTGAACGGGATGTTCAGCTTGGTGGTGACCCAGGCGCCCGCCAGGTCCCAGTTGGCCAGGTGCGGCAGGGCGGCGATGACGCCCTTGCCGGTGGCGATGGCGTCGGTGAGGTGGTGCAGGTCCTTGGGGTCGAAGCCGGCCGCGATCCGCTCGGGGCTCCACGCGGGGAGCCGGAACGACTCCATCCAGTAGCGCAGGTACGAGCGCATGCCCGCGCGGGACAGCTCCGCCAGCCGCTCGGGGCTCGCGTCGGGCACCACGCGCGCGTAGTTGCTCTCCAGCCGCAGCACGCCCTTGCCGCGCTGCTTCCAGGCGACGTCGGCGATGGTACGGCCGAGCCGCACCGCGACCGGCTCGGGGAGCTTCTTCACGGTGCTCCAGCCGAGCCCGTACAGCGCGTCCGCCAGACGGTCCTGAGCGCTCACGTCGCCGCCTCGCTGCCGTGGGAGGCGTTCTCCGGGCCCTGGGCGGCCCTGTCGGCCGCCTCCGCCTCGGCGGACTCCCTGCGGACCGTGACGACCCGCTGCACCAGCGTGACGAGGCTGCCCACCGCGACCAGCCACAGCGCGACCGGCAGCAGGACGTCGATGCCCGGCACACCGAACGCGTGCAGGCCGGCCAGACCGGCCGCGACCAGGGAGATCACCAGCCGCTCGGCGCGCTCGACGAGCCCGTTGACGGCGACCGGCAGGCCGATCGACTCGCCGCGCGCCTTGGTGTACGACACCACCTGGCCGCTGGCCAGGCAGAAGATCGACACCGCGCACAGGACGTTGTCGTTCCCGCCGCCCGCGTACCACAGGGCGAAGCCGCCGAAGATCGCGCCGTCGGCGACCCGGTCCAGGGTGGAGTCCAGGAAGGCGCCCCAGCGGCTGGAGCGGCCCAGCTGGCGGGCCATGTTGCCGTCGACGAGGTCGGAGAAGACGAACAGCGTGATCACGACCGTGCCCCAGAAGAACTCACCCCGGGGGTAGAAGACCAGCGCACCCGCGATCACACCGGCGGTGCCGATCAGCGTGACCGTGTCCGGGCTCACGCCCCGGCGGATGAGAAACGCGGCGAACGGTGTGAGAACACGCGTGAAGAATGCACGCGCGTACTTGTTCAGCATGGCCTTCCCGAGGGTCGGTGTCGCCGTGCGGCCCCTGCTGACCACCGGCTGGCCCATCGTAGCCACGCGCGCGTGCGGGCGACGGGCGGGCACCCGCACCGGTCGGCGGGATCCGGCGAACGGCGCGCGACCCGCGGTGGGCGACGGGTTGCGGTCGTTCGTATGGACGCACCGTGACGGGAGTGGAAAGCTCGAAGAATCGCGGGCGTCGCCGGAGCCGCCCCGCACGCGGCCTCCGCGTGTCCGCGCCCACAGTGACCTCACCGTGCACGGGAGGCAGGATCATGGGCGACAAGGCGAACGTACACTCCGGAGCCGCCGGCAGGGCTACGGCGGCCGACCACCCCGCGTCCGTACGGAATGTGGTGCTGGTCGGCCACTCCGGATCGGGCAAGACGACTCTGGTGGAGGCTCTCGCGCTGACCGCGGGGGCGGTGAACCGGGCGGGCCGCGTGGAGGACGGCGGCACCGTCTCCGACTACGACGAGATCGAGCACCGCCAGCAGCGCTCGGTGCAGCTCTCGCTGGTGCCCGTCGAATGGGACGGCATCAAGATCAATCTCCTCGACACCCCGGGATACGCCGACTTCGTCGGGGAGCTGCGGGCCGGTCTGCGTGCGGCGGACGCGGCCCTCTTCGTCGTCTCCGCCTCCGACGGCGTGGACGGCTCGACCCGCATGGTGTGGGAGGAGTGCGCGGCCGTCGGCATGCCCCGCGCGATCGTCGTCACGCACCTGGAGGCCGCCCGCGCGGACTTCGAGGAGATGACGCGGATCTGCGCCGAGGCCTTCGGCGGCGACGACCCCGACGCCGTGCTGCCGCTGTACCTGCCGCTGCACGGCCCCGAGGCACCCGACGGGCACCGGCCCGTGACCGGACTGACCGGGCTGCTGACACAGAAGCTGTTCGACTACGCGAGCGGTGAGCGCAAGGAGTCCGAGCCGGGCGAGGACCAGCTGCCGCTGATCGAGGAGGCCCGCAACCGGCTCATCGAGGGGATCATCGCCGAGAGCGAGGACGAGACCCTCATGGACCGCTACCTCGGCGGCGAGGAGATCGACCTCAAGACGCTGATCGAGGATCTGGAGCGGGCCGTGGCCCGGGGCACCTTCTTCCCCGTGTTGGCCGCGGCACCGGCCGCCGAGGGCGCCCGCCAGGGCATCGGCACGGTCGAGCTGCTGGAACTGATCACCCGCGGGTTCCCGACCCCGTTCGAGCACCCCACCCCCGCGGTCACGACGATCGACGGCAAGCCCCGCGAGCTGAAACCCTGCGACGTCGACGGCCCGCTGGTCGCCGAGGTCGTCAAGACCTCCTCCGACCCCTACGTCGGCCGGATCTCCCTGGTGCGGATCTTCTCCGGCACCCTGCGCCCCGACCAGACCGTCCACGTCTCCGGGCACGGCCTCGCCGACCGCGGCCACGAGGACCACGACGTCGACGAGCGCGTCGGCGCGCTGTCCGTGCCGTTCGGCAAACAGCAGCGGCCGGTCACGCACGCCGTCGCGGGCGACCTGGTGTGCGTGGCGAAACTCGGCCGCGCGGAGACCGGCGACACCCTGTCCGCCAAGGACGACCCGCTCCTGATGGAGCCCTGGCAGATGCCCGACCCGCTGCTGCCGCTCGCCATCCGGGCGCACAGCAAGGCCGACGAGGACAAGCTCTCCCAGGGCCTGGCCCGGCTGGTCGCCGAGGACCCCACCATGCGGCTGGAGCAGAACCAGGACACCCACCAGGTGGTGCTGTGGTGCCTGGGCGAGGCCCACGCGGACGTCGCCCTGGAGCGGCTGCGCAGCCGCTACGGCGTCCAGGTCGACGTCGTACCCCACCGGGTCTCCCTGCGCGAGACGTTCGCGACGAAGTCGGCCGGGCGCGGACGGCACGTGAAACAGTCCGGCGGGCACGGGCAGTACGCGATCTGCGAGATCGAGGTCGAGCCGCTGCCGGGCGGCTCCGGCATCGAGTTCGTCGACAAGGTCGTCGGCGGCGCCGTGCCGCGCCAGTTCATCCCGTCCGTGGAGAAGGGCGTGCGGGCGCAGGCCGCCAAGGGCGTCGCCGCCGGCTATCCGCTCATCGACGTCCGGGTCACCCTGCTCGACGGCAAGGCGCACTCCGTGGACTCCTCCGACGCCGCCTTCCAGACGGCCGGCGCGCTCGCGCTGCGGGAGGCCGCCGCCGACGCCAAGATCCATCTGCTGGAGCCGGTGGCCGAGGTCAGCGTCCTCGTCGGCGACGAGTACGTGGGCGCCGTGATGAGCGACCTGTCCGGGCGGCGCGGCCGGCTGCTCGGCACCGAGCAGACGGCCGGGGGCCGCACGCTGGTGCGCGCCGAGGTCCCGGAGATCGAGATCGGGCGGTACGCCGTCGATCTGCGCTCCCTGTCGCACGGCACGGCACGGTTCGACCGCCGGTACGCCCGGCACGAGCCGATGCCCCAGCAGGTCGCCGAACGCGTCCGCGAACAGGAGCGGGCCGCCTCCTAGTTGGGGCGGTGGGGGCCCAAGTGGCTTGTGGGGACGCTCCCCTGCCCGATCGGCGGGCGGCTTCGGCCGTCCGCCGACGAATGTCGGTGGCTGCGGATACGCTGATGACCTGATCAACAGGTGTGCGAAGCAGGGAAGTCGGGAAGGCCGCAGGACGACAGTCGGCGGCGAGTGGGGGCGGGAATGACCGTTGAGAGCGGTTACGCGGACACCTTCGGGCCGCAGGTGCCGCGCACGGGCGACGAGGGCCAGACGGCGACGTTCGCGCTGGCCTCGGCGGCCTATCGGGACAACCCCGTGGAGGACATCAAGAAGGCCGACAACGAGTGGCACCAGTCGACCGTCAACCCGGGCAAGCTCGCCCTGTTCAAGCCGAACCTCGGCGAGGCGTTCTCCCGCGCGGTGGTCGACCGCATGCTGGGCAGCGGCCGCAAGCCGCTCATCCAGTCCTTCGGCACCCAGCCCCAGGTGGTCGTCGAGCACTGCCTGGCCGCCAACCGCATCCGCCGCGAACGCGACAACAAACTCACCGCGATCACGGCGCTGTGCGGCCTGGTCTTCCTGCCCGGCCTCCTGGTGTGGCTGCTGGTCTTCCAGCTCCGCTCCACCATGGCCAAGGGAGACAACAAGCGCGTCTCCGCCGCGGCCACCGCCCTGCTCGTCGCCGTCGGCGCGCTCGCCGTGATCTTCCTGATCCGGCTGCCGTTCGGCGGCTTCTGGGGCTGGTACGCCCGCGCGGCGGTCGTCGCCCCCGTCGTCGGTTGGTTCTGGGCCAAGCAGGTCTGCGAGCGCACCGCGAAGGACCTCAGGGAGCGCTGGGACGGCCTGCTGTCGGGCAGCAGCGTCGGCGCCAAGGTGCCCGAGGCGGTGCCCAGCAGCCCCGGCGAGACCGCCGCCGAGCAGCTGCGCCAGTCCCTGGCGAAGCTCAGCGCGGAACAGCAGTCGAACTCGGTGTTCTACGCCGGCCCCAAGGGCATCCTCGGCATGGGCACCCGCTGGGGCTCCTGGCAGCTCGCCGAGGAGCTGGTCCCGGCCCACCCCGACCGCGAGATCCACCCGTTCCGCAGCTGGGACGTCATACGGTCGATCCACGACCAGCTGCGCATGCTGGAGCGCGGCCCGCTGAACACCGGCGGCTTCCCGGCCCCGTCGATACGGCACTGGATCGTCACCCCTGTCGGCGAGAACGCCAAGGCGGTCGCCCGGCCCGAGGGCACCGACGTCGAGGCCTACCAGGTCAAGCCGCACGCCATACAGGAGATCTGCAACAAGCAGCAGTTCGGCGCCGGCGACCGGCACTACCTCGGTGTGCAGTGGACGCTGTGGGACGGCCAGCTCGTGCTCACCATGCTGATCACCGTCACCGTGCTGCACGCCACCCTGCGCATCGAGGTCACCGGCCACGCCCTGGGCCCGGTGAACGGCCTGTTCACCACCAAGTCCGAGGCGCCGACCAAGTCGGTCACCAAGTCGCTCAAGCCGTGGGAGTCGCGCACGGTGAAGCTGCCGCTGGTCGGCAGCGACGAGGTGGTCCGGCTCGCCGTCCGCGCGCCGATCACCTGGTATCCCCCGCTGCTGAACTGGCTCGGCGGCTCCATAGCCCTGCCCGAGCCGTTCGGCCTGCGGCACGCCTGGGCCGACCAGCCCTGGCGCCACCGCTTCATGGCCGACGACGCCCTGCGCGCCGCGACACCCGTCCTCCGCGTGGTGCACGCCGCCGCGATCAAGGTGCTGGAGGAGAACGGCGTCGACACGGAGAAGTTCGGCTCCCGCTCCGCCTTCCTCAGCACGGCGGTGCAGGACCCGTCACCGCGCAAGGCGGACGTCTACGACGCCTGACCGGTGCCCCCGCTCCCGGGGGCACCGCCGCGCACGGCTCAGGAAGGCCAGGCCTCCGCCAGCATCTTCCGGGTGTCCGCCAGCAGCTGCGGCAGCACCTTGGTGTGACCGACGACCGGCATGAAGTTCGTGTCGCCGCCCCAGCGGGGCACGATGTGCTGGTGCAGATGCGCGGCGATGCCCGCGCCGGCCACCGAGCCCTGGTTCATGCCGATGTTGAAGCCGTGCGCCCCGGACGCGGTGCGCAGCGCCGTCATCGCCTGCTTGGTCAGCTCCGCCAGCTCCGCCGTCTCGGCGTCCGTCAGATCCGTGTAGTCGGCGACATGGCGGTACGGCACGGTCATCAGATGACCGCCGTTGTACGGGTAAAGGTTCAGCACCGCGTACACCTGCTCGCCACGGCGGACGATCAGCCCGTCCTCGTCGGACTTGGCCGGGATGGAGCAGAAGGGGCAGCCGTCACCGGCTCCCGGACCGGTCGGCTTGTTCTCGCCCTGGATGTAGGCCATCCGGTGGGGCGTCCACAGGCGCTGGAACGCGTCCTGCGTCCCCACTCCGATCTGCTGCTCCGGCTCACTCGTCATGCAGTGCAGCATATGGCTTCGCCCGTTCGCGGCGTGTCGCCGGGGCTGCGCCGGAGACGCCCCGGGCGAAGCTGGGCCGGTGCACGACGACAGCAGGCTGACGGAGTGGGAACGGCGCGCCGCGATCCCGCTCGCGGTGGGATCGCTGCTCTTCCTCGGCTCGTATGCCGCCCGGATCCTCGGGGACGGTCTGTCCGGGCCCTGGCGCGACCTGTGCCTGGCGGTGACCGGCGCGGTCTGGGCGCTGTTCGTCGTCGACTACGTGGTGCGGTGGCGGCTCAGCGGGCAGGGCATCGCGTTCGTGCGCAGTCACTGGCTGGACACCGTGGTCGTGGTCCTGCCCCTGCTGCGGCCGGTCCGCGTGGTCAAGACGTACGAGGCCGTGCAGCGCCGCCGGGGGCGTCCGCGGCTGGCGCTGCACCTGCGGGTGATCGTGTACGCCGGTCTGTCGGTGAGCCTGCTCGGCATCACCGGCGCGCTGGCGGTGTACCACCACGAGCACGCCGCGCCGCACGCCACGATCAGGACCTTCGGTGACGCGGTGTGGTGGACCTGCGCCACGCTGGCGACCGTGGGCTACGGCGACGCCGCCCCCGTGACGCCGCTGGGACGGGTCATCGCGGTCGGGATGATGGCCTGCGGCCTGGCGCTGCTGGGCGCGGTGACGGGCTCGTTCTCGTCGTGGCTGATCCAGGTGTTCTCCCGCGAGGACGACGAAAGGCCCCCGGGGCGCACCCCGGGGGCCTCGTGAGAACGCCGGACGGAGCCCGGACGCCGGATCAGACCTGCGTCCGCTCCTCCACGACCTTCACGATCTTCGCGATGGCCTCGTCGAACGGGATGCCGTTCTCCTGGGAGCCGTCGCGGTAGCGGAAGGACACCGAGCCGTTCGACATGTCCTCGTCGCCCGCGATGACCATGAAGGGCACCTTCTGCTTCTGGGCGTTGCGGATCTTCTTCTGCATCCGGTCGGACGAGGAGTCGACCTCGACGCGCAGGCCCTTCTTCTTCGCGGCGGCGGCGAACTTCTCCAGGTACTCGACGTGGGCGTCGCCGATCGGGATGCCGATCGCCTGCACCGGCGCCAGCCACGCCGGGAAGGCGCCCGCGTAGTGCTCCAGCAGCACGGCGAAGAAGCGCTCGATGGAGCCGAACAGGGCCCGGTGGATCATGACCGGCCGCTGCTTGGAACCGTCCGCGGCGGTGTACTCCAGGTCGAACCGCTCCGGCAGGTTGAAGTCGAGCTGGATCGTCGACATCTGCCAGGTCCGGCCGATGGCGTCCTTGGCCTGGACGGAGATCTTCGGGCCGTAGAAGGCGGCGCCGCCCGGGTCCGGGACCAGCGGCAGGCCCTGCTTCTCGGCGACCTGGCGCAGCGTCTCGGTCGCCTCCTCCCAGACCTCGTCGGAGCCGACGAACTTCTCCGGGTCCTTGGTGGACAGCTCCAGGTAGAAGTCGGTCAGGCCGTAGTCGCGCAGCAGGTCGAGGACGAAGGTGAGCAGCTTGTCGAGCTCGTCGGACATCTGCTCGCGCGTGCAGTAGATGTGCGCGTCGTCCTGGGTGAAGCCCCGGGCGCGGGTCAGACCGTGCACGACGCCCGACTTCTCGTACCGGTACACGGTCCCGAACTCGAACAGGCGCAGCGGCAGTTCACGGTACGACCGGCCGCGCGCGTCGAAGATCAGGTTGTGCATCGGGCAGTTCATGGGCTTGAGGTAGTAGTCCACGCCCTCGTCGAGCTGCATGGGCGGGTACATGCCCTCGGCGTACCAGTCGAGGTGGCCGGACGTCTCGAAGAGCTTCCCCTTGGTCGCGTGCGGGGTGTAGACGAACTCGTAGCCCGCCTCCTCGTGCCGCTTGCGCGAGTAGTCCTCCATGACCCGGCGGATGATGCCGCCCTTGGGGTGGAAGACGGCGAGGCCGGAGCCGATCTGCTCCGGGATGGAGAACAGGTCCAGCTCGCTGCCCAGCTTGCGGTGGTCGCGCTTCTCGGCCTCGGCGAGGAAGTCCAGGTACTGCTTCAGCTCGTCCTTGGACGGCCAGGCGGTGCCGTAGATGCGCTGGAGCATCGGGTTCTTCTCGCTGCCGCGCCAGTAGGCGGCGGCGTTGCGCATCAGCTTGAACGCCGGGATGAGCCGGGTGGAGGGCAGGTGGGGACCGCGGCAGAGGTCCTTCCAGCACAGCTCGCCGGTCTTGGCGTCCAGGTTGTCGTAGATCGTCAGCTCGCCGGCGCCGACCTCGACGTCCGCGCCGTCGTCGCTGGAGGCGGAGCCCTTGAGGCCGATCAGCTCCAGCTTGTACGGCTCGTTCGCCAGCTCTTCGCGGGCGGCCTCGTCGGTGACGACGCGACGGGCGAACTTCTGCCCGCGCTTCTGGATCTCCTGCATCTTCTTCTCGATGGCCTTGAGATCCTCGGGCGTGAACGGCTTCTCGACGTCGAAGTCGTAGTAGAAGCCGTCCTTGACGGGCGGGCCGATGCCCAGCTTCGCCTCGGGGAAGAGCTCCTGCACGGCCTGCGCCAGCACGTGCGCGGTGGAGTGGCGCAGGATGTTCAGGCCGTCCTCGGAGGAGATCTCGACGCCCTCGACCTCGTCGCCGTCGGAGAGCACGTACGAGAGGTCCTTGAGCTCGCCGCCCACGCGCGCGGCGATGATCGAGCGCTCGCCGGCGAAGAGGTCGGCGGCCGTAGTGCCCGTCGTCACCACGCGCTCTTCCCGCTCGGAATCGCGTTGGATGATCACACGGACGTCTGACACCGGTCTCTCCTGACTGAAGGTGGATGCGGCGCCATACCGGGAGCGCGCGCAGTACAGGATCGTACCGAGCCTTCGACCTCGCAGGCGAAATCAGTCCCCGCGGGCCTCCGCAGTCACCGCGCGGGTCTCCTCAGTCCCCCGCGCACTCCTCCCCGCCGCACGCCTCCCCGAAGAAGTCCAGGTTCTCCTGGAGCGACTTCATCAGCCGGTCCCGCTCCGCCTCGTCCACCCGCGCCGGTACGACGCCGGACGCGCCGGTCAGCCGCCGGAAGCCGCCGCGGCTCTCCAGCCGCCCGTGCACCCGCACCGGCAGGCCGACCAGGTGGGCGTGCCCGGCGATGCGGTAGTCCTCCTCGTCGAGGGTGAGCCGGACGTGCGGCACGTCGGCCCCGGCGAGCACCCGCAGCCGTACGGTGCCCGCGCCGCGCGGCCCTGAGCGGCGCATACGGAGGACCGCGCCGGTGATCCGCACCGGCACGGAGGGTTCGGCGCCGCGGTAGCGGGCCCCGGCCTCGCGCAGCACGGGGAGGTCGCCCGGGGAGAACTCGACGGCCTCGGCGGAGGCGACCGCGCCCACGGGGGCCCCGGCGGCGGGCGCCCACGCGACGGCGACCCGGGCGCCCTCGGTGCCCTGGACGAGGGCGATCAGCGCCTCGGTCAGTTCGCGGCTGACGCCCGCCTCCACGGCGCCGTCGAAGGCGTCCATGGCGCCGGTGGCCCGCCGGTAGTCGATGGCCTCGCGGGCGGCGTAGAGCGCCTGGTGGAGGCGGACGACGAGCGGGCGCCCGGGGGTGACGGGGACGAAGGCGGTCAGCCGGCGCCCGCCGGCCGAGGGGCCGACCAGGACGTGCTCCAGGAGGGCGGTCGCGGCGCGGCGGTGCCGCGCGCCGTGGTAGCCGGCCCGGGCGCGGGTGGCGAGCGCCGCGGCGAGCAGCGTCCGGCGGGCGGCGCCGCGCAGCTGTTCCTCGGCGGTCCAGGGGTCGGCGCCGGCGGGTCCGCCGGGGACGTCGCGCCACCAGCGGATCTCGTCACTGGGCACGGTGAGGCCGACCAGTACCTCGCGCGCGGCGGGGGTGGCGAGGCGGGCGAGGGCGGTGAGGGCCTCGCCGAGCAGGTCCTCGCTGTCCGGGAAGGCGCGGCTCTCGGGGACGAGCAGGCTGGTGCCCGCGGCGCCGGGGCCGGGCGGGGTCCAGCGGCCGTAGCGTCCGGGGGCGCCGCCGCGGCGCTGCCAGCCGTGCCGGTGCAGCAGGGCGGCGAGCACGGCGGGGTCGACCCGGGCGGGCTCGGGTGGCTGGTCCCAGCGGGCCTCGGGGTGCGGCCGGACCGGCCGCAGGGGCTCGCCGAGCGGGCGGTGGGTCATGGTCTGCCTCCGGTCCCGACCCGCGTCATGATCTCGCACAGCGCCCGGTCGTCGAAGATGCGTGCGGTGGGGATGCGCACGGTGGTGCGGTGCCGGCCCGTGACGGGGTGTCCGGCGAGGTTGATCCAGTAGCAGCAGTGCCTCAGGTCGAGGCGGTCGTGGCCGGCGCGCAGCCAGTCGTCCTGGGACCGGGGCACGAGCATCACCACGAGGATCTTGTGCACCGAGACGGGCGTGCGGGCGAGCTTCGCCAGGTGGGCGTTGTCGAGGGTGAAGGAGAAGGAGCGGCCGGGCGGGTTGGGCGCGACCTGGTAGGTCGCCTTGAGCTGCACCTTGATGGTGACCTCGTCGTCGACGGTGTGTCCGGGCGCGCTGTGGCTGACGTGCCAGTCGATGCCGTTGTCGGGGAAGGGCTGGGAGAGCGAGCAGCCCGCAGCCGCGGCGACCGCGTGCAGATAACCCACTTGCAGGGTCTCCATGCAGGCGGTGGTGGCGAGGGAACCGCGGAGGGGGCCCGCGCGTTCGGGCAGCAGCCCGCCCCGCTCGGGCTGCGCTATGGCCATGGCCAACAGCCTTCCAAGCAACGTGTTTTGCCCGTGCGCGGGCCTCGGACCGCCGAACCGCACGGACTCGTATCCGTGTTGTCTCCTCCCGGCGTACGGCGCAAACGGCCCGGGTATCACCAAACCGGCAGGAGACGGGACGTCAGCTGCCATGGGTGAGCGAGGAGTTGGATTGGGATGACGTGCTGGTACGAGGGCCCCCTGGCGGCATTCGACACGGAGACGACGGGCGTGGACGTGGAGACCGACCGGATCGTGTCGGCCGCCCTCGTCGTCCAGGACGCCCCGGGCACCCGGCCCAGGGTGAGCCGCTGGCTGGTGAACCCGGGGGTGCCGGTGCCCGCCGAGGCGACGGCGGTGCACGGACTGACGGAGGATCACCTGGCGCGCAACGGTCGCTGGCCGGCGCCGGTGATGCAGGAGATAGCCATGGGGCTGCACGAACAGGCGGCGCGGGGCCGTCCGCTGGTGGTGATGAACGCGCCGTTCGATCTGACGCTCCTCGACCGGGAGCTGCGCCGGCACCGGGCCTCGTCGCTGGCCCGCTGGTTCGAGTCGGCGCCGCTGCTGGTCCTCGACCCGCGGGTGCTCGACAAGCATCTGGACCGCTACCGCAAGGGCCGTCGCACGCTGACCGATCTGTGCGCGCAGTACGGCGTGGTGCTGGACGGCGCCCATGACGCGGCGGCGGACGCGCTGGCGTCGCTGGAGGTGGTCCGGGCGATCGGGCGGCGTTTCGCGTCGCGGCTGGAACGTCTCTCCCCCGCCGAGCTGCACACGCTGCAGGCGGTGTGGCACGCGGCGCAGGCGCGCGGGCTCCAGACCTGGTTCGCGCGCAACGGCACCGAGGAGCCGGTGGACCCGGCGTGGCCGCTGCGCCCGGACCTGCCGGCGGCTGCCGCGTGAGGCCGTGAAAAAAGCCGGTCCGCTGCTGCGGACCGGCCTCTCCCGGTGGGCGATACTGGGTTCGAACCAGTGACCTCTTCGGTGTGAACGAAGCGCTCTCCCACTGAGCTAATCGCCCGGGAACGCACTGAACAATACAGGTCCCGGCGGCTTGGGTTCAAACCGCTTCCAGGTGGGCGGCGAGCCCGCGCCGCCCGGCGCGCATCATCAGCCGGTGGTTGGCGCGGAAGAACGGCCGTCCGGGGACCGCGAGCCGGCGCAGCAGCGGCTTGCGCACCCGGACCTCCTGGTCGTAGCGGGCGAGGCTGCCGGTGCCGTGCGGGGTGACCGTCCATCTCGACCAGCCGTCGACGTCCCCGGTCAGGGCCGCCTCGAGCACTCCGGCCACGGGGTCGCGGCGCACCTCGCGGCTGGTGAAGGTCAGGTCGTACGGCAGGAGGGAGCGGACCCGGATGATCCCGGTGTGCTCGTCGAGGCGGGTCACCTCGCGCACCTGCGGCCACCAGCGGGGATAGTCCTCGACCCGCTCCAGGGCGGCGTAGACGACGGCGGGCGGGGCGGGCAGCCGCCACAGGCTGCGGAAGCGGTGGTGGGTCCAGTCCATGGGCGGAGTCCGTCCTGCTCGGCGTGGGGAGTCCGGGTTTCTGAGTACCCGGTGAGTACGCGCACTCATGTGCGATCGGCGTGACGGGCGCCACACTCCGGAACCATGACGCACATTCCGTCCCCCGCCGAGGAGTTGCGGCTCGTCGACGCCGAGCTGTACCGACTGGACGCCCGGCGCGCTCAGTTGCTGGCGCGTCGCGGCCGGCTGCTGTCGCAGCTCCAGCCGGTGCGCCCGGCGCCGTCCGCCGCCCCGCCGCGCCCGGAGGCCTCCGCCCCCGGTGTCCAGAACGTGCTGCTCCTGCTGGGCGGGGTGCTGCTCACCCTCGCTGCGGCGGCGTTCACGCTGGTCAGCTGGGGTCACCTGGGGATCGCCGGGCGGGCCGTCGTGCTCGGCGCGGTCACCGCGGCGGCGCTCGCGGCCCCCGTACCGCTGCTGAAGCGGGGGCTGCGCTCGACGGCCGAGTCGGTGGCGGGCCTGGGCCTGGCGCTGACGGTGCTGGACGCGTACGCGCTGCACGCCGCCGCGCTCCCCGCGGCGGACCCGGCGGGCTACGCGGCGGGCGCCCTGGCGACGCTGGCGGCGCTCTGGGCGGCGTACGGCCTGCTGCTCCCCCGGGTGACCGGTCGGCCGCTCGTCCTCCCGCTGCCGGCCGCCGTGTGCGCGGCCCAACTCCCGCTGCCGCTGGCGGCGGTGGCGGCCGGGGCCGACACATTCGGGATCGTGGCGGCCCTGCTGGTGACGGCGGCGGCCGACGCGGCGCCGGCGCTGCGGGTGACCGGCGGGCCGGTGCGGATCGTCGCCGTCGGCGGGGCGTACGGCCTGGGTGGCTGGGGTGCGACGGCGGCGCTCTGGCCGGCGTGGACGGCCTCCGGTCCGGGTGCCGCCGCGCGTGCGGCGGGCCTCCTGCTGCTGGCCGCGGCCGTCGCGCTGGCCGGGGCTCGGGCGCCGCGCGCCGAGGTCGCGCTGGGCAACGCGGTCGCTGCGGGTCTGCTGGCGGTGGCCGCGCTCGGCGCGGTACCGCGGACCCTGCTGCCCGGCGAGTGGACCGTTCCGGTGCACCTGCTGCTCGGTGTGGCCCTGCTGGCCGTGGTGCGGGTGGACCGTGTCCCGGAGGTGGTGCGCCGCGGTCTGGGCCGGGCGTCCGGTGCGGTGCAGGCGCTGGCCGTGTCTGCGGCACTTCCGGTGGTCGCCGTGGCCCTGCTGGGTCCGCTGGGCCGGCTGCCGCGTGTGTGGTCCGGGCCACCCGCCGACGCGCGGGCGGCGGTGACGGCCGATCTGCCGTGGCCGCCGGGCAGCGCGACCGCGCCCCTGCTGCTGGTCGTGGTCGCCGCGGTCCTGGCCGGGGCGGTGCGGGCCGCCGCCTGGCGGCCGCGCGCCGTCGACGCGGCGTGGGTGCTGGGGTGGGCGGCTGCGCTGACCCTCCCTCCGGTGCTGCGGCTGCCCTACGTCGTCACGCTGGCGCTCCTGGGTCTGACGACGGCCGGGCTGCTGGCCCTGAGGCGGCTCGTGCCGACCGTGCTGGCGCTGATCACCTCGCTGGTCCTCGCCCTGCTCGCCCTGGCCACCGAACCGGCCACCCTGACGGTGTTCGCCCTGCTCACCGCCGGATGCGCGCTCGCCGCCCGCCGGCCACCGGTCGCCGCCGCGGCAGTCGGACACGCCACCGCCCTCGCCGTCGCGACGGGCGCCGCGCTGGACTGGCAGCCGTCGCACACCGCGCTGCCGGTGCTGCTGGTGCCGGTGGCGGCGGCGCTGTGGGCGCCGCGCACCGAGGGCGTGACGCGGCTGACCACCGAGATCTCGGGGGCGGTCGCGGCCCTGGTCGCGATCGGTCTGGCGGTCCCGGACGCGCCGATGCTGGCGCTGGTGCTGGCCCTGGTGGCGGTGATCGCCGCGGGTGTGGCCGTACGGCCGGACCGCCGCCCGGTCGGATACGCGGCCACCGCGCTGTTCGTGGCGGCCGGCTGGGTCCGGCTGGCCGCCTGGGAGGTGACCGTCCCGGAGGCGTACGCGCTGCCGGTGGCCGTCCCCGCGCTGTTCGTGGGCGCGCTGCGCCGGCGCCGCGATCCGCAGGCGTCGTCCTGGACGGCGTACGGCCCCGGTCTCGCCGCCGCGCTGTTGCCGAGCCTGGTGGCGGCCTGGGGTGACGCGCACTGGCTGCGCCCCCTGCTGCTGGGCGCGGGGGCGCTGCTGGTGACGCTGGCCGGTGCCCGCCACCACCTCCAGGCGCCGCTGGTGCTGGGCGGCTCGGTGCTCGCCCTGGCGACCCTGCACGAGCTGGCCCCGTATCTGGTGCAGGTGGCGGGGGCCCTCCCCCGCTGGGCGCCTCCCGCGCTCGCCGGCCTGCTGCTGCTCGCGCTGGGGGCGACGTACGAGCAGCGGCTGCGGGACGTGCGGCGGGTGTGGGAGACGCTGGGCAGGATGAACTAGTTGGTCACGCCGGCATCCTGTCGCCGAGGAGGGCCAGGTTCTCGATGGCGGCGAGGCCGTACAGCGCGGTGTCGTTGGTGGACACCCAGGTGGCCTCGCTGCCCTCGACGAGGGCCTTGGGCCCGCTGACCTTCTCGGTCTTCCAGGGCGCGGACTCCTTGTAGCCGTCGGAGTTGTAGAACTTCTCCCAGGCCCGCTTGGCGAGCTTCTCGTCGCCCGTCTTCACGGCCGCGTAGGCGTCGAGGCGGGAGTGGCCCTGGAACAGGATCAGGCTGCCGAAGTGGGAGCCGTAACGGGCGGCCTGTTCGGCCTTGGTGGCGTTGAAGTAGCGGCAGTAGTCGAAGTAGGCCTCGTTGAACTTCGGCATGTCGACGAGGTCGATGAGTTCCGCGCACAGCTCGTTGAGACCGAAGACGGCCGACAGGTGCGAGACCCCGACGACCGGCTTCTCGGCGATGGCGAACCGGCCGGTGTCCAGGTCGTACAGGCCGGTGCCCTGGACGAAGCCGTTGGGCTGAGCGGCGATGGTCTCCATGGTGGACAGCACGCGCGCCTTGGCCTTCTCCCACTTGGGGCCCTTGCGCTCCCACTCGGTGAGCCACGCCGAGACCAGGCCGCTCCAGTCGGTGCCGAAGCCGATCGACAGGGCGTGCCGGTCGGGCGTGTACGGCTCGGTGCGGATCTTGCGGATGGGGTCGAGGACGAGGAAGGTCTCGTCGGAGTCGACGTTGGCGTGCATGAGGTCGCCGACGCGTTCGTCGGCGGTGAGGAAGTAGTAGTAGCGGCGGTAAGTGGTGTTGGCGATGCGCTGCTGCTTGGCGCTGTCGGCGTAGTGCTGGACGCCGTGCCGGGTGCCGAGGCCGGCCCACTTGCCGAGGTGGTAGACGTCGACCTCGCCGGTGTGCCGGGTCATGGCCTCGGCGAAGCGGAAGATGTCGGCGCGACCGGAGCGCAGGTACGCGTACCAGAGCCACAGGTCGGGCGACAGCTCGGAGTTGTCCCAGGCGTAGCCGCCGACGTCGTAGCGCCACTGGTGCCGCACCGTGTCGTAGGTGTGCATGATGTCGCCGTAGTCCCAGAAGCCGTACCACCGGCGCATCTCCACCTGGTCCTTGTAGTAGGTGAAGAGGAAGTCGAGGTGGTCCTCGATCTTCGCCTTGGCGGGGGTGGAGCGGTCGGGTTCGGCGTACAGGCCCTTGCCGAACACACCCGCCTTGATGAGCTGCCCCGGCGGGGCGGCGAGCTGGGGCAGGACGCGGACGGCCTCTACCTGCTCGGCGAGCTTGTCGGCGCTCGGGGTGGACTCGTTGGCCCAGAAGAGGAGTTCGGAGGTGCGGGCGATGCCGTAGGGGGTGCCGAAGCCGGGCTCGTAGTCCTCGTAGGTGATGTTGAGGCCTTCGAGCTGCTCGGGGAAGGTGTCCTGGCCGAGGCCGTCGTGGTAGAAGCGCAGGTCCATGGGCTGTGCCTCGGGCGACCAGAGCCAGAGGGTGACCTGGGCCTCGTCGGTGTGGGCGTCGCGGATGTCGAGCTGGGCGGGGAACTTCTCCCAGAAGTCGCGCAGGCCGAAGGAGAGTCCGCCGCTCACGCCGCCGACGTAGCCGAAGCCGGAGGCGCGGCGCCCGCCGCCCGCGGCGATCCAGCCGTGGCCCTTCTTGGTGCGCTTGCGGACGGTGAAGCCGTCGGCGGAGAGCTGGGAGAGGGCGTAGTCGCCCCACTCGGGGATGTACTGGAGTCGGGTGGTGACCCGCTGGTCCCACGTCGACGGGTCGGGCAGCTTCCGACCCTCGTACTGCGCCACCTGCACCGCCTGGCCGGGGTCGCGGCGCAGTCCGGTGATGCCCTTGACGGCCTCGCGGAGCATGCCGGTGCCCTCGCCGCCGAGGCGGATGTGGCGGTCGTAGGACTGGTCGCGCATCGGCACGGTGAAGCGGACGCCGATGCCGCGGATGAAGTCGCCGCTCGCCTTGCCGGGCTCCTGGGTGCCGTCGTAAGTGATGGTGTGCACCATGCGGAAGGAGTCGGCGCCCGCGTAGAAGTACAGGCGGATGGAGAACGGCAGCCAGCTCCGGTCACCCTTGCGGTGCTTGCCGTCGATGCGGACGACGGCGCGGACCGGGCCGTCCTGTTCGACCTTCACCTCGGAGATGGCGCTGTCGAAGCGCTCGTACTTGACCGTGCCCTGGTCGCCGTCCTCGATCTCCGGCTGGCGCAGCACCACGAGCCGGCCGTTCCTGGCGATCTCCGTGGAGCCGCGGGTGACGGACTTGACCAGGGTGGAGCCGGACTTGCCGATCCTGGCGGTGATGACACCGGTCGAGATGTCGATGGTGCCGCCGCCGCTGTCGACCGTGACTTTCTTCGCGGGGGCGGCGGGCTCGCCCGCGGTCAGGGTGAGCTTGCCGGTACCGGAGCTGACGGCGTGCGCGGTCCACTTCAGGGAGCCGTCGGGCCAGTAGGCGATCGGCCAGGACTGGACGGGGACGGCGGTGCCGTTCTCGTCGGTGAGGGCGAAGGTCTGGTCCTCCTGGCAGGCGCCCTTGGGCCAGGGCACGCCGAGGGTGGAGCCGGGCGCGGCGCCGAGGCCGCCGTCCTCCAGCCAGTCCAGGACGACCGGTTCCGCGTCGGCGGTCTCGGCTCCGGGCGCGGCCGCGGCGTCCTGCGCCCCCAGCGCCCAGCTGAACTGGGCGGCGGCGCCGGCGACGGCGGCCGCCTTGAGGAGGGACCTGCGGGGGATCGGGGACATGGCCTTTCCTTTCCGTACGGGACGGGTTGCCAAGGGCATGACAGAGAGAGGTACGGCGCTCAGGGCGCGCCGCCCTTGCTGAGAGGCACCGCGGGTCAGCGGCGCCGGTACCGCTCCTCCACGGCGACGGCCGCCGCCGCGACGGCCCCGAAGACGGGAACCGCCAGCGGCGCGGCGAACAGGGCGGACAGCGCCACGACGGCCAGCCCGCCCACGATCAGGAAGGACCCGGCGGGGTCGAGCACGGTCCGGCGCCCGGCACCCGCGAGCAGCGCCCGCCAGGACGCGCCCGGCTCCCAGACGGCCGCCGCCCGCAGCAGCGCCACGGCGCATCCGATCAGCGCGAAGAGGCCGACGGCCCCGACGAGCGGCCCGCCGGGCAGACCGGCCCGGGCGGCCTCGACGTCCACCCAGACCGCCACGGCCACCGCCCACCCGGCGAGCCCGACGGCCCACCCGCCGCGCACGGCCGCCCGGAAGTCCGCCGCGAACTCCCGCCAGCCACCGGCCACATGGGCCGTACGGCGCCGCAGATGACGCGCGCCGGCAGCGAAGGCGGCGGGGTAGGTGACGAGTCCGAGACAGGCCACGGCGATCCACACGCCGGTGAGCAGACACTCGGCGAACACACTGAACCGCTCACCGAAGACCGGCTCTTTGCGCGAGGAGCGGGCTTTCACACGTGCTTGCGCCATGGTCACCGCCTCAGCCCTTCAGTCCGGACGTCGCCATGCCGTCGATGAGGTAGCGCTGGAAGGCCATGAAGAAGGCGATGACCGGCACGAGCGCGACCAGCGACATCGCGATCATGCTGCCGTAGTTGGAGATGCCCTCCTGGTCGCGGAACATCATCAGTCCGAGCGAGACGGTGTACTTCTCGGGGGTGTTGAGGTAGATCAACGGCCCCATGAAGTCGTTCCAGGCGTTGATGAAGGTGAAGATGGCGCTGGTGATGATGGCCGGGCGGCTCAGCGGCAGCACGATGGCCCAGTAGGTCCTGAAGTGCCCGCAGCCGTCGAGCTTGGCGGCCTCGTCCAGCTCCCGCGGCAGCCCGCGCATGAACTGCACCATCAGGAAGACGAAGAAGGCTTCCGTGGCCAGGAACTTGCCCGCGACGAGCGGCACCAGGGTGTCGGTGAGCTCCAGGTTCCGGAAGAGCACGTACTGCGGGATGAGCAGCACGTGATACGGCAGCAGCAGCGTGCCGATCATCAGCGTGAAGAGCAGGTTCCGCCCGGCGAACCGGATCTTGGCGAAGGCGTACGCGGTCAGCGAGCTGGACAGCACGACACCGACCACGGCCAGGACCGCGTACACCAGCGAGTTCCAGAAGAAGCTGCTGATGGAGATGCCGGAGATGCCGTCGGCGAGCCCCGAGAAGTTCGCCCAGACCGGCTTGGTGGGCAGCAGGTCGAGGCTGGCGATGATGTCCTTGCTCGGCTTGAACGAGGCACCGACCACCCAGACCACGGGGTAGAGGACGACCGCGAGGACGAGGAGCGCGCCCGCGTGCCAGACGATCGAACCGACGCGCCGCCGCTCGCCCTCGGCGCGCACGACAGGGGTGGTGGCAGTGGTCACTTGGCGGCCTCCTCGTAGTGCACCCACTTCTTCTGCGACCAGAACAGGACCGCCGTGACGAGCGCCACCGCGACCACCAGAGTCCAGGCCATCGCGGAGGCGAAGCCCATCTGGGCCTCCTTGAACCCCTTCTGGTAGAGGTAACAGGTGTAGACGAGCGTCGCGTCGGCCGGCCCGCACCGGGTGTCGGAGACGACGTACGCGGAGCCGAACACCTGGAACGCGTGGATGGACTCCAGCAGCACGTTGAAGAACAGCACCGGCGAGATCATCGGCAGCGTGATGTTCCAGAACCGCCTGAAGGGACCGGCCCCGTCCACCTCGGCCGCCTCGTACAGCTCCTGCGGGACCTGCTTGAGACCGGCCAGGAAGATGACCATCGGCGCGCCGAACTGCCAGATGCTCAGCGCCACCAGGGCGTAGATGACGTAGTCCGGGTTGCCGATCCAGCCCCCGACGTCGAGCCCGAAGACCTTCTGCGTACGGTCCACGATCGCGTCGTCCGAGAACAGCGCCCGCCACACGAAGCCCACGGAGACGCTGGCGCCGATCAGCGACGGCATGTAGAACGCGGCCCGGTACAGCCCCTGTCCGCGCCGCTTCTGCGCGAGCAGCAGCGCGACGCCGAGCGCGAGCAGCAGCTTCAGCGGCGTGGCCACGACGACGTACTTCAGCGTGACCTCGACCGACTTCTGCCAGCGCGGGTCCTGGAACATCGTCGTGAAGTTGTCCAGCCCCACCCACTGCGGGGGCGTGAACAGGTTGTAGCTGGTGAACGCGTAGTACAGCGACGCGATCATCGGCCCCGCCGTGAGCAGCAGGAATCCCGCGATCCACGGCGACATGAAGAGATAGCCGGCGAGGTTCTCGCGGCGCCGCCCGCGCCGCCCGGCGGCGGGAGGGGCGGACCGCTTCCCGGCCGGGCGCGCGGGCGCTTCCTTGACGAGCGTCATGGTGGTACGTCCCCTCAGCCCGCGAACGCGGCCTTGGCCTCGCTGAACAGCGCCTTCGCGGCGTCGGCCGGCTTGGTCTTGCCCTGGGCGACCTCACCGCCGAGCCGCAGGAACGCCGCCTCGATGACATCGGCGCCGGACGGGTGCGGGGTGATCTTCCCGAGCACGCCGGCCGCGGCGACCTCCTCCTCGTAGGCCTTGACGCCCTTGTTGGTCTCGTCGGTGGGCGTGAACGCCTCGTACTGCTCGGTCGTGGCGAGGATGCCGCGGTCGTAGCCCATGATCCTGCCGACCTCGGGGTCATGGACCATGAAGTCGATGAACTGGGCGACCTCCTTGGGGTGCTTGGTCCCGGAGAAGGCGCTGAGCATCAGCGAGCCGAGGTACTGGCCGGTGTCCTTGCCGTTGGTGGTCGGGATCGGCGCGAGCCCGTAGTCCGACTCGCCCTCTCCCTCGTAGCGGATGGAGAAGTTGTCCCAGGTGAACTCGGACGCGGCGAGCCCCGCCGACAGACCGGACTTGGGGGCGACCTGCTCGATCTTCTTCGGGTCGGCGACGAGCCCGGAGCGCACGCGCTTGTAGCCATCCTCCCACCACTGCGTCAGATCGTCCTGGGTGAAGCCGAGATCGGACTCGGTGAAGAAGGCCTTGCCGTTCTGACGCAGATACAGGTCGTAGAGGTACATGATGCCGAAGTAGCCGGTGTCACCGGCGATCTTCAGCTTGTCCTGGATGGTCTGGAGCGCGTCGAAGTACTCGTCCCAGGTCCAGCCGAACTTCACCTCCACGCCCGCCTTCTCGAAGGCCTTGCGGTCGATGACGAGGGCCATGGTGTTGGCGCCGACGGGAATGCCGATCTGCTTGCCGTCGACCTGACCGTTCGCCAGAACACCGTTGCGGAAGTTCTCCAGGCTCAGATTTCCCGCGTCCGCCTGCGTCTTGAGGTCCATGAGAACACCGCGCTTGTCGTACTTGCGCAGGAAGCCGACCGCATTCTGGAAAACGTCCGGCGGATTTCCACCGGAGGCCTGCGTCTGGAACTTCTCCCAGAACGCGGCGTAGTCGGTGAATTCAGGCTTGATCTTGATCTTCGGGTACTTCTTCTCGAAGAGCGCGATCGTCTTCTTGATGGCGATCGTGCGCGGCTCGCCACCCCACCATGCGTAACGAAGCGTCACCGTTCCGTCGCCGGAACCGGCACCTCCGCCGCACGCGGCCGTCGCCCCGAGCCCGAGCGTGGCCGCCGAGGCGCCCACCGCCTTCAGGACCGTACGCCTCTCGACATTCCTGCTGATACCCACCGTCGAAGCCTCCCCGCAGCGTCGTTGCCGCCTGCATGAATCGTTTCAAGTAAGCGCTTGCTGGCACAAGTTACGGAGGCACTACGGGTGCGTCAATGATTCGGACAGGAATTTCTTCCGAGCGGGATGCGCCGAAGGACGGCGGACGCGGGACGCACGACCCCGCTTCCCGGGCGACACCGCAGGTGAGAGCGACACGGTCGAGATACCGAACAAACCGCACCATGCCGCACGACGACCGGCCCCGGCCGAAACCTGTCGACCGCCGACGAGGACGCCCGCACCCCCGCACCCCGCACACACGACGGCGGCCCGCCTGCGTTCTCGCAGACGGGCCGCCGTTCCGGGTGGGCGATACTGGGTTCGAACCAGTGACCTCTTCGGTGTGAACGAAGCGCTCTCCCACTGAGCTAATCGCCCGGGCGCAGGAAGAACATTACCCCATGTCAGGGGGTGCCTGTGACCACCCCAAGCCGGCCCCCGCGCCCCGGCCGCGGATCACTGGTCCTTGATCTTCCACGGCATGACGAGACCGAACTTCCAGAGGTAGATCCCGGCCAGCACGCCCACGATCACCAGACCGGTGACGGTCAGGATGATGTTGCGCCGCCGCACCTTGGGATCCAGGGCACGCTGGGCCGCCTCGGTGACCTTGCGCTTGGTCCAGCGCAGGACGAGCTGGGCCCAGACGAACTCGGTCGCCCAGATCGCCATGCCACCGAAGATCACGACCCAGCCCGGTCCGGGCAGGGGCAGCATGATCACGCCGGTGACGACGACCGCCAGCCCTACGACGAACACCCCGACCTGCCAGCTCAGGTGGAGCACCCTGCGCGCCTTGATGAACTCGGGCGCCCGGGACCCGAGCCCTTCCTCGCTCCCCCGCTCGCTCCGCACCCCGTTCGTCCCCGTCTCGTCGACAGCCATGGCGACCTCGCCAAGCTCGTTACTCCCCGTATTCATACGGCCAAACCCTACCGGACCGAAACCGGTCACCGAAATGGACGCTCCGGGCGAACCGCTTCTCGGCCGGAAGAGTTACGTAAAGCCATGCAAAACCCTCAGAGGGGTTTACAACGGCACCGTAGGTGGCATGTCGATTTCGCCGACGTGCGAATCCCCGAGCGCACACTGAGCGAAAGGCCCTGGCGCTTATGAACACCACGGTCAGCTGCGAGCTGCACCTGCGCCTCGTTGTGTCGAGCGAGTCCTCCCTGCCTGTTCCGGCAGGCCTGCGGTACGACACGGCCGATCCCTACGCCGTGCACGCCACCTTCCACACCGGAGCCGAGGAGACCGTCGAGTGGGTGTTCGCCCGCGACCTCCTCGCCGAGGGCCTTCACCGGCCCACGGGTACCGGCGACGTCCGTGTCTGGCCGTCGCGCAGCCATGGTCAGGGCGTGGTGTGCATCGCCCTGAGCTCCCCGGAGGGAGAGGCACTGCTCGAGGCCCCGGCGCGGGCCCTGGAATCGTTCCTGAAGCGAACGGACGCCGCCGTGCCCCCGGGCACGGAGCACCGCCACTTCGACCTGGATCAGGAGCTCTCGCACATCCTGGCGGAGAGCTAGGCCAGACCCCACAGAGCCGCCCGGCGCCGTCCACTCGGGGAGACGGCTCGGGCCAGGACAACCGCATACGGCACACCACGGCGCCACCCCGCACGCACCCTGCGGGGCGGCGCCGATGCGCGTGTACGTCAGGTGGCCGAGAGGGGATGCGTCGCTTGGAGGGCACGACGGGGAGCACGGAGGCCGACCTGGCTCGATCCGACCGTGACGCTCCGTGACGAGAGAAGCGGAAAGCTGATCATCTCGACCCTCGGGCACGGTCACGCCGGGTGAGCGAGGACCGGTTCGCTCGGGATCAGGCATCCGGCCCGGGAGCCGACCTGGGACCCAGCCCTGAGGCCGTGAAAATCCCGCCCGGCCCGGGAACCCCGCAGGCCGGAGCCCCGTTGTACGGGCAACCGCGGGCAGCGGCGGGCCGGTGGCCGTCGGTGAGCCGTTACCATCGGCCAGCATCGGCGGGCGTCCGCCCGACCCCCAGGCCAGGGAGCGAAACGTGCTGATCACCCACGACACCCGGTGCGCGCTCGACACTGTGGTGGATCTGGTGAACACCGCGCCGGAGGACGACACGTCCCCGGACGGACTGCCGGACGTCGCGGCCCTCGACACGTTCGTACGCGAGCACAAGATCAGTGATGTCGGGGTGCTCTCGGAGTTCGACCTCTCCGCGGTACGCAAGGTCCGCGGCCGGTTCGCCGGGATCTTCGCGGCCCCCGACGCCCGGGCCGCCGCCGGAATGATCAACGAGCTGGTCGCCGCGGCGGGCACCACCCCCCGCCTCACGGACCACGACGGCTACGACTGGCATGTGCACTACTTCGCTCCCGGTGCCTCCGTGGCCGACCACCTGGCGGCCGACTGCGGAATGGCGCTGGCGTTCTTCGTGGTGGCCGGCGAGCAGGAGCGGCTGCGGCGGTGCGAGGCCCCCGACTGCCGGCGCGCCTTCGTCGACCTCTCCCGGAACCGGTCCCGGCGCTACTGCGACAGCCGCACCTGCGGCAACCGCCTGCACGTGGCCGCCTATCGCGCCCGGCGCAAGGAAGCGGCGGGCTGACGCCCGGCGCACGGAAGTGCCGTCGCGGGCCCCGGCGGGTGGCGCCGGGGACCACGGGTACGGCTCACAGCAACAGCAGATCGTGCAGCGCAGCCGTGAGCAGCAGACACCCGATCACCGCAAGGAAGATCATCAGCGGTGGCTGGGAAAGGGCGAAGAGACATCCGCGCGGCTCGTCCTGCGGCGGCGCGGCATCGCTCTGTGTCGTGTCCAGCATCTCGTCGGCGATGATGGCGCAATCGGCACCTTGACACGCCCGACAGGCCCGCCAAACGGGGGACTCGGACCGATCATGGGCCCCCTTCCGGCCCGCGGTTCACTAAGCTTCGCGCGCACCGCGCCCGAGGGGCCCGTCCGGCACGTTTCAGCCCGCCTCGGCGGGCCTCATATGCCGTGCTTCTTCAGGATGGCCTCGATGTCGCTGAAGTCGTCCGCGTCCGTCCGCGAGGCCGGGCCGGCGCTGGGCCGGGCGGTCGGCCGCGAGGCCTGCCCCAGGGAGGGCGCCGACGCCTGCGGAGCCACGGCGGCGGCCTCGCGCTCCCGCCGCCCGGCGCGCCTGCGCTCCACGGCCCGCGTTCCGGCGAACAGCAGCCACGCACCGCCGAGCACCCCGAATCCGGCCCACGCCGTCGGACTGAAGGCGGTGTCGGCGAGCCAGTCGATCACACCCGTCATCACCAGCCCGAGCGGCACGAGGGCGTAGGCCGCGATACGGGCGGCCGTCAGGAAGCGTTTGCGGTACGCGGTGACCGCGGCGATGCCGAGGCCGGCCGCGGCGACGGCGGAACACACGGTCTCGGCGATCATCCCGTCCTCCATGCATGCTTGATCCGGCACCCGGTTCGTCCCCTCCATCGTGCACCTGCCGCACCCCACCCGGCCATGCCCCCGCCCGGACATCAGGGACATCTCCGGGTCGCCCCTGCGGGACCGCCACTCGCCGTACTCCCGCCCCCGCACCCCTGACCGTCACGCAGCCGCCCACGGCGGGAAGGCACCGACGACGGTGGGCGCCGGGACAGCCGCCGACGGCGGGAAGGGGACGTGCCGGGGGGGTGTCCGCCCGCAGCGTCCGGCGTCCAGCACCGGTCACCCTGCGAGCAACGGCCCCGCCGGACCGAGGACGGACACCCCCCGGCACGGCCCCGACCCCGAAACGCACCGCAGGCGCTACAGCAACCCCCACACGGCCGCACAGGCCGCCGCAGGCACAGGCACAGCCCCACGCACCCGCACAGGCCGCCGCAGGCACCCCGCCGGATTGGGACGCGACCAGCCGTACTGGAAGACTGTGGCACATGAGCGACACCTCCCCCGCCCCCGCGCACCCCGCACCCCCCGTCCTCGACGTCTGGTGCGAACTGCAGTGCCCCGACTGCCGCACCGCCCTGGACGACCTGCGCGCCCTGCGCGAGCGCTACGGCGACCGACTGGAGCTGCGCCTGCGGCACTTCCCGCTGGAGAAGCACAAGCACTCCTTCGCCGCCGCACAGGCCGCCGAGGAGGCGCTGGAGCAGGGCAAGGGCTGGCCGTACGTCGAGGCGGTGCTGAGCCGGGTCGAGGAGCTGGACCGCAAGGGCGAACCCTTCCTGGTGGAGGTGGCCCGGGAACTCGGCCTGGACGCGGAGGAGTTCGACACCGCGCTGATCGACGGCCGGCACATCCTGATCGTGGACGCCGACCAGGCCGAGGGCAAGGCGATCGGCGTGACCGGCACCCCGACGTACGTCATCGGCGGCGAACGCCTCGACGGCGGCAAGAGCCAGGAGGGCCTGCGCGAGCGCATCGAGGAGATCGCGGACCGGCTGCTCGCCGAGCAGCCGGCCTGACGGTCACAGCAGCGGCTTCTGCAGGGCGTACTGCGTCGTCTCGTAACCCAGCGACGCGTAGAGCCGCTCGGCCGGGGTGTTCCCGGCGAAGACGTTCAGCCCGAGCACGCGCCGCCCGGCGGAGATCGCCTGGATCTCCGCCAGGAGCATCAGCGCACGCCCGTGCCCCCGCCCGCGGTGGGCCGCGTCGGCCTCCACCTTGAACACGAACGCCTTGTCCTCACGCAGCGCCAGCCAGAGGACGCCCACCCGCGTCCCCTCATGTTCCAGGACGCTGAACAGCATGGTCTCGGTGGCCATGCCCTGCGGCAGCAACTGCTCCTGGTCGCGCCGCGCCTTGGCGTACGCCGCCTTCTCGGGCACCCCGCGCTCGATCCAGGTGCGCGCGTACCCCTCCCATTCGTCCGCGTGCCAGGGCCCGAACTCGGCCTCGGTCATGGGGCGGGCCCGGCTGCCGGCGGGCAGGGCGGGCGGGACGGCGCCCAGCCGTTTCTCCATGCCCCGGTTGCGGACGGCGTAGCCGAGCGCCCGGACGAGCCGCAGGGCCGGCTCGGCGTCGGCGGGGACGGTCGTCTCGATCAGGGCGCAGCCCCAGCCGCGGGCCACCTCCTCCGCGGCGAGCAGGGCGAACGTGCCGCGACCGCGTCTGCGGTCGGGTTCCTCGATGCGCAGATGGTGCACGCGGGCCACCGCGTCGCCGAAGGCGGCGGAGGTGCCGAGGTGTATGGCGCCGACGGGACGGCTGTTCACGCACACCTGGTAGTGGCGTGAGCGCGTCCCGTCGGCGTTCTGCCGGAGCGGCCCGGACGGCCGTAGGGTCGTGGTCATCACGGGTGTTCTACCCGCGCACGCCCCGCGTTTCAGCCGAATATCCCCACGGCCGAGAAGCGGCCGTCACGGTCGAGGTCGTCCCCGGAGCGCTCGTCACGGGTCGAGGTCGTCGCCGGAGCGCTCGTCGAAGATCCGCATGGCTTTGGCGGTCACCGGGCCCGGCGCGCCGGGCAGTTCCCGGCCGTCGACGCGGTGCACGGCCTGCACGTCCCGCAGGGTCGAGGTGAGGAAGACCTCGTCGGCGCGCTCGAGGACGTCCAGCGGCAGGTCGGTCTCCTTGGCGCCGGTCCATTCGATCGTCAGCTCGCGGGTGATGCCCGCGAGGCAGCCGGAGGCGAGCGGCGGGGTGTGGATCTCGCCGTCGAGGACGACGAAGACGTTGGAGCCGGTGCCCTCGCAGAGCTGTCCGACGGTGTTGCCGAACAGCGCCTCGGAGGCGCCCTGTTCGCGGGCGCGGGCGAGGGCGACGACGTTCTCGGCGTACGAGGTCGTCTTCAGGCCGGTGAGCGCGCCGCGCTCGTTGCGGGTCCACGGCACGGTGACGACGGCCGTGGTGTCGGGCCGGCGGGTGGTCTCGCCGAGGGCGACGACCAGGGTCGGGCCGTGGTCACCGCGGTCGGAGCCGAGCGGGCCGTGGCCGCCGGTGTAGGTGATGCGCAGCCGGCCGAGCGGCATCGGGTTGGCCTCGAGGACGGCGGCGCAGGCGCGGCGGATCTCGTCGTGGTCGGGGTCGGGCAGGCCGAGGCCGCGGGCCGAGCGCGTGAGCCGGTCGAGGTGGCGGGTGAGCGCGAAGGGCCGGCCGTCCACCGCCTTCACGGTCTCGAAGATGCCGTCGCCCACGGTCAGCCCGTGGTCGAAGACGGAGACACGGGCGGACTCGATGTCCTGCAGTCCGCCGTCGAGCCAGATCTTCACGTCAGTACCTCTCCACTCGCCTCGTACGCGCCCGACGCTACCGCGAGCAGCCGGGACGCCTTCAGCTCGGTCTCCCGCCACTCCCCCTCGGGGTCGGACCCCCAGGTGATCCCGGCGCCGGTGCCGAACCGCAGCAGGGGCGTACCCGGGTCGGCCCGGTCGATCCAGAAGGTGCGGATGCCGACGGCCAGCTCGCCCGTGCCCCGGTCGGCGTCGACCCAGCCGATCCCGCCGCAGTAGGGGCCGCGCGGGGCCGTTTCCAGGGCGTCGATGATCCGCAGGGCGCTGGACTTCGGGGCGCCGGTGACCGAGCCGGGCGGGAAGGCGGCGGCCAGCAGCTCCGGCCAGCCGGCCTCGGGGCGCAGCTCGCCGCGCACGGTGGAGACGAGGTGGACCAGGCCGGGGTGCTTCTCCACGACGCACAGCTCCGGCACGGTGACGCTGCCCGTGGCGCAGACCCGCCCGATGTCGTTGCGGACCAGGTCCACGATCATCACGTTCTCGGCGTAGTCCTTCTCCAGGAGGTCCGCCTCGGTGCGGCCGGTGCCCTTGATCGGCCCGGACTCGACGATCCGCCCCTCCCGGCGCAGGAACAGCTCCGGGGAGGCGGTGGCTATCTCCACGCCGTGCTCCGGCAGGCGGATCGTTCCGGCGTACGGCGCCGGGTTGCCCCGGGCGAGCAGTGCGGTGAGCGCGTCCACGTCGGCGCCGGGGGCGACCGGCGCGGAGAGCACCCGGCAGAGGTTCGCCTGGTACACCTCGCCCGCCGCGATGTGCTCGCGGACGCGCCGTACGCCCGCCGTGTACGCGGCGCGGTCGAGGGATGACGTCCAGTCACCGGCCGAGGGGCCCCGCCAGGCACCCGGCACGGGGGCGGGCACCGGCTCCTCGCGTACGTCCGTGAAGCGGGCGCAGGTCAGACGGCCCTCGAAATCGGCGGCGACGGCCCAGAATCCGGTGGAGTCCAGGGCTGCCGGGTCACTGGTGACGTCGGCGAGGCCGGTGGCGACGCGGTCGCCGAAGCGGGCGAGAGGGGGGAGGTCGAGCACGTTGTCGAGTCTAGGGCGGGTGTCCGCCGGGTGGCTCCGGCGTGGCCTCCGGGCGGCCGGGGCGGGTCGTCCGGTGGGCGCACCGCAGCACGCTGCACAAACGCGTTTTTGTACTGGCCCGGGAATCCGCTAGAGTTCAACACGTCGCCGGGACGCGGGAGCGGACCGAAACGACAAGCGGACGTAGCTCAGTTGGTAGAGCGCAACCTTGCCAAGGTTGAGGTCGCGAGTTCGAGCCTCGTCGTCCGCTCGAAGGAAAAGGGGATCTTCCCGATCCTCTACACTCCTGGTGGAGTGGCCGAGAGGCGAGGCAACGGCCTGCAAAGCCGTCTACACGGGTTCAAATCCCGTCTCCACCTCCAAGGACGATTAGCTCAGCGGGAGAGCGCTTCCCTGACACGGAAGAGGTCACTGGTTCAATCCCAGTATCGTCCACTGGATCTTCGGATCCTGGATCTTCTCGAAGATCCCACTCGCGCGATTAGCTCAGCGGGAGAGCGCTTCCCTGACACGGAAGAGGTCACTGGTTCAATCCCAGTATCGCGCACGCAGTGCCCATGGTCGGCTTCATCGGGTGACAGTGAGATGACCGTGGTCCCGAGGACGATTAGCTCAGCGGGAGAGCGCTTCCCTGACACGGAAGAGGTCACTGGTTCAATCCCAGTATCGTCCACACAGTCCGGAGCCCCCGGCCGTCTCGAACGGCCGGGGGCTTCGTCGTGCTCGGGGGCTCAGCTGGAGAAGAGCATGTGGCCGAAGCTCTTGTGGCGCCGGTGGCCGTACTGGCCGTGGCCGGGGTGCGGGGCGCCCCAGGCGGGGGCGGGCGGCGCGGGGTAGGCCTGCGGGGCGGGAGCGGGGGCGGGCGGGGCCGGAGGGGCGGCCGGCGGCGGGGCGGGCTGGGTCCACTGGGCCTCGAGGCGGGTCAGGGCCTCCAGCTCGCCGTAGTCCAGGAAGATCCCTCGGCAGTTGCTGCACTGCTCAATCTGGACTCCGTTGCGGTTGTAGGTGTGCATCGCGGCACGGCACTTCGGGCACTGCAAGGTCGGCTCAACTCCTCGCCGGTCGATCCTGCTTCACGTATCTCCAGCACAGACTCTGTCCGGCTGCGGTCGGTTGCACCCTACTTCGCGAAGTTTCGCGCCAACTCCGGGGGTGTGGCGGCCATCCGCGCGCAGGCGTCGACGAGGGACTGCTCCACCTCGTCCAGAGGGCGGGCGGCGGACAGGGCCTTGGTGACGGCCTGGGCGGCGGACTGGACGGTGAGGGCGCGGGCCGGGACGTCGAGGGCGGGCCACGGGTCGCCGTCGGCCGGGACGGCGGGGCCGCCGGCGGCGCGGTAGGCCTCCAGGAAGCGGGTCCACTCGTCGGGCGGGAGCAGGCCGCAGGCGTACCAGGCGGCGGGGCGGGCGAGGTCCCAGGCGGGGACGCCCACGCCGAGGTCGTCCACGTCGATGAGGCGCCAGGGGGACTGCGGGGTGCCGTCCGCGCGGACGAGCTGGCCGAGGTGGAGGTCGCCGTGGCAGAGGGTGGCCGTGTCCGGCATGGGGGCCTCGGCGCGGGCCCACGCGGGGAGGTCGGACCAGGCGCGCAGGATCGTGGGCGTGGCCGGGTGCGGGGCGGCTGCCGCCGTCAGGCGGGCGAGGGCGCGGGCGGCCTTCTCCGGGCCGCGCATCGGGGGGAGGGGGATGGTGGGGGCGGGGGCACGGTGGAGGTGGGCGAGGAGGGTGGCCGCGGCCTCCCAGGGGGCGGCGTCCGGGTCGTCCGGGTCCACGGGGGTGCCGTAGGGCCAGAGGGTGACCAGGCGGCCGTGGAGGGTGAGGGGGATCTCGGTGAGCGGCGGGAGGAGGATGCCGGGGAGGTGGGAGGCCGTGGTCAGGCGGGCGGTGAGGTGGGCCCGGTCCGTGCCCGGGGCGTGGGCCTTGGCGACGGTGTCCGCGTGGCGGACGACGGTGGCGTCCGGGCGGTCGGCGAGGGTGGTGATGGTGGCGGTGCCGCAGGCGCAGGGGGTGTGGTGGGGGTGGGTGGTGGTTCGGGCTTTGGCGGTGAGGGCGGTGAGGAGTGGGGGTGTGGTCATGGGGGTCCCTGGGTTCGCCGCGGTGGTTCGGTGAGGGTACGTCCGGGCGCGGCGGGGGCTGGGGGTGGGTGGGGCTGCGGTGCCGGTGGGGCGGTACGGCGTTACCGCTGAGCCGGGGTGCCTGGGATCCGAGTGACCGCTCGGGCGTGGGAGGCGCAGCCCGGCGCGACGGGGCGCCTCCAAGCTCTTCGAGCAGGAGGGTACCCCTAGGGGGTGTATCGCCGATCATGCCGGGCTCCCGGCGCAGGCAGCGGCCGCACACGGCTCGGTGTTTTGGGGGAAAAGCAATGCCGGCGCAGCTCCCCAGCTGCGCCGGCATCTGTGCCGTCCGCCGCACCCCCGTCCCCACGGGGTTATGGGTGGGATGTCCCCGCCCGGACCGCTCTTCCGGGCCTGGGGTCGCCGCTCAGCGCCCCAGCATCTCGCCCACGGACGACGCCTGTGTGGCCACTGTCTCCCACCCGTCGAAGACGAGGAGGAGCAGGACCGCCAGGGGAAGGGCCATCAGCGTAGCCACCAGGGGGTGGCGGCGGCCCGGGCGGCGTGGACGGAGCGCGGCGGCGAGCGCCTTGCGTCCCTCCTCGCGGACCAGTGTCCGCGGTGCCGTGTGGGCCATGGTCCTTCTCCTGACCGTGCTCGGTTGTCGTGGCAGCGGCGGGTGTCCGACCTCGGGGGACGAGTACTGCACCCGCCGCTTGACCTCAAATCTAGGCGCGGGGGCCGGGGCGGGCGTCATGCCCTCGTACCGCTTGGCGGGCCTCCCGGAGGATGAGCCGTCACCTGCGGTGTACTCCCCTGGGTGGAGACGGTGGCCCGCGTCTCGGGGTCTTCCCGGAGGGGGCGTCCGGTGTGTCCCGGATTTTCTGGGTTGCCCTCCGGGGGAAGGGGCGGTCGTTCGGATCATGTCGAGGCCGTGGGGGCGCCGGTGTGGGTGACTTCGCTCACTTCGGCCGAGCTTCGCCGGGCCGTCGTCTCCGGTCGGCGGTCCGCACCGCTCGCCGCCGCGCCGTACGCACGCGTCGGGTCGCCGGCGTCCGTGACCGTCTTCGCGCGGTCACCCTTCGCGGCGCCAATCCCCCTTCCGTGACGGGCGGTTGGGAGCGCGGGCGTTGGCAACTCGTCCCCTTTGCGCCCTCCCTGACCACCTTTCAAGTCTCGCGCCGCGCACTGACAATCGATCGGTACGAGAGGGCGCGGCCTCTGCGCGCAGGCGGCCGGGGAAACGTAAGCTGTGGCACGTCACACGGACCGGGCAGCGGGGATGAACATGGCGATGATGCGCCTGAGGCGCGAGGACCCGCGCGTCGTCGGCTCGTTCAAGCTTCACCGACGGCTCGGCGCGGGCGGGATGGGTGTTGTCTACCTGGGCTCCGACAAGAAGGGCCAGCGGGTCGCCCTCAAGGTGATCCGGCCCGATCTGGCGGAGGATCAGGAGTTCCGGTCGCGGTTCGCCCGCGAGGTCTCGGCCGCCCGCCGGATCCGCGGCGGATGCACGGCCCGGCTCGTCGCCGCGGACCTGGAGGCGGAGCGGCCCTGGTTCGCCACCCAGTACGTGCCCGGCCCGTCCCTGCACGACAAGGTCGCCGACGAGGGACCGCTCGGTGCCGCCGAGGTCGCCGCCATCGGGGCCGCCCTGTCGGAGGGGCTGGTCGCCGTACACGAGGCCGGCGTCGTGCACCGGGATCTCAAGCCGTCCAACATCCTGCTGTCCCCGAAGGGACCGCGGATCATCGACTTCGGCATCGCCTGGGCGACCGGGGCGTCCACGCTGACGCATGTCGGCACGGCGGTCGGCTCCCCCGGCTTCCTCGCGCCCGAGCAGGTGCGCGGCGCCGCCGTCACCCCGGCCACGGACGTGTTCTCGCTGGGTGCCACGCTCGCGTACGCGTCCACCGGTGACTCGCCCTTCGGGCACGGCAGTTCCGAGGTGATGCTGTACCGCGTGGTGCACGAGGAGCCGCAGCTGCACGGCGTCCCGGACGCGCTGGCCCCGCTGGTGCGGGCCTGTCTGGCGAAGGACCCGGAGGAGCGGCCCAGCACCCTGGACCTGTCGCTGCGGCTGAAGGAGATCGCCGCCCGCGAGGCGCAGGGCCTGCTCGACGGGCGGCCGCCCGCGCCGCGCGCCGGGGAGGCGGACCGGCCCACCGGGCGGCTCTCGGACACCTACCCCGACCAGCAGCGCGGCCAGTCCGCCCGGCGCTCGCAGGGTCCGTCGAGTACGCCGAGTACGCCGGGCACGCCCGTGCCCCGGGGTGCGGGCGCGGCACGCGGTCCGGCGCCGGTGCGGGGCGGGGGCCCCTCTCGGGGCTCGGTACCGTCGCGGGGCGGCGGTGCGCCACGGGGTACGGGCCCCTCGTCGCGGTCGGGGGCGCGGCCCACGCCCGTCGCGCGGAACACCCCCGTGCCGCGGAACACTCCGGTGCCCAGGGACACCCCGTCGAGGAACGCCTCGTCACCGCGGAACACGCCGGTGCCGCGCAACACTCCCGTTCCGCGTGGCAACACCCGGTCCGGTGGCCAGAGCGGTCCGGCCCGGCGCGGTGGCCCGGGGCGGCCGGCGCCGAGGACCGGGTCCGGGCTGCGGCCGGCCAATCCGCAGCTGCTGCGGCAGCGGCTGTTCGTGTTCGTCGTCGTCACCCTGCTCGTGGCGCTGGGCATCGCGCTGGTGCAGGGCTGCCAGGGTCCGGCGCGCGGGCTCGGCGGTGAGCCGGGCGGCGGGAGCGGTACGGGCGACGTGCGGCGGGAGCGGGTCGAGAGCGGCTACCGTCCGCTGGACGAGGGCTCGTTGATGTCCGAGCGGTACGAGTCCACGATCGAGCTGTCGGAGTAGCGGACCGCCGCCCGAGCCATCCGGCCAGGGCCGTGCGGACGGTGGTCGTGCGGTCGGGAGCCGGACGTCAGGTGTCCGAGTGGGGCGTACGGCGGCGCCCCGGCCGGTGTCACGACTGCGGGCGGCCCGTCGTCACCGCGTAGAACGCGACCGCCGCCGCGGCGCCCACGTTGAGCGAGTCCACGCCGTGGGACATGGGGATGCGGACCCATTCGTCGGCGGCGACCAGGGCCCGGGTGGTCAGGCCGTCGCCCTCGGCGCCGAGCATCAGGGCGACCCGGTCCATGCGGTGCGGGGCGGCCTCGTCGAGGGGCCTGGCCTTCTCGTCGGGGGTGAGGGCGAGCAGGGTGAAGCCGGCCTCGCGGACCGACTCCAGGCTCTTGGGCCAGGCGTCGAGGCGGGCGTACGGCACGGAGAAGACCGCGCCCATGGAGACCTTCACGCTGCGGCGGTAGAGGGGGTCGGCGCAGTCCGGGGAGAGGAGCACCGCGTCCATGCCGAGGGCCGCCGCCGAGCGGAAGATCGCGCCGATGTTGGTGTGGTCGTTGACCCCTTCCATGACCACCACGCGGCGGGCGGTCCGGAGGAGGTCGGTCGCGGCCGGCAGCGGCTTGCGCTGCATGGAGGCGAGCGCGCCGCGGTGCACGTGGTAGCCGGTGACGCGTTCGGCGAGGTCCGGGGTGACGACGTAGACGGGCGCCGGGAGCTCGTCGATGACGTCCCGCATGACGTCGACCCACTTGGCGGACAGCAGCATCGACCGCATCTCGTACCCGGCGTCCTTGGCCCGCCGGATGACCTTCTCGCCCTCGGCGATGAACAGGCCCTCGGCGGGTTCGCGCCTGCGGCGCAGCTCGACGTCGGTCAGGCCGGTGTAGTCGTGCAGGCGCGGGTCGTCGGGGTCCTCGACGGTGATGAGATCGGCCACAGGGGGATACTGCCTTGCTCTGGGTACGGTGCCAAACGGCTCGGAGCGGGTGCGGTCACCCGCGGATGCGTACGGCTAGGACGACGTCCGGGGGCCGACGTTGACGACCTCGCCGATGACGATGACCGCCGGAGGCTTGACCTCCTGGGTCCGGACCGTCTCGGCGACCGTGGCGAGGGTGGCGTCGACGCGGCGCTGGGCGGCCGTCGTGCCCTCCTGGACGAGGGCGACCGGGGTGTCCGGGGACTTGCCGTGCGCGACCAGGGTCTCGGCGATCTTGCCGATCTTGTCGACGCCCATGAGGATCACCAGCGTGCCGGTGAGCCTGGCGAGCGACGGCCAGTCGACCAGCGAGCGCTCGTCGTCCGGCGCCACATGGCCGCTGACCACGGTGAACTCGTGGGCGACGCCCCGGTGGGTGACCGGGATACCGGCCGCGCCCGGGACCGAGATCGAGCTGGAGATGCCGGGCACCACGGTGCAGGGGATGCCGGCCTCGGCGAGGGCTTGCAGCTCCTCCATGCCGCGGCCGAAGACGTAAGGGTCGCCGCCCTTCAGCCGTACGACCGACTTGCCCTGCTTCGCGTGCTCGATCAGGGCGTTGTTGATGGCCTCCTGCGCCATGAAACGGCCGTACGGGATCTTGGCCGCGTCGATCACCTCGACGTGCGGCGGCAGCTCCGCGAGCAGGTCGCGCGGACCGAGGCGGTCGGCGATGACGACGTCGGCCTCGGCGAGGAGACGGCGCCCGCGGACCGTGATCAGGTCCGGGTCGCCGGGGCCGCCGCCGACCAGGGCGACGCCCGGGGTGCGGGTGCGGTGGTGGGGGGCGACCAGGGTGCCGTCGCGCAGGCCCTCGACGACCGCGTCGCGGATGGCGGCGGTGTGGCGGGGGTCGCGGGACTTGGTGTCGGTGGTGAGGACCGCGACCGTGACGCCCTCGCTGTGGCCCGTCGCCGGGGTCCAGGCGGTGGCCGCGTCGGCGTCGTCGGAGCGGACGCACCAGACGCGGTGACGCTCCGCTTCGGCGGAGGCGGCGCGGTTCGCCTCGGTGTCGCTGGTGGCGATCAGGGCGTACCAGGCGTCGGCGAGGTCGCCCTCGGCGTACGGGCGCCTGGTCCAGGTGATCTCGCCCGCGTCCGCCATCGCCTCCACGGAGGGGGTGGCCTCCGGGGAGATCAGGTGGATGTCGGCGCCCGCCGCGATGAGGGCGGGGAGGCGGCGCTGGGCCACCTGGCCGCCGCCGAGGACGACGACCCGGCGGCCGGTGAGGCGGAGGCCTACGGGGTAGGCGGGGTGTTCGGCCATGAGGGGACGGCTCCTCTTGCGGCGGTGGCGCTGACGTGCGGATTTTATGCGGTGGGGGGTGCGGGCGGCTCAGGTGTCCGATGGCTGGGCACCGTTGCCGGATACGGGTGCGCGGGGGCGCGTACGCCCCCGCGCGTCCGCTACTTCTCCGTCACGCCCGCCGAGTCGAACGTCGCCACCTCGTGCATCGCCCGGGCCGTGCTCTGGACCATCGGGAGGGCCAGCAGCGCGCCGGTGCCCTCGCCGAGGCGGAGGTCGAGGTCGACCAGGGGGCGCAGGCCCAGCTTGTTGAGGGCGGCCATGTGGCCGGGCTCCGCGCTGCGGTGGCCCGCGATGCAGGCGGCCAGGACCTCGGGGGCGATGGCACGGGCCACCAGGGCGGCGGCGCCGGCGCTGACGCCGTCCAGGATCACCGGCGTACGCAGGGACGCGCCGCCGAGGAGCAGGCCGACCATGGCGGCGTGCTCCAGGCCGCCGATCGCGGCGAGGACGCCGATCGGGTCGGCCGGGTCCGGCTGGTGGAGTTCGATGGCGCGGCGCACGACCTCGGTCTTGCGGGCCAGCGTCTCGTCGTTGATGCCGGTTCCGCGGCCGGTCACCTCGGACGGGTCGGCGCCCGTGTAGACGGAGATCAGGGCGGCGGACGCGGTGGTGTTGGCGATGCCCATCTCACCGGTCAGCAGCGCCTTGTTGCCGGCCGCGACCAGGTCACGGGCCGTCTCGATGCCCACCTCGATGGCCTGCTTGGCCTCCTCGCGGGTCACCGCCGGGCCCGTGGTCATGTCGGCCGTGCCCGGGCGGATCTTGCGCGGCAGCAGGCCCGGGGTGGCCGGGAGGTCGGCGGCGACACCGACGTCGACGACGCAGACCTCGGCGCCGACCTGGTTGGCGAACGCGTTGCAGACCGCTCCCCCGCCGAGGAAGTTGGCCACCATCTGCGCGGTGACCTCCTGCGGCCAGGGGGTGACGCCCTGGGCGTGCACGCCGTGGTCGCCCGCGAAGATCGCGACGGCCGCGGGCTCCGGGATCGGCGGCGGGCACTGCCGGGACAGGCCGGACAGCTGCGCGGAGATGATCTCCAGCATGCCGAGCGCGCCGGCCGGCTTGGTCATCCGCTTCTGCCGCTCCCAGGCCTCGCCGAGCGCCTTGGCGTCCAGCGGGCGGATCTGGGCGACGGTCTCGGCGAGCAGGTCGTGCGGCTCCTCGCCGGGCAGGGCGCGGCGGCCGTACGTCTCCTCGTGGACCACCCAGGACAGCGGGCGGCGCTTGGACCAGCCGGCCTGCATCAGCTCGGGCTCGTCCGGGAACTCGTCGACGTACCCGACGCACAGGTAGGCGATGACCTCCAGGTGCTCGGGCAGGCCGAGGGCGCGGACCATCTCCCGCTCGTCGAAGAAGCTGACCCAGCCGACGCCGAGGCCTTCGGCGCGGGCGGCGAGCCACAGGTTCTCCACCGCGAGGGCGGCGGAGTACGGCGCCATCTGCGGCTGGGTGTGGCGGCCGAGGGTGTGCCGGCCGCCGCGGGTCGGGTCGGCGGTGACGACGATGTTCACCGGGGTGTCGAGGATGGCCTCGATCTTCAGTTCCTTGAACTGCTTGGCGCGGCCCTTGGGCAGCGACTTCGCGTACGCCTCGCGCTGGCGCATCGCCAGTTCGTGCATCGCGCGGCGGGTGTCCGCCGAGCGGATGACGACGAAGTCCCAGGGCTGGGAGTGCCCGACGGACGGGGCGTGGTGGGCGGCTTCCAGGACGCGCAGCAGCACCTCGTGCGGAATGGGGTCGCTGCGGAAGCCGTTGCGGATGTCCCGGCGCTCGCGCATGACCTTGAGGACGGCCTCGCGCTCGGCGTCGTCGTAGGCGGGCGCGGCCGGGCCGGTGGACTGTCGTGCTTCTGCCACGGGGGCCGTGCCTTCTTCTTCCTGGTCTTCCTGGCCGGCGCCCCGGGTGTCGAGGTCGTCGGCCTGCTGTACGAGGGCGACGTCCGCGTCGGCTTCGGCTTCGGCTTCGGCGCGCGCGTCGGCGTCCGCGTTCGGGGTCGCTTCGGCGGCCGGGGTGGGCTCCGGCTCGGCCTCGCGCGGGGCGGGGACCGAGACGGCGGCTTCCGGCTGCTGCGGGTCGGGGTTCGGGTGCGGGGCGTCCTGGGCCGGGGGGTCGGCGTGCGGCGGCGTCGGGGCCGGGTGCGGGGCCGCCGGGACCGAGCCGTCCACCGGCACGAACTGGCCGACGGGCTGCTGGGGGGCGGGCTCGGCGGCCACGGGCGCCGGGGCGGGGGCGTCCGCGGGGACGGGCACCTCCTGCGCCGGGTCCTGGACCGGGGGCGCGGTGGGCTCCGGCCCGTTCTGTACGTCCTGTACGTCCGTGGCGGCGGCCTCGTGCTGCGGTTCGGGCTCGGCCTGAGGCTGAGGCTGAGGCTCGGGCTGGGCGTCCGGCGTGGGCTCGGGGGCCTGGGCCGTCACCTGGTCGGGGGCGGGGTGCTCCGCCGTCGGCTGCGGCGCGGTGGTGTCCGCGGGCTGCGGCTGGGGCTGCGGCTGAGCGGTTGCGTCGGCCGGCTGTGCGGTCTCCGGGGTGGGCGGGGTGTCCGCCGTGGGCTCCGCCGCCGGGGCGGGCGCGGGGGCCGCGTCCGGGGCGGCGGGCGTGGGAGCCACATCCGGGGTGACGGGCGCGGGGGCCACGTCCGGGGTGACGGGCGCGGCGGCGACGACGGCTTCGGGCGCCTGGGGTGCCTCGGGAGCCGCGGGCTCGGGGACCTGCGGCGCGTCGGCAGCGATCGCCTCGGGGGCCTGAGGTGCCTCCGCGGCGACGTGCTCGGGGGACGGGCCGGCCTCCGGTGCGACGGGCTGCGGGGTCTGGGCGGCCTCCGGCGCGACGGACTCGGGGATCTGGGTGGCTTCCGGCGTTACGGCGGCCCCGCCGGCCTCTGCGGGCTGCGGTGCCTCGGGTACGGCGGCTTCCGGAGCCTGCGGTGCCTCGGGTACAGCGGTTGCGGCGGCTTCGGGGGTCTGCGGTGCGTCGGCTCCGGCCAGGACGGGTTCGGGGGCCTGGGTCGTCTCGGGCGCCACGGACTCGGGGGCCTGCGGGACGTCGGGCACGACCGCCTCGGGCGCCTGCGGAGCGTCGGGCACGACCCCCTCGGGCGCCTGCGACACCTCGACCGCGGCGGGCTCGGGGGCCTGGGGCGCCTCCGGTGCGGCGGGCTCGGTGGGCTGCGGTGCCTCGGGCGCCTGGTCGGCGACGGGAGCCGTCGGCTCCGGTGCCTGCGGGGCCTCGGGGGCGACCGCGTCGGCGACCTGCTGCTCGGCGGCCATCGGCGCCTGCCGCGTCTCGGGCGCGGCAGTCGCCTCCGGGGCGACGGGCTGAGCCTCGGCGGCCTCGGGCCCCGGCACCGGGACGGCGTCCGGGCCCGGGACGGGCTCGACGGGCTGCGGCTGAGCGACGCCATCAACCGGTCCGCCCTGCTCCGCGACCGGAGCGTCGGCCGGCACCGCGGCGGATGCCTGAGCAACCTCCTCGACCACCGGCGCGTCCTCGGCGACCGGCGCCGCGGCGGGCACCTCACCGCTGTCACCCGCCACCGGCACCGCGGCAGCGGCCTGCCCGGCGTCGGCAGCGACCGGCACCTGCTCAGCCTCGGCGGCCTCCCCGGGCGCCTGCCCGGCCTCGGCGACCAGCGCGGCAGCGGCCTGAGCCGCCTCCGCCGCCTCAGCGCTCTCGACCGCCTCCGCGGCCGCACCCACGACCTGCTCGGGCTCGCCCTGCGCGACCGCGACGGAGGACGTCGCCTGGGTCGTCAGGCGGGCGACCGCGGCCTGGGCCGCGTCCGTGGGCTCCGGCTCGGGGACAACCGTTTCCGCAGGGGTGGCCTCGGTAGCGACCGGCGCCGGGGCGGGAGCCTGCGCCGCAGCCGCGGCCTGCGCGCCCCAGGGTGCGGCGGCCTGCGGGGCCGTCTCGCGCGGGACGTCGAGGTATTCGGGGGCGCCGGCCTGCGGGGCGGGCTGGCGGGCCGGCGCGCCGGCGGGGCCGCGGTCGGCGAGGGAGCGGACCGGGCTGGCGGAGGTGTCGGGAATCGGCGGGCCGAGGTGCAGCGGACGGCGCGGGGTGATCGGCGGGATCGGCGTCGTCGGGGCCGTCGGCACGGTCTGGTTCGGCAGCCGTACGCCGGTCAGGTCGACCGAGCCGCTGTCGCGACCGCCCAGCTCGTGCGGGCCCGGCTCGTGGACCGCCTCGACGACCGGCTCCGGGGCGGGCGGTGGCACCTCGTTGCCCCAGGCGCCCTGGGCGCCGGGCAGCAGCAGGTCTTCGTCCTCGGCGGGTGTCTCGGAGAGGTAGGCGTACGCGCCGGGTGCGGGAACGCCCGGCTGCTCCACCGTGCCTGCGTTCTCCGGCAGCCCCTCGCCCGGGACCTGGCCGGTGTCGGTCATGCGTACCCCTCGCCCATCGGTTGATGCTTCTACGACCAGCTCACCCGGAACGGCGCACCGACCGCCCGTAGTGAAGAACGAGCGTGCGTGCCCAGCGGCACGAACGACCGCCCGGAAAAGGCGACAAAGCCATTCAGTGGCATTGTCGCGGTCGTTCCGCCGTCAGGACAGCTCGATCCACGACGGCCCGCTGTGGACTGCGCCACGTTGCGCGTCCTCCGGTTTGTGCCGTACCACACGCACCCCAAAACGGGTGTGATGACCGGACATTGACCGACGGGGCGCCGGACGTCCGAGTGCGGTGCAGCGATCGGCCAGCCTACCGCGCCGGTATGACAACAGGATCACTGGGCGCGGTCCGGGAGTACCCCGCTGAGCAGGAACGCGACGCTCCGCTCCGTCTCCGACCAGTGCCGTGTGTCGAGTTCCACGGACTGCAGGAGGGCGCACTGGACGCGGTAGCCGTGCTCGGTCAGATCGCGGCCGATGAGTTCGGCCGCGTCGCGGGTGGCGGCGTGGGTGACGATGCGCTGCGGGCGGCGGTCGGCGACCGCGGAGACCACGGCCGCTCCCCCGCCGCCGACGCGGACGACGTCCGGTTCGGGCAAATTCTCGAGGACGTGCGGGGCGGTGCCGTGGACGGCCTGGAGCTGGACGCCGAAGCGGCGGGCGGCGGCCTCGGCGCGGGCGCAGGCGGCGGGGTCCCGGTCGACGGCGATGACGGCGGCGCCGGCCCGGGCGGCCTCGACGGCGAAGGCGCCGGAGCCCGAGCCGATGTCCCACACGAGGTCGCCGACGCGGGGGCCGAGGCGGGCGAGTTGGGCGGCGCGCAGCGGTTCGGTCTCGCCTTCGCCGAGCGGGGTGTCGTAGGCGTCGGCGGGGAGGGTCCAGCCGCGCGGTCCGGTCGCCGGGTCGCGGCCGGCGATCCAGCCGCCGCTCTCGCCGGCGCCGACGGGGCCACCGATGACGATGACGACGTTGGGGTCGCGCCAGGTGTGGTCGGGGGCCTTGTCGGAGGTGACGACGGTGACCTGTTCCCGTTCGGTGCCGAGTTCCTCGCAGATGACGAAGGTGCGGTGGACGCCGTCCAGCAGCAGGCCGAGTTCGGCGGGGCCGGCGCCGGGGGCGGTGAGGACCGCCACCTTGGTATGGGCGCGGCATACGTTCACCGCGCGGCGCAGGGTGCGCGGGTGGGCGACGACCACATGGGCGTCGTCCCAGGGCATGCCGGCGCGGGCGAAGGCGGTGGCGACCGAGGAGACCGCGGGGACGACTTCCACCTCGAGGCCGAACTCGGGGGCGCGCAGGGTGCGGACGACGCCGAAGAAGCCGGGGTCGCCGTCGGCGAGCACGACGGCCGTGCCGCGGTGGGCGGCGATGCGGCGGGCGGCGAGGGCGACGCTGCCGAGGCGGACGCGCTCGGCGGTGGGCGGTACCTCGGGCAGGGCGAGGTGGTGGGCGGCACCGGCCACCAGGGTGGCGGCGCCGAGGGCGGCGCGTGCCGCGGCGGTCAGCGGAGAGCCGTCCCAGCCGATCACCGTGACCCGGTCGGCCATCGTCGTCAGTCTCCCGTGGGTTTGCGCAGGTCGTCGGGCAGGCTCCGTGAGGGTACCTGGTGGGAGCGGGGGCGCGGCGGGTGGCCTCGCCGGTGGGTTCAGTTCCAGTCCGAGTAGGAGGTGAAACCTCCGGTGTCGGCCAGCTCGTCGGCGTCGCCGGCCAGGTCCTCCGGCAACAGGCTCCAGACGATGACGTCGGTACGGACGTCGGTCCACGTCCCGCTCCCGGTGCGGGCGCGCGCTATCCAGGCGCCGCGCAGCACGCCCTCGCTGATGCAGCCGATCTTCTGGGCGACCTGCTGGGAGGCGGTGTTGTCGGCGGCCGTGCGCAGTTCCAGCCGTTCGAACTTCTGGTCGTTGAAGAGCCACTGGGCGGTGGCCAGGGCGGCTTCGGAGGCGTAGCCCTCGCCGCGGGCCCAGGGGGCGATGACGTAGGAGAGCTCGCTGGAGCGGACCCGCCAGTCGGTGTTGCGCAGGTGGACGATGCCGACGAGGCGCTGGGTGAGGAACTCGGTGACGGCGAAGACGATGCCGCGGCCCTCGGTGCGTTCGGCGGGGGCGAGTTCGGTGATCCAGGCGCGGGCGTCGGCCTGGGTGTAGGGGTGGGGTACGGAGGTCCAGGCGACGACGAGTTCGTCGTTCATCATCTCGGCGAAGGCCTCGGTGTCCGGCTCTTCGAAGGGGCGCAGGACCAACCGCTCCGTGCTGATGGAGATGTTGGGGAAGGTGCTCGTCATGGGCGCCGCTCCGTAACCTTTTGAACCGTCAGGGCCTGCTGAACTGCCCAGCATGCAGCATGAAAGCACCGAACCGCACCACGGGGTCCCCTCCGCACCGGAGGGGACCCCGTGGTGCGCCGGGCCCGGTCAGCGGGTGCCGACGGGCAGGACGGAACCCTGGTACTTGTCCTCGATGAACCGCCGCACCTCGGGCGAGGTGAGCAGGTCGGCGAGGGTCTTCACCCGGGGGTCGTCCTCGTTGCCGCGTTTGACGGCGAGGAGGTTGGCGTAGGGGTTGTCCTTCGCCGACTCCAGGAGGATGGCGTCCTCGGTGGGGCTGAGGCCCGCGTCCTGGGCGTAGTTGTTGTTGATGACCGCGGCGGCCACGTCGTCGAGCGAGCGGGGCAGCTGGGCGGGGTCCAGCTCCTTGAACCTGAGGTTCTTCGGGTTGGCGGTGATGTCCGCGGGGGACGCGTCCGTGCCGGCGTCCTTCGTGAGCGTGATGACGCCCTCGGAGGCGAGCAGGCGCAGGGCACGGCCCTCGTTGGTGGTGTCGTTGGGCACGGCGACGGTGGCTCCGTCGGCGAGTTCGCGGACGTCGTCGGTCTTCTTGGAGTAGACGCCCATGGGCGGGAGGTAGGCGTCCACGACCGGCACCAGGTCGGTGCCCTTGGCCTCGTTGAAGTCGTCCAGGTAGGGCTTGTTCTGGTACAGGTTGGCGTCCAGCGAGCCCTCCTGGAGGGCGGTGTTCGGCAGGACGTAGTCCGTGAACTCCCGGATCTCCAGCTTCAGGCCGGCGTCCTCGGCGAGGTGGTCCTTGATGTAGGCGAGGACTTCGCCGGCCGGGACGGCGGTGGCGCCGACGACCAGGGTGTCGTCGGTGCCGCCGCCGTCAGCGGAGGAGCCGGATCCGCAGGCGGTCAGGGCGAGGGCGAGTGCCGCCGCCGCGACCGTGACGAGAGGGGTCTTGCGCATCGGGAGACTCCTCTCGGCGGGTCAGAAGGAGGCGATGACCGAGCCGGCGTACTTGTCCTGGATGAACTTCTCGACCTCGGGGGAGGTCAGCAGCTTCGCGAGCTTCTTGACGCGCGGGTCGTCCTCGTTGCCCTCCTTCACGGCGAGGAAATTGCCGTACGGGTTGTCCTCGGCGGACTCCAGCACGAGCGCGTCCTTCGCGGGCTTGAGGTCGGCCTCGATGGCGTAGTTGCCGTTGACGACGGCGGCGTCCACGTCGTCCAGGGAGCGCGGGGTCTGGGCCGCCTCCAGCTCCTTGAACTTGAGGTTCTTGGGGTTCTTGGTGATGTCCGCGGGGGTCGCCTCGTTGCCCACGCCGTCCTTGAGGGTGATCAGCCCGTTGTCGGCGAGCAGCTTCAGGGCGCGCGCCTCGTTCACGGTGTCGTTGGGGACGGCGACGGTGGCACCGCTCTTGAGGTCGTCGGCGCTCTTGACCTTGTGGGAGTACAGGCCCAGCGGCTCCAGGTGGACCGTGACGACGGGCACGATGTGGGTGCCCTTCTTCTTGTTGAAGTCGTCGAGGTACGGCTGGTTCTGGAAGTAGTTGGCGTCGACGGAGCCGTCCTCCGTGGCCGTGTTCGGCGTCACGTAGTCGGTGAACTCCCGGACCTCCAGGTCCAGGCCCGCGTCCTTGGCGAGGTTGTCCCGGACGTAGTTCAGGATCTCGGCGTGCGGGGTGGGGCTGGCGGCGACGGTCAGGGGGCCGTCGGTGCCGGAGCCGGAGTCGGAGGAGCCGCAGGCGGTGAGCCCGAAGGTGAGGGCTCCGGCGGCGAGGACGGCGGTGGTGATCTTGGCGGTGTTACGCACGAAAAGTGCCTTTCCTTATGGGTGGTGCGACCCCGTCGTGGGTGGACGGGGAGTCTGTGGGGTGCCTGCGCGGCCACGCGGTCTCGCCGGTCCGGCCGGACGGTCTCGCGGGTCCGGCCCCGCGGCCTCCGGCGTGGTTACGCGACCTTGCCGACGTCGGCCGCCGCCGGCTCCTTCGCCCTGAGCAGGCGGAGCTTGGGGGCGGGGCCGGAGCGCCCGCCGCGGCGGTGCAGGGAGCGGGCCGCGTAGTCGCCGGCGAACTGGATGAGGGAGATGACCACGGCGAGGATCGCCACGGTGATCCACATCAGTCCGGTCTCGAAGCGCTGGTAGCCGTAGCGGACGGCGAGGTCGCCGAGGCCGCCGCCGCCGACCGTGCCGGCCATGGCGGAGTAGCCGATGAGGGCGATGACCGTGGTCGTGGTGGAGGCGATCAGGGAGGGCAGGGCCTCGGGGACGAGGACCTTGCGGACGATGGTCCAGGTGTTGCCGCCCATCGACTGGACGGCCTCGACCAGCCCGTGGTCGACCTCGCGGACGGCGGTCTCGACGAGGCGGGCGAAGAACGGGATACCGCCGATGGCGAGCGGCACGATCGCGGCCTCGCTGCCGATGGTGGTGCCGGTGACCCAGCGGGTGAAGTTCATCAGCGCGACCATGAGGATGATGAACGGCATCGAGCGGCCGACGTTGACGATCTGCCCGATGACCTTGTTCACCACGGTGTTCTGGAGCAGTCCGCCCTTGTCGGTGAGGACCAGCAGGACGCCGAGGGGCAGGCCGAGGACGACCGCGATCAGGGTGGACCAGCCGACCATGATCAGCGTCTCGGTACAGGCCTGTTCGAGCAGGGGCTGCATCTCGGACCAGGTCACTTGGCACCTTCCTTCACCAGCGCGGGCGCGTTGTCCGTGGGGCCGACGACGTCTATCTGCAGGCCCTGTTCGCGCAGGAAGCCGATCGGTACGACGTTGTCCTCGTAGCGGCCGGGGAGTTCGATGCGCATCCGGCCGACCTGGAGGCCGCCGACGGTGTCGATGGCGGCGCCGAGGATGGAGATGTCGATGTTGTAGGTGCGGGCCAGCTGGGAGACGACGGGCTGGGTGGCGGCCTCGCCGTGGAAGGTGACGTCGACGACGGTGCGGTCCTCGGCGGAGGCCTCGCCGCCGACGGGGAAGAGCGCGGAGGCGAGCTGGGAGCCGGGGGTGGCGAGCAATTCGCTCACCGTGCCGGACTCGACGACGCGCCCTTTCTCCATCAGCGCGGCAGAGTCGCAGATCGACTTCACGACGTCCATCTCGTGGGTGATGAGCAGGACGGTGAGGCCGAGCTGCCGGTTGAGGTCGCGCAGCAGCGTGAGGATCGAGCGGGTGGTCTCGGGGTCGAGGGCGCTGGTGGCCTCGTCGGAGAGCAGGACCTTGGGGTCGCCGGCGAGGGCGCGGGCGATGCCGACGCGCTGCTTCTGACCGCCGGAGAGCTGGGCGGGGTAAGCCTTGGCCTTGTCGGCGAGACCGACGAGGTCGAGGAGTTCCAGCGCCTTGCGGGAACGTTCCTTCCCCGACTTTCCGAGGATCTCCAGGGGCAGTTCGACGTTGTCCTGCACGGTCCGGGTGGACAGCAGGTTGAAGTGCTGGAAGACCATGCCGATCCGGCTCCGCGCCTGCCGCAGCTCCTTTCCGGCGCGCGGGCCGCGGCCGGCGAGGGCGGTGAGGTCCTGGCCGTCGACGGTCACGGTGCCGGAGGTGGGGCGCTCCAGGAGGTTGACGCAGCGGATGAGCGAGGACTTGCCGGCGCCGGACTGGCCGATGACGCCGTACACCTCGCCTTCGCGGACGTGCAGGTCGACGCCGTCGAGGGCGATGACCTCGCGGCCGCGTGAGCGGTCGGCCCGGTAAATCTTCGTCAGGCCCGATGTGGTGATCACTGGGGTTTCCGTCACTGTCGAGTGCGCGGGCGTGGGTGTGCCCGGGCACGGGTGCATGCGGTCGGGAACGCGGCAGGGTTCTCGCGGTGCGCTGGAACCGGGGGAGAACATGTGCGCGGGGCGGCTCGGTGCCGTAGGTCAGGGGCTACGGCGGACACGAGCGGGCACTCGCTTCGGGGCGCGAGGCGCGGATGGTGCAGGGGCCCTCTAGAAGGCGCACATTCGACGCGGACACATACAACGAGCACCGGGCGTCAGGGTCGCCTCGGTCGCAAGGGTGCGGCAGCTCGTCGTGGTCATGCGATCAGTAAAGCAGACTCACGCTGCTGACCGGTCACCGCCGTCCGCATAGTGGACAGCGGTGAGACGGCGCCGAACGTGCGTCACTCCCGTACGGCGATCTCGACTCCCCCGCCGGTGACCAGGACGGACAGGGCCGACAGGTCCCGGACGACCAGATCCGCGTCGAGTTCGTGGGCGGGGTGGGTTGTGGCCAAGGCCACGGTCGTCATTCCGGCGGCGCGGCCCGCGGCGAGCCCGGCGGGGGCGTCCTCGAAGACGACGCAAGCGGACGGGTCGACGCCCAGCGCGCGGGCGCCGAGCAGATAGGGCTCCGGGTCGGGCTTGCCGCGGGTGATGTCGTCGGCGGCGACCAGGGTCTTGGGCAGGATGCCGACGGCGTCCAGGCGGGCCTCGGCGAGGCGCCGGGTGGCGGAGGTGACGACGGCCCAGCGGTCGGCGGGCAGCGCGGCGAGGAATTCCTTCGTGCCGGGCAGCAGACGGACACCGTCGTCGGCGACGTCCTCGACCTCCAGGTGCTCGATCCGCGCGACGGCCTCGGGGACGACGTCCGCGGGCAGCAGGTCGGCGGCTATCTCGGCGGCCGGCCGCCCGTGCAGCTCGACGGCCGCGAACCGCTCCGCCGTGATCCCGTACTCACCCGCCCACCGGGTCCAGCAGCGCTCCACGGACCGAAGGGAGGAGACGAGCGTGCCGTCGTTGTCGAACAGGAGGGCTTGTGCGCGGATCTTCATGGCCCCGACCCTACGGGGCCGCCGGAACGCGCCGTTCCGGGGTGCCCTCGCGGAGGGCCGGGGGCGGGGGCGGGGTGTCCGTTGCGTCGTAATAAGGTCGCTGCATGCTTGATGCCCTGACGCTGGTGACCGGGGTCGCCGCGCTGCTGCTCGCCGCGTGGTGCGGCTGGGCGGCGTACCGTGATCAGCCGACGAAGGACTGGCACTTCGCCGGGATGGCCGTGGTGACGGCGCTGGCCCTCATCCAGCTCGTCGTCGGCGTCGTGCAGCTGGCGCGGGGCGAGAAGCCGGACCAGGGGACGACCATCTTCGTGGCGTATCTGCTGGGCGCGTTCGCGTGTGTGCCGGCCGCCGGGTTCATGTCGCTGGCCGAGCGCACCAAGTGGGGCTCGGTGACCGTGGCCGCCGGCGGCGTCGTGCTCGCCGTGCTCGAGGTGCGGCTCTACGACATCTGGGGAGGCTGAGGTGAGCGCGGTCGAGGAGAAGCGGCGGCTGGCGAGCGGGCCCGGGACGCTGCTCGTCTGGCTGTACGGCGTGATGGTCGTCGGCGCGGTGTCGCGCTCCGCGTACCAGATCGCCACCGAGTTCGACCGGGCTCCGCTCGCGTACTCGCTGTCGGCGGTGGCGGGCGTGGTGTACGGCTTCATCACCTACACCCTGGTGCGCGGCGGGGAACGGGCCCGCAGGGCGGCGCTGGTGTGCTGCGCCGCCGAGCTGGTGGGTGTGGTGACCGTCGGCCTGTGGACGCTGGTGGAGCCGTCGGCGTTTCCCGACGCGACCGTGTGGTCGGACTTCGGGATGGGCTATCTGTTCATCCCGGTGATCCTGCCGGTGTCCGCGTTGGTGTGGCTGCGGAAGGCGCGGGCCGAGACGCGCGGTTGAGGGCGCGTCACCGACCCGACCCCTCGCACCCCGGGGACCCTCAGGCCGTTTTGACGTAGGCCTCCGCCTGCTTCTCCAGGACGACCATGGGGATGCCGTCCGTGCCCTGGGCGGTGCCGACCTTCTCGTAGCCGACGCGGCGGTACAGGCGCAGGCTGCTCTCGCTGCGGTGGCCGGTGTGGAGGCGGAACTTCCTGGCGCCGCGCTGCTCGACGAGGGCGGACTCGGCCGCGCGCAGCAGGCGGGCGCCGATGCCGTGGCCCTGGAGTCGGGGGTGGACGCAGAGCTTGCCGATGGCGGCGGCGCCGTCCTCGGTGACCGTGCCGTGCACGGAGCCGACCACCTCGTCGCCGAGCCGGGCGACGAAGACGCAGTCGTCGGCAACCTCCCGGCGGACCGAGTCGAGGGACTGGACGAGCGGGTCGATGCGGTAGTTGCCGTACAGCGCGGCCTCGCTCTGGAAGCACAGGTACTGCAGCTTGAAGATCTGCTCGGCGTCCCGTTCGGTCGCCTCGGAGATGATCACGCTCATGCCCATGTGTGCACGCCTCCCGCTCACCTGTCGCCTGTCGTCCCCCACTCCTATCCCCGTGCTCCCCGGGCCGCAACCTCCGGTGTGAGCATTCGACGCAGACATCCCAGACATCTGGAACGTTCCGGCCCGAGACTGCCCTGTGAGATACCCAACTCCCCCGCGATCTCCCGGTATGTCAGGTCCTGCGGGGACAGCAGGGCCTCCAGCAGGGACGGGCAGCGGCCGGGCAGCCGGCGGACCGCGTCGCGCAGGGCGCGGCGGTGGGCGGAGGCGAGGGCGAGCTGTTCCGGGGTGCGGTCGCCGTCGTCGGCCGGTTCCGTTTCGTAGGGCCGTTCGCGCCGGGTCGTACGACGGCAGCGGCGGGCCTCCGCGCGGACGGCGCGGCGCAGCCAGCGCTCGGGGTCGTGCGGCGGGCCGTCGCTGTCGAGGCGTTCCAGGAGGCGGAGCCAGACCGCCTGTTCCAGGTCGCCGGGTTCGGTGCCGGCGTGCGCCTCGGCGACGGCCTCGGCGGCGAGCAGCGGGCGGAGGGTGGTGAGCAGGTCGTGCGTCATATGCGGCACGACGCGCCGCCCGGGCGGGAAGTTGCCCGGGCGGCCGGTAGTCAGCCCGAACGGGGTCGGTTGGTTCAACCGTTGACGAAGTCCTCGCGGGCCAGCAGCCCGGTGTCCGGGTGGTCGGTGAAGACGCCGTCGATGCCCGTCGCGAAGTACGCCCGGTACGCGCCGAAGACGTCGCCGTAGGCGTCGGGGTCCGTGCCCTTGCGGAAGTCCGCCGGGAGGAACGGGTTCTCGTTGCGCAGGGTGTAGGGGTGCAGGATCAGGCCGACCTTGTGGGCGTCGGCGACCAGGGTGGTCGGCTGGGTGAGGTTGCCGGCCTTGTCCTTGGGGATGATCAGGTCGAGGGTGGGGCCGATGCCCTGGGCGTAGGAGGCGATCTCGCGCAGGCCGGCGGGCTTGATCAGGTCGGCGACGGTGCGGGGGTCGCCGGTCTCGACGAAGTCCCAGGGGCGGGTGTTCGCGCCGGAGAGCAGGACCACGAGCGGGTTGTCGACGAGCTTGTTCAGCCGCTGGATGCTGGTCGGCTCGAAGGACTGGAGGATGACCGGGGAGTGCCACTTGTGCCTGCCGTGCTTGCGCAGCACCTTGGCGACCCGCTCCTCCAGGCCGAGGCCCAGCTTGCGGAAGTAGGTGGGGTGCTTCAGCTCGGGGTAGATCCAGACCTGCTTGCCGCGCCGCTTGGTCTGCTCGTCCTGCCAGCGCAGCACCTCCTCGAAGGTGGGGATCTCCCAGCGGTCGTCGTAGAGGGTGTTGTGCGGGCGGTTGGCGGGGATCCGCTCCTTGGCGCGCAGGGTCTTCAGCTCGGCGAGCGTGAAGTCCTCGGTGAACCAGCCGGTGGTGGCCACGCCGTCGAGGGTCTTGGTGGTCCTGCGGTCGGCGAACTCGGGGTGGTCGGCGACGTCCGTGGTGCCGCCGATCTCCGGCTCGTGGCGGCAGACGAGGTGGCCGTCCTTGGTGGGGACGAGGTCGCCGGCCTCGACGATGTCGGCGCCCATGTCGAGGGCGAGCTGGTAGGCGGCGAGGGTGTGCTCGGGGCGGTAGCCGCTGGCGCCGCGGTGGCCGATGATCGTCGGCACGGGCAGGCTCTTCACACCGCGGCCCTCCCCGCTCGCGTCGGCTCTCGCCGTACCGCCCAGCCCGAGGACCGCCCCGCTCGCGCCGAGCACGGCGGCGCCGAGCAGCGCCCGCCGTCCCGGGGTGTGGGCGTGTTCGTTCGTCTCCTGGGTTCCCATCGGCGCCTCCCGGCAATCGGCTCGGCCGCTGTTCGACCGTGGTGCGGGCCGATCGTAGGGGGGTCGACATGACCGGGGGGAGGCCTTGGGTCGAACACATGGATGACGACGAATGGCGTACCGCTGCCGCAAAGTGACATCCCGTCGGGTTGGCGGAGCGCGAGTGGGGCAGCCGGGCGGGGAGAAGAGGACAGGCTCCCCGGCGCATGGCCCGCGCGGGCTTCGGCGCGATGTGGGTCACATCGTGGCCGGGGTGTGACGCGCCGTCCTCGGCATGGTGGCGCAGGTGAACGTGCGTCAACAGTGCGTAAGACCTCGGTGAACCCGATGTGCGCCACCCCCGGGACCGCGAGTATCGTCCTCACCTGCACAGACTCATAACGATTCGCACGTTGGATCTCTCGACACCGGAGGGCCCGTTGTCCCGCTTCGCGCTCATCAAGGCAGTGCTCGGTCCGATCATGCGCCTGATGTTCCGCCCCCGGGTGGAGGGCGTGGAGCACATCCCGGGCGACGGGCCGGTGATCCTGGCGGGCAACCACCTGACGTTCATCGACTCGATGATCCTGCCGCTGGTCTGCGACCGTCAGGTCTTCTTCATCGGCAAGGACGAGTACGTCACCGGCAAGGGCCTCAAGGGCCGGCTGATGGCCTGGTTCTTCACCGGCGTCGGCATGATCCCGGTCGACCGGGACGGCGGCAAGGGCGGGGTCGCGGCGCTGATGACCGGGCGGCGCATCCTCGAGGAGGGCAAGGTCTTCGGGATCTACCCCGAGGGCACGCGCTCGCCCGACGGGCGGCTGTACCGGGGCCGTACCGGGATCGCCCGGCTGACGCTGATGACCGGGGCGCCGGTGGTGCCGTTCGCGATGATCGGGACGGACAGGATCCAGCCGGGCGGGGCGGGGATCCCGCGGCCGTGCCGGGTGACCGTGCGGTTCGGCGAGGCGATGGAGTTCTCCCGGTACGAGGGCATGGACCGGGACCGCTATGTGCTGCGGGCCGTGACCGACTCCGTGATGGCCGAGGTCATGCGTCTGTCGGGCCAGGAGTACGTGGACATGTACGCCACCAAGGCCAAGGCCGCCTAGGAGCCCTGCGCGGCGGGCGCCACTGGTCCGCCCGTCCGCCTGCCGGTGGAATCTGACACCGACACATCGCGCAATCGCCCCAATCACCCGACCATATGATCATGCGACATGTCTGATTCAGACATGTTCACACCTTCTCGGCGCACACTCTTCCGCACCTCGATCGCCGCCGGCGCGGGCCTGCTGACCGCCTGCTCCGGCCCCGGTTCCCGGCCGGGCCCCGGTTCCCGGCCCGCCCCGGGCCGCCAGGGCACCGGCGGTCAGGCGACGTTCGTGCCGGCCGGGCCCCGGGGGTACGTCAATCCGTCCGACCCGGAGGTCCTCGCCGCCGAGCGCAAGCGCGGTTCCGGCCCCCTACGCACCTACCGGATCACGGCCGGCACGGCCACGCTGGACCTGGGCGGGCGGACCGTCCGCAGCTGGGCCTACGACGAGGCGCTCCCCGGCCCGCTGGTCCGCGCCACCGCCGGCGACATCCTCGACATCGCCCTCGGCAACCGGCTGCCCGCCCCGACCACGCTGCACTCGCACGGGCTCCGGCTGCGCTGCGACATGGACGGCGTCCCGGGACTGACCCAGCACGCCATCGCCTCGGGAGAGGACTTCGTCTACCGCTTCGCCGTACCCCACCCCGGCACGTATCTGCTCCACTCCCACGTCGGCATGCAGCCCGACCGCGCCCTGTACGCGCCGCTCATCGTCGACGACCCCCGAGAGCCCCTGTCCTACGACAAGGAGTGGCTCGTCGTCCTGGACGACTGGCTGGACGGCGTGGACGGCTCCACCCCCGAGGCGGTGCTCGCCCAGCTGCTGCCCGACGGGGTCGCGGCGCCCGGGCACATGGGCATGGGGCCGGGGCCCGGCACCACCGGCCCCTCGCGGGTGCTGCACGATTCCTACAGCCGCATCCTCCACGGCGAGGGCGGCAACGTCGCCTACCCCCACTACCTGGTCAACGGCCGCCTGCCCGGCAGTCCTTCGGTGTTCCGCTGCCGCCCCGGCGACCGGGTCCGGCTGCGCATCATCAACGCCGGTTCCGACACCGCCTTCCGGGTCGCGCTCGGCGACCACGAGATGACCGTCACGCACACCGACGGCTACCCCGTGCGGCACCAGAAGACCGATGCCCTCCTCGTCGGCATGGCGGAGCGGTACGACGTGCTGGTCACCGCCCGGGACGGCGTCTTCCCCCTGGTGGCCCTGCCCGAGGGCAAGAAGGGCGTGGCCCTCGCCGTCCTGCACACCGGCAAGGGGAGGAAGAACCTGCCCTCGCCCGAGGCGCGCCCGGACGAACTCGAGGGGAAGACGGTCCCCGCGCGCCGCCTCCAGCCGGACGACTCCGTGGCCCTCGACGACCGCGAACCCGACCGCGAGATGCGGATCAAGCTCACCGGCGGCATGGAGAAGTACGACTGGGGGTTCGACCACCAGCCGTACTCCGTGAAACAGCGTTACCCGGTCCGCGCCGGTGAACGGGTGCGGCTCACCCTCATCAACGCCACGGACATGTGGCACCCGCTGCACCTGCACGGGCACACCTTCGCGCTGACCGGGATCGACTCGGCCGGCGCCCGCAAGGACACCGCCGTGGTGCTGCCGCACCGGAAGCTGGTGATCGACTTCGATGCGGACAACCCGGGGTTGTGGATGCTGCACTGCCACAACCAGTACCACTCGGAGAGCGGGATGATGACGGTGCTCGGGTACCGGCGGTGATGCCCTAGGTGTATTGATCACGAGCGTTGTTGACACTCGCAGGTCTTGATCATGGCGAAGACCTCCGGTGTGGTGGAGCTGTCTAGGACTGCACCA
>NZ_JBITZX010000022.1:4508-109371 GCF_044547145.1 Streptomyces sp. NPDC052773 | reverse complement strand
CCGCCCAGTACGGGGTAGCGCCCGCGGCCGAGACGCTTCCCGGCCCCCGTGGCATCAAGCCGTCCGACCACGAGACGGCAGGCTGACCCACCGCGGGGGCGGCGCCCCCCCCCCCCCCCCCCCCCCCCCCCCCCGCGGGCGGCCGCCCCCCCCCCCCCCCCCCCCCCCGCCGCTGTGTGTCGGCAAGGTTTCCGTGCCCCCGCTCCTTTTGCGAAGGGTTAACCCGCACCTCTTGACGGCCACTCGATGGCGTTCTCAGTATGTTCCCCATCGCGCAACCCATCGTGCAATGCGCAACAGCAGAGGAGCGTGTCGTGCCACACGAGGTCCGTGCCGTAGTCGCTGCGAAGAAGGGCGCACCCGTCGAGGTGCAGACGATCGTCGTCCCCGACCCGGGTCCCGGGGAGGTTCTGGTGACCGTGCAGGCCTGCGGGGTCTGCCACACGGATCTGCACTACCGGGAGGGCGCCGTCACGGACGGCTTCCCCTTCCTGCTGGGCCATGAGGCGGCCGGCACGATCGAGGCGGTCGGCGAGGGCGTCACCGACCTCGCTCCCGGCGACTACGTGGTGCTCGCCTGGCGGGCGCCCTGCGGCAGCTGCCGTTCCTGTCGCCGCGGTCGCCCCTGGTACTGCTTCGACTCCCGCAACGCCACGCAGCCGATGACCCTCACGGACGGCACCCCGCTCAGCAACGCCCTGGGCATCGGCGCCTTCGCCGAGAAGACGCTGGTCGCGGCCGGTCAGGCGGTGAAGATCGACCCGGCGGCCCGCCCCGAGGCCGCGGGCCTCATCGGCTGCGGCGTGATGGCCGGGTACGGCGCCGCGGTGAACACCGGCGGCGTCGGCCGCGGCGACTCGGTCGCCGTCATCGGCTGCGGCGGGGTCGGCAACGCGGCCATCGCCGGTGCCTGCCTCAACGGCGCCATGAAGGTGATCGCGGTCGACATCGACGACCGCAAGCTCGACCAGGCGGAGAAATTCGGCGCCACCCACACCGTCAACTCCCGGGGCACGGACCCGATCGAGGCGGTCCGCGCCCTCACCGACGGCCATGGCGTGGACATCGCGATCGACGCCGTCGGCCGCCCGGAGACGTTCCGCCAGGCGTTCTACATGCGCGACCACGCGGGCCTGCTCGTCCAGGTCGGCGTGCCCTCCCCCGAGATGAAGATCGAGCTGCCGTTGATCGACGTGTTCTCGCGGGGCGGCGCGATCAAGTCGTCCTGGTACGGCGACTGTCTGCCGAGCCGGGACTTCCCGTTCCTGATCGACCAGTATCTGTACGGGCTGCTGGATCTGAACGCCTTCGTCACGGAGACGATCGCTCTCGACCAGGTCGAGGAGGCGTTCGCCAAGATGCACCGCGGCGAGGTGCTGCGCTCGGTGGTGGTCATGTGAGCCAAGCACGTATCGAGAGGGTCGTCACGCGGGGCACCTTCACCCTCGACGGCGAGACCTTCGACGTCGACAACAACGTCTGGCTCGTCGGCGACGACGAAGAGGTGCTGGTCGTCGACGCCGCGCACGACGCCCGTACGATCCACGCGGCGGTGGCGGGACGCCGGGTCACCGCGATCGTGTGCACCCACGCGCACGACGACCACATCGACGCGGCCCCCGCGCTCTCCGCCCTGACCGGCGCCCCGGTCCTGCTGCACCCCGACGACCACGAGCTGTGGTCCCTCACCCACCCCGCCCGCAAGCCGGACGGCGAGCTGACCGACGGCCGCGTCCTCAGGGTCGCCGGCATCGCGCTCCACGTGCTGCACACCCCGGGCCACACCTGGGGCAGCTGCTGCCTGCACGCGCCCTCGCTCACCGCCGTCCTCACCGGCGACACCCTCTTCCACGGCGGCCCCGGCGCCACCGGCCGCTCCTACTCGGACCGCCCGGCCATCGAGGCGTCCATCCGTGCCCGGCTGCTCACCCTGCCCGGCGACACCGTCGTCCACACCGGGCACGGCCAGGACACGACGATCGCCGCCGAGCGGTCCACCGTGCCCGCGTCCCCGGCGCCCCTGAGCGACCCCGCCCCCTGAGCGACCCCGCCCCCTGAGCGCCCTCACCTCCCGAACCAGCCCACCTCCCGAACCCCCTGCCTCCCGAACGACCCCACCCCCTCAGCGCGTTCACCCCCGTCCCCGCAAGGAGGGGCATGTCCAGCACCCCCGAAAACCCCCGTGTGGTCATCATCGGTGCCGGTATCGTCGGCTGCTCCCTCGCCGACGAACTCACCGCCCGCGGCTGGACGGACGTCACCGTCCTCGAACAGGGCCCCCTGCCCGCCCCCGGCGGCTCCACCTCGCACGCGCCGGGTCTCGTCTTCCAGACCAGCCCGTCCAGGACGCTCACGCTCTTCGCGCGGTACACCGTCGAGAAGTTCCGCTCCCTCGAGGCCGACGGCGTCCCCTGCTTCGACCCGGTCGGCGGCCTGGAGCTGGCCACCACCCCCGAACGCCTCGCCGAACTGCACCGGCGCGCCGGTTACGCCGCCTCCTGGGGCATCCGTGGCGAAGTCGTGAGCGCCGCCCGCTGCAAGGAACTCTGGCCGCTCATCGACGAGTCGATCGTCCTCGGGGGCTTCCACACCCCGGACGACGGCCTGGCCCGCGCCCTGCTCGCGTCCCGCGCCCAGATGGACCGGGCGGTCGCCCGCGGCGCCCGCTTCCTCGACCGGCACACGGTGACCGGCATCGAGAAGGAGAACGGCCGCGTCACCGCCGTCGTCACCGACCGCGGCACGTTCCCCGCCGACCACGTCGTCTCCGCGGCCGGCTTCTGGGGCCCGGTCATCGGCCGGATGGCCGGAGTCGACGTACCCCTGCAACCGCTCGCGCACCAGTACGCGAAGACGCGGCCGCTGGCGGAGCTGGGCGGCCACCGGCGGGAGGCCACCCGGCCCATCCTCCGCTTCCAGGACCGCGATCTGTACTTCCGCGAGCACACCGACCGCATCGGCATCGGCTCCTACGCGCACCGGCCGCTCGCGGTCGACCCCTTCGCGGTTCCGGCGTACGACGAGGCGCGCGCCCAGGACCTCGACATGCCGTCCTCCTACCCCTTCACCCCGGAGGACTGGGCCCCCAGCTGGGAGGACTGCCGGCGGCTGATCCCCGCCCTGTGCGCCACGGAGATCGACACCGGCTTCAACGGGGTCTTCTCCTTCACCCCCGACGGCATGCCGGTCCTCGGCGAATCGCGCGACCTGCGCGGCTTCTGGCTGGCCGAGGCCGTCTGGGTCACCCACTCCGCCGGGGTCGCCAAGGCGGTCGCCGAGTGGCTGGTGGACGGGCGGCCGTCGCTCGACCTGCACGAGTGCGACCTCACGCGGTTCGAGGAGGCGCAGCGCTCACCGGCGTACGTCCGGGACCGCGGCGCGCAGCAGTTCGTCGAGGTGTACGACGTCATCCACCCGCTCCAGCCCCTCGAACACCCCCGCCCCCTGCGCGTCAGCCCCTTCCACGCCCGCCAGGAACGGCTCGGCGCGTACTTGCTGGAGGGCGGCGGCTGGGAGCGCCCGCACTGGTACGAGGCGAACGCCGCCCTCGCCGAAGGGCTCGACCTGCCGGAACGCGACGCCTGGTCGGCCCGCCACTGGTCCCCCATCGCCGCCGCCGAGGCAAAGGCCACCCGCGAGCGGGTCGCCCTCTACGACATGACGCCGCTGCGCCGCCTGGAGGTCACCGGCCCGGGAGCCCTCGGCTTCCTGGACCGCATGACCACCAACAACCTCCGCAAGAAGCCCGGCGCGGTCACCTACACCCTGCTCCTCGACCATTCCGGCGGCATCCGCTCCGACCTCACCGTCGCCCGCCTGGGCCCCGACCGCTTCCAGGTCGGCGCCAACTCCCCCGCCGACTTGGACTGGTTGCTGCGGCACGCGCCGGACGACGTGCACATCACGGACGTCACCTCCGGCACCTGCTGCATCGGGGTCTGGGGTCCCCTCGCCCGCGATCTCGTCCAGCCGCTCACCCGCGACGACTTCTCGCACGAGGCGTTCGGTTACTTCCGCGTCAGGCGGACGTACATCGGGCACGTCCCGGTCACGGCGATGCGCCTCAGCTATGTCGGCGAGCTGGGCTGGGAGCTGTACACCACCGCGGACCTGGGCCTGCGGCTGTGGGACACGCTGTGGGAGGCGGGCCGGCACCTCGGCGTGATCGCCGCCGGCCGCTCGGCGTTCAACTCCCTGCGGCTGGAGAAGGGGTACCGCGCGTGGGGCGTCGACATGACCGACGAGCACACCCCCTACGAGGCGGGCCTCGGCTTCGCGGTCCGCCCGGACAAGGAGTTCGTGGGCCGCGACGCCCTGCGCGCACGCGACGCCGGGAACGTCACCCGCCGTCTGACCCCGCTCCTCCTCGACGACCCGGCCGCCGTCGTCCTCGGCAAGGAGCCCGTGTTCGTCGACGGCGCCCCCGCCGGTTACGTGACCAGCGCGTCGTACGGCTACACGATCGGCCGCTGCGTCGCGTACGCCTGGCTGCCGCCGCTCCCCACCGGCACGGCCGTGCACATCGAGTACTTCGGCGAGAAGGTCCCGGCGACCGTCGCCGAAGAACCCCTCTTCGACCCGAAGATGACCCGCATCCGCCGCTAGGAGGCGCCCGTGTCCCCCACCTACGACGTGATCGTCATCGGCCTCGGCGGCATGGGCAGCGCCGCCGCCCACCATCTGTCCGCACGCGGCGCCCGCGTCCTCGGCCTGGAGAAGTTCGGCCCGGTGCACAACCGGGGCTCCAGCCACGGCGGCTCGCGGATCACCCGGCAGTCGTACTTCGAGGACCCGGCGTACGTCCCGCTGCTGCTGCGCGCCTACGAGCTGTACGAGGAGCTGGAGCGCGCCACCGGCCGGGAGATCGCCCTCCTGGGCGGCGGGGTGATGATCGGCCCGCCCGATTCCCGCACCGTCTCCGGCTCCCTGCGCTCCGCCCGGCAGTGGGACCTCCCGCACGAGCTGCTGGACGCCAAGGAGATCCGCCGCCGCTTCCCGACGCTGAACCCGCGCGACGACGAGGTGGCGGTCCACGAGGCGAAGGCCGGGCTGCTGCGGCCCGAGAACACCGTCGCCGCGCACCTCCAGCTCGCCACCCGGCAGGGCGCCGACCTGCACTTCGACGAGCCGATGACGCGCTGGGAGCCGTACCGGGACGGCGTCCGGGTGCACACGGCCGAGAACACGTACACGGCGGGCCGGCTGGTGATCTGCCCGGGCGCGTGGGCGCCGCGGCTGCTGGCCGACCTGGGCGTGCCGTTCACCATCGAGCGGCAGGTCATGTACTGGTTCCAGCCCCGCCACGGCGTCGAACCGTTTCTCCCCGAGCGCCACCCGATCTACATCTGGGAGGACGCGGCCGGCGTCCAGGTCTACGGCTTCCCCGCCATCGACGGCCCCGACCTCGGCGCCAAGGTCGCCTTCTTCCGCAAGGGGCGGGAAACCACCCCCGAGACCATCGACCGGACCGTCCACGAGCACGAGATCCGGGCGATGGCGGACCACATGGCGGGCTGTATCCCGGACCTGCCCGGCACCTTCCTCAAGGCCGCCACCTGCATGTACTCGAATACCCCGGACGAGCACTTCGTCATCGCGCAGCACCCCGCCCACCCCGAGTCCGTGACCGTGGCGTGCGGCTTCTCCGGGCACGGCTTCAAGTTCGTGCCCGTGGTCGGGGAGATCCTCGCCGACCTGACCCTGACCGGCTCCACCGCGCACCCCATCGGCCTGTTCGACCCCGCCCGTCTCGCCGCCGCGCCCGCCTGACGAGGAGTACGCCCGTGACGACGACCCCGCTCCCACCGAGCCTGATCGCCACCCTCCCCGGCCACTACTACACCGACCCGGAGATCTTCCGGCAGGAACAGGAACGCGTCTTCGAGTCGATGTGGTTCTGCGCCGTCCGCTCCGCCGACCTCCCGCGGCCCGGCGCCTTCCGCACCGTCCAGGTCGGCCGCGAGAGCGTCCTGATCACCCGCACCCGCGCCGGCGCGCTGCGCGCCTACCTCAACATCTGCCGCCACCGCGGGGCCCGGCTCTGCCTGGAGGAGTCCGGCGAGGTGCGCCGCAGCATCCAGTGCCCGTACCACGCGTGGACGTACGACCTCGACGGCAGGCTGATCGCCGCGCCGAACCTGGTGAAGATGCCGGACGTCGACCGCGCCGCGTACGGCCTGGTCGACGTGGCCCTGCGCGAATGGCTCGGCTACGCCTGGGTGTGCCTGGCCGACGAACCGCCGTCGTTCGAGGACACGGTGATGTACGCCGCCGTGGAACGCCTCGGCGACGCGGCGGCCATCGAGCACTACGGCACCGGGAACCTGGCGCTCGGCAAGCGGATCACGTACGACGTGAAGGCGAACTGGAAGCTGATCGTCGAGAACTTCATGGAGTGCTACCACTGCGCGACGATCCACCCCGAACTCACCGAGGTGCTCCCGGAGTTCGCCGACGGCTACGCCGCGCAGTACTACGTGGGCCACGGCGCCGCGTTCGGCGAGGACGTCAAGGGGTTCACGGTCGACGGCAGCGAGGGCTTCGGCAGGCTGCCGGACGTCTCCGCCGACCAGGACCGCCGCTACTACGCGATCACCGTGAAGCCCACGGTGTTCGTCAACCTCGTCCCGGACCACGTCATCCTGCACCGCATGTTCCCGCTCGCCGAGGACCGCACGGTCGTCGAGTGCGACTGGCTGTACGCGCCGGAGGTGGTGGAGTCGGGCGCGGACGTGTCGAAGTCGGTGGAGCTGTTCCACCGGGTGAACGTGCAGGACTTCGAGGCGTGCGAGCGCACCCAGCCGGCCATGGCGTCGCGTGCGTACCGCCGGGGCGGGGTGCTGGTGCCCAACGAGCACCACATCGGGATCTTCCACGCGTGGCTGACCGAGCGGCTGACCGGGCTGCGGGGAGGTGACCATGCCTGATCTGTTCGTCGACGGTCAGTGGCGTGCCGCGCTGGACGGCGGGTCCCGGGAGATCCGCTGTCCGGCCGACGGTTCGCTCGTCGGGGTGGTGGACGAGGCGGGCGGCAAGGACACCGTGGAGGCGATCGGTGCCGCCCGCCGCGCCTTCGACAGCGGGCCGTGGCCGCGGGCGTCCGCGCGGGAGCGGTCCGGGCTGCTGCTGCGGGTCGCGGAGCTGCTGCTGCGGGACAAGGCCGCGCTGGCCCGCGCCGAGTCGCTGGACACCGGCAAGCGGCTGGTCGAGAGCGAGTTCGACATCGAGGACGTGGCGGCCTGCTTCCGCTATTTCGGGCACCTGGTCGCGGCGGAGCCGGCCGGCCGGGTCGTCGACACGGGCCGGGACGACGTGGACAGCCGGGTGGTGTACGAGCCGGTCGGCGTCTGCGCGCTGATCACGCCGTGGAACTATCCGCTGCTCCAGACGGCCTGGAAGGTCGCCCCGGCGCTCGCGGCGGGAAACACCTTCGTCCTCAAGCCCAGCGAGCTGACCCCGCACACGGCGATCCACCTGATGCGCCTGCTGGCGGAGGCCGGGCTTCCGCCGGGCGCCGGGAACCTGGTGCTGGGCGCCGGTCCGGAGGCGGGCGCCCCGCTCGCCGACCACCCGGACGTGGACCTGCTGTCCTTCACCGGCGGGGTGCACACCGGCCGTCGGCTGATGGCCGCCGCGGCGGCGACGGTGAAGAAGGTCGCCCTGGAACTCGGCGGCAAGAACCCGAACATCGTCTTCGCGGACGCCGACTTCGACACGGCCGTCGACATGGCGCTGACCGCGGTGTTCCTGCACTCCGGGCAGGTGTGCTCGGCGGGCGCCCGGCTGCTGGTCGAGGACCGGCTGCACGAGAGGTTCGTCGACGAGATCGTCCGCCGGGCCGAACGCATCCCGCTGGGCGGCCCGTTCGACGAGCACGCCCGGACCGGGCCGCTGATCTCGGCCGCGCACCGGGCGAAGGTGGAGGCGTACGTCGCGCGGGGCCTGGCCGAGGGCGCGGTGCTGCGCTGCGGCGGGGCGCGCCCCTCCGGACCGGGCCTCGACCAGGGCTTCTACTACCTGCCGACCGTGCTGGACGAGTGCGCGTCCGGGATGTCGGTGGTGCGCGAGGAGTCGTTCGGGCCGGTGCTCACCGTCGAACGGTTCTCCGGCGAGGACGAGGCGGTGCGGCTCGCCAACGACACGGTCTACGGCCTCGCGGGCGCCGTCTGGACGGGCGACGAGGCCCGGGCGGCCCGGGTCGCGGCCCGGCTGCGGCTGGGCACGGTGTGGATCAACGACTACCACCCGTACGTCCCGCAGGCCGAGTGGGGCGGCTTCAAGCAGTCCGGCTTCGGCCGCGAGCTGGGCCCCGCCGGGCTCGCCGAGTACCGCGAGCCCAAGCACGTCTGGCGCAACACCGCACCCGCGCCCCAGGGCTGGTTCGCCTAGCACGAGGAGTCCGCTCATGCCCACATCGCACCAGGACGACGCCGAACTCGCCGAGTTCGGCTACCGCCCCGAACTCAAACGCACCCTCGGCACCTTCCACACCTTCGCCGCCGGCATCAGCTACATCTCCATCCTCACCGGCACCTTCCAGCTGTTCTACTTCGGCTACGGCAGCGGCGGCCCCGCCTACTGGTGGTCGTGGCCGCTGGTCTTCGCCGGCCAGTTCGCGGTCGCCCTGTGCTTCGCGGAGCTGGCCGCCCGCTACCCGGTGGCGGGTTCGGTCTACAACTGGGCGAAGAAGCTCGGCAATCCGCATCTCGGCTGGCTGGCCGGCTGGATGATGCTGATCGCGTCGATCGTGTCCATCGCGGCGGTGGCACTGGCGTACCAGCTGACGCTGCCGCAGATCTCCGGCGTCTTCCAGTTCGTCGGGGACGGCACCGGCACCTACGACGTGGCGACCAACGCGGTCGTCCTCGCGGCGGTGCTGATCCTGTTCACCACCCTGGTCAACGCCTTCGGCGTCAAGCTGATGGCGCGGATCAACACCGCGGGCGTGTTCATCGAGCTGATCGCCACCGTGGTCCTGATCGTGCTGCTCGCCGCCCACATCACGCGCGGCCCGCAGGTGGTGCTGGAGACGCACGGCACCGGGGCCGGCCACGGCGCGGGCTATCTCGGCGCCTTCCTCGTCGCCTCGCTGGCGTCGGCGTACGTCATGTACGGCTTCGACACGGCCGCCTCGCTCGGCGAGGAGTCCCTCGACCCGTCCCGCAACGCGCCGCGCGCGATCATCCGGGCCATCGTCGCGTCCTTCCTGCTGGGCGGACTGGTGCTGCTGCTGGCGCTGATGAGCGTGTCCAGCCTGCGCGGCGACAAGCTGTCCACGGACGGCCTGCAGTACGTCGTGCTGGACGTGCTCGGCCCGACGGCCGGCAAGGCGATGCTGTGGTGCGTGCTGATCGCGGTGACGGTGTGCGCGCTGGCCGTGCACACGGCGGCGATCCGGCTGGCGTTCGCGATGGCCCGCGACAACAACCTGCCCGCGTCCGGCCTGCTGGCCCGCGTCAGCCCGCGCTTCCGTACGCCGGTGCTGCCGGCCGTGCTCATCGGAGTGCTCGCGCTGGCCATCCTGGTGGTCAACATCCGCCAGCCGCAGATCTTCACCGTCGTCACCAGCATCGGCATCATCATGATCTACCTGGCCTACCTCGGGGTGACCGCCCCGATGCTGGTCGCCCGGCTGCGCGGGACGTGGCGGCCCGCCGAGGGGAAGTTCTCGCTGGGCCGCTGGGGTCTGCCCGTCAACCTGCTGGCCGTGGTGTGGGGCGCCGCCATGACGGTCAACCTGATCTGGCCGCGCGCCTCCGTCTACAACGCGACCGCCCCGTACCACTGGTACCTGCGCTGGGGTGCCGTGCTGTTCGTCGTGGTCATCGCGGGCGGCGGCTTCGCCTACTACTGGTTCGTCCAGCGGCACCGCACCGGCGTCCTCGCCGAGCACCGCCTGGAGACCGTTCCCGTGTCCCCCGCTCCCCTCGCCGCCCCCGCGGCCGACTGAAGGAGGTCAACGACTCATGGGCATGGACGAGTTCGACTACGTCGTGGTCGGCGGCGGCACCGCGGGCAACGTGGTCGCGGCACGGCTGTCGGAGGATCCGACGGTCACGGTGTGCGTGCTGGAGGCGGGGCCGAGCGACGTCGGCGACGACGACGTGCTGCGGCTGGAGCGCTGGATGGGCCTGCTGGAGTCCGGCTACGACTGGGACTACCCGGTCGAACCGCAGACCACCGGCAACAGCTTCCTGCGGCACGCCCGCGCGAAGGTGCTCGGCGGCTGCTCCTCGCACAACTCGTGCATCGCCTTCTGGGCCCCGGCCGAGGACCTGGACGACTGGGCCGCCGCCGGCTGTACCGGCTGGAGCGCGGCCGACCTGTTCCCGCTGTACCGGCGGCTGGAGAACAACGACGCCCCCGGCGACCACCACGGCCGCTCCGGACCGGTGAGGCTGCGCACCCTAAAGGGCGACGACCCGTGCGGCGCCGCGCTGCTGAAGGCGTGCGCGCAGGCGGGGATACCGACGGTGCCGTTCAACACCGGCCGGACGGTGATCCGGGGCGCCAACTGGTTCCAGATCAACGCCGACGAGAACAACATCCGCCAGTCGTCGTCGGTGGCGTATCTGCACCCGGTCATGGGCAAGCGGCCCAACCTCGAGGTGCGGACCGGGGTGCGGGCCAGGAAGCTGGTGCTCGAGGGACGGCGGTGCGTCGGCGCCGAGTACCTGGACCCGGACCTCATCCACACCCGGACCGTACGGGCCCGGCGCGAGGTGATCGTCTCCTGCGGCGCGATCGACTCACCGAAGCTGCTGATGCTGTCCGGCATCGGACCGGCCGGGCATCTGCGGGACGTCGGGGTCGAGGTGGTGGTGGACTCTCCGGGCATCGGCGAGAACCTCCAGGACCACCCCGAGGGCGTGATCATGTGGGAGGCGAAGCAGCCCATGACCACCACGTCCAGCCAGTGGTGGGAGGCGGGCATCTTCTACGACACCGAGCCCGGCCTGGACCGGCCGGACCTGATGTTCCACTACGGCTCGGTGCCGTTCGACATGAACACCGCGCGGCACGGCTATCCGACCTCCGAGAACGCCTTCTGCCTCACCCCCAACGTCACCCGCGCCAAATCGCGGGGCACGGTGCGGCTGCGGACCCGGGACTACCGGGACAAGCCGAAGGTGGACCCGCGCTACTTCACGCACGAGCACGACGTGCGGGTGATGACGTACGGGCTGCGGCTCGCGCGGCGGATCGCCGGGCAGCCCGCGCTGAGCGGCTGGGCGGGCGCGGAGCTGGCGCCCGGACCGGAGGTGCGCGGCGACGACGAGCTGCTGGACTACATCCGCAAGACGCACAACACCGTCTACCACCCGGCCTGCACCGTGAAGATGGGCGCCGACGACGACCCCTCGGCCCCGCTCGACGCGCGGCTGCGGGTCAAGGGGGTCGAGGGGCTGCGGGTCGCGGACGGGTCGGTGATGCCGGATCTCGTGACCGTGAATCCGTGCATCACGACGATGATGATCGGCGAGAAGTGCGCGGACCTGTTGAAGGAGTACGCGTAGGGGTCTCACGGGCACGGGGAACTGCGCGACCGGCCGAGGACGGCCCGCAGGTCCCCACGGTCGTGCCTACGGCACACTCGGCGCCGGGCGCTTGTACATCCTGGTCGCCGTGATCTCGCTGTGAACCGTCTCCCCCGCCTGCGGCGGCTTCGGCAGGCCCGGACGCAGGTGCTCCTCGACGCTGATGTACTTCAGGCCGGCCCGCAGGTCCGCGTCGTTGCGCAGCCGGATGACCAGCGGGAACTCGGCGAGCGCCGTGGTGTCGAACAGACCCGTGGTGTACAGCAGCTGTACGCCGAGCGCGTCCGAGACCGCCCGCTGGAGTTCCAGCAGGTACGTCGCGTTGGCGCGGCCGATCGGGTTGTCGAGGAACAGGGTGCCCGCGTGGCGGTGCTTGTCGCTGCGGCCGCGGTCGTTGGAGCGCAGCGCGGCCATCGTGCAGTAGAGGGCGATGGCCGCGGTGAGCAGCTGGCCGCCGGAGAACACGTCGCCCATCTGCCCGACGGGGACCCGCTCGGCGCGCAGCACCGCGTCGGGCTTGAGGATCTCGACGGCGACGCCCTTGGGCTGGAGCGCGGCGGCGACGCCGCGCAGCAGCAGGGACATGCCGTCGCGGCGCAGGTCGGAGTTCTTCTTGACCGCCGCGCGGGTGGCCTCGTCGATGACCTCGCCGAGGCGTTCGGTGAGGGTGGCCTGGTCGGGTTCCTCGAAGCGGATCCGCAGGAACTCCTGCCCGGACCACTCGCCGAGCCCTTCCGGCAGCCGGGACAGCCGCTGCGCGGAGCGCAGGGTGGCGAGGGCGGACTCGACCAGTCCGCGCAGCCGGTCCACGATCGAGTCGCGGTTGCGTTCCAGCTGCGCCAGCTCGTCGGTGAGGACGCGCAGCCGGGGCGCGAAGGCGTCGGCCCAGCGCTGGGCGTGCTCGGGCAGGGCGGACGCGGGCAGTTCGCGGATCTGCTGCCGCGCGGGGGTGCGCACCTGCTCGTAGCGGGTGGAGTTGGCGTGCCGGACGAGGACGTCGCTCGCCTCGCGGACGGCGGACTCGGCGGCGGACAGGTCGGCGGCGCAGCCGCGCAGCGACCGGCGGGCCTCGGCGGCGGCCTGCCGGGCCTCCTCCAGGCTGCCCGGGTACGGCTCGGGCTGGTCCTGCTCCTCCTCCCCGGCGGGCTCGCGCAGCAGGTCGCGCAGGAGCGCGGCGATCTCGTCGAAGCCGCCGGCCGCGTCCTCGGCGGCGCGGTGGGCGGCCTGCAGCTCGGCGTGCGCCTCGCGGGCCTGCGCCAGCGCCTCGGTGCGGGAGGCGAGTTCGGCGGTGGCGGTGCGCAGCAGCGCCTGGGCGTGCTCGGCGTCGCGCGGGACCAGCTCCTCGGGCAGCTCGGTGTGGGCCTCGCCGTCCTCGGGGGCGTGCCGTTCGGCCTCGCCGCGCAGCCGGCCCAGCTGCTCGCTGGCGGTGGACATACGGGTCTCCAGGAGCTGCACCAGCTCCTCCGCGCGGGCGGCGGCGGCCTGCCGGGACGGTCCGTCGGAGCCGTCGGGGGACTGGAGCAGCTGCTCCGCGCGGGTGCGGACCTTGTTGCTGAGCCGGTCCAGCTCGGCGCGGGCGGCGCTCTCGTCGCTCTCCGCGCGGGCCTGCTCGGCGCGCAGGTCGGCGCCGACGCCGACCTTCTCGTACACCTGGGAGGCGGCCCGGTAGGCCTCGCGCAGGGCGGGCAGGGACGCCTTGGGCGCGTCCCCGTCGGGTTCCGGTACGTCGTCGGGGGCGCCCGCGATCTCGGAGCGCTCGGCGCGCAGGGCGCGGGCGGTGCGGCGGGCGTCGTCGGCGGCGCGCTGGGCGGCGCGGCGGTCCTCGTCGGCGGCGCGGGCGCGCTCCAGGCAGGCCTGGGCGCGGGCCTCGGACTCGGCGGCCTCGTCGGCGAGTTCGCGCAGCTTGGCCTGCCAGCCGGCCCGTTCGCGCAGCCGGAAGGCGAGGCCGGCGAGGGCGTCGGCGGCGCGCCGGGCCTTCTGCGCGGCCTCCTGCTTCTCGTCGCGGACCTGGGCGGCCTCGGCGGCGGCCTCCTCGGCCTCCGCGCGGGCGGTGCGCGCCTCGGCCAGCTCGGCCTCGGCCTCCTCGGCGAACGCGCGGGCCTCCTCGGCGGCGCGGGCGAGTTCGGCGAGGCGCCCGGCGGGGCAGCCGGTGCGCCAGGAGGCGAGCCGGGCGGCGAGTTCACGGTCCTTGCCGAGGCGGGCGGCGAGGGTGCGGATCTCCTCGTCGCGCTCGGCCGCGCGGGCGCGCAGGGCCTGCCGTTCCTCATCGGCGGCGTGTTCGTCGTGCATGGCCGGGTTCGGCGGGACGAGGAAGACGCCGCTGTCGGCGGAGTCGGCGGCCGGGGTGGGGGCGAGGAGGGCGGCGGCGGTGCCGACGGCCACGGCGGACCGGGGCAGCAGCGCGGCGTCGCTCAGTGCCTCGCGGGCGCGGGCGTGCGAGTCGGGGTCGGTGATGATCACGCCGTCGACCAGCTCGGGCCGGGCGGCCAGCACGCGCGCGTGGTCGGCGGGGTCGACGGCCTGGGCGAGATAGCGCCAGCCGGGCAGCGCGGGGATGCCGTGCTCGCCGAGGAACTCGACGGTGGCCAGGACGTCCGGGCCGGGCGGCAGCAGCCCGCCGTCGCCGAGCGCGCCGAGGATGCGGGCGTCGTCGGCGGCGGCGGTGCGCAGGTCGAAGAGCTGGCGCTCGGCGGAGGAGACGGCGTCGTCGAGAAGTTCGCGCAGCTCGTCGGCGAAGCGGTCCAGTTCCTCGGCGGTGAGGGCGGTCTCGGTGCGGGCGGTGTCGTCCTCGGGGGTGCCCTCGGCCGTGCGGGGTCCCGGCACCAGGGCGCGGGCCCCGGCGGAGGCGCCGGGCAGGCTCAGCAGTTCCGCCAGCCGTTCCTCGGCGGCCAGGGCCTCGGCGGTGCGCCGCTCGCCCTGGTACGACCGCTCCGCGGCGGTGGCGGCGTCGGCCGCGCGGGCGGCGGTCAGTTCGGCGCGGGACTCGGCGGAGGCCGCCTCGCGCGCGTGCTCGGCGGCCCGGCGGGCGGCCTCGCGGGCGGTGTCCCAGGCGGCGACGGCGGTCTTCTCGGCGTCGCTTGCGGCGAGCGCGGCGCGCGCGGGGTCGGCGTCGGGCGCGCTGTCGTCGAGCCAGCCCGCGCGGACCGCCTCGGCAGTCTCCTGTTCGACCTCGGCGAGCCGCTGGCGCAGGTGTCCGATCTCGCTGCGGGCGCGCTGGGCCTCGGTGGCGGCGGCGGTGGAGTCCCGGTAGGCCGAGTCGCTGACCTCCTGGAGCGCGGCGGAGCGCTCCTCCTCCTCGTTGGCCAGCGTCTCGGCGCCGTCGGCGGCGGCGTGCAGGGCGCGCACCAGGTCGGTGGCGGCCTTGGTGCGGGCGGCGAGCGCGGGGGCGGCGTCCCGCTCGGCCTCCTGGATGGCGGCGGCCACGCGGGCGACCCGGTCGGCGGCGGCGCGGTGGCGCAGCACGGCCTCGGCGGCCTGCCAGGCGGCGTGCAGGGTGCGCGCGTCGGCGAGTTCCCGCTTCTGCGCGGCGGCGGCCTTCTCGGCGGCGGCGAGCGCCAGCGAGGCGTGCCGGTAGGCGAGTTCGGCGGTGATCAAGGCGCTGCGTTCGCGGGCGCTCTCGGCGTGGGTGACGGCGTAGGCGGCGGCCGTGACGCGCTGGGCGAGGTCGGCGGCGCGCACTCGTTCCCGGGCTCCGCGCGCGGACAGCCGGCGGGCCAGGGTGCGGGTGCGCCGCTCGGCCCCGGCGTGGACGTCGCGGGCGCGGGCGCGGGCCTCGGCGGCCTCCACGATCTTCCCGAGCAGGTCCACGGACCCGGCGGTGAAGTCGCGTTCGGCGATCAGCTCGGCGCGCCGGCCCAGCTTGTTGCCGAAGCCGCTGACGAGGTCGGCGAGCCCGTCGGTGTCACGGGTGTCGGTGACGGCGCGCAGCAGCAGGTCGGTGAAGTCGGAGTCCTTCTTCACCGCGAACAGGCCGGCGGCCTCGCCCTCGTCGGCGTTCATCTCCCGCTGGTAGCGGAAGAGTTCGGGGTCGAGGCCGAGTTCGCCGAGGTGTTCGGTCCAGCGCTCGTGGATCTCCTCCCAGTGCACCTCGAGGTGCGGGTACGCCTTCCCGGCCTCGGTGAGGGCGTCGCGGAAGCCCTTCATGGTGCGGCGGCGGCCCTGCGCGCCGGACTGGCCCTCGACGGGCGGCCGTACGGCGGTGGACTCGGCGACGGGCAGGTTGTCGAGGGTGAGTCCGGGGCCGGGCCGGAAGGAGTACCAGGCCTCGGCGAACTTGCGCGGATCGTTGGAGACCTGGCGTCCGCGCCACTCGCTGACCTTGCCGACGACCACGCACTCGCCGGTCTGCACGTGCTGCCACTCCAGGGCGACATGGCCGCAGTCGTCGGCGAGCAGGAACTTGCGCAGCACGCCGGAGCTGGCGCCGCCGAGGGTGTTGCGGTGGCCCGGCAGCATCACCGAGAAGATCAGCTTGAGCAGGACGGACTTGCCGCCCCCGTTCTCCAGGAAGAGCACGCCGGCGGGCGCGGGGCGGCGCGGCGGTCCGACGGGCTCCTCCTCGAAGAACTCCGCCTGGGTGGGCGCGGGGTCGGGCACGGGCTCGCCCACACCGCGCAGGTCAAGCACGGTGTCGGCGTAGCGCGCACCGGCGGGCCCGATGGAGTAGAGGCGGACCCGGGACAGCTCGTACATGGCGGACTCTCGTAACGCTTCGTCAGGTCGGGAGGAACGGGGTGCGTGGGGTGCGGCGGCTCAGGAGGAGTGGAACGGCAGTCCCGCGTCGGCCACCAGGTCCAGGTCGTCGCTCTCCTCGGCGGGCAGCAGGGTCGGCGTGCCGTCGGTGACGGGGACGACGCCCAGTTCCAGCAGCTCGGCCAGCGCCGCGCTGCCCGCCATGTCGCGGACCTGGAGCTGGTACCGCGCGGTGGTGCGGTACGTGCCGCCGTTGTCGTCGCCGGTGCGCTGGAGGAAGCCGGAGTCGGTGAGGAACGTGACGGCCTTGGCGACGATGCCCGTCGTGGAGGCGGCCGGCCGGCGGGCGTCCTTGGTGGCTCCGGTCGCGCTGCGTCTCGACCAGACCCGCCAGGCGGCCTCCAGGCCGGGCGCGTCCGTCACCGGGTCGGTGTTCTCGCCCTGCTCGGCGGCGCGCTCCTCCAGGCGGCGGCAGGCCTGCCGGACGAAGGCGTCGACGCCGTTGACGGTGACGCGGCCGATGTAGCCGTCGTCGGCCAGGTCCTCGGGGCGTGGGAAGGCCATCGCGGCGACGGCGAGGTGGGCGAGGCCGTGCAGGAAGCGGTCGCCGGAGTCGGCGGAGGTGCGACGCGCGTAGTCCCCCATGCGCACGGCGAACACGGAGTCCTCGGCGGCCGTGACGGCCATGCCCGCGCGCGGGGACACTTCCAGCACGACGAGGCCGAGACCGGCGGCGACGGCGTCGGCGAGGCGGGCGAACGGCGGGTCCTCCCGGTAGCGGCGCAGCAGGTCGGCGTACTCCTGGTCGCGGGCGGGGAGCAGCTTGGGCTGGAGCCCGAAGGCGACGAGCCGCGCCGCGTCGGCGGCGTCGGCGGGGGTGACAGGGGCCTGCGCCGACGGGGCGGCTGCCTCCGGCTCACTCCACTCGACGTGCTCGGTCACGGGCGGTGCTCCTTGCTGTGGTGCTCGGTCATGCTGCTTCCGTCCTGTCCGCCGCCATCCCGGCCGCGTCCAGCAGCGCCGTCCCGACGATGAGGTCGGCACCGCCGAACTCGGGATCGTCCAGCTCGGTGCCGTCGTCCACGGCGAACAGGAGCTTCTCCTCGCCCTGCCGGTAGGCGGTGCCGACGGGCGGGCTGGCCGCGTGGACGGCGAGCAGGGCGACCAGGTACGGCAGCTCGGGGTCCCGCCGGCGGGCCTCGGCGAGCAGCCCGGACAGCCGGCGCGGCGCGTCGGCCGGGAGGTCCAGCAGCTCCATCGCGGCGGCCAGCTGCTCCTCGCTGAAGCGGCTGTCGTCCGGGGTGGCGATGAGGTCGGGCTCGGGCATCTCGGCGCCCAGGTGCTCCCGCTCGACCGGCGGGGTGAGCAGGATGTCGACCAGGTCGCCGACGCGGACGGACACCGGGGTGCGCAGGCCGGTGCCCTTGGCGAACCAGGCGTCGGTGACACGGATCGCCTGCTCCAGGGGCAGCGGCAGGACAGGGGCGACGAGGTGGCCGTAGACGTCTATCCCCGCGGTCGACGCCGGGGCCGCGAAGGCCTGGCGGTCCTGCTCGGCGCGGAACAGGGGGCCGGCCTCCAGCAGGCGGGACTGGAGCTGGGTGTGACGGCGGATGCAGTCCTTGACGATGTCGACGAGCTCGGCGGCGCGGCGCTTGTGCTCGGGGTCCTCGGACTCGTCGCGGGCCTTGCGGATGTTGGTGAGGATCGCGTTCTCGTGCCGGTAGCGGTCGGCGACGTGGTCCAGGGCCTCGGCGATCATGTCGGGCACGGCGTTGAGCCAGTCCACCGCGCGGACGTTGCGCCGGGTGGCGTCCAGGGCTTTGCGCAGGGTCTCCGAGTACTGCACGGTGCGGTACCGGGCCTGTTCGGCGGCGAGCTGGGCGTCGGCGAGGCGGCCGCGGCTGATCAGCACCTCCAGCTTGACCTCGGCGGCGATCTGGGCGCTGGTGACATCGGTGTCGAGGGCGCCGACGAGGACGTTGACCGCCTCGTCCGTGGTGCGCAGGTAGACGCTGCCGCCGGGGCCGGGGACCTCCTCGATCAGCTTGAAGTCGTAGTCCCGGCGGACGTACGTGCCGTCCGGGGCGAAGGTGCCGTAGACCGCGCGGAAGCCGCGGTCGACGCTGCCGACGTTGATCAGGTTCTCCAGAACCCAGCGGGCCACCCGCTCGTGCTCGGCGGCGGGTCGCTGCGGGGCCTGGGCGGCGATGCGGGGGACGAGCCGGGCGACGACCTGCTCGTGGTCGGCGCCGGTGTCGAAGTCCATGTTCAGCGTGACGAGGTCGATCGCGGCGAGGGCGATCTCCGCCATGCCGTAGACCGAGTACTCACCGGCCAGGTTCGCCTTGCGCGCGTCGAGGTCGTGCAGCGGCGCGGTGCAGGCGAGCGCGCGCAGCCGCCGCGCCAGTCCCTCGTCGGCGGCCGGGCCCGTGGCGGGGCGCGGCCCCGCGCTGAGCTGGGGCGGAACGCTGTCCGTCGATGCAGGCGAAGTCACGGTGCACAGACTAGGTCCTCGGTCTGACATCGACCCAAACGGCGAGCGGCGCCGCGGTTGGACCGGGGACGGGGGTCGTCTGCCGGGTGCGGGCCGACCGGGGCCGGCCGCGCCCACGCGGGGAAGCCGGACAGCGATACAGCCCCGCGCCCCTCAGGGGCGCTCACCGGCGCCGTCCTTGCCGACCCGGCGCCGGTAGACCTCCACCACGCGTTCCAGCGAGTCGTCGAGGTAGCCGGCGAGCAGGCGCTCGGCCTTGGTGCGGTCGCCCACCTGAAGCGCCTCCAGAATCTGGACATTTCGCGCAATGTACGGTTCATGCAGCTCCCGCGGCTCGTCCACCACATGGAACGCGAGCCGCAGTTCGGCGAAGACGCTGCGCATCAGTTCGTCGGTGCGCTCGCTCCCGGAGAGCGCGACGAGTTCCCGGTGGAAGTGGATGTTGGCCGTACCCACCGCTTTCCAGTCACCTTCGCGCGCCGCCCGCCGGCCCGCCTCGACCACCGCGGCGAGCGCGTCGACGGCGTACGGCGGCTCGCCCAGCCCGCGGACGACGGCGCACTCGACGAGCCGGCGGGTGCGGTAGATGTCCTCGACGTCCTCGACGGTCAGGACCCGGACGAAGACCCCGCGGTTCAGCTCGTGGACGAGCAGCCGTTCATGGGTGAGCAGCCGGAACGCCTCGCGCAGGGTGTTGCGGGAGACGCCGAGCGCGCCGCCGATGCTGTCCTCCGACAGCCGCGTGCCGGGCGGGAAGTACCCGTCGGCGATCCGGCTCCGGAGGATGTCCGCGACCCGCTCGGCGGTGCTGGTGCGCCCGAGGAGCGCCCGGTCGTCGGCGAGGTCCGTCAACTGCTCTGCCATGCCCGGAATTCAAGCGCAGACATCAGAACGAGACAACAGGGGTATTGAAGGATCGTTGAACGATCCTCTACGTTGCTGTGCGTTGGCTCACTCTCAAGCACCGTCCTCTCCCTGCGAGGTGCCCATGAGCACGACCCCTCCACCGAAAGCCCTGACCGGCGAGACGCACGCCGCCACCGGTGAACACCCCTCCGAAGACGGACCGTTGGGCTGGCTGCGCGCGCTCGGACCGCGCGGCCGGCGCGCGTTCGCCGGGGCGTTCGGCGGCTATGCCCTGGACTCCTACGACTACTTCACGCTCCCGCTGAGCATGGTCGCGCTGGCCGCGTACTTCGGCCTGGACAGCGGCCAGACCGGCCTGTTCACCACGGTCACGCTCGTCGTCTCAGCCGTCGGCGGCGCCCTCGCTGGCGTGCTGGCGGACCGGATCGGCCGCGTCAAGGCCCTGATGATCACGGTGATCACCTACGCCGTGTTCACGGTGGCCTGCGGATTCGCCCCGAACTACGAGACGCTGCTGGTCTTCCGCGCCCTTCAGGGCCTCGGCTTCGGCGGCGAGTGGGCGGTCGGCGCGATCCTGGTCGCCGAGTACGCGAGCGCGAAGCACCGCGGCCGCACCCTGGGCGCCATCCAGAGCTCCTGGGCGGTCGGCTGGGCGCTGGCGGTGATCGTCTACACGCTGGTCTTCTCGGTCCTCGACGACGACCTGGCCTGGCGGGTGATGTTCTGGACCGGCGCGCTGCCCGCGCTGCTGGTGGTGTGGATGCGGCGCCGGGTGCAGGACGCGCCGCAGGCCGTCGCCGTACGCGAACACAGCCCCGCCAAGGGCTCCTTCGCGGCCATCTTCAAGCCGGGACTGCTGCGGACGACGGTCTTCGCGGTACTGCTGTCCACCGGCGTCCAGGGCGGCTACTACACCCTCGCCACCTGGGTGCCGACCTACCTGAAGACGGAACGCGACCTGTCGGTGGTCGGCACCGGCGGCTATCTCACGTTCCTCATCTCCGGCGCGTTCATCGGCTACCTGACGGGGGGTTACCTCACCGACCGGCTGGGACGGCGGCGCAACATCTGGCTGTTCGCCCTGCTGTCGGCGGTGTGCATCCTGGCGTACGCGAACATCCCGAGCGGCGCCAACTCCCTGCTGCTGGTGCTCGGATTCCCGCTCGGGTTCTGCATGTCGGCGATCTTCAGCGGCTTCGGTTCCTTCCTCAGCGAGCTGTACCCGACGGCCGTGCGCGGCACCGGCCAGGGGTTCACGTACAACACCGGCCGCGCGGTCGGCGCGGTCTTCCCCACGACGGTGGGTTTCCTCGCCGACAGCTGGGGCGTGGGCGGCGCGCTGGTCTTCGGCGCGATCGGCTACGGCCTCGCCGCGCTGGCCCTGCTCGGACTGCCCGAGACCCGCGGGAAGGAACTCACATGAGCCGCCCGCGCCGCCCCAACCCGGCCGCCGCCGACGACCGCCCTCTCGCCTCCTCCGCCGCCGACGACAGCCCACTCGCCCCGGCCTCCACCGACGACCGCCCGTTGACCGTGGTCGACGCGCACGCGCGCGCGTGGACCCCGCGTGCGGCCCGGGCCCGCATCCGCGCGGGGCTCACCGGCCCCACCGCCGGGGTCGCGGCGGGCCACACCCAGGCGAACCTGATCGCGGTGCCCGCGGACTGGGCGTACGACATGCTGCTGTTCTGCCAGCGCAACCCCAAGCCCTGCCCGGTGCTTGACGTGACCGACGCGGGCTCCTGGACCACGGTGCTCGCGGACGGCGCGGACCTGCGCACCGACCTGCCGCGCTACCGGGTCTGGGAGCACGGGAAGCTGGTGGACGAGCCCACGGACGTGCGCGCGCACTGGCGGGACGACCTGGTGTCGTTCCTGATCGGGTGCAGCTTCACCTTCGAGTGGGCGCTGACCGCGGCGGGCGTCCCGATCCGCCACGTCGAGCAGGGCCGCAACGTCCCGATGTACGTCACGAGCCGCCCCTGCCGGCCCGCCGGGCGGCTGCACGGCCCGATGGTGGTGTCCATGCGCCCGGTGCCGCCGCGCCATCTGGAGACGGCCATCCGGGAGACCGGCCTGCTCCCGGCCGTGCACGGCGGCCCCGTACACTGCGGCGACGCGTCGGCGCTCGGCATCGCCGACCTCGGCCGGCCCGACTTCGGCGACCCGGTGACGGCCGAGCCGGACGACATCCCGGTGTTCTGGGCCTGCGGCGTGACCCCGCAGGCCGCCGTGATGGCCTCCCGCCCGCCGTTCGCGATCACCCACGCACCGGGCCGGATGCTCCTCACCGACGCCCGCGACGAGCAGTACCGCGTGGCGTGACCCAGCGAGACAATGAGGGAACCATGACCGCGATCGATCTGAACGCCGACCTCGGCGAGGGCTTCGGCCGCTGGCGGCTGACCGACGACGAGCAGCTGCTGTCCGTCGTCACCAGCGCCAACGTGGCCTGCGGCTTCCACGCGGGGGACGCGGTCACCATGCGCCGGGTGTGCGAGCTGGCGGCCGCGCGCGGGGTGACGATCGGCGCGCAGGTGTCCTACCGCGACCTGGCCGGGTTCGGACGGCGCGCGATGGACGTGCCGCCCGCCGAACTGGCGGCCGAAGTGGCCTACCAGATCGGCGCCCTGGAGGTCTTCGCCCGCGCGGCGGGCTCCCGCGTGGCGTACGTCAAGCCGCACGGCGCCCTGTACAACCGCGTGGTGCACGACGAGCGGCAGGCCGACGCCGTCGTCGAGGGCGTGCTGCTGGCGGACGCCGCGCTGCCCGTGCTCGGCCTGCCCGGGTCACGGCTGCTGGAGCTGGCCGCCGAGGCGGGGCTCCCGGCGGTGCCGGAGGCGTTCGCGGACCGCGCGTACACCGAGCAGGGCACGCTGGTGCCGCGCGGTCAGGACGGCGCCGTGGTCACCGACCCGGAAGCCGTCGTGGAGCGGTCGCTGAGCCTCGCCCGGTCCGGCACGGTCACCGCCCGCTCAGGGGCCGTCATCGAGGTCCGCGCGCGGTCGCTGTGTCTGCACGGGGACACCCCCGGCGCGGTCGAACTGGCCCGGCAGGTCCGGCGGCGGCTGGAGGACGCGGGTGTACGCGTGGAGGCCTTCGCATGAGGGTGCTGCCCGTCGGGGACGGCGCGCTGCTCGTCGAGGTGGACTCGGGCGAGGAGGCGCAGGCCCTCCACGCGGCGCTGCTGCGCCGCCGCGCGGAGGGCCTGCTGACGGCGCGGGAAATCGTGCCCGCCGCGCGGACGGTCCTCCTCGACGGCCTGACCGACCCGGACCGGGTGGCCTCCGAGCTGGCCGCCGCCGACGTCCCGCCCGCGGCGCCGCTCCCGGACACGGTCGTCGAGATCCCGGTGCGCTACGACGGCCCCGACCTCGCCGACGTCGCCGCGCACTGGGGCGTGTCCCCCCGGGCGGTCGCCCGCATCCACGCGGGCACCGAGTTCCGGGTCGCCTTCTGCGGCTTCGCCCCGGGCTTCGGCTACCTCACCGGGCTGCCGCCGCGCTACGACGTCCCGCGCCGGGCCACGCCGCGTACCGCGGTGCCGGCGGGGTCGGTGGCCCTGGCGGGGCCGTACACCGGCGTCTACCCGAGGTCGTCGCCGGGCGGCTGGCAGCTGATCGGCACGACGGACGCGGTGCTGTGGGACACCGCGCGCGAACCGGCGGCGCTGCTCGCCCCGGGCACGCGGGTGCGTTTCGTGCCGGAGGCGGGGGTGAGGGCGGGATGACCGACCGTGCCCTCGCCGTCGTCCGCGCCGGAGCCCTGACCACCGTCCAGGACCTCGGCCGCCCCGGGTACGCCCACCTCGGCGTACCGCGCTCCGGCGCGCTCGACGCGCCCGCGGCGGCCCTGGTCAACCGGCTGGTCGGCAACCGGCCGGCTGCGGCCGTGCTGGAGACGACCCTCACCGGCTGCGCGCTGCGTCCCCGCTCGGCCGTCACCGTGGCGGTCGGCGGCGCCCCCTGCGCCGTGACCGTGGACGGGCACCCGGCCGCCTGGGGCGCCCCCGTGCTGGTGCCCGCCGGGGCGCTGCTCGACGTGGGCCAGGCCCGCGCGGGCGTCCGCACCTACGTCGCCGTCTCCGGGGGCATCACCGTGGAGCCGGTGCTCGGCAGCCGCTCCACGGACCTGCTGTCCGGCCTGGGCCCGGTTCCGCTCACGGACGGCGCGGTACTGCCCCTCGGCACTCCCGGGGCACCCCACGCGCGCGTGGACACCGCTCCGCAGCCCGCCCCGCCCGCCGAACTGGTGCTGCGGGTGACCCTCGGCCCCCGCGACGACTGGTTCACCCGGCAGGCGCTGCGCGACTTCACGTCCCGCGCGTACCGGGTGTCGGCGGCGAGCAACCGCATCGGGCTCCGCACGGAGGGCCCCGCCCTGGAGCGGGCCTGGCCCGGCGAGCTGCCCAGCGAGGGCATGGTCCTGGGCGCGGTCCAGGTACCACCGGACGGCCGCCCGGTGGTCTTCCTCGCCGACCATCCGACCACCGGCGGCTACCCGGTCATCGCGGTCGTCCACCCCACCGACCTCCCGGCAGCCGCGCAGGCCCTCCCGGGAACGCCGGTCCGCTTCGTCGCGATACGCCACCGCTGAGCGGGTCACTGGACCTGTTGGGGTGGGCCTTGAGCAGCGCTGGGGCGGGCCCGGCGCGGCGCTGGTGCGGGCTCTGAGCGGCGGTGGGCGCGCCGGCACGGCGCTGGGGCGGGCCCTGCGCGGTGGCTGAGCCGGGCTCCGGGCAAGTTGCGCCGCTGGGCGCCCAGCGCTGGGCTGGTCGGCGCGGAGCCGGGTGGTGGGGCTCGGGTCGCGGGTGGGCCCGGGCACGGGAGCCGCTACGGCTCGGTCCGCCGCCGCTTAGCCCAGCCCGGCACCTCCCACACACAGCGGCGCGCAGCAGCAAATCCCGCCCCGGAGGCGCCCGGAGGCCCCCACAGCGCAGCGCCGCCACTCCGCCGACCCCAGGTCGGCCACACCGCGGGCCCCGCCTAGCCCCCCGGACCCCGACGCGGCAGCACACCGCCCAGGCCCGTCCCCCTGCCTTCCCTACGCCGCATCCGGCCGTTCCCCCACCGCCAGCGCGCCCAGCGCCGACGACACCGCGTGGGTCGCTCGCAGGTCGAGGCGGGCGCTGGTGCCGCGTGCGTGGTGGTGGATCTCGTCGGCGGCGAGGCGCAGCAGCTGGGGCAGCAGGTCGGTGCAGCGGCGGGCCACCCAGCCGGTGCCCGCGGTGGCGAGCCACCACAGCGCGGCCGCCCTGGTCGGCGCCGGGGACTGCGGCTCCGGCGAGGGCGGCGCCCCGGTGGCGAGACCGGCCTCGGCCAGCAGCGCGTGGCAGCGCAGGGCGAGCTGCCGGTGCCCGCGCTCGCCGGGGTGCAGCCGGTCCGCGCTCCACATCGCCCGGTCCCGCAGCCAGTCCCCTTCGCAGGCGTGCAGATGCACGGCCCCGTACCGCTCGGACAGCGCGTGGACCACGGTGTTGACCGCCCGCTGCCGCCGGGCGAGCGGGCGGGCCAGGGCACCCGGCAGCCCGAGCGTGGCGCCGGGGTCGGGCAGACAGGCGGTGAGCAGCGCCGCGCCCTGCCCGGTGAAGGCGGCGTACACCTCGTCCAGGCGGGCGGCGACGGCGTGGATGTCGAAGGTGCGGCGGAGCGTGTCGTTGACGCCCACGACGACGGACACCAGGTCCGGCCGCAGGGCCAGTCCGGCGGGCAGCTGGGTCTGCGCCACGTCCCGGGTCTGGGCCCCGCTGACGGCGAGGTTGGTGAACCGCACGGGCCCCGGGGCGAGCCCGGCGGCGAGCAGCGCGGCCCAGCCGCGCCATCCGTTCCCGACGGGATCGCCCACTCCTTCCGTCAGCGAGTCGCCCAGCGCGACGAACCGCAGGGGTCTCATCCGATGCCCTCCGCGACACCCGGGCCGCCCTCCGCGACGCCGGCACCCAGGCCGCGCTCGGGAGCTCCCTCGAGCACTGCGGCGCTCTTCGTGCCGCTGCGCACCGCCGCGTCGTGCGCGGCGAGGAACGCCGCCACCGCCGCGTCCCACCCGAAGAGCTCCGCACGCGCGCGTGCCGCCTCCCGTCGCTCCCGCGCGGGCCGCTCCAGCAGCGCCTCCACGGCGTCCGCGAAGCCCTCCCCGCTGTCCGCCGCGACGGCGCCGGCGGACCCGACGACCTCCGGCAGCGCCGACGACGCGCTCACCGCGACCGGCGTCCCGCAGGCCATCGCCTCCAGCGCGGCCAGCCCGAAGGTCTCGGCGGGCCCCGGCGCCAGGCAGACGTCGGCACTGGCCTGGAGCGCGCCCAGCAGTGACGGGTCGGAGACGTGCCCGAGGAAGGTGACCGGCAGGTTCCGCTCGCGCGCCCGCTGCTCCAGCCGCCGGCGCAGCGGCCCGTCCCCGGCGACCGCCAGCACCGCACGCCTGCCCCGCCGCCGCAGCTCGGCCAGGGCGTCCAGCGCGGTGCCGGGCCGCTTCTCCACGGACAGGCGTGAGCACATCACGAGCAGTTCCTGGTCCCCGCGCGCGTGGAGGCCGCGTATCGCCGCGTCCCGCAGCGAGGGGTGACGGCTCGTCAGATCCACGCCCAGTGGAGCCCGTACGACGTTGCGGGCGCCGATCCGCACGAACTCCCGCTCGGCGAACTCCGTGGTGCACACGACCCTGGAGTAGGTGTGCGCGGTCCGCACGTTGAGCGCGTCGGCGGCGCGCCGGGCCGCCGCCTCGGGCAGTCCCCAGGTGCGCAGCACCCCGTCGGCGGTCTCGTGGGAGACCATCACGGCGGGCACCCGCGCGCGCCGCGCCCAGCGGCCGGTCCAGCGCAGGGTGGTCCGGTCGGAGACCTCGAGACGGTCGGGCGCCAGGTCCTCCAGGAGGGCGGCGACGCGGCGCCGGTCGGTGAGGACGCGGTAGCCGCCGGTCCCGGGCAGCAGCGGGCCGGGCAGGGTGATGACGCGGCCCTGCTCGGTGTCCTGGTCGGTGTGCCGTTCGCCCGGCACGATGAGCACCGGTTCGTGCCCGGCCGCCCGGAAGCCCTTGCCCAGCTCGCGCAGGGCGGTGCGCAGGCCCCCGGAGGCGGGCGCGACGAAGTTGGCCAGCCGGACGATCCGCAGCGGCCGGTCCGTCGTCCGTGGCACGCTCATGCCGCCAGCACCGCCTTCCGCGCGGCGAGCACATCCTCGTAGTGCTCGATCAGCCGGTCTCCGACGGCCGCCCAGGTGCGGCCCTCGACGGTGGCCCGCGCGGCGGCGGCGTACGCGGCGCGCAGGGCGGGATCGGCCGCGAGGGCGGCCACCGCGTCCCGTACGGCGTCCGCGTCGCGCGGCGGGATGAGCAGCCCGGTGCGGCCGTGGTCCACCAGGTCCAGCGGACCGCCCGCGGCGGGCGCGACGACGGGCACCCCGCTGGCCATGGCCTCCTGCACGGTCTGGCAGAAGGTCTCGAAGGGGCCGGTGTGCGCGAACACGTCCAGCGAGGCGAAGATCCGGGCGAGGTCGTCACCGGTACGGCGGCCCAGGAAAGCCGCGCCGGGCAGCGCCTCCTCCAGGCCGGGCCGGCTGGGCCCGTCGCCGACGATCACCACCCGCACACCCGGCAGCCCGCAGGCCCCGGCGAGCAGTTCGACGTGCTTCTCGGGGGCGAGCCGCCCGACGTACCCGACGATCAGCTCGCCGTCCGGGGCCAGCTCGCGGCGCAGCGCCTCGTCCCGCCGGTCCGGCCGGAAACGTACGGTGTCGACCCCGCGCGGCCACAGCCGCACCCGGGGCACCCCGTGCGCCTCCAGGTCGCGCAGGGAGGCGGTGGACGGCGCGAGGGTGCGGTCGGCGGCGGTGTGCACCGAGCGGATGCGCCGCCAGGCCGCGGCCTCGCCGGCGCCCATGTAGGTGCGGGCGTATCCGGCCAGGTCGGTCTGGTAGACGGCCACGGCGGGGATGCCGAGCCGGGCGGCGGCGGCCATGCCGCGGACGCCGAGCACGAAGGGGCTGGCCAGATGGACGAGGTCCGCGCGGTGCTCGATCAGCGCGGCGGCGAGGCGCCGGCTGGGCAGGGCGACCCGGACCTGGGGGTAGCCCGGGAGCGGCAGGGAGGGGACGTGGACGACCGGGCACGGCGCGAGGGCGTCGGGCCGCTGTCCGGGAGCGGGGGCCGGTGCGACGACGAGGGGCGCGTGACCGCGATCGACGAGGTGCCGGGCGGTCTGGAGCGCGCAGTGGGCCACGCCGTTCACATCGGGGGGAAAGGATTCGGTCACGATGACGACACGCATACGGGTGTTGTCGCCGCGCTGGACGTGGCCGCGTCAACGTCGATCTTTCCGGACGAGGAACGTCCCATGAGCGTTGGCACCCACACCCGGACAGGTCGGAATCCGGCCACGCGGATCTGCCCGCCGGGTCACCCGGCGTTCACCCGACACCGGGCCCGGCGCCGCCCTCACGCACCCCGGGCGCCCGGCCCGTCACCCGGGCTGCCACCTGGCCCGTCGCCCGGCCGCCACCCGGCCCACTCGCCTGGCCATCCCGCGGGCCCATGCTCCTGCCCCGCCACCTGACCACGCGCCGGCCTCGTCACCCGGCCCACTCACCGCAACCCCGGCGACCCACAAGGCTCAGCGACGGCGTGCTCACACCGCAGGCGCGTCCGGCCCGATCCGGCTGCGTACGGCCGTCTGGACCTCCGCCTCCTCCGCCGGATCGGCGGCCAGCCTGCGCAGCTGCTCGACGACCCGGGTGTCGCCGGTCTCGGCGTGCCGGGCGGCCAGTTCGCGGGTGGACTCCTCGCAGTCCCACAGGCACTCGACGGCGAATCCGGCGGGGAAGGAGGGATCGGTGGCGGCGAGCGCGCGGGCGGCGCGGCCGCGGAGGTGGGAGGAGGCGGTCTCCCGGTAGACGTGGCGCAGCACGGGTGCCGCGCAGGCGATGCCGAGCCGTCCGGCGCCGTCGACGAGGGTCCACAGGGTCGGGGCGTCGGGGCCCTCGCCGCGGACGGCCTCGCGCAGGGCGCCGAGAACCAGGTCGCTGTCCTGGGCCCCGCCCCGGCAGGCGAGCACGCGGCCGGCGGCGGCGCCCAGCGGATCGGGCCGGCGGGCCCAGCCGCGGGCCCGGTCGACGGCGGCGACGCTGCGCATCCGCTCGAAGGCGTCGACGGCGGCCTCGACGACGGTCGGCGAACCGGTGCCGACGGCGGCCTCGATCAGGTCGAGGGCTTCGGGGTCGTTGCCGTCGGCGAGGTAGCGCAGGGCGGTGCTGCGGGCGCCGTCGCTGCCGTCCTTGGCCGCCTGGACGATCTCGGGCCGGTCCTCGGGGCCGGCGACGGCGGTCAGACAGCGGGCGGCCGGTACGTGGAGGGCCGCGCCGCGTTCGAGGCCTTGCTGGGCCCATTCGAACACCGCGCGCACGCTCCAGCCCGGGCGGGGGCCGGTGGGCCGCATCTGCCGCTGCCAGCGGTCGAAGCAGCCGGTCTCGTGGGCGGCCCGCACGCGGGTGGCGATCCAGGCGCGCGGATCCTCGGCCCACAGCCGCCAGGGCCGTGGCTCGAAGGCGTCCCGTACGGCGGCGGCCAGCTCGGCGTCGCCCTCGGCGCCGGCCGGGAAACGCGCCAGGACGGGCGCCGCGAGGGCGCGCAGACCGGCGTCGTCGTCGCGCAGGGCGAGTTCGTCGAGGGCCCAGGCCCAGTTGGAGCCGTGGGCGGCGTACCTGCGCAGCAGTTCCAGGGCGTCCCGCCTGCCGTAGGAGGCGAGGTGGCCGAGGACGGCCAGGGCGAGTCCGGTGCGTGACTCGTCGGTGTCGAGGATGTCCTCGGGGTCGAAGAGGTGTGCCTGGATCGCGTCCAGCTCGCCGTTCAGGTCGAGGTAGAGACGGGCGTAGTAAAGGGAGCGGTTCTCCACCTGCCAGTCGTGGCGGGGGTCGCGCAGCACACAGTGGTTCAGGGCCGTCAGGGCCTCGTCACGGGGGGCGGTGAGCGCGTGGAGCGTGCCGTCGCCGCGGCCCCGCTGGAGCAGGCCGAGCAGCGTACCGCTGGGCGCTATGACCGGATCGAACATGGGAAACACAGCCTCACATCAAGCGTCGACGCAACCGGGAAACACGCACTACCTGGCCGCGTGACAACACGTCGGGGCGCCCGCCGTCTCTTGCTTGCTGTAGACCATCTTTCTCTGCCTCTCGTCGGTGGCCCTTGCGGACCGAGTCACGGCCCGCGCGGTGCGGCAACACCTGCCCAGCCATCGCGTCCGTGAATCACGACGTCATGATGACTCGGTGGTTCTCGATGCCGCGACCGAAATTTCCGGCGGCCCCGTACCGCCTCCCCCGTGGTCGTCGTCCTGCCTGGTCGGAACGTGCGTTTTACCTGATCAGACGCTAAGAGATCAATCCGCGCCGAACAGCTTGAGCAGTTCGGCCTTGCCGAACATCCGGGCCGTGTCGACGGCCGACGGCGTGCCGGCGGAGGGATCGGCTCCGCCGTCCAGCAGTGCCTTGATGACCTCCTCCTCGCCCTTGAAAACCGCTCCGGCGAGGGGCGTCTGGCCTCGGTCGTTGACGCGGTCCGCCTCGGCGCCCCGGGCGAGCAGCGCCCGCACCGTCTCCGCGTGGCCGTGATAGGCGGCGAGCATCACGAGGGAGTCGCCGCGGTCATTGGTGAGGTTGGCCGGAACACCCGCGTCGACATACGCCACGAGCGCGTCGGTCTGCCCCTGCCGGGCCAGATCGAAGATCTTCGTCGCCAGCTCCACGACCTCGGGGTCGGGGGCTTCACTCATCGGCCGGACCGCCTCTCACTACAACCGTTCAGGTGAATCGCAAGGGTACTGGCTCGCGCCGCACATGACCCGATCTGCCGGAGGTAAAGATCAGCACAGCCCCGGTCGGGCGCAGCCGCCGGTCTCAACCGGTGGAGCACGGCTCGTCCACATGGGCGAAATTCACCAGATTTCACCCAGTTGCACCTTTTATCGTATGGATACATCCTGTGAGCCTGGAAGTACTCATGGTGACTGTCCCCACGAACCAGGAGCACTCACATGATCCTCTCCATCTCAGGCGTCGTTCTGCTCGGTGTGGTCGTCTTCATCTTCTTCCGCAAGGACGGCCTCAAGGCGTCGCACGCCCTGATCTCGGTCCTGTTCGGCTTCTATCTGGCGAGCACGGCCATCGCGCCCAGCATCAAGGCCGGCGGCGAGAGCCTCGCGAGCCTCCTCGGCGGCATCAAGTTCTGACGTCCGTCCCGCCCGTACGCACCTTCAGGAGACAGCAGTGGCCCGGCGCCCCCTCCCCCGCATCCTGAGCACAGGCAGCGCGCAGATCGCCCGGAGCCGGGAGCTGGCCCGGACGGCGGCGGACAGCGCCACCGACGTTCTCCACCCGCTGATCACGATCACCCGCGGTCTGCGCCGGCTGGCGGCGGCCGGACGGCGCAAGTGGGCCGACACCCCGAAGGACAAGCGCGGCCCGCTGCTGTTCCTCGTGGCCTCGGTGATCCTGGTCGTGGCCCTGGCGCCGTACGGCCCGCTGCTCGCCGTCATCACCCTGATGGCGGCGGCAGCCTGGCAGGGCCGGGACCGCCCCCCGGCCACGCCCGATGGGCCGGACGCGTCACAGACGGAGCGGCTGAAGTCGCTCTACGAGGCACTGGTCCCGTACTTCTCGACCGCCGAGGACCCCGAGCCGCTCTACGCCCACGGCGGCGACTGGGAGAAGGCCTTCCCCGAGTACGAGTTCGACGGCTCGGGCCGGGTCGCCCACCTGGCGATCCGATACCCGGCCTACTTCCCGGACGGCGAACCGGAGGCACGCACGCGCGTGGAGCATCTGCTCAGCGCGAAGTCGGGCCGCGGCCGGGAATACCACTTCGCCTGGGACGAGGAGGGCAACCAGCTCACCGTCACCGTCCTCGCCCCGCTGCCCACCGACATCGCCGCCCAGCGTTTCGTCACCGCCCCCGGCGAGACGGTCCTCGGCTTCACCGACCCCTCCGAGGTCCAGCGCACGCTCCCCCTCACCCACGGCGAGGAGCGTCGCGACGTCCCGCCGGTCGTCTGGCGCACCGGCATCCGCTCCACCGAGCCGCATCTGCTGGTCATGGGCCAGCCGGGCACCGGCACGTCCACCCTGTTGCGGTCCATCGCCCTCCAGGCCCTCCAGTACGGCGACATGCTGATCGTGGAGGGCGGCGGCACCGGCGAGTACGCCTGCCTGACCGGCCGCGACGGCGTGCTGGCGGTCGAGTGCTCCCTGGCCGGGGCGCTGTCCGGCCTGGAGTGGGCCGCCGCCGAGACCGAGCGCCGGCTGATCGCCGTCAACCGCGCCCGGCAGGAGGGCAACCCGCCGCCGGAGGACACCAAGCGCCCCCTGTGGCTGCTGCTCGACCGGCCGACCGCGCTCGGCCACGTCACCGAGGCGGACGGTGACAAGGACCCGCTGTCCCTGCTCCAGGTGCCGCTGCGGCACGGCCGGGCCGCGGGCGTCACCGTGGTCGTCGCCGAGCAGTTCGACAGCATGGACGCCCTCACCGACGCCGTACGGCAGCACACGCGCGCGCGGGTCGTCCTCGGACCCGCCACCACCGCGCAGCTGGAGGCGGTCCTCGGCGCCCCGCCGCACACCACCCCCACGTCCCACGTCCCCCCGGGCCGCGGCTACGCCCGTCTCGGCACGGGTCCGGTGCTGCGCCTTCAGGTCCCGGCGACGCCCGACCCGTACGACGACGCGACCAGCGACGCCCACCGCCAGGCCGTCCTCGACCTGCTGCCCCCGCGCACCACACCCGCGGACGAGGAACCCGAGGCGGTGGAGCCGGAGGCGAGGGAACCCGAGGCGGTGGAGCCGGAGGCGAGGGAACCCGAGGCGGTCGACCCGGACACCGAGGAGCGGACGGACCCCGTGGCCGAGCCGGTGCCCGCGAAGGCGGTCGCGGCGGAGACGTCCTGAGCGGAGGAGTCACCGGTCGGCAGGAGTCTCCCGGCCGCCGGGAGAGTCACCGGCACCGGAAAGGGCGGGCCCGCGCGGGGCCCGCCCTTTCCCTGTCACCTACTGTGTGACGTTGTCACCTACGGTGTGACGTTCCCCGTCACACAAAGGTCGGCGAAGGTCGGCGTCAGGCGACGAACGTCCGCGGCGCTTCCGCCCCCGCCGTCCCCCCGCTCTCCACCAACCGCGCCGCCGCGGCCAGCCGGACCGCCGCCTCGTCCGCCACCGCGCCGCCGACGGTGAACGGCAGCCGCACATACCCCTCGAACGCCCCGTCCACCCCGAAGCGCGGTCCGGACGGCACCCGGACGCCGACCCGCTCCCCCGCCTCGGCGAGCCGCGACCCGGACAGGCCTCCGGCGCGCACCCAGAGCGTGAGCCCGCCCTTGGGCACCTCGAACTCCCATTCGGGCAGCTCCCGGCGCACCGCGGCGACCAGCGCGTCCCGGTTCTCCCGGGCCTGCTGCCGCCGCAGCTCCACGGCCTGCTCCCAGCCGCCGGTGCTGAACAGCCAGTGCACCGCGAGCTGCTCCAGCACGGGCGTGCCCAGGTCGGCGTAGGCGCGCGCGGCGACCAGGCTGCGGATGACGTCCGGCGCCGCCCGCACCCAGCCGATGCGCATCCCGGCCCAGAAGGCCTTGCTCGCCGACCCGACGGTGATCACCGTGGACCCGGCGGGGTCGAAGGCGCACACCGGCGGCGGCATGGCGCCCGCCATGTCGTCGTCGAGCCACAGCTCGCTCATCGTCTCGTCGGCGACCAGCACGGTCCCGGCCGACCGGGCCGCCTCCACCAGCCGCCGCCGCTGGTCCTCGTCGGCGAGCGCGCCGGTCGGGTTGTGGAAGTCGGCGACGACATAGGCGATGCGCGGCGCGGCGTCTCGCAATACCTGGCGCCAGCGGTCCATGTCCCAGCCGGTCAGCCCCTCCGCCATCGCGACCGGCACCAGCCGGGCGCCGGCCTCCCGCATCAGCTGGAGGATGTTGGCGTACGACGGCGACTCCACGGCGACCCGCTCGCCACGCCCGGCGAAGAGATGGCAGATCGCGTCGATGGCGCCCATCGCGCCGGTCGTCACCATGATCTGCTCGGGCATGGTGGGGATGCCCCGCGCGGTGTACCGCTCGGCGATCATCGCGCGCAGGGCGGGCAGCCCGGCCGGATAGTCGCCGTGCGTGTGCGCGTACGGCGGCAGCTCCTCCAGGGCGCCCCGCACCGCGCGCGTGAGCCACGGTTCGGGCGCGGGCAGCGCGGCGCAACCGAGGTCGATCAAGGAGCCCAGCGCCTCGGGCGGCAGCGGTTCCAGGCCCCGCGCGGGGAGCGGGTTCCCGGCCGGGACGGCGGTCCAGCTGCCGGAACCGCGCCGGGACTCCAGGAAGCCCTCGGTGCGCAGCGCCTCGTAGGCGGCGGCGACCGTCGTACGGCTGACGGACAGCGCGAGGGCCAGCTCGCGCTCGGCGGGCAGCCGGGCGGCCACCGGCACCCGCCCTTCGAGGACCAGCAATCGGATGCCGTCGGCCAGCGCCCGGTAGGCGGGCGGGCGGCGGGTGCCGGGGCCCGCGGGGCGGTCCTGCTGGGACTTGAGCAGCCGGGCGAGCTGCGCGGCCCCCACCGCCGAGGTCCACTGCGCCATGATTACCAGTCCACCTTCCCGCGATTGGCCCTGGATGACGTTTCATCCCAAGCCACAGAGTGTCATGCGTCAGGCCACGACCACCACCAGGGGGGACCCTTTGTCCACGCGCAGGTCCGCACGGTCCACAGGGACCACAGGGCGCAGATGGTCCACACAGGAGCACGTCACACGACGGTTGATCCAGCTGTACGCCGGTCTCGCGCTGTACGGCGCCAGCTCCGCCCTCCTGGTGGAGGCGGGACTCGGCCTGGAGCCGTGGAACGTGCTCCACCAAGGCCTGGCCGAGCGCACCGGCCTCACGATCGGCGTGGTGTCGATCATCGTCGGAGCGGGGGTGCTCCTGCTGTGGGTCCCGCTGCGCCAGCGCCCGGGCCTCGGCACGGTCTCGAACGTCTTCGTGGTCGGTATCGCCATGGACGGCACCCTCGCCCTCGTCCCCGAGGCGCACTCCCTCCTGGTCCGGGTTCCCCTGATGCTGGCCGGCGTCCTCCTCAACGGCGTCGCCACCGGCCTGTACATCGCCGCCCGCTTCGGGCCGGGGCCGCGCGACGGGCTGATGACCGGGCTGCACCGGCGCACCGGCCGGTCGATCCGGCTGATGCGCACCGCCGTCGAGGTCGCGGTCGTCGTCAGCGGTTTCGCGCTGGGCGGCACCATCGGCGTGGCCACGGTGCTGTACGCGGTCTCGATCGGCCCGCTCGCCCAGCTCTTCCTGCGGGTGTTCGCCGTCCCGTCGGCATCCGACGGCAGCACGGTCGTTGCCGAGGGGCAACCGCGGCGCGCGATACTGCGACGGTGAGCACGCGCATACGCCATCCCTACCTCGACCACCCCGGCCCCATCCCGTTCGCCCACCGGGGCGGGGCGGCCGACGGCCTGGAGAACACCGTGCTCCAGTTCCGGCGCGCGGTCGAGACCGGCTACCGGTACATCGAGACCGATGTCCACGCCACGCGCGACGGCAAGCTCGTGGCGTTCCACGACGCGACGCTCGACCGGGTGACCGACGGCGCGGGCCGGATCGCGGACCTGCCGTGGGCGGAGGTGCGGCAGGCGCGCGTGGCGGGCCGCGAACCGGTGCCGCTGTTCGAGGAGCTGCTGGAGACGTTCCCGGAGGTGCGCTGGAACGTCGACCTGAAGGCGGAGTCGGCGCTGCACCCGTTGCTGAACCTGATCGCCCGCACCGACTCCTGGGACCGGATCTGTGTCGGCTCCTTCTCCGAGGCCCGCGTGGTGCGCGCCCAGCGGCTGGCCGGACCGCGCCTCGCGACGTCGTACGGCACCCGGGGCGTGCTCAATCTGCGGCTGCGCTCCTGGGGTGTCCCGGCGGCGCTGCGCCGCTCGGCCGTCGCCGCGCAGGTGCCGGAGTCGCAGTCGGGGATCCAGGTGGTCGACCACCGCTTCGTCCGCGCCGCCCACGCGCGCGGGCTCCAGGTGCACGTGTGGACGATCAACGAACCGGAGCGGATGCACCGGCTCCTGGACCTCGGTGTCGATGGCATCATGACCGATCACATCGACACACTGCGCAAGGTCATGGAGGACCGCGGCCTCTGGGTGTGACGCCCGGGGCGGACGGCGCCCGGCCCTGCGCGCGGCATCTGCGGGGAAGCGGGGGCACGGGTGGGCACCGACACCGAGCGGACCGGCGCGCAGGAGGCGGGCGACGGCTCCGCCGCGCGACGGCGCGAACAGCGCGGCTGGTACGTCTACGACTGGGCGTGCTCGGTCTACTCGACGAGCGTCCTCACCGTCTTCCTCGGCCCCTATCTGACGTCGGTCGCCGAGTCGGCCGCGGACGCCGACGGGTTCGTGCACCCGCTGGGGATCCCGGTCCGCGCGGGGTCCTTCTTCGCGTACGCGGTGTCCCTGTCGGTGATCGTGGCCATCCTGGCGATGCCCCTGGTGGGTGCCGCCGCCGACCGCACGGGCCGCAAGAAGCCCCTGCTGGCCGCCGCCGCGTACCTGGGCGCCACGGCCACCGCGGGCATGTTCTTCCTCTCCGGCGACCGCTATCTGCTCGGCGGGGCGCTGCTGGTCGTCGCGAACGCGGCCCAGTCGGTGGCGATGATGCTCTACAACTCCTATCTGCCGCAGATCGCGCCGCCCGAGGAGCGGGACGCGGTCTCCTCACGCGGCTGGGCCTTCGGGTACGCCGCCGGAGCCCTGGTCCTGGTCGGCAACCTGGTGCTCTATCTGGCCCACGACTCGTTCGGTCTCTCGGAGAGCGAGGCCGTGCGCGTCTGTCTGGCCTCGGCCGGGCTGTGGTGGGGCGCGTTCGCCGTGATCCCGCTGCGCCGTCTGCGCGACCGCCCGGCACCGCGGCCCGCGGCGGCCGTGTCCGGGCGGCGCCAGCTCCTGGCGACCCTGCGCGACATGCGCCGCCACCCGCTGACCCTCGCCTTCCTGCTGGCGTACCTGGTCTACAACGACGGCATCCAGACCGTGATCAGCCAAGCCTCGGTGTACGGCTCGAAGGAGCTTGAGCTCGGCCAGTCGACGCTCATCGGGGCGGTGCTGCTGGTCCAGGTGCTGGCGGTGGCGGGCGCGCTGGCGCTGGGCCGGCTGGCGCGGCGGTACGGCGCGAAACGGACGGTGCTGGGCTCGCTGGTGGCGTGGACGGTGATCCTCGCCACGGGGTACTTCCTGCCCGCCGGGGAGCCGGTGTGGTTCTTCGCGCTGGCCGCGGGCATCGGCCTGGTCCTCGGCGGCAGCCAGGCGCTGTCCCGCTCCCTGTTCTCGCATCTGGTCCCGCCCGGAAAAGAGGCCGAATATTTCTCCGCCTACGAGCTGAGCGACCGCGGGATGAGCTGGCTGGGCCCGCTGCTGTTCGGGCTGACCTACCAGCTGACCGGCAGCTACCGGGACGCGATCATCTCGCTGGTGGCCTTCTTCGTCCTGGGATTCCTGCTGCTCGCGCGGGTACCGGTACGGCGGGCGATCGGGGACGCGGGCAACCCGGTTCCCGAAAGGATTTAGTACTCGGCGCGAAAGGGCTGTAGTGTACGCGTTTGGCCTGCCAGGCGTACCGTTACTGCGCGTCAAAGATGATGAAACGCCGGGTGACATCTCCTAGTAGATGTGACAAACCGGGCGCCTGTGGGTACTGCACTGGTTGACAAGGCTGCGGCTACGACGGCGACGCATGACCCGGAACGGGACTCCGAACGGGAATCTTTACCGCCGACCGGACGTTGACCGGATGACGACGACAGCGACACCTGTCCTGTGGGCGACAAGCCCGGGAGGCACGATTCATGAGTGAGCGAGCTCTTCGCGGCACGCGCCTCGTGGTGACCAGCTACGAGACGGACCGCGGCATCGACCTGGCCCCGCGCCAGGCCGTGGAGTACGCATGCGAGAAGGGGCACCGATTCGAGATGCCCTTCTCGGTCGAGGCGGAGATCCCGCCGGAGTGGGAGTGCAAGGTCTGCGGGGCCCAGGCACTCCTGGTGGATGGCGACGGCCCGGAGGAGAAGAAGGCGAAGCCGGCCCGTACGCACTGGGACATGCTCATGGAGCGCCGTACCCGAGAGGAACTCGAAGAGGTCCTCGAGGAGCGGCTCGCCGTGCTGCGTTCCGGCGCGATGAACATCGCCGTTCATCCGCGGGACAGCCGCAAGTCGGCCTAGTCCCCGCGGGACCTGGCCCGGTTTCCAGCGCACGCACATGACCGCGGGCGCCGTATGTGAGTCCCACGTACGGCGCCCGCGGTCGTAGTGCTGCCCTGGGACTCGGACGCTCGTGCACCCTGGGGCTCGGGTGCTCGGATCACGGCGGGCCGATCCTGCGCGGGCCGGTGACCGCCGGTCGGTGACCGCCTTCGACCCGTGACCGCCATCGGCCGGTGACCGCCATCGGCCTGTGCGCGCCGAGGCGGTCAGTCAGCCCGGAGTTCAGCGGTTCAGCGGCGGGTACTGCTCGCGCGACGGGTCCGCGGGCGTGTCGCGGATGACCTCGCCCTGGACGACCTTGCCGTCGGGGTGACGCATGCGGGCCTGCTGGAAGGCGTCGCCCAGGCTGCCGGGGGCGGCCCGGCGGAGTCTGCTCTCCACCGTGCGCTCCGCGTACCGCCCGAGGGCCTTCTGGACCGGCGGGACGAGCAGGAGCAGACCGGCGACGTCCGAGATCAGCCCGGGCAGCATCAGCAGCAGACCGCCCAGCATCAGCAGACCGCTGCCGCCTCCGCTGGAGGGCGCGGTGCCGCCTTGCAGCGCCTCGTTGAGATTCCGGAAGGCGCGCCGCCCCGCCCGCTTGATGACCACGGAGCCGAGCACCAGCCCGGCGAGCAGCAGCAGGAACACCGTGAACCCGCCCGCCAGGTCCGCGACCACGGTCAGCAGCCAGATCTCCAGCACCAGCCACGCCGCCACGGCGAGCGGCAGCGCCGTACGCAGCCGGGACCGCCGGGGCCGGGTGAGGGGCGGAGGGGTGGAAGCGCCAGTCGTCATGCCACCAGTGTGCCTGGGCGCGGCTCAGCGCGGGATAAGGGCCGTCACCGACCCCGACGCCCTACCGCTTCGGCGCCGCGTCGCCCCGCCGCAGCAGCTTGCCGACCCGCTCCTCCACACCCCAGGAAGTGACCCGCCACAGGGCCTCGACGAGGATGTCGCGGCTCATCTTGGAATCGCCGAGTTCGCGCTCCACGAAGGTGATCGGCACCTCGACGACGTGGTAGCCGGCCTTGATGGCGCGGCGGGCGAGGTCGACCTGGAAGCAGTAGCCCTGCGAGGCGACCTCCTCCAGGCCGAGACCCTGCAGGGTCTCCGCCCGGAAAGCGCGGTAGCCGCCGGTGATGTCGCGCAGCGGCAGGTCGAGCGCGAGGCGCGAGTAGAGGCTGCCGCCGCGGGAGATGAACTCGCGGGACTTGGGCCAGTTGACCACCCGGCCGCCCGGCACCCAGCGGGAACCGAGCACGAGGTCGGCGCCCTTGAGCGCGGTGAGCAGGCGGGGAAGTTCCTCCGGCTGGTGGGAGCCGTCGGCGTCCATCTCGATCAGCACGCCGTAGTCGCGCTCCAGGCCCCAGCGGAACCCCGCGAGGTAGGCGGCGCCCAGGCCTTCCTTGCCCTTGCGGTGCAGCACGTGGACCTGCTCGTCGCCGGCGGCGAGTTCGTCGGCGAGCTTGCCGGTGCCGTCGGGGCTGTTGTCGTCGGCCACCAGAACGTGCGCCTCGGGGACCGCCTCGCGCACCCGGCCGACGATCGTCTTGATGTTCTCCGCCTCGTTGTAGGTCGGAATGATCACCAAGGCCGTGCCGAGCGGGCCGAAGCGCCTCCCCTGGGCCTTGGCCGCGCGGGTCCCGTCGCCGTCGTTCACTGCTGCCCCTTCGTGTCCGTACGCAGAGGTCCACCATAGTGGCCGCGGCCTGCGCTGATGTGACAAGGCGTACGTACGGTGGTGTCGGCTCCGCCGGAGCGGGATGGATGCACGGTTTTGACCGGCCCCCACCGTCCACCGGGTGCGGCGGATGGGGGCCCGGCGCCCTTCGGGCCGACCTCGGACCCGCTGGCTGCGGGTCGACCGAAAGCCGTTGTCTACTGAGCGCCCGGGCCCCACCCGGGTCACACCTTCCCGGCCGGCCGGAACGTTCTCCCGCCTGCGGTGCCGTCGCTGAGCCTGGCTCCCAGTGACGGTGCCCCGGTGCGGTACACCATCCTGACCCAGCGGCGCCGCGACGCGTGTGCGAACGTTCCCCGGTCGGGTGTCCGGTGGTGGACCCGGCCGAACCTACCGGCCCCGGACCGTCGCCTGTCAACAGCCGTTTGACCTGCGGTTCCGCGCCGAAACCGCAGGTGGGAGCGGAGGATGCGCAGGTCGCGCGACGGTGCGCCGGGCGCGCTGCGCCCGGGCGCCACCTCCGGAGATCACTCGCCCGGCCGTACGAAGACCGTCCGCCCGCCGACCACCGTCCGCAGACAGACGGGCAGGTCGGCGCCCGGGGTGAGGTCGGGCAGGCCGGGCGTGCCGGAGCGCGGGTCGGTGGACCAGCGGGCGACCCGGTCGTCGGGCGCCTGCACGACGAGTTCCCCGGTGCGCCACACCGCGTAGTCCGCGGGTGCGCCCGGCACCAGCACGCCCGCGTCGTCGCGGCCGACCGCCCGCCAGCCGCCGCGGGTGTGGGCGGTGAAGGCGGCGCGGACGGAGACGCGGTGCTCGGGGGTGCGGTGGAAGGCGGCGGCGCGGACCGTGCCCCACGGGTCGAGCGGGGTGACGGGGCTGTCGGAGCCCAGGGCGAGCGGGACGCCGGCGCGCAGCAGGGCCGCGAACGGGTTCAGGGTGCGGGCGCGCTCGGCGCCGAGCCGCTGGGCGTACATGCCGTCCTCGCCGCCCCACAGGGCGTCGAACGCGGGCTGCACGGAGGCGGTGAGGCCGAGTTCGGCGAAGGCGGCGATGGTCTCCGGGGTGAGCATCTCGGCGTGCTCGATCCGGTGCCGGGCGGCCCGGACGCGGGCGAGGCCGAGCTTCTCGGCGGCGGCGCGCACGCCCTCGACGACGGCGGTGACGGCGGCGTCCCCGATGGCGTGGAAGCCCGCCTGCAGGCCCGCCTCGGTGCAGGCGACGACGTGCGCGGCGACCTCGTCGGCGTTGAGGTAGGCGGTGCCGGTGTGGGCGGCGTCGGCGTACGGCTCGTGCAGGCAGGCGGTGTGGGAGCCGAGGGCGCCGTCGGCGAAGAGGTCCCCGGCGGCGCCGAGCGCGCCCAGTTCGCGCGCCTTGTCGACGTCGCGTTCGGCCCAGTAGCCGACCACGCGCGGGCCGGGTTCCTCGGCGGCGAGGCGGAGCAGGCCGGTGAAGTCGTCCTCGGAGGAGATGTCGGGGCCGCCGCACTCGTGGACCGAGCCGATGCCGAGGGAGGCGGCGCGGGCGAGGGCGGCGCGCTGGGCCTCGGTGCGCTGCCGCTCGGTCAGGGCACCGAGGGCGGCGGCGCGGACCGCGTGGTGGGCGTCGGCGGTGAGCGGGCCGTCGCCCACCGGTCCCAGGCCCGGAGTCAGGTCGAGCAGGGCCGTGGTGACGACCGCCGAGTGCACGTCGATCCGGCTCAGATACAGGGGGCGCCCGCCGGTGGCCTCGTCCAGTTCCGCGCGCGTCGGCGGCCGGCCGCCGGGCCAGCGGGCGGCGTCCCAGCCGTGGCCGAGCAGCACCCGGTCGTGCGGACGGGCGGCGGCGAACTCCCGTACCAGGGCGAGGGCCTGGTCGAGGTCGGACGCGGCGGACAGGTCAAGCCCGGTGAGAGCCAGTCCGGTGGCGGTGGTGTGGACGTGGGCGTCGGTGAACGCGGGCGTGACGAGGGCGCCGTCGAGGTCGATCACCTCGTCGACGCCGTCCGCGAAGGCGTCGGCCGCGCCCTCGGAGCCGACCCAGGCGACCTGGCCGTGCTCGACGACCATGGCGGTGGCGAACGGGTCGGCGGGGCTGTGGACCTCTCCGCGGCGGAGGAGGACGGTCTTCGTCGGGGCGGTGCGCTCACTCATGGGAACAGTCTCGCGCCCCGCGTACGCCGCCCCGCACCCAGGTGCTCAGATACGCGGGGGCCGGGCCTCGTACGGCGTCGACAGGACGACGGTCGTACGGGTCGAGACCCCGGCGAGGCTGCGCAGCCGGGCCAGCAGCTCCTCCAGTTCGTGCGGGGTGGCCACCCGCACCTTGAGGATGTAGTTCTCGTCGCCGGCGACGCTGTGGCAGGCCTCGATCTCGGGGACGCCCGCGAGGCGGTCGGCGATGTCGTCGGGCGCGCTGGGGTCGAACGGCTTCACCGAGATGAAGGCGGTCAGGGGCAGCCCGACGGCCTCGGGGTCGACCACGGCGGCGTACCCGCGGATGACGCCACGCTGCTCCAGCCGGCGCACCCGCTGGTGCACGGCCGATGTGGACAGGCCCGTGGCCTTGCCCAGGTCGGTGTAGCTCATCCGCCCGTCCTTGACGAGCAGCTGCACGATCTGTCGGTCCAGCTCCTCCATGGCGCAAGAACCTACAGTGCGGCTGATCTCCTCGGATAGCCGAGCGGCGCAGGTCATGCCCGGTTCGTGATGTGGCCGCCCGGATGGTGGGCCATCCGGGGGGCCGGGGTGCCGGGCGAGGCACCTGCGGATGGCATGTGACGAACGCCACAAGATCCGGGCCGTCTCCGTGATGTTCCCGTGATTACCCCGGAATCGCGCTGGGAAGTGCTTGCTGTGGTCGAGGCCGCAGTGCCTGAACGGCCCAGCCCGAGGGGGAGAATCCCATGCAGAGTCTTAAGCGCCCTGGTCGTACCGCACCCAAGCGCCGGCAGCCGGTCGTCGAGCCCGAGCCGGAGGGCGTCGAACCCGACGCCTTCGACGACGTGGACGAGCTCGACGCGTACGACACCTTCGAGATGTTCCGGGTGATCTGCCCGGACTGCGCGCAGCCCATCGCCCTGCTGGCGGACGAGGAGGTCCTGCCGGAGCACGCGCTGTGCGCCTCGCCGTGGAACCCGTTCGGCCTCACGGTCTGTCCGGGCACCGGCCGCCGGGCCTCCGACGCCCGGCCGGCGGACGAGTCCTTCGAGCCGCAGGAGCAGGACACCGCCCTGCTGCTGACGCTGCCGCAGGGTCTCGACTGGCGGACGCAGCCCTTCTCCCACGTCGGCGGCCCGGGCTCCCGCCCGATGCGCGTCCCGACGACGCGCCGCCACGCCGCCTGAGGCACCCGCCGCACCCAGCTCACCGCTCCGCATCACGGCACACGACCGCCGTGGTGCGGTTCGGCACGCCCGGATCCACCGAACGAGTGACACCCGGCCCGGAGTGCGACCCGCGCGCGGGCGCGCCCTCGGGGTTTCCGGGCGCCGGGCGCCATCCGGAACGTACGGCCGATTCCGTGGAGCGGTGACCTGCCCGGCCGGTGGCGCGTTGCCCTGGTATGACCCCCACCTCTTCCACGACCGGGCGTCAGCGCACACTGTTCGTCCCGACCGTCGCAGAATCGGTTCCGCTTCCGCCGCCGGTGGGGCCGCCGCACCTCCAGGACCCGCCGATCTACCGCGATCTGCTGCATGCCTGGGCCACCCGTGGCCGGACCCTGCCGGGGCACCACGACCCGGAGTGGGTCCGGCTGGCGGCGCCCCTGGTCAGGCCGGGACAGTTCAGCGGGTCTCCGGGCCGATGAGGTGCCGGGCGACGACCATCCGCTGGATCTGGTTGGTGCCCTCGACGATCTGGAGCACCTTGGCCTCGCGCATGTACCGCTCGACGGGGAAGTCCGCGGTGTAGCCGTACCCGCCGAGGACCTGGACGGCGTCCGTGGTGACCCGCATCGCCGTGTCGGTGCAGTGCAGCTTGGCCATGGCCGCCTGCTTGGCGTACGGCCGGCCCGCGTCCTTCAGTCGCGCCGCCGCCAGGTAGAGGGCACGGCCCGCCTCGATCTGCGTCGCCATGTCGGCGAGCATGAAGCGCAGGCCCTGGAAGTCGGCGATGGGCCGGCCGAACTGGCGGCTCCCCTGCGCGTACTCCACCGCCGTGTCCAGCGCCGCCTGGGCGAGGCCGATCGCGCAGGCCGCTATGCCGAGCCGCCCGGAGTCGAGGGCGGACAGGGCGATCGCGAAGCCCTGGCCCTCCTCGCCGATGCGCCGGTCGTCGCCGACGCGCACGCCGTCGAAGTGGACCTGGGCGGTGGGCGAGCCCTTCATGCCCATCTTCTTCTCGGGCGCCGCGGCGCTCAGCCCCTCGGCGTCGCCGGGCACCAGGAAGGCGGTGATCCCGCGCGGGCCCTCCTCACCGGTGCGGGCCATGACGGTGTAGAAGTCGGCGACGCCGCCGTGGGTGATCCAGGCCTTGGTGCCGGTGATCACCCAGGCGTCGCCGTCCCGGACGGCCTTGGTGCGCAGGGAGGCGGCGTCGGAGCCGGAGGAGGGCTCGGAGAGGCAGTACGCGCCGAGCAGCCCGCCGCCGAGCATCGCGGGCAGGTGCTCGACCTGCTGCTCCTTGGTGCCGTAGGTGGCCGGCGCGTAGGAGGCCAGGGTGTGCACGCTGACGCCGAGGCCGACGGTGAGGCGGGCCGCGGCCAGCTCCTCCAGGACCTGGAGGTAGACCTCGTACGGCTGGTCACCGCCGCCGTACTCGGCGCCGTAGGGCAGGCCGAGCAGGCCCGATTCGGACAGGAGGGTGAAGATCTCGCGGGGGAAGCGGCCGGCGTCCTCCTCCTCGGCCGCCTTCGGCGCGATCTCGCGCTGCGCTATGTCACGGACGAGCGAGATCAGGTCCCGGGCCTCGTCCGTGGGCAGTTGTCGGTCCACCGGCTGCGGGGCGCGGTCAGGCATGGCGACGCTCTCCTCCCGTTTCGGGCACATCGGCGGACGGGCGCCGTTGGGTGGGGCGGCTCCGCCGGTCTCTGTGAGGGCCGGCCGCGGGGGCGGGCTTCCGGGTCTCGGAAGCCGCTGACCAGCGGCTGTGCGCAGTGAGTATGCCCGATCCGGGCCTCCGCGTCACCGGTTAACGACCGCTCACTTCAAGAATTCCCGCGGACCCCTCCCCCGCAGTCCCTCCGGGCCGAAATTGGTCCGCACCATTGACCAACTGGTCTAGTCCTCCTACGGTGTCGGATCACCGAACGCCTCATCGCGTTCATGCCAACCGGCGTCCCCCTCTCCCCCACGAGGAGACACCCGATGCGAACCCCCACCCGTCCCCGCGCCCTGCAGGCACTCGTCGCCGCCGCCTGTACCGCCGTCCTCGGCGCCGGACTCCTCGCGGGCGCCGGCGCCACCCCCGCCACCGCCGCCCCCGAGGCGGAGGCCGCCGCCGGCTCCAAGGTCGTCGGCTACTTCACCGAATGGGGCACCTACGACCGCAAGTACCTGGTCAAGAACATCGACACCTCCGGCTCCGCCGCCAAGCTCACCCACATCAACTACGCCTTCGGCAACGTCTCCGGCGGCAAGTGCGTGATGGGCGACGCCTACGCGGCCACCGACCGCACCCACACCGCCGCCGAGTCCGTCGACGGTGTGGCCGACACCTGGGACCAGCCGCTGCGCGGCAACTTCAACCAGCTGCGCGAGCTGAAGAAGAAGTACCCCCACATCAAGGTGCTGTGGTCGTTCGGCGGCTGGACCTGGTCGGGCGGGTTCGGCGAGGCGGCGAAGAACCCGGCGGCGTTCGCCCAGTCCTGCTACGACCTGGTGGAGAACCCCAGGTGGGCGGATGTCTTCGACGGCATCGACATCGACTGGGAGTACCCGAACGCCTGCGGCGCCACCTGCGACACCAGCGGCCGGGCGGCGTACAAGAACCTCATGGCGGCGGTCCGCGCCAAGTTCGGGACCGGCAACCTGGTCACCGCGGCGATCCCGGCGGACGCCACCGCCGGCGGCAAGATCGACGCGGCGGACTACGCGGGCGCGGCGCAGTACGTGAACTGGTACAACCCGATGACGTACGACTACTTCGGCGCCTGGGACGCCACCGGCCCGACCGCCCCGCACTCGCCGCTGACCTCGTACTCCGGCATCCCCAAGGCGGCCAACCACACCTCCGCGACGATCGCCAAGCTCAAGGGCCTCGGCATCCCGGCCTCGAAGCTGCTGCTGGGCATCGGCTTCTACGGCCGCGGCTGGACCGGCGTCACGCAGACCGCGCCCGGCGGCACCGCGACCGGCCCGGCGGCGGGTACGTACGAGCAGGGCATCGACGACTACAAGGTGCTGAAGACCAAGTGCCCGCCGACCGGCACCGTGGGCGGCACCGCCTACGCCAAGTGCGGCAGCAACTGGTGGAGTTACGACACCCCGGCCACCATCGCCACGAAGATGACCTACAAGAACCAGCAGGGCCTCGGCGGCACCTTCTTCTGGGAGCTGAGCGGGGACACGGCGAACGGTGAGCTGATCAAGGCCATCAACTAGCCGACTGCGGCACACCCCCCGGGGGCGGGGACCGGACGCCGGTCTCCGCCCCTCGGCGTCAGCCGTCGCGGTGGGCGGGGCCCGGCGCCGGGTAGGCGGGGTCGAGTTCCTCGATGGCCCGCATGGCGCCGCCGAGCGTCTTCACCAGCAGCTCCCGCATGAGCTCGCGGGACAGGCCGGGGCGGTCGATCCAGTCGAGGGTGGCGCCCTCGACGCCGCACACCCAGCCGAGCAGCCCCATCCGCGCCAGCGGGGTGATCTCCCGGCGGCCGTACGCCCCTTCGGCGATGGTCGTGACGATCGCCTCGCGCACCCCGTCCCGGATGGCCTGCACCTCGGCGTCGAAGCCGACGCCCCCGCTGACGATGGTGCGGTACGCCGCCTGGTTGTGCTCGGCGTAGCGCAGATAGCCGTCGACGGTGCGCTCCACCCGCTCCCGCGCCGGCAGTTCGAGGCCGCTCGCCGCGAAGGTGACCAGGTCCGCGACGGAGTCCTGGACGATGGCCAGGTAGTAGCCGCGCTTGGACTGGAAGTAGTAGTAGATCAGCCCTTTGGCGACATGGGCCTGGCGGGCGATGTCGTCCATGGACAGCGCGTCGTAGGACCTGTCGGCGAACAACCTCCGCCCGATGGCGATGAGTTCGGCGCGGCGCGCGGCGGAGCGCTCGGTTCCGCGCGCCCGGGGACGGGCGACGTCGCGCTGTTCACTGATGTTCACTTTCGACCCTGGTTCCAGCGGGCGGCGGGACATCCGCAGTATGGCAGGTCGGGCCGGACGGATATGTGTCAGGTCACAGCGCCGCTGTGCCGGGGGTCACAGCAGGCCGAGCTGGGTGATCAGCATGGCGACGACGACCACCAGGACCCAGCCCATGACATGCTCGACGATCTTCGGGCCGTCGTCCTGGGGGCCGCCGGTGCGGGCGCGGGCGGCGGTGAGCGAAGTGGCGGTCATGTGTGTCTCGCTGGTCTCGTGCGTACAAGGGGACAGCGGCGGGCGTTCCCCACCGATCTGTCCACCTTGCCACCGCGCGCGCCCTTTGCGGCCGAGACGTTCCTCACAGCCCCGGCCGCTCCCCAGGCGCTCCCCGGATGCTCCCGGGCGCTCGCGGAGGGCTCAGCGCACGCCGACCGCCTCGAGCGCCGCCCGCTGGCGCGGGGTCGGCCGGGCCGGGAAGTAGAGGTAGCAGACGCCGCCGGTGCCGGAGACGACCTTGCCGGAGGCGTTGTACCGCTTGGTCCGCAGCCAGATGTTCTCGAACTCGCGCCGCTTGTAGACGCGCCGCACCGCCTCGTTGCTCGGCGAGGCGGGGTCGTTGGCGATCACGTCGCCCTCGGCGGTGAAGCCGATCACGGTCATCAGGTGCCCGGCGGTGCCGTAGCCCGCGCCGGTCAGCTCCTCCTTCAGGAAGGACTGGGAGGTGATGGCCGGGATGCCCGCCGCGATCAGCGTCTCCAGCTCGGTCAGCGACGCGAGCCGGGTCACCACGCCCTGGAGATCCTTGAAGGTGGCCGCGTAGGCGGCGTTGAACGGCCAGTTGCCGCAGCCCGCGTACTGGTAGTCGTAGGTGTACCGGGCCGCGTGGCACACCTGCGGGTCGGCGTAGTCCGGGTTGACCCAGGAGAGCTGCTCGGGGGTCAGCCGGCCGCCCCAGTACTCGATGATCATCTGCGAGGAGGTGGGGCTGCACCAGGCCTCGCCGCCGTTGTCGTACTCGGGGTACTGGCCGACGTGGATCTCCTGGGAGTAGCGCGGGACGGGCAGCTCCTGGGCGAGGCCCGGGGTGGAGGCGGGGACGGTGAACCGGTCGGGGACGGCGGAGCCCATCGCGCCCACCCGCCACACGGTCGGGGTGAGCCGGGTGCCCGGGCGCCGGTGCAGGGTGAGGCGGAGCCGGTACGACACCAGGCGCAGTCCGGACGACGGGCTGTCGATGGCGAAGGTGTCCGTCCACACGCTGCTCTTGCCGTCGCCCTGGTCGTCGACCGAGGTGCGCCGGATGTCCTGGTCGCCGGAGGCCCAGCGGCCCATGACGTACCAGGGGGTGTCGGTGCCGTCGGAGTAGGTGCCCTTGAGGTCGATCTGGATCCAGGTGCCGTCCGGGGTGTGCGCGTTCCAGGACGGGACGGCCTCGGTGGCGGGCACGGAGAGCCGGTGGACGGGCGAGGTCCATGTCGCGTACTCCCAGCGGGAGGTCTTCCCGGTGTGCGGGTCCCGGTAGTCGAGGGTGCCGAGCGGGGCGGCCATCGCCAGGCCGGGCCGGGCGCCGGCGACGGCGCGGGTGCCCTTGGCGGTGCCGGAGCGCCAGTCGGTGTACGTGGTCCAGGCGCGGTTGTCGATGGGGCGGGCCGGGGCCCCGGCACCGGCCCCGCCGGCGGTCGCGGTACTGTCGGCCAGGGCCGTCCCCGCGCTGCCGGTGACCGCGGCGACGACGGCGGCGGCCAGGACGGTTCTGCGGGACGGCTGTTCGGCTCTGCTCATGGGCGCATGACTCCCAGGGGTGCGAGACGGGCAGGTCCTTGCACGGCGGTGTGCGGGCGCGGCGGCACGGTCGTGCGCGGTCGCCTCCCGCACAGCTGTTCACGGTCGTGCCGGCACGGCTGTGTGGGGTTGTGTCCGCCAACTATGGACGCGCGTGGACCGCCCTGCCAGCACTTCGGGCCATGCCACGCCCACAAATATTGGTCGACACCACTGACGGCCCTGGGTCGGCACCCCGGATGACGCCCCCGACGGCCCGGTCCCGTCGCGCGGCATGATGGGCACGTGTCCCACCCCCTGAACGACCTCGCCCGCACGCTGCGCCGCCTCCCCCCGTCCTGCGGCCCCGTCCGCCTCGTCGGTGTCGACGGGCACGCCGGGTCCGGGAAGTCGACCTTCGCCGGGGAGCTGGCCGGCGCGCTCGGCGGGGCGCCGGTGCTCCACCTGGACGACATCGCGAGCCACGAGGAGCTGTTCGACTGGACGGACCGGCTGCTCGCCCAGGTGATCGAGCCGCTGCGCCGCGGGGCCACCGCCCGCTACGCCCCTTACGACTGGCGCGCCCGCCGGTTCGGCCCGCCGCGTCCGCTGCCGCCCGCCCCGGTGGTCCTCGTCGAGGGCGTGGGCGCCGGCCGCCGCGCGCTGCGCCCGTCGCTCGCGCACCTGCTGTGGATGGAGTTGCCCCGCGAGGAGTCCTGGGCGCGGGGCCGCTCCCGGGACGGAGAGGAACAGCGGGAGTTCTGGGACGGCTGGGTTCCGGCGGAGCGGCGGCATTTCGCCGACGACCCCTCGCGGCCGTACGCCGACCTTCTGGTGCGCCAGGTGCCAGGGGGATACGAGGTGCTGCCGGGGCGCGTGAGACGCTCCGGCGGGGACCCGTGCGTGACGCTGCGTGATGGGCCGTCTTCGATGTGGTGAACCTGTGAAGACCCTTGCGTGCGAACTTGGCCGAGTGCTCCAACTCGGCTTGACCGAGGGGCCGTACAGGACTTACGTTCTCAATGTGCGGCCAAACGGCGCCGCCGAAAGACGCGAAGCCCCCGGTTGTTCCCCCGTGACCGGGGGCTTCGTTCTGCTCTCGTCACCTTTTCCGGCACGCGCGCGCTCCGGTTCGCTCACCCTGGGTCACCACACGGTGTGCGCCCCTTCTGCTCCCACCTCGCCGAACGTGCCCTGCGGCGCCCTTCGGCGGGCCCCCGGCCCGCGGGTACGATGCCCACTGTCGCAACTCCGGTCCGCTGCACAGCGGTTCGACCGAGCGGCCGCCGGGTGACGGCCCGGCGGTGAACCAGCGGGGGCACGGTTTGTGGGGGGACGTGATGGACTTCGCCGGGCAGGGCCCCGAGGCCCCGGCCGACCTCGCCTGGCTGCGGGGCGTGGACGCCTACACCATGGGTGCCTATCCGCAGGCGGAGGAGGAGTTCCGGACCGCGGTGCGCCTCGACCCCGGGATGGCCGACGGCTGGCTGGGGCTGCACGCGCTGCGCGTCGACACCACCACCGCCCTGCTGCGGATGTTCCGCCACCGGGACCGCTTCGGCGAGCAGCGCGCCCGCCACCGGCGCACCCTCAACTCCTGGTACTGGCTGGGCTGGTGGGTGCAGCCGGTGCTGGAGACCCCGCGCGATCTGCTGCTCGCGCACGCCTCGCACTGGCTGGACGGCCGCCACGTCCCCGAGCTGGACCGGGCCCTCGCCGGACTGCCGCCCGTCGACACCGACCAGCAGGTCCGCTTCCTGCACGCCTGCCGGGCCTACCTGGTCAAGGACTGGGAGCAGTTGGTACGGCACACCGATCCGCTGCTCGACGATCCGCTGCTCGGCATCGAGGCGGGCCTGTTCGGCGGCATGGCCCGGGTCCGGCTGGAGATGTACGGCCAGGCCGAACCCCTGTTGTCCGCTGCCCTGATGCGCTGCCGCAGCGAGCAGCCGCAGCGCAAGGAGCTGCGGTACTGGCTGGCGCGGGCGCACGAGGGCACCGGCCGCTCGGCGGCGGCGCTCCCGCTGTACCGGGCCGTGCACCGCGTCGACCCCGCCTTCATGGACACCTCCGCGCGGCTCGCCGCCATCGCCGAGGGCGACGGGTACGACGAGACGGACGGTCTCACCGCGCTCGCCCTCTCCGGCGCCGGTCCGGACGGCCTCGACGGCGTCGACGGGCTCGATCCGCTCTACGGCACCGAGGACCGGAACCTGAAGCTGTCCGACCCGCAGCCGCCGCCCGCCGGCCCGCTGCCCTCGGTGAGCGATCCTGCGGTGCGGGAGAAGACGGTGCTGCCCGTGCAGCCGCTGCCGACCGGGCCCACCGACCCCGACTTACTCGAGGAGGCGCTCGCCGAACTGGAGCGCATGGTGGGCTTGGAGCCGGTGAAACGGCAGGTCAAGGCCCTGTCGGCACAGCTCAACATGGCGCGGCTGCGGGCCGGTCAGGGGCTGCCCGTCCAGCCGCCCAAGCGGCACTTCGTCTTCTCCGGCCCCTCCGGCACCGGCAAGACCACCGTCGCCCGCATCCTCGGCCGGGTCTTCTACGCGCTCGGCCTGCTCGGCGGCGACCACCTGGTGGAGGCGCAGCGCGCCGACCTGGTCGGCGAGTATCTGGGCCAGACGGCCGTCAAGGCCAACGAACTGATCGACTCCGCGCTCGGCGGGGTGCTCTTCGTCGACGAGGCGTACTCGCTCTCCAACTCCGGCTACGGCAAGGGCGACGCGTACGGCGACGAGGCGTTGCAGGTGCTGCTGAAGCGGGCCGAGGACAACCGCGACCACCTGGTGGTGATCCTGGCCGGCTACCCCGAGGGCATGGACCGCCTGCTGGCCGCCAACCCCGGTCTGTCCTCCCGTTTCACCACCCGGGTCGACTTCCCCTCGTACCGCCCGCTGGAGCTGACCGCGATCGGCGAGGTGCTGGCCGCGGAGAACGGCGACGTGTGGGACGAGGAGTCGCTGGAGGAGCTGCGGTCGATCGCCGGGCACGTGGTCGACCAGGGCTGGATCGACGAGCTGGGCAACGGGCGGTTCCTGCGGACGCTGTACGAGAAGAGCTGCGCGTACCGCGATCTGCGGCTGTCCACCTATCCGGGGACGCTGACCCGGGAGGACCTGGCCACGCTGCGCCTGCCGGACCTGATGCAGGCGTACGGCGAGGTGCTGTCGGGGCGGGGGCCGCAGGATCCGTCGGCGCTGTGACGCACCCCGCGGCCCCGCCCCGGGCTCCCGCGGCCCGGCCGGAGTCCCCCGCGGCCCCGCCCGCCCGTCAGGCGGTCAGCACCTCCTCGCCCGACCGCGGTTCGGTCACCGTCGGCACGGGCTCGCGGTGCGCCGGGTCGCGCACCTCGCCGACCAGCAGTTCCAGGACGTCCTCCAGGGCCACGAGGCCCAGCACCCGGCCGGAGGCGTCGGCCACCTGGGCGAGGTGGGTGGCGGCGCGGCGCATGACGGTCAGGGCGTCGTCGAGGGGCAGTTCGGGGCGCAGGGTCGTCATCGGGCGCCACAGCTGCTGCGGCACCGCGCGGTCGGAGTCCTCCAGGTCGAGGACGTCCTTCACATGCAGATAGCCCATGAAGGCACCGGCGTCCGCGGCCACGGGGAACCGGGAGTAGCCGGTGCGCGCGGTCAGTTCGACGATCTGGCCGGGGGTGACCGACGGATCCACCGTCACCAGCGACTCCCGCGTCAGCAGGACGTCCGTCACCGGGCGCGAGCCCAGCTCCAGGGCGTCCTCCAGGCGTTCGGCCTCCTCCGGGTCGAGCAGTCCGGCCTGGCCGGAGTCCTCCACCAGCCGGTTGAGCTGTTCGCTGGTGAAGACGGCCTCGACCTCGTCCTTGGGCTCGACCCGGAACAGCCGCAGCACGCCCTGGGCGCAGGCGCCGAGGGCCACGGTGATCGGCCGGCACAGCCGGGCGAAGGCGACCAGTCCGGGGCTCAGCCACAGCGCGGCCTTCTCGGGGGCGGCCATCGCCAGGTTCTTCGGGACCATCTCGCCGATGACGAGGTGGAAGAAGACGACGGTGGCCAGCGCGATGACATAGCCCAGCGGGTGGATCATCGCGTGCGGCAGGTGGATCCACGCGAAGACCGGCTCCAGCAGCCGCGCGACGGTCGGTTCGGCGACCGCGCCCAGCGTCAGCGAGCAGACGGTGATGCCGAACTGGGCGGCGGCCATCATCTGCGGCAGCCGCTCCAGGCCGTAGAGCACCTGGCGGGCGCGGGCCGTGCCGAGCGGTTCGATCTGGCTGCGGCGCACGGAGACCAGCGCGAACTCGGCGCCCACGAAGAAGCCGTTGGCGAGCACGAGCAGCGCGGCGAAGAGCAGTTGGAGCACGCTCATCGGGCGGCCTCCAGGGCGGGTGCCGTACGCACCAGGCGGACCCGCTCGGCGCGGTAGTGGCCGACCTGGCGCACGGCCAGGCGCCAGCCGGGCAGTTCCGCGCGGTCGCCGACGGCCGGGATCCGGCCGAGCAGGTCGGCGACGAGCCCGGCGACCGTCTCGTACGGCCCCTCGGGGACCTCGAGGCCGATCCGCAGCAGGGTGTCGACCCGGCAGCTGCCGTCGACGTCCCAGGCGGGCCGGCCGTCCTCGGACGGGGCGGGGGCGAGGTCGGGTGCGTCGTCGAGCACGTCGTCGTGCTCGTCGCGGACCTCGCCGACGATCTCCTCGACGATGTCCTCCAGGGTCACGACCCCGGCGGTGCCGCCGTACTCGTCGACGACGACCGCGATGGGCTGCTCGCTGCGCAGCCGGGCCAGCAGCGGCCTTACGGGCAGGGTCTCGGGGACGAGCAGGGCGGGCCGGGCGATGCGGGCCACGGGGGTGCGCAGCCGTTCCTGGGCCGGTATCGCCAGGGCGTCCTTGAGGTGGACCATGCCGACGACCTCGTCGATCCGCTCCCGGTAGACCGGGAAGCGGGACAGCCCGGTGGCGCGGGTCAGGTTGACCACGTCCTCGGCGGTCGCCGACGACTGCAGCGCGCTGACCTTCACGCGCGGGGTCATCACATGCTGCGCGGTCAGCTCGCCCAGCGACAGGGTCCGGACGAAGAGGTCCGCGGTGTCCTGTTCCAGGGCGCCGGCCCGGGCCGAGTGGCGGGCCAGGGAGACCAGCTCGCCCGGCGTACGGGCGGAGGCCAGCTCCTCGGCGGGCTCGAAGCCCAGGGCGCGGACGAGGCGGTTGGCGACGCCGTTCAGTCCGGCGATCACCGGGCGGAACAGGCGGGCGAAGGCGTGCTGCGGGCCCGCGACGAAGCGCGCGACCTGCATCGGGCGGGACACCGCCCAGTTCTTGGGGACCAGTTCGCCGACCACCATCTGCACGGCCGAGGCCAGCAGCATGCCGATGACCACGGACACGCCGGACACCGCGCCGTCGGGGATGCCGACGGCCGTGAGCGGGCCGTCGAGCAGCCGGGCGAGGGCCGGTTCGGCGAGCATGCCGACGACCAGGGAAGTGATCGTGATGCCGAGCTGGGTGCCGGAGAGCTGGAAGGACAGCTCCTTCAGGGAGGCGACCACCCTGAGAGCCCGTCGGTCGCCCTCGGCGGCGGCCTTCTCGGCCTCCGGGCGCTCGACCGTCACCAGGCCGAACTCGGCGGCCACGAAGAAGCCGTTGGCGAGGATCAGCAGGAACGCGGCTGCCAGGAGCAGCAGGGGGATGGTCATGATGCCGCCGCCTCCGCACGGGCGCGGGCCTCGTGGAGGCGGTCCGCGCTATGTCGGCAGGGGGCGGCGCAGGTACTACAGGACGATCCGTCCATCGCCGGAGAGGGTCACTCCTCGGGTAGCAGGAACCCCTGTCCGCCAGGACGGCACGACAGGGGCGGAGGCGCAGGGAACGCGCCTCCGCCTCACAGATTAATCAAGACAGGGGGTTGTACGGCAGGGTGAGCACCCCGGATGTGCCCCGGAGTCCGCCCGGACGTGGCCCCCGAGTCCGCCCGGCGCGAGCCCCGGGTCGGCCCGGACGTGTCCCCGGATCAGCTCTCGTGTTCCCCGGTGCGGGCCTCGACCAGGGCCCTCAGGGTGCGGGCGTGGGCGATGGCCTGCTCCTTGCCGATGCCCGGCTGGATGCCGATGACGGGCAGGCTGGTGCCGTCGCTCAGGTCGAGGAACGCCCACGGGTCGCCGACCCGCAGGTTGACCTGGACGATCTCCGCCCACTCCAGCCGGCGGACGCTGCCGAAGTTGACGACCGTCACCCCGGACTCCTCGGCGACGACCTTGGGGCGCGCCAGCCGCAGCAGCACCCAGGCAAGCAGGGCGGCCGTGAAGACGAAGCTCAGCTTCTCGGCCGGGCTGAGGCGCTCCAGCAGCAGCGCGACCAGCGACACGGTGACGAAGATCGCGGCGGCGGCGGTGAGCAGGACGGCCCGGGTCCGGGTGGGCCGGAGGGTGACGGGCAGCTCGGGCAGGGGTGCGGGTTCCGACATCGTGCGCCGCCTTCTCAGAGCCGGCAGGCGTGGATGGCCGTCGTCAGGATGGCCCGCGCTCCGATGGCGTACAGGTCGTCCATGATCCGCTGGGCGTCCTTCGCGGGGACCATGGCGCGGACGGCGACCCAGCCCTCGTTGTGGAGCGGGGAGATGGTCGGCGACTCCAGGCCCGGGGTGAGGGCGACGGCCTTCTCCAGCTGCTCGACCCGGCAGTCGTAGTCCATCATCACGTACGTCCGGGCGACCAGGACGCCCTGGAGGCGGCGCAGGAACTGCTGGACCTTCTCCTCCTCGGCGTCGGCGCCGGTGCGGCGGATGACGACGGCCTCGGACTGCATGATCGGCTCGCCGATGACCTCCAGGCCAGCGTTGCGCAGCGAGGTGCCGGTCTCGACGACGTCCGCGATGACCTCGGCGACGCCGAGTTCGATGGCGGTCTCGACGGCGCCGTCGAGGTGGACGACGGAGGCGTCGATGCCGTTGTCGGCGAGGTGCTTGGCGACGATGCCCTCGTAGGAGGTGGCGACCGTCATGCCGCTCAGGTCCTCCACGCCCTTGGCCGTGCCCGGCTTGGTGGCGTAGCGGAAGGTGGAGCGGGCGAAGCCCAGCGGCAGGATCTCCTCGGCGTTGGCGCCGGAGTCGATCAGCAGGTCGCGGCCGGTGATGCCGATGTCGAGCTTGCCGGAGGAGACGTAGATCGCGATGTCGCGGGGGCGGAGGTAGAAGAACTCCACCTCGTTGCCCGGGTCGACGATCCGCAGTTCCTTGGATTCGCGGCGCTGCTGGTAGCCAGCCTCATGCAGCATCTCCGCCGCAGGGCCGGAGAGTGAACCCTTGTTGGGAACGGCGATGCGCAGCATGAGGTCGGCTTCCTTTGCGTAAGTGCTGGTGCGGGGTGGGTGGGGTGGGCTTTACAGGTGGGCGTAGACGTCGTCCAGGGAGATACCGCGGGCGACCATCATCACCTGGACGTGGTACAGCAGCTGCGAGATCTCCTCGGCGGCCGCCTCCTTGCCCTCGTACTCGGCGGCCATCCAGACCTCTGCGGCCTCTTCGACGACCTTCTTGCCGATGGCGTGGACGCCCTTCTCCACCAGTTCCGCGGTGCGGGAGGTGGCGGGATCGCCGTGGGCGGCCTTGTGCTGGAGCTCGGTGAAGAGCTCCTCGAACGTCTTCTTGGACATGGTGGTCCTTACCCTACGCGCTTACCCGGGTCCCTCAGCGCCAGGGTTCGGATACTGAACGCAGGGTGGCGGCGGTGGCGACCGCCGCGGTGACCGCCTCGTGCCCCTTGTCCTCGCTGGAGCCCTCGAGGCCGGCCCGGTCCAGGGCCTGCTCCTCGGTGTCGCAGGTGAGTACGCCGAAGCCGACGGGGACGCCGGTGTCGACGGAGACCTGGGTGAGGCCCTGGGTGACGCCCTGGCACACGTAGTCGAAGTGGGGGGTGCCGCCGCGGATGACGACGCCGAGGGCGACGATCGCGTCGTAGCCGCGTCCGGCGAGCACCTTGGCGACCACGGGCAGCTCCCAGCTGCCGGGGACCCTCAGCAGGGTCGGCTCGTCGATGCCCAGGTCGTGCAGGGCGCGCAGGGCGCCGTCCACCAGGCCGTCCATCACCTTCTCGTGCCACTGCGCCGCGATCACGGCGACCCGCAGGTCACCCACATTGCGTACGGACAGCTCCGGTGCGCCCTTGCCGCTCACTTGCTCGCCTCTCCTCGGTGTTCCTCGGTCGTCGCTGTGCTGGTCTTACTGGTCGGGTCTCACTGGTCGCCACAGGTGGCGGGCACCGCGGGGGTGTCCAGCCAGGGCAGGTCGTGGCCCATCCGGTCCCGCTTGGTGCGCAGGTAGCGCAGGTTGTGCTCGCCCGCGGTCACGGGCATCGGCTCGCGTTCGACGACCTCGATGCCGTGGCGGACGAGGGCGTCGGACTTCTCCGGGTTGTTGGTCATCAGGCGCACGCTGTGCACGCCGAGGTCCGTCAGGATCCGGGCACCGGCGCCGTAGTCGCGGGCGTCGGCGGGCAGGCCCAGCTCCAGGTTGGCGTCGAGGGTGTCACGCCCGCGCTCCTGGAGCTCGTACGCGCGCAGCTTGGACAGCAGGCCGATGCCGCGGCCCTCGTGTCCGCGCAGGTAGACCACGACGCCCCGGCCGGCGGCCTGGATGCGCTCCAGGGAGGCCTCCAGCTGGGGGCCGCAGTCGCAGCGCAGCGAGTGGAAGACGTCGCCGGTGAGGCATTCGGAGTGCATCCGGACCAGGACGTCGCGGCCGTCGCCGATCTCGCCGTGGACGAGGGCGACGTGCTCGACGCCGTCGACGGTGGAGCGGTAGCCGTACGCCGTGAAGGTGCCGTGCCGGGTCGGCAGGTGGACCTCGGCCTCACGGCGGACGGTGGGCTCGGATGATGGGGGTGCCCCCTGCTCGAGCGGAGTCGAGAGCTTGGGGGAGCGGCGGTAGGCGATCAGGTCCTCGATGGAGATGATCGTCAGGCCGTGCTTGCGGGCGAACGGGATCAGCTCGGGCAGCCGCAGCATCTGGCCGTCCTCGCCGGCGATCTCCACGATGGCGCCGGCGGGGCGCAGGCCCGCGAGCCGGGCCAGGTCGACGGCGGCCTCGGTGTGGCCGTTGCGGGTGAGGACGCCGCCGGGCTGGGCGCGCAGCGGGAAGATGTGGCCGGGGCGGACGAAGTCGGACGGCTCGGCGGTGCCGCTCGCCAGCAGCTGGAGGGTGGTGGCGCGGTCGGGCGCGGAGATGCCGGTGGTGACGCCGTGCGCGCCGGAGGCGTCGACGGAGATGGTGAACGCGGTCTGCATCGACTCGGTGTTGTCCGCGACCATCTGCGGCAGCCGGAGCCGGTCGAGTTCGTCGCCCTCCATGGGGGCGCAGATCAGGCCGCGGCACTCGCTCATCATGAACGCGACGATCTCGGGGGTGGCTTTCTCGGCGGCGATGACGAGGTCGCCCTCGTTCTCGCGGTCCTCGTCGTCGACCACCACGACCGGGCGGCCGGCGGCGATGTCGGCGATGGCCTGTTCGACCGGGTCGAGGGCGAGGTCCTCGATGCCGTCGGTGCCGTAGAGCAGGGGGGCGGTGGTCATGCCGGGGCTCCTTCCAGGACGGGGCGGCCCGCCCGGCGGGAACGCAGCCACCAGTCGCGCAGGCCCCACAGGACGAGCGCGCCGTAGATGACGTAGACGAAACCGGAGAAGGCGTAGCCGTTGGCGAAGTTGAGGGGCACGCCGACCAGGTCGACGAGCAGCCAGGCGAACCAGAACTCGACCATGCCGCGCGCCTGGGCGTACATGGCGACGATGGTGCCGACGAAGATGTAGGCGTCGGGCCAGGGGTCCCAGGACAGGCGCGGGTACGCCGTGAAGAGCAGGGCGACCGCGACGGTGCCGGCGGCGGCCGCGGCGATCATCGCGAAGCGCTCGGGCCAGGTGGCGAAGCGGACGGCGATACGGCCGTCCTCGGCCCGCTCGCCGCCGCGGTTCCACTGCCACCAGCCGTACAGGGCGACGAGCATGACGACGACCTGCTTGCCGGCGCTGCCGGTCAGGTGGCCGTAGAAGGCGCCGAAGAGGACGAGGCCGGAGAGGAACTGCACCGGCCAGGTCCACAGGGAGCGCCGGAAGCCGAGCGCGAGCGTGATGAGGCCGAGGATGTTGCCGACCATGTCCAGCCAGATGATGTGCTGGCCGAAGAGGGTGAAGGCCTCGGAGTCGAGCCAGTTCACCGGGTCTCCCCCTGACCGGTCGTGAGCAGCCGCTCGACGTACTTGGCGATCACGTCGACCTCGAGGTTGACCGGGTCGCCGGGCTGCTTGATGCCGAGCGTGGTCAGGGCGAGGGTGGTCGGGATGAGGCTGACGGTGAAGTGGTCGGAGCCTGCCTCGACGACGGTGAGGCTGATGCCGTCGACGGTGATGGAGCCCTTCTCGACGACGTAGCGGGCGAGGTCGGCGGGGAGGGAGATCTTCACGATCTCCCAGTGCTCGGAGGGGGTGCGTTCGAGGATCGTGCCGGTGCCGTCGACGTGGCCCTGCACGATGTGGCCGCCGAGGCGGGCGCCGACGGCGGTGGGCCGTTCGAGGTTGACGCGGGAGCCGGTGGTGAGGGCGCCCAGGCTGGAGCGCTTGAGTGTCTCGGCCATGACGTCGGCGGTGAACTCGTCGCCCTCGTGGTCGACGACCGTGAGGCAGACGCCGTTGACGGCGATGGAGTCGCCGTGCTTCGCGCCTTCGGTGACGACGGGGCCGCGCAGGCGGAAGCGACAGGCGTCGTCGAGGTTCTCGACGGCGGTGACCTCGCCCAGCTCTTCGACGATTCCGGTGAACACTTCCCGGGTCCTCCTGCCTCTTCGGGCACGGACTCCGGGGCTGTCGATGACGACAGAAAGTACGAGCGAGGACACCGGGAGCGACGCCGAGGGACCCGTCCCGCGAAGGACGCGTCCATACGGCGGCACGCACACATGCCCGCCCGCCGCGCACTGCCTCCCATCCGGACTTTAACCGTCGGTCCAGGAATTTCACCTGGTCAACCGGCCGCTGGAGGCGACCGGGTCGCGGACTGTAACCGCCGGTTCGGACTTTCACCGACCCCGGAGTGCGCTGCTACTGGTACAGGGCCAGTGTGCCACGGCCGATCGTCGTCCATACGGGCGTGTGGTGTGGAGTGGCTCACAAGGCGTGCGCGCGGATCCCTCGGAACCCCCGCCTCCCGGGCACGCCAACTCCCCTCCGCCCACCCGCGCTTGAGATTGGTCCATACCTATTGACGCACTGGTCTAGTCCTCTTTAGGGTCTGCGCAACTTCCGTGGAGAGGAACCGACTGTGCTGTCCCCCTCACCTCACCGGGCCAGACCCGCCCTGCTCGCGGCCGCCGGAGCCGTCGCGGGCCTGCTGCTCGCCGGCCTCCCGGCGACCGTCTCGCACGCCGCCGACCAGGAGTCCTGTCGCCCCGACGGCCTCTACAAGACGCCCGGCGTCGACGTCCCGTACTGCTCGGTCTACGACTCCGAGGGCCGGGAGAAGATGGGCGCCGACCACCAGCGCCGGGTGATCGGCTACTTCACCGGCTGGCGTACCGGCAAGGACGGCACGCCCGCGTATCTCGCCCCGGACATCCCCTGGGACAAGGTCACGCACCTCAACTACGCCTTCGCCCACATCGACGCGAACAACAAGATTTCCGTCGGCACGGACGGGCCGGCCAACCCCGCCACCGGCATGACCTGGCCGGGCGTCAGTGGGGCGGAGATGGACCCGCAGTTCCCGTACAAGGGCCACTTCAACCTGCTGAACAAGTTCAAGAAGCAGCACCCGGACGTGAAGACGCTGATCTCGGTGGGCGGCTGGGCGGAGACCGGCGGCTACTTCGACGACAGCGGCAAGCGGGTGAACTCCGGCGGCTTCTACGCGATGGCCACCAACGCCGACGGCTCGGTCAACCAGGCCGGCATCGACACCTTCGCGGACTCCGCGGTCGCGTTCATCCGGAAGTACGGCTTCAACGGCGTCGACATCGACTACGAGTACCCGACCACCATGAAGGACGCGGGCAACCCGCTCGACTGGTCCTTCGCCAACCCCCGCCGGGCGGGCCTGGTCAAGGGCTACGCGGCCCTGATGAAGACCCTGCGCGAGAAGCTGGACCGCGCGGGCGCGGCGGACGGCAGGCACTACCTGCTCTCGGTCGCGGCCCCCTCCTCCGGCTACCTGCTGCGCGGCATGGAGACCTTCCAGGTCCAGAAGTACCTGGACTACGTCAACATCATGTCGTACGACCTGCACGGCGCCTGGAACGAGTACGTCGGCCCGAACGCCTCCCTCTTCGACGACGGCAAGGACGCCGAGCTGGCCGCGGCGAACGTCTACGGCAGCCAGCAGTACGGCGGCATCGGCTACCTCAACACCGACTGGGCGTACCACTACTTCCGCGGCTCCATGCCGGCCGGCCGCATCAACATCGGCCTGCCGTACTACACGCGCGGCCACAAGAACGTGCAGGGCGGCACGGACGGGCTGTGGGGCAGAGCGGCGGCGACCACCTGCCCGGCCGGCTCCGGTCTGACCAAGTGCGGTGACGGTGCCGTCGGCATCGACAACCTGTGGCACGACAAGGACGACAACGGCAAGGAGTCCCCGGCCGGGTCCAACCCGATGTGGCACGCCAAGAACCTGGAGAAGGGCATCGTCGGGGACTACGTGACCAAGTACGGCTTCCCCTCCGGCACCAAGCTCACCGGCACCTACGCCCGCAAGTACGACTCCACGCTGGTCGCCCCGTGGCTGTGGAACGCCGAGAAGAAGGTGTTCCTGTCCACCGAGGACGAGCAGTCGGTGGCCGCCAAGGCCGACTACGTCGTCGACCGGGGCATCGGCGGCACGATGGTGTGGGAGCTGGCGGGCGACTACGACTGGAACGCGGCCAAGGGCCAGTACGAGGCGGGCGACACGCTGACCTCGCTGATGTACGAGAAGTTCAAGTCGGCCTCCCCGTACGGCGCCAAGGTCTCGAACAAGCCGCTGCCCACCAAGGCGGTGAACATCGGCGTGGAGTTCGGGGAGTTCAAGCTCGGCGACTCCAACTACCCGATCACCCCGAAGGTGAAGATCACCAACAACACGAAGACGACCCTGCCGGGCGGTACGGAGTTCCAGTTCGACTACTCCACCGCCGCCCCGGGCAACGCCTCCGACCAGTCGGGCTTCGGCACGAAGGTGATCAGCAGCGACCACACGGGCAACAACGTCGGCGGACTCAAGGGCGACTTCCACCGTGTCTCGCTGAAGCTGCCGGCCTGGCAGTCGCTGGCGCCCGGCGCGTCCGTGGAGCTGTCCTTCAACTACTACCTGCCAGTGTCCACCCCGTGGAACTGGACGGTGAACATCGCGGGCACGACCTACGCCCTCGCCGGGGACCTGGCGCGCGGCACCACGCTGGTGGAGCCCGGCTCGGGCACCTCGCCCTCGCCGGACCCGACGAACCCCACGCCGACGAACCCCACGCCGACGCCGACCCCGACGCCCGGCGCGTGCACCGCGCCCGCGTGGAACGCGACGTCCGAGTACGGCGGTGGTTCGACCGTGTCCCACAAGGGGCACTCGTGGAAGGCGAAGTGGTGGACGAAGGGCGAGGAGCCCGGCACCACCGGCGAATGGGGGGTCTGGCAGGACCTCGGCGCCTGCTGACCCCGGACGGACCGGCCCGGCGGCGGTGACGACGGCCCTTGCCCGCCGCCGGGTCTCACCATCTCCCCTCCCCCGCGCACCGGGCCCCGCACCCTGCCGGAGCATGGCTCTGGCAGGGTGACCGGCATGACGACCGCGACCACCGACGAGACCGCCGACGAGTTCGAACGCCACCGTCCCCGGCTGTTCGGCCTCGCCTACCGTCTGCTGGGCTCCGCCGAGGAGGCGGAGGACGCCGTCCAGGACGCCTATCTGCGCTACAGCGGCGCCGACCGCGCGGAGATCGGCCACCCGGGCGCCTGGCTCGCCAAGGTCGTCACCAACCTCTGCCTCAACCGGCTGACCTCGGCGCGCGCCCGGCGGGAGCGGTACGTCGGGGCCTGGCTGCCGGAGCCCGTGATCACCTCCGACGGCACCCTCGGACCACTGGAGTCGGCCGAGCAGCGGGACGCCGTGTCGCTGGCGGTGCTGGTGCTGCTGGAACGGCTCACACCGACCGAGCGGGCCGTGTACGTGCTGCGGGAGGCGTTCGGATACGGCCACCGGGAGATCGCCGAGGTGCTGGAGCTGGGCGAGGCCAACTGCCGTCAGCTCTACCGGCGCGCCGTACAGCGGGTGGGTGAGCCTCGGTCGCGGTTCCGGCCGGCGCCCGAGCGGCAGCGGGAGCTGGTCGCCTCCTTCCTCGCCGCGGCGCGCGACGGCGATCTCGCGGGCCTGGAGAAACTGCTCGCGGCCGAGGTGACCTGGACCAGCGACGGCGGCGGCAAGGTCAGCTCGGCCCGCCGGCCGGTGCTCGGCCGGGACAAGGTGGGCCGGCTCGTGGTGGGCGGCGCCGAGCGGTTCGCGGCGGGCCTGGAGTACACGACGATCGAGGTCAACGGCGAGGCCGGGCTGGCCGCGTGGTCCGGTGACACGCTCGCCGCGGTCGTCGCCTTCGAGCTGCGGGGCGAGGCGATCACGCAGGTGCGGGTCGTGCTGAACCCGGACAAGCTGGGTTTCGTACGGCGTCAGCTGACGGGGGCGTGACCGAGGACATCGGTCGCGGGGTGTGTCACATGGCGTGTCACATTCCGCACCCCCTGCCCGGTCTCCGCTGACGCAGGGCGTTCCGTCCGGGAGCGCCCCTCGTCCGAAGGGACCGAACGACATGACCACGATCCTGGTGACCGGCGGCACCGGAACCCTCGGCCGGCTCGTCACCGAGCGGCTGCGGGCGGACGGGCACGAGGTGCGGGTGCTCAGCCGGCACGCACAGCCGTACGCCGTCGATCTGCGGGCGGGCGGCAGCGGGCTGGACACGGCCGTCGCGGGCGTGGACGCGGTCGTGCACTGCGCGAGCAGCCCGCGCGGCGGGGACGAGCAGGCGGCCCGCCATCTGATCGAGGCGGCGCGGCGGACCGGGGTGCGCCATCTGGTCTACATCTCGATCGTCGGCGTCGACCGGGTGCCGTTCGGCTACTACCGCACCAAGCTCGCCGTGGAGCGGCTGATCGAGGAGTCGGGCCTCGGCTGGACCGTGCTGCGGACGACCCAGTTCCACGACCTGCTGGTCCAGCTCTTCCAGGCCCTCGCCAAGCCGCCGGTGATGCCGGTGCCCGCGGGGGTGGCGGACCAGCCGATCGAGGTGGCGGAGGTCGCCGGCCGGCTGGTGGAACTCGCGCTCGGCGAGCCGGTGGGGCGGGCCGAGGACATGGGCGGCCCCGAGGTGCGCTCCCTGGAGTCGCTGGCCCGGGCCTACCTGGCGGCGACGGGCCGCAGGCGGCCGGTGGTGCGGGTGCCGCTGGGGGGCGGCGCCTACCGCGCCTTCCGCGCGGGCGGCCATCTCACTCCGGAACGCGCCGTGGGCAAGGGCACCTTCGAGGAGTTCCTGGCGGCACGGTTCGGCGGCGGCCACCACGGGCGCTAGGGGGTGTCGCGCCGATCATGCCGGGCTCCCGACGCCCAGTCTCCCCGCCGCGGGTTCCGGGTCATCTCTCCGGCGGTGCGAACAGCTCGTCCTGGGCGCGGTCCCGTGCCGTCAGCAGCGCGCCCCGCAGTACGGCGCCGCCGCCCAGGCTGCTCGGCCGTACCTCGGTGACCAGCGGTGACATACGCCGGACCCGTTCCTCCACCCGCGCGGCGAGTGCCGCTCCCCCGGCCTGGCCGATCTCGCCCCCGAGCACCACGCACCCGGGGTCGAGAACGGCCGCGACGGAGGCGACCCCGATGGCCAGCCGGTCGGCGAGCGCGTCCAGGAACCGGTCGTCGCCGGCTCCCCCGTCGGCCGGATCGCCGGCGGGCAGCGGGCCGGCACCGCCGCCGGGCGGCGCTTCCGCGCCTCCGCCCCCGGGACCGCCCGCGGCACCCCGCACCGCCGCGCCCACCAGCTGTGCCGCCCACGGTCCCGGGCCCGTCCGGGGGGCGGTCACGCCGTGGTCCGCGGCCAGGCGCTCGATGGCCGCGGCGCCCGCCAAGGAGTGGAAGCCGCCCGCGCAGTCGGTGGCCGAGGGCAGGCCGTTCGTGCCGGGCACGGGCAGGAAGCCGATCTCCCCGGTCCCGCCGGAGGCCCCGCGGCGCAGCCGGCCGTCGAGGATGACGGCAGCGCCGGTACCGTGGCCGAGCCAGAGCAGGACGAAGGTGTCGCGGTCGCGGGCGGCGCCCTCGCGCTGTTCGGCGAGGGCCGCGAGGTTGGTCTCGTTCTCGACGATGACCCGGGCCTCGGGGAGCCGTTCGGTCAGCGTGGCGACCAGCCGCCGGTGCCAGGCGGGCAGGCCCGTCGAGTCACGCAGCTCGCCGCTGGCCGGGTCGATCAGGCCGGGCGCGCCGATCCCCACGGTGTGCAGCCTCCCCCACGCCCGACCGGACTCGCGCGGGGGCGCCCCCCTGGTTCCGGCCTCCTTGGCCGCGCGTTCCACGAGGGCGACCGCCTGCTCCACGGCGGGCCCGGTGCCGGCGTCGTCGCCGATCGGCACGGACGCCTCGGCGAGCACCCGCCCGAGCAGGTCGGAGACGATCACGGAGACCCCCTCGGTGCGCACGTCGAGCGCGGCGAGGTGGGCGCGGTCGGCGACGATGCCGTACAGCTTGGCGTTGGGCCCGCGCCGCTGCTCCCCCGCCTCGCCGACCACGGCGATGAGCCCCGCGGCGGTGAGGCGGTCGACGAGGTCGGCCACGGTGGGCCGGGACAGGCCGGTCAGCTGCTTCAACTGCCCTGCCGTCAGCGGCCCCTGCTGCTGCATCAGGCGCAGGGCGAGCCGGTCGTTGATGGCTCGGGCGGTGCTCGGGGATGCGGGCATGCCGGGATCCTCCCAGACGGGCGGGCGCGCGCCCCGGTCGGCGCCGCGCATACTCCCTATCTATCAGGCAGGGTTCCTGATAGTTTACGCCGCGACAACGCAGCCGCGTCCGGGGAGGGGTCCGATCCCATGAGCGAAGTGATCTACGAGCCACGCGTCGTCCGACGCGCCCGGTACGCCGTGGCCGCGGTCTTCACCGTGCACGGCGCGGTCACCGGCTCGTTCGCGACCCGGGTGCCGTGGATCCAGGACCACGCCGGGGTGAGCGCGGGCCAGCTCGGCCTCGCCCTCGCCTTCCCCGCGCTCGGCGCGTCCGTCGCGATGCCGCTCGCGGGCTGGTTCAGCCACCGCCTGGGCGCCCGCAGGGCCCTGCGCGGGCTGCTGGCGCTGTGGACGCTGTCCCTGGTCCTGCCGGCGCTGGCGCCGAACCTGGCCACCCTCTGTCTGGCCCTGTTCGTCTTCGGCGCCACGGCGGGCATGTCGGACGTGGCGATGAACGCGCTGGGCGTGGAGGTGGAGAACCGTCTCGGCCGGTCGATCATGTCCGGCCTGCACGGCATGTGGAGCGCGGGCGCGCTGATCGGCTCGGCGGCCGGCACGCTCGCCGCGCACCTGGGCGCCGACGCCCGGCTGCACCACGCGCTGGCGGCCGGTGTGCTGACCGTGACCGGCGCGGTGGTCTGCTCCTGGGTGCTCGACCTCCAGCCCGCGGAGGACGAGGAGCCGCCGCCCCGGTTCGCGCTGCCGCCGCGCTCGGCGGTGCTGATCGGCGCGGTCGGGTTCTGCGCGGTGTTCGCGGAGGGCGCGAGCCTGGACTGGTCGGCGGTCTACCTGGAGGACGAGCTGGGCACCTCGGCCGGTCTGGCGGCGGCCTGCACCACCGGGTTCACGTTCACCATGGCGGTCGCCCGGATCGCGGGCGACAAGGTGGTGGACCGGTTCGGCGCCGTGCGCACGGTCCGCTGGGGCGGGGTGCTGGCGGCCCTCGGCGGGGCGATGATCGTCCTGGCCGGGCATCCGGCGGTGGCGATGACCGGGTTCGCGCTGATGGGCCTCGGCATCGCCGTGGTCGTCCCGCTGTGCTTCGCGGCGGCGGGCCGCAGCGGCCCCAACCCCAGCCAGGCCATCGCGGGCGTCGCGACGATCACGTACACCTCGGGGCTGGTCGCCCCGAGCGCGATCGGCGGGCTCGCCCAGGCGACCAGCCTGGTGGTGTCGTTCGGCCTGGTCACGGTGTTGTCCTGCGGGCTCGGCGCGTTCGCGGGCGTGCTGCGGGCCGGTGACCGCGACCGACCGAAGGTCACGCGCCCGGACGCAGCAGTTCCCGGCCCACGGCCCTGAACTCCTCGCTCCACGGCGCGGGCCGCAGCGTGTCCGCGTCGAGCCGGACCAGCACCCGGGTGCCGTGCGCGTACGTCGTGGTGCCGTCGGCGGAGCAGAAACGGAAGCCGTACGTCAGTCCGGTCGTGCCGAGCCGCTCCAGCCACAGGTGGACGGCGTACGCGCCGGGCCGGGTCACCGGCGCCTCGTAGCTGATCCGCAGCTCCTTGACGGCGTTGCAGGCGTCGCCGGCCGCGGCCCAGTCGCCCTCGAAGCGGAAGCCGTGCTCCTGCCACAGCTGGGCCCAGGCCCGCTCGACCATGAGCGGGTAGCGGGCGTTGTGCAGCAGCCCGAGCGCGTCGAGGTCGTCGAAGTGGACGGTGACGGGGAGCAGCCGGCCGTACGAGAGGGCGGGGGCGAGCGAGGCTTCGGCGGTCACGGGTGGGCACTCCTGGGTGGAACTGAGGGTGGAACTGAGGGTGGACCTGAGGGCGTACCTGAGATGGAACGTTCAACCAACGCATCCTAAGCGGACGCTCAGCACCCCTCCGCACCAGGGACAATGGTCGGCGGCCCCCCGCCCGCACGACGAAAGCGAAACCTCATGGATCTCGGCGTCCGCTGGAAACTGCACGGCGACGGACGCACCCCGGCCCCCGGAGCCGTCGTCCGTCCCGACGAACGGCTCTCCTGGCCGCGCACGGCGGGGCTCGGCGCCCAGCACGTGGTCGCGATGTTCGGCGCGTCGTTCGTGGCGCCCGTTCTGATGGGTCTCGACCCGAATCTGGCGATCATGATGTCGGGCGTCGCGACGATCGTGTTCCTGCTCGCCACCCGCGGCCGGGTGCCCAGCTACCTCGGCTGCTCGCTGTCCTTCGTGGGCGTCGCCGCGGTCATCCGCGCCCAGGGCGGCACGAGCGCCACCGTCACCGGCGCGGTCCTCGTCGTCGGTGTCGCGCTGTTTCTGGTGGGACTCGCCGTGCAGCGGTTCGGCGCGCGGATCATCCACGCCGCCATGCCGCCCATCGTCACCGGCGCGGTCGTGATGCTGATCGGCTTCAACCTGGCCCCGGTGACCGCCTCCACCTACTGGCCGCAGGACCAGTGGACGGCCCTGCTGGTGATGCTGTTCACCGGCCTGGCCGTGGTCTGTCTGCGCGGTTTCTGGTCCCGGATCGCGATCTTCCTCGGCCTGGTCTTCGGCTACGGCATCTCCTGGGTCTTCGACCTCGTCTTCGGCAAGATCCACTCGGTGGACGGCAGCGGCAAGGTCACCGACCACTGGCGCCTCGACTTCTCCGCGGTCGGCCAGGCCGACTGGATCGGACTGCCCTCCTTCCACGGCCCGTCCTTCGAGTGGTCGGCGATCCTCGTTGCGCTGCCCGTCGTCATCGCCCTGGTCGCCGAGAACGCCGGACACGTCAAAGCGGTCGGCGAGATGACCGGCGACCCGCTGGACGACAAGCTCGGCACCGCCATCTCCGCCGACGGCGTCGGCTCCATGCTGTCCACCGCGGTCGGCGGCCCGCCCACCACCACGTACTCCGAGAACATCGGCGTGATGGCCGCGACCCGCGTCTACTCCACGGCCGCCTACTGGACCGCCGCCGCCTTCGCGCTCCTCTTCGGCCTGTGCCCCAAGTTCGGCGCGGTCGTGGCCGCCATCCCCGGCGGCGTGCTCGGCGGCATCACCGTCATCCTCTACGGCATGATCGGCCTGCTCGGCGCCCAGATCTGGATCAACGCCAAGGTGGACCTGCGCAACCCGCTGAACCTGGTGCCGGCCGCGGCGGGCATCATCATCGGCGTCGGCAACGTCTCCATGGAGATCACCGACAACTTCTCCCTCAGCGGCATCGCCCTCGGCACGCTCGTCGTCATCACCGGCTACCACGCCCTGCGCGCCTTCGCCCCCGCCCACCTCAAGAGCCAGCAGCCGCTGCTGGACGAGGGCACCAGCTCCTACGACACGGAGGCCGGCGAGGCGGATCAGCGCGCCAAGTCGTAGGCGTACGACGGGGTGAAGGTGCCCGGCGCCCCCTTGCAGCCGTCCGACTCCCCCGGCAGCTTCACCCACAGGTAGGCGTCGATGCGCTCCTCGCCGGTGGCCAGGGTCGGGGCCCGGCCTAGTCTGCGGCCCGCCGGGTCGCACCAGCCGCCGTCGGCGGGGGCGCCGTTGCCGTTGCGGCTGGTGTCGATCACCGCGCCGAGGCCGGGCGGTCCGCCGAGGGCGTCCAGGACCCGCCGGACGTAGGCGATCTCGTCGGCCGTCCGGTGGAAGTTGGACACGTTGCTGAACACGCCGTCGGACGAGGCGGCCGAGGCGGCGCCCGCCTGCCGCAGCAGCTCCGCCTGCTGCCCGGCCGGGTGCCAGCCGGAGTGGCCCGCGTCGTGGTAGACGCGGGCCTTCGGATTGGCGGCCTTCAGCACCCGGCCCGCGCGGGCCAGCGAGGCGAACCGCTCGGCGCGCTCCCCGGCGGGCAGACAACCGGCCTGCGCGACCGCGTCGGGCTCCAGGACCACGATCACCTCACCGGAGCCCAGCCCGGCCGCGAACCGGTCGATCCACGCGTCGTAGGCGTCGAGGCCGGGCGCGCCGCCCCGCGAGTGGCCCCCGCAGTCCCGGTCCGGGATCGCGTACGGCACCAGCACCGGCACCCGGCCCTGGGCGGCGGCGCCGGAGGTGACCGCGGCGACCCGGGCGGTGATCGTCGCCGGGCTGAAGTCGGCGAACCAGACCGCGGCGGGCCGGTCGGCGATCCGCTCCTCGATGACCGGGCGGCGCGGGTCGTCGGGGTTGGCGCGCACCCAGTCCAGGACCCGGGAGTCGGGGTGGCGGTACAGGCGGGCGGAGACGGGCGCGTTCCGCCGGGCGGGCTCGGTGCGGCGCGGCGACGGTGTGACGGACTCCGGCCACGCGGGCGTCGGGACGGGCGAGGCGGAGGCGGCCGGCGCGGTCGTCGGCGGCGGTGGCGAGGGCGGTGGCGTCCGCGCCCCGGTCGGTGACGGCTCGGCCGGCAGCCGGTCGGGCCGGGGCGGCCGGTTCGTCTCGGCGGTCCTCGCCTCGTCCACGGCCGGCCGGTCGTCGAGCGCGGACACCATGCCGGTCACCGCGCCGACCGCGACCACCACCGACGCCACCGCCGCCATAGCGTTGCGCCGGACGGCACGCCGGCGCGCGGCCCTGCGCTCGGCCAGCCGCCGGGCACGTAAGCCTGGCACGTGCTGATCCCCCCTCGTGTCGCCGTCTCCCCCACGGCTCACTCTCCCGTGCGACGCGCCCGTTCCCCCGTTCCGGCGAAGCGCCGGGCTCGCCGCCACCCCGGCAAGCCTAGGGCTGGGACGCTGCCCCCATGGCGCAGTTGGAACACCTCACCACTCCCGTCGACGCGGTCGTCGCACGCATGCGCGCCCTCGACGCAGCCCTGCCCCCGCGGGACGGACTCGCGGTATTCAACCGCGTCTACCTCGCCGTCACGGAGGCGGTCGACCAGCGCATCGACGCCGGGCGGTTCCGGGACCCGCGGGCGGCCGTCACGCTGGACGTACGGTTCGCGGAGCGCTATCTCGCGGCGGTCGACGCGGTCGCCGAGGAGCGCCGTCCGCCCGCCTGCTGGCGACCGCTGTTCCAGTTCCGCCGCCACCCCGGCGTACGTCCGCTGCAGTTCGCGCTGGCGGGCATCAACGCGCACATCGGGCACGATCTGGCGCTCGCCGTCGTGGACGCCTGTCGTACGTTGGGATGCGAACCGGCCGATCTGGAGGATGAGTTCGACCGCGTGGGCGACCTCCTCGTGACGCTGGAGGAGCGCATCCGCGAGGATCTGATGCCGGGCCCCGATCTGCTCCAGATCGCCGACCCGCTCACCCATCTGCTCGGCGCGTGGAGCCTGGAGCGGGCACGGGACGCGACCTGGGCGGCGGCGCGGGCGCTGTGGGCGATGCGCCGGCTGCCCGATCTCACCGAGGAGTTCGTCGAACGGCTGGACGCCGCGGTGGGGTTCGCAGGTCGGATGATGCTCACTCCGCTACCGGCCTGATCCGGCCAACCGCACCGCTCTCACCAGACGATTCCCCAATGAATCGTTGTAAGTTGAATGATCAATTCAGCAGTCGCTGACGCGAAGGAGCACACCCCCCATGGCGATCAGACTCGGTCTCGGACTGCCCCAGGCACGCCACTACGACCTCGGCCGCGACGTCCCCGAAGTGGCCCGCGCCGCCGAGCGCATCGGCTACGAGAGCCTCTGGGTCTTCGAGCGCGCGTTATTCCCCGAACCCGCCACCCAGGGGCTGTACGGGGTGGAGGGCCTGCCCTGGCCCGACTTCTACCGGCATGTCGCCGACCCGCTGGTCACGCTGACCCTCGCCGCGGCGGCCACCGAGCGGGCGCGGCTGGGCACCAGCGTGCTGGTGGCGCCGCTGCACGTGCCGTTCCAGCTCGCCAAGTCGCTCGCCACGCTGGACGCGGCGAGCGGCGGCCGGGTGGTCGCCGGGTTCGGCACCGGCTGGTCCCTGGACGAGTACGCCGCCGCCGGCATCCGCCCGTTCGAGGAGCGCGGCCGGGTGCTGGACGAGCTGATCGAGGTGTGCCGGGCGGTGTGGGGCCCGGACCCCGTGGTGCACGAGGGTCCGACCACGAGGATCGCCTCGGCCGCGGTCGGCCCCAAGCCCGCCCGGCCGATCCCCGTCCTGCTGGCCGCCTCGGGCCCGCGGGCCCGGCGCCGGCTCGTCGACCACGCCGACGGCTGGCTGCCGGTGGCCATGGACCCCGGCGCCCTGGCCGAGGAGTGGCGGCGCCTGCAGGACCTCGCGGCCGAGCGGGGCCGTACGGCTCCCCTCCGGACCGTGCTGCGGGTCAACGCGCAGTACACGCCGCGGACGTACGACGGCGCCGACCGCAGGCCCTTCCAGGGCAGCGTCGACCAGATCGTCGCGGACCTGGTCCCGTTCGCGGAGATCGGCCTGGAGGAGATCCTGATCGACTTCCTGGGCTCGCCGCGCGACGCGAAGGAGCTGGTCGACGTGGCCGAGCAGGTCTACGACAAGACCCGCGCGGCCGGCGTCTGACCTCGCTGCCCCCGGATCAGTCCTCCGGCAGCTCGACCGGCGCGATCTCGTCGTAGACGTCGCCCGGGCCCGGGTTCGACGGGTCGGTCTCGCCGCCGAAGTGGTGCATGACGCCCCAGACCGCGTTCAGCGCGGTCTGGACGGCGCCCTCGGCCCAGCCGGCCGTCCAGGAGATGTCGTCGCCCGCGAGGAAGATGCCCCGCTTGTCCTCGGGCAGCCGGTCCTGCATGAAGTGCGTGAACAGGCGCCGCTGGTAGCGGTAGTGGCCGGGCAGGTTGGCCTTGAACGCGCCCATGAAGTAGGGCTCGTTCTCCCAGGAGACCGTCACCGGGTTGCCGATGATGTGCTTGCGGATGTCGACCTTCGGATAGATCTCCGACAGCGACTTCAGCATGACCTCCATCCGCTCGTTCGCGGACAGCGGCAGCCACTTCAGGCTGTCGTCGCACCAGGTGTACGACAGGCAGATCACGGCGGGCTGGTCCGGGCCGTTGTCCAGCAGGTAGGTGCCGCGGGTCATGCGGTCGGTGAGCGTCATCGACATGACGTCCCGGCCGGTCTCCTCGTCCTTGTCGAGCCAGAACGGCCGGTCGACGGGGACGAAGAGCTTGGAGGACTCCATGTAGTGGGTGCGCTCGATCGCGGTCCAGTGGTCGATCGGGAAGAGCGAGTCGTCGCACTGGATCTTGGAGAGCAGCATCCAGGACTGGGCGGTGAAGATCGCCGCCCGGTAGGTGCGGATGTCGCCGTTCGCGTCGGTCACGGTGATCCGGTTGCCCGCGGTGCGGTGCAGCCGGGTCACGGCCGGGCGGGGCGCGCCGTCGTGCAGCTTGGCGAGCGAGGTGCCGTGCGGCCAGTGCACGATCTTCTCCGGCTCGCGCTCCCACAGGCGCAGCGGCAGCTGCTGGGAGCCGCCGACGATGCCGCGGTGGTGGTCGTCGGCCTCGGTGTAGACGACGCGGAGGATCTCCAGGATGGAGTTCGGGAAGTCGGTGTCCCAGCCGCCGGTGCCGAAGCCGACCTGGCCGAAGATCTCGCGGTGCCGGAAGGACTTGAAGGCCTCCGACTCGCACAGGAAGCCGTAGAAGGTCTGGTTGTCGAGCTTCTCGACGAGCTTCGACCAGATCTCGCGGATGCGCTTGACGTCCCGCTCGCGCATGGCGCGGTTCATGTCGGAGAAGTCGGCGCCCTCCTCCAGGCACTTGTTCCACGCCTCGGCGACGTCCCGGTAGACCTGCGGCAGGTCGTCGATGGTCTCGGCGTAGTGCGTCTCGCCCTTGAGATCGACGACGGTCGACGGGGTGGCCTCGGCGAGCGGGTTCGGGAAGGGCCTGGTCTCCAGGCCGACCAGGTCGATGTAGTGCTGGAGGGCGGTGGAGGACGGCGGGAAGCGCATCGCGCCCATCTCCGCGGTCAGGGACTCGTCGCAGCCCTCGAAGCCCACCGTGCGCAGCCGTCCGCCGATCTGGTCGGCCTCGTAGACGACGGGCTTGAGGCCCATCTTCATCAGCTCGTACGCGGCCACGATGCCGGACAGACCGCCGCCGATGACGGCGACCTCGGTGCCGTGCTCGGTCGCGGGTATCTGGCCGAGCCCCGCCGGGTGGGCGAGGAAGTCGTCGTAGGCGTACGGGAAGTCCGGGCCGAACATGGTGATCGGCGGCTGCTGCTCGTCGGTGTGCTCGACGGCGTTGGGCACCGTGGACGTCATGGGGTACGGACTCCTTGCGTGGTGGAACAGGGGGGAGGCGTGGGGGCGGCTCAGACGAGGGAGCCGTAGAGGCCCGGGCGGCGGTCCGCCAGATACGGGTTCGCCTCGCGGGAGGCGGCGAGGAAGACGGGGTCGACGTCGGCGAGGACCAGTTCCTCGGCGCGGCCGGCGCGGGTGCGGGCGATGCCGTCGGGGCCGGCCAGGGTGGAGAGCCCGACGAACTCGAACTCGCCCTCGGTGCCGACCCGGTTGACGTACGCGACGTACATCTGGTTCTCGAAGGCCCGCACCGGGATCAGGTGCTCGGGCACGAACTGGAACGGGTGCATCTGGGCCGTCGGGACCAGCAGCAGGTCGGTGCCCGCCAGGGCGTGGGCGCGGACGTTCTCCGGGAACTCCACGTCGTAGCAGATCACGATCCCGACGCGGACGCCGTCGATCTCCGCCTGGACCACCGGCTGCTCGCCCGGCGTGAAGTGGTCGCGCTCGAAGCAGCCGAAGAGGTGGGTCTTGCGGTAGTTGGCCAGGCGGGTGCCGTCGGCGGAGATCAGCTGCGCGGAGTTGAAGACGGTCGCGTCGGCGCGCTCGGGGTAGCCGTACGCGACCGCCAGGCCGTGGCGCGTGGCGATCTCGGCGACCGCGTCGGCCGCGTCGCCGTCGGCGGGCTCGGCGAGGCGGGCGATGTCGTCGCCGATGGCGTAGCCGGTGAGGAACATCTCCGGCGTGACCAGCAGGCCCGCTCCCGCGGCGGCGGCCCGGCCCGCGGCCTCGTCGAGGACCTTCAGGTTCTCGACGGTGGAACCGGGGCGGCCGGAGCTCTGGAGCAGGGCGATACGCATGCGTGTTCCTCACCGGGACGGATGGGTGTGGGGGCCACGTAGACCGTACGGTCGGGCGGCTCGGGGGGACAAGGAGGAGCCGTTGCGCGCTCGTGCGCGGTTTGTTGCGTCCGTCCCGGCACTCGCGACGATTCGTTGCGCGCCTCGGGTCGCGTGTTCCCGCCGCCCGGGGGCGGACGGCCGCGGGTGGGGCGGCGGCCGTCCGCCCCACCTACTCTCACCTGCGGAAAGGGCCATCGGACGGGAGTCGGCGACGGGGCTTGGTCCACAGCAGCGCGGCGGTCACCAGGTACGGCACGGCGAACCAGGTGAACGCGGTGGCGTGGCCGGTGGCCGTGCCGAGGGCGGCGTAGGAGCCGTAGACCGCGATGGTGGCCACGCTGGTGCCGAGGCCGGCGACCGAGGTGAGGGTGGCCCGGGCGGAGGCGTCGACGCGCTGCTGGAGGCGGGCGTCGGCCAGCACGGTCGCCAGCTGGAAGCCGCCGAAGGCGAGGGCGACGAGCAGCAGGCCGGCCGGGGTGCCCGTCGCCGCGCCCGCCGCCAGGGCGAGCCCGGCGCCCGCGAGCAGTCCGGCGAGGCCGCGCCGGCCGAGGCGTTCGGCGGGACCGGCCAGCAGGCCACCGGCCGTGGCACCCGCCCAGATCAGCAGGAGCAGGTACGGAACCTTCGCGTCCGGTACGCCGGTCTCGCGGGCCAGCAGCGGTGTGTACTCGTCGAGCGTGCCCCACACCGCGCCTACGGCGGGGACCAGCAGCAGCGCGCCGCGCAGCGAGCGGTCCACGCGGACGCGGGCGAGTCCGGCCCGCAGGGTCGCGGCCCAGGCGTCGCCGCCGGTCGCCGCGGCGCGGTGCTCCGGGAAACGGGTCGCCGTCGCGGCGGCGAGCAGCAGGGCGAGCACGCTCAGCGCGCCGACGGCCGGGTAGCCGCCCAGCGTGAGGACGGGCCCGGCGAGGCCCATCGCGGCCATCACGCCCAGCAGGCCGGCGGCCCGGGCGCGGCCCATGACGCGGGCGTAGCGGTCCGCCGCGCCGAGCCGGTCCAGCTCGTCGTGGACCAGCGCCTCCAGCGCACCGGAGCCGAGCGCCTCGCCCGCGCCCCACAGCACGAAGCCCAGCGCGAACGCCGGGTACGACGGCACGAGCACCCACAGGGCGAAACCCGCCGCGGTGAGCAGCGGACCGAGCCACAGCAGCAGCCGGCGCGAGACCGCGTCGGCCCAGGCGCCCGAGGGGACCTCAAGCACCAGGCTGGTGACCGACCACAGGGCGAAGAGCGAGGAGATCTGCCAGACCGACAGTCCGGTGTCGCCGAACAGCAGCGCGTACACCGGGTACAGCAGGATCAGGTCGTGGAGGAACGCGTAGCCGTACAGCGTGCTCGTGAGACGGCGGACGCCGGCAGCGGGCACACGCGCGGGTGAGAGAGTCATGAGGCCTTCCCGTAGGGGCGATTCGGACACCGGACGTACGGCGCCCGAGGCGGCCCTCGGGAGGCGTGGCTGGGGGATCAATGTCGCCAGGTCATGACATCGATGGTAGGCGGCACGGGGCATGCGGCGCGGGGGATTTTCGGGGCGGTGGCGAGGGCCGCCCGTCAGGGGCTGACGGCGGTCTTCCAAGGGCGGAGGCGGCTGGGCGGGGGCCTGCCGGGCGAGGCACTACGACTGCCGGCCGCGGCACCCGCCGACGGACCTGCGGCACCCGCCAGCCGGGCCTGCCGCGCCCTCTCCGCACCCACGAGCCATCGGCCCCTGCCCTGAGGGCGACAAGGTGAGCCTGCCGCGCGCGGCACCAGCCGCTGGTGGCCGCCGCGCCGGGGATCCGCCCTGGAGGGAAACCGGACCGGGCAGCTGCCCGGGCGCGGCCGATACCACCCGACGCAGCCCCGCCGCCGGAGGACGGGGCACGCCGCGCAGGCCCTCACCGGAGGACGGGGCACGCCGCGCAGGCCCTCACCGGAGGACGGGGCACGCCGCGCGAGCCGTCACCGGCCGCGACGTGTCGCCAAGACCATCCGGCGCCCCGCCCCCTCCGGCGCCCTCCCTGAGGACGAGGCCCCGCGCGTGCGGCTCCCCCGCGCGGCGGGTGGTCTCCGTCCGGGGCAGGACGTCGGTGCGGCGGGGTGCGGGTGAGACTGCGGGCGGGAGCCGAACCGCCGTCCGCCGAAGGGTGCCGTCATGAAGAGTGCCGAGATGTCCGCGCTGCCGTTCGTCGACGTGCACACGGTGGTCGTCGCGGCGGAACCGGTCGCCGTGTGGCGGGCCGTCGGCGAGGTCGTGGGCCGGAGTTTCGCGGGCGGGCGGTCGCAGGGGGTGGCGCGGGTGCTCGGCTCTGCCGACCGGACCGCGTCCGGAGCCCGGCCGCCGGCCGTGGGGGCGACGGTGCCGGGCTTCCGCGTGATCACGGCGGACGAGGGCCGAACGCTGGCGCTCGCCGGCAGCCACCGTTTCTCGGCGTACGCCCTGGTGCTGCGGCTGGAGCGGGAGGGCCCGGGGAGGACCCGGGTGCGAGCCGAGACCCGGGCCGCCTTCCCGGGTCCGGCCGGCCGGCTCTACCGGCTGCTCGTGATCGGGTCGCGCGCGCACCGGCTGGTCGTACGCCGGATGCTGGCGCGGATCCGCCGCCGGGCCGAGGCGGGCGGGCCCGGGTCAGGTCGGGGAGCCGGAGGAGAAGCGCCGCAGCAGCGGTGAGAGCACCAGGACCGACTTGGTGCGCTCGACGAACGGCTCGCCCGCGATCCGCTCCAGGACCCGTTCGAAGTGCCGCATGTCGGAGGCGAAGACCTGGGCGATCGCGTCCGCCTCACCGGTGACGGTGGACGCGGCCACGACCTCCTGGTAGCGCTCCAGGCCCCGCTGGATGGTCTCCGGCGAGGTGTTGCGGCGGCAGTAGATCTCGACGAACCCCTCGGTCTCCCAGCCGAGTGCCGAGGGGTCCACGCGGACGGTGAATCCGGTGATGGCCCCGTTGGCGCGCAGCCGGTCCACCCGGCGTTTCACGGCCGGCGCGGACAGGCCGACGAGCTGGCCGATGTCCGCGTAGGAGCGGCGGGCGTCCTCGGCGAGGGCGTGCACGATGCGTTCGTCGAGATCGTTCAGCACTGGGGGTCGTTCACTTCGCTTCTGGTGTTGCCTCTGTGGTGGCCGCCGGGACGGCGAGCCGGGAGCGGCGGTAGCCGTACAGGAAGTAGAACACGAGACCCGCGAGCATCCAGAACCCGAAGACCACCCAGGTGACGGTCTCGAGGCTGAACATGTTGTACGCGCAGAAGACGAAGCCCAGCACCGGCAGCACCGGACCGAACGGCACCTTGAAGGTGCGCTCCAGCTCCGGCCGCTTGTAGCGCAGCACGATCACCGCGATGTTGACCAGCGCGAAGGCGAAGAGCGTGCCGATGCTGGTGGCGTCGACGAGCTTGCCGAGCGGGATCAGGGCAGCCAGGACGCCGCAGAAGAGGGAGACGATCACGGTGTTCAGACGCGGGGCGCCGGTCTTGGCGTCGACCTTGCCGAGCGCCTTGGGGACCAGGCCGTCGCGGGACATCGCGAAGAGGATGCGGGTCTGGCCGTAGAGCACGGTGAGGACCACGCTGGCGATGGAGATGACCGCGCCGAGGGCGAGCAGGGTGCCCCAGAACGTCTGGCCGCTGACGTCGTTCATGATTGCGGCGAGGGAGGCGTCGGAGCCCTCGAACTTGGTCCAGTTCCAGGCGCCGACGGCGACGGCCGCGACCAGCACGTACAGCGCCGTGACGATGATCAGCGAGAGCATGATCGCGCGCGGCAGGTCCTTCTTCGGGTCCTTGGCCTCCTCACCGGCGGTGGAGGCGGCGTCGAAGCCGATGTAGGAGAAGAACAGCGTGGCACCGGCGGCGCTCACACCCGCCATGCCCAGCGGCATGAAGTCGGCGTAGTTGCCGGACTTGAAGCCCATGAAGCCGACGGCGCAGAACAGCACCAGCGCGCCGATCTTCACGGCGACCATGATCGTGTTGGCGCGGGCGGACTCGCGGACGCCGCCCAGCAGGAAGATCATCGCGAGCAGGACGACGATCAGCGCGGGCAGGTTGATGATCCCGCCCTCGCCGGGCGCGGAGGACAGGGCGCTCGGGATGGTGACGCCGATGGTGCCGTCGAGGAGTTCGTTGAGGTACTCGCCCCAGCCGACGGCGACCGCGGCCACCGACACGCCGTACTCCAGCACCAGACACCAGCCGCAGACCCAGGCGACCAGCTCGCCCATCGTTGCGTACGCATACGAGTAGGAGGAGCCGGCGACCGGGATGCTGCCGGCCAGCTCGGCGTACGACAGGGCCGAGAAGAGGGCCGTCAGACCGGCTATCACGAACGCCAGGGTGACCGCCGGACCGGCCTCCGGGACGGCGTCGCCGAGGACGACGAAGATGCCGGTGCCGAGGGTGGCGCCGATGCTGATCATGGTGAGCTGCCACAGGCCCAGGGAGCGCCTGAGCGAGCCGCCCTCGCCCTGGCCGCCCTCGGCGACCAGGCGTTCCACGGGCTTGCGGCGCATCAGGCGCGCGGCGACGCCCGGGGCTGGCTGGGTGCGGTTCTGCGGGGGTGCGCCTTGGTCGAGCACGCGCTGGCTCCTTCTTGCTGCCGTTGGGGACAGACGGGGACCGGCGGCACCCCGGCGACAGCCGGGAACCACCGAGCGGGGTCCCCGCCACGCCACGTACAGCGCGACACTCTATGGGCGGGACGTTGCGGCTGTAATGCAGCAACCTTGCGCATACCCGCAAGATCATTGCGTTGAAGGGGGCAGAGCGGGGGTTCGTTGCACGAGGGCTGTCGAGTGTTGCGCGACGGTGGTTCAGGGTGGGTTTCGGGGAGAAACGGCGAACGCCCCCGTCCGTCCCGGAGAGGGGACGGACGGGGGCCTTCGGACGAGGCGCGGAGGGTCAGCTCCAGCTGGCGTGCAGCGGCTTGCCCTCGGCGTAGCCGGCCGCGCTCTGGATGCCCACGATCGCCTTCTCGGCGAACTCCTCCAGGGAGGCGGCACCGGCGTAGGTGCAGGACGAGCGGACGCCCGCGATGATCGAGTCGATCAGGTCCTCGACACCCGGGCGGGCCGGGTCGAGGAACATCCGGGAGGTGGAGATGCCCTCCTCGAACAGCGCCTTGCGGGCGCGGTCGTACGCCGACTCCTCCGAGGTGCGGTTGCGCACGGCACGCGCGGACGCCATGCCGAACGACTCCTTGTAGGCACGCCCGTTGGCGTCGTGCTGGAGGTCGCCCGGGGACTCGTAGGTGCCCGCGAACCAGGAGCCGATCATCACGTTGGACGCGCCGGCGGCGAGGGCCATGGCCACGTCGCGCGGGTGGCGGACACCGCCGTCGGCCCACACGTGCTTGCCGTACTTCTTCGCCTCGGCGGCGCACTCCAGCACCGCGGAGAACTGCGGCCGGCCCACGCCGGTCATCATGCGGGTGGTGCACATGGCGCCGGGGCCCACACCGACCTTGATGATGTCGGCGCCCGCGTCGATCAGGTCCTTGACGCCCTCGGCGGAGACGATGTTGCCCGCGACGATCGGCACCTGCGGGTCGAGCGCGCGCACGGTCCTGATCGCGCTGATCATCGACTCCTGGTGGCCGTGCGCGGTGTCGATGACGAGGGTGTCGACGCCCGCGTCGAGGAGCTGCTTGGCCTTGCCCGCCACATCGCCGTTGATGCCGACGGCTGCGGCGATGCGCAGCTTGCCGTGCGCGTCCACGGCCGGGGTGTACAGGGTGGCGCGCAGGGCGCCCTTGCGGGTGAGGATGCCCGCGAGCTTGCCGTCCTTGTCGACCGCCGGGGCGTAGCGCCGGTTGTGGTGGTCGAGGGTGTTGAAGGCCTCGCGCGGGTCGATGTCGGCGTCCAGCAGGAGCAGGTCCTTGGACATGACCACTTCGAGCTGGGTGAAGCGGTCGACGCCGGTCAGGTCCGCGTCGGTGACGACACCGACCGGGCGCTCGTTCTCGTCGACGACCACACCGGCGTTGTGCGCCCGCTTGGGCAGCAGCGACAGCGCGTCGGCCACGGTCTGGTGCGGGGCCAGCACGATGGGGGTGTCCAGCACGAGGTGGCGGCTCTTGACCCAGGAGACGACGTCGGTGACGACCTCGATCGGGATGTCCTGCGGGATGACCACGAGGCCGCCGCGCCGGGCCACGGTCTCGGCCATACGGCGGCCGGCGATGGCGGTCATGTTGGCGACGACGAGCGGGATCGTGGTGCCCGTGCCGTCCGGGGAGCTGAGGTCCACGCCCTGGCGGGAGCCGACCGCGCTGCGGCTCGGCACCATGAACACGTCGTCGTACGTCAGGTCGTACGAGGGCTGGATGTCGTTGAGGAAACGCACGTGCTGCACATCCCAGTCGATCAGAGGTGGCCCCCGGACAGGTCAGCCAGGGGGAAAGAGCACGTACTTCATTCTCCCATGGCACGCCCTCGCGGATGTACGGGCTGTTCATCCGAGCTGGTCAGGGAGGCGTTAGGAGGTTCCTCCAAGGGCGAGCGCCACGGTGAGCGCGGGCGCCTCGTCCGTCGCCTGGGAGAACACCTCGCGTGCGGTCCGCCACTCGTCGGGGCGGGCCTCGGCGTACGCCTGCCAGTTCCGCACGACGACCAGCAGCCCCCTTTCGACCGAGTCCCCGGGCCACAGGCCGTGGTCGGTGAGGCTGTCCGCCAGCGCGTCCCAGTTACGCCCGAACCAGTCGGGCAGAGCGAGGGTCCGCGCGCAGCGGTCCATCAGGCCCGCCTTGTCGGTGACCCCGTCGAGGTCCAGCGTGACCACGACTTCCGTCATCTCAGTACCGCCCTGAACGAGTCGTAGTGATCGTCGGTGTAGTAGGTCTCGCCGCCCCGCCCGGTGACGATGCGCCGGGCCCCGCGGTCGGGGGAGCCCGGCGTCCTGACGGTGTACTCGCGGTAGTAGCCCCGCTCGCGCGCGGGCAGCAGCCGCTCGAAGTTGCCGAAGACCGCGCCGTCCCGGTCGTACGGGAAGGGCCCGCCCCGGTCGATGAGGGCGAGGGTGTCCCGGCTTCGGCGGGCAGGTCCGCCTCCCGCACGGTGGCCATGCCGTCGGCCCACGGCGGAGCGGAGGGCTCGTCGGTGCCGGAGCACCCGACCGGCAGCGCGAGCAGACAGAGCAGACACAGCAGCACCCGGGGGACGAACCGCAGCAGCATGCCGCCGATGCTGGCACGACCGCCCCCGGGACGCCCGCCGTCGGGGCCCGTCGGTGTCCGCCGGTATCCGGCCGGACCCGCGAGTGTCCGGACGGTGTCCGTCCGACCCGCCGGTGTCCGGCGGGGTCCATCCGGACCCGCGAGTGCCCGGACGGTGCCCGCCCGACCCGCCGGTGTCCGTTGGGGCCGCCGGGCTCCGTCGGGATGCGCCGGGACCCGCCGGTGTCCGGCCGGGCCGGCAGTGCCCGCCGATCCGTCGGGACCCACCGGTGCCCGCCGGTACCCACCGGCTGACCGCCAGAACCCACCGGTGCCCACCGGTGTCCGTCGGAAGCCGATCCGGACCGGTCAGTGTCCGTCCGGGTCCGCTCGGTTCAGCGCCGGCTTCGGCGTCGGACCGGCCGTCATCAGGTAGTCCGCGGCCGAGGTGTCCGTGACCAGGCTGGTGACCAGCCCGGAGCGCAGCACCGCGTCGATCGCGGGCCCCTTGCGCTGCCCGCCCGCGATGGCCACGACCTCGGGGATACGGCGCAGCTGGTCGGCCTTGACGGTGATGCACCGCTCGCCGAGGTCCCGGCCGATCCGGCGGCCCTCCGCGTCGAAGAGGTGCGCGGACATCTCGGCGGCGACGCCGAGGGAGGCGTAGTGTGCCCGCTCCTCGTCGCTGAGCATGTCGTGCACCGTCGAGATGCCCGGCTCCCAGGAGCCGATGGAGACACAGGCGACCGTGACCTTGTCGAAGTACTCGAAGGCCCGGGCGATCCCGGTCTGGTTGCGCAGCGCCGCCGCGGTGGCCGCGTCCGGCAGCAGCATCGGCGCGTAGATGGGGTGGGCGTCACCGCCCGAGACCTGGGCGGCGCGCCGCACCGCCTCCACCGAGCCGCGCTCGGCGGTCCCGGCGTCGTACACCCCCGTCAGCTGCACCACGGTGCACGGCGGCAGCCGGTCGAGCGCCGCCGCCATGTGGATGGTGGACCGGCCCCAGGCCAGGCCCAGCACATCGCCCTCGTTGACCAGCTCGCCGAGCAGGTCCGCGGCCACCTCCCCCAGGTTCTCGGGGTCGGGGGTCTCCTCGGACTCGGGCGGGGACTCCACCACGACGGCGTGCCTGAGGCCGTAGCGGGCGCGCAGCGCGTCGGAGCGCTCGGCGTCCAGCTCGGCCGGGACGCGGATCTCGATGCGTACGAGGTCCCGTTCGAGGGCGGTCTCCAGGACCCGGGCCACCTTGAAGCGGCTGACGCCGAACTCCTCCGCGATCTGGATCTTGGACTTGCCCTCGAGGTAGAAGCGGCGGGCCATGGCCGCCGCCTGCACCAGCTCAGCGGGTCCCATCCGCATGGCTGACCGGCCCGCCGACATACCCGACACGGCGATCTCCTCACTGCTGTTCACACTCTGGATTCGCCGTTCATCCTTGCAGATCCGGCGCGCTTGATCAGCCCTGATGGGCGCCGTTCACGTTCCTGACGCTCAGTGGTCGCACGCCCACGACGCCTTGGCGGTGGCCGCCTCCGCCTGGGTGCGTAGTGCACGTACCGCCTCGGCCGGGTCGGATGCCCCGTAGACCGCCGATCCGGCCACGAAGACGTCGGCGCCGGCGTCGGCGCACCGCTCGATGGTGGAAGCCGAGACTCCGCCGTCGACCTGGAGCCACAGCTCGAGACCGTGCTTGCTGATCAGCTCACGGGTGCGGCGGATCTTCGGCAGCATGATGTCGAGGAACGCCTGGCCGCCGAAGCCCGGCTCCACCGTCATGATGAGCAGCATGTCCAGCTCGGGGAGCAGGTCCTCGTACGGCTCGATCGGCGTGGCGGGCTTCAGCGCCATGGAGGCGCGGGCGCCCTTGGCCCGGATCTCCCGCGCCAGTCGCACCGGGGCGGCGGCAGCCTCGACATGGAAGGTGACGGAGGAAGCCCCCGCCTCCACGTACTGAGGCGCCCAGCGGTCGGGGGCCTCGATCATCAGATGGCAGTCCAGCGGCGTGTCCGTCGCACGGGCCAGGGACTCGACGACCGGCACTCCGAGCGTGAGGTTCGGGACGAAATGGTTGTCCATGACGTCGACATGGAGCCAGTCGGCCCCTTCGACCGCCTTCGCCTCGTCGGCGAGACGGGCGAAGTCGGCGGACAGGATGCTGGGGTTGATCTGCACGGCCATGACCCAAGCCTGCCATGCCCTCCGGGGGTTAGCGGCATCGGTCCCGGTTGATTCTCGGCTGCGGGCCGGTGGGGGGCTGGTCGCGCAGTTCCCCGCGCCCCTTGGGGCGCGCTCAAGCGGTGCGGCGGATCAATGCCAGGTACATGGCGTCCGTGCCGTGGAGGTGGGGCCAGAGCTGGATGTCGGGGCCGTCGCCGAGGTGCGGGACGCCCGGCATCAGCGGACGGGCGTCGATCATCTCCGCGTCCGGGAACTGCTTGAGCAGGTCGGCGACGACGGCCCGGGTCTCGGGCAGCAGCGGGGAGCAGGTGGCGTAGCCGACGACGCCGCCGACGCGCACGGACTCCAGGGCGGTGCGCAGCAGGGCGCGCTGGAGCGGTGCGAAGCCGTCCAGGTCCTCGGGGCGGCGGCGCCAGCGGGCCTCGGGGCGGCGGCGCAGGGCGCCGAGCCCGGTGCAGGGCACGTCCATGAGGACCCGGTCGAAGCTGCCGGGCCGCCACGGCGGGCGGGTGCCGTCGGCGGCGATGACCTGGTAGGGGCCGGGGTTGCCGTGCAGGGCCTTGGCGACCAGTCCCGCCCGGTGGGTCTGCTTCTCCGAGGCGAGCAGTGTGGCGCCCCGCTCCGCCGCGAGCGCGGCGAGCAGCGCCGCCTTGCCGCCGGGTCCGGCACAGCCGTCCAGCCACTTCTCGTCCGGCCCGTCCAGCGGGGCGTTGGCCAGTGCCAGCGCGACGAGCTGGCTTCCCTCGTCCTGCACCCCGGCCCGGCCCTCCCGGACGGCCGCGATCGCGCCGGGCTCGCCGCCCTCGGTGAGCCGGACCGCGTACGGCGACCAGCGACCCGGCACCGCGGCTTCCTCGGCCAGCAACTCCTCGGCCGTGGCCCGGCCGGGGCGGGCGACCAGGGTCACCTCGGGACGCTCGTTGTCCGCCGCCAGCAGCCGCTCGATGCCGTCCCGGCCACCGCCGAGCGAGTCCCACAGCGCGGAGACGACCCAGCGCGGGTGGGAGTGGACGACGGAGAGGTGGTCCTCGGGGTCCTCGTCGTAGGGCGGCGCGACCCGCTCCAGCCAGCCGTCCAGGTCGTGCTGGGCGACCTTGCGCAGCACGGCGTTGACGAACTTGGCGCGCCCGTCGCCGAGTACCACGCGGGCCAGTTCCACGGTGGCGGACACGGCGGCGTGCGTGGGGATGCGGGTGCCGAGCAACTGGTGCGCGCCCAGGCTCAGCACGTCCAGCACCGGCGGGTCGACCTCGCGCAGCGGCCGGTCGACGCAGGCCGCGATGACCGCGTCGTAGGTGCCCTGCCGGCGCAGGGTCCCGTAGACCAGCTCGGTGGCCAGCGCGGCGTCCCGCCCGTCGAACTTCTCGGGCCCCTCCTTCTCGCGCGCCTTGCGCAGCAGCGGCGGCAGCACGAGGTTGGCGTAGGCGTCCCGCTCGTCCACGGCGCGCAGCGCCTCGAAGGCGAGGACGCGGACGGGGTCCTTCTGGGGCCGGCGGTAGGGCTTGCCGGGCTTGCGGGGCCGCCGGGAGGTGTCGCTCACGAAAAGGTGCTCCGGTTTTCTGTCTACGGTGTGCGACCAGCGTACGACGGGCGCGAACCCCTCGCGCCGGGCCTCACCCCGGACCTCGTCGGGCCCCGCACCCGGTTCGCGTCAAGTCGTCAGGACCCGACGGACTCGTCGTCGGCGATCCGCACCCCGCGCGCCCAGTCCGCCGCCCGCATCGGCTTCTTGCCCTGCGCCTGCACCCACAGCAGCTCGACAGCGTGCGAACCGGTGCCGACGTAGACGTTGTTCTTGCCGGCGGACAGCCTGCCGGGCGCCAGGTCGGTCCGCTCGGGCACCAGGGCGACCTGGATGAGCTTCAGCCGCTCCCCGCGGAAGGTGGTCCACGCGCCGGGCGCCGGAGTGCAGCCGCGCACCACGCGGTCGACCCGCAGCGCGGGCGCCGCCCAGTCGACGTGCGCGTCCTCGACGGTGATCTTCGGCGCGAGGCTGACGCCCTCGGCGGGCTGCGGTACGGCCTTGAGGGTGCCGTCCTCGATGCCGTCCATGGTCGCGGCCAGCAGCCCCGCTCCGGCGAAGGCGAGCCGGGTCAGCAGGTCGCCGCTGGTGTCGGTGGGGCGGATCTCCTCGGTGACCGTGCCGTAGACCGGGCCGGAGTCCAGGCCCTCCTCGATGAGGAAGGTGGAGGCCCCGGTGATCTCGTCGCCCGCCATGATCGAGTGCTGCACGGGCGCCGCGCCGCGCCAGGCGGGCAGCAGCGAGAAGTGCAGGTTGACCCAGCCGTGCCGGGGGATGTCGAGGGCGACCCGCGGCAGCAGCGCGCCGTACGCGACGACGGGGCAGCAGTCCGGGGCGATCTCGCGCAGCCGGTCCAGGAACTCCGGGTCCCGCGGCTTCGCGGGCTTCAGCACCTCGATGCCGGCCTCCTCCGCCCGCTCGGCCACCGGCGAGGCGACCAGCCTGCGGCCCCGCCCGGCCGGCGCGTCGGGCCGGGTGACGACGGCGGCCACCTCGTGCCGGCCGGAGGCCAGCAGGGCGTCCAGGGCGGGAACGGCGACCTCGGGGGTACCGGCGAAGACGAGCTTCATGGGTGGGCACGGGCCTCTCGGACGGGGTTGGTGCGGGCAGCGCACCAGTCTAGTGACCATGGGCGCAGAGCCGTTGACGGTGGGAAACCCCCAGGCGGGCACCGCGCGCATCCCCCTCGGGGGCGCACGCATATGCCCATACGCCCCCCGTGCGTGACCAGCGGCCCGAATCGGCGTTGGTCAAGAAAGAGTTGACCACTACGGGCCGCGATCGCGGCCCGATCCTTTCTCTTCAACGCCGGTTCGAGAGGCTTGTTCATGGCCGACCACGCAACCCACGACGCCCAGGCTCGGGCCAGCCTGCACTTGCTGGTGCGGGACATCGAGCGGGTCCGCCGGCAGGTGGACGCGCTGCGCACGCTCACCGCCCAGCTGGGCAACGTCTACCGCCCGCGCCGCTCCGGCCCCTCCACGGGCTTCGTCGTCTACGGACGCGCCCCCGCCCCGACGGTCCGTCTCGCCCAGGAACTGCGGGACAGTGTCGAGACCCTGGTGACGGCCGCGGTCGACTTCGACCGCTCGCTCGGCTTCTCGTGGGACGCGGTGGGCTCCGCCCTCGGGGTCACCAAGCAGGCCGTCCACCGCCGGTACGGCTCGCGCCGCGCCGCCGCCCAGGCCGCCGCCGAGACCGAGCGCGCCACCGAGCCGTCGGGCACCCGCACGGTCAACGTGGGCGCCGGGCTGCCGACGGTCCCCACGGTCCCGGCCGCCCGCTCCATGCCGACCCAGCCGACGGCGGGCAGCCCGGCCCTGCGCGACGAGGCGAGGCCGACGGCGTTCCCCGCGCCGCGCAACGGCTGACGGGCCCTCCTGCCTGCCCTCCCGGCACGGGGCCGGGAGGGCAGTTCCGTGTGTTCGGGTGTCGTCGTGTTCGGGTGTCGTCCCGTTCAGATGTCGTCGTGTTCGGGTGTCGTCCTGTCCAGGTGTCGTCGCACTCTGCCCGCACCGCGCCCAGCCCGCACCGCGCCCTGTGTGCACCGCACCCCGCCCGCACCGCTCAACCGATGTCCGGCGGATCGATCCGCACCCGCACCGCCGCCCCGCTCCCCCGCGCCATCCGCGCCGCCTGGGTGGCCTTCAGGGCGCTCGCCAGGGCGGCGCCGCGCCCCGGCGGGACCCGGATCAGCGCGCGCTCCCAGTGCTCGCCCGGCGGGGGTGCGCCAGGTCGTCGGGGCCGGCCGGGCGCGGCGACGGGCACCGGCACGGGCCCCAGCACCTCCGCCTCGGGCGGCAGTTCCACCATGGCCAGGAACTCCGCGACCGCCTCCGCCGTCCCGGAGACCGCCGCCATCCGCGACACCGGCGGGAAGCCCAGCTCGGCCCGCTCGGCGAGTTCCCGCACCGCGTGGCCGACGGGGTCCCACCGCACCAGCGCCTGCACGGGCCGCAGTGTCGGCTCGGCCACGATCACCACCGTCCCGCCGGCCCGCTGTGGCCGTACCAGCGCGCCGACCGCGATCCACCGCCGCAGCGCGTCCTCGCCCGCGCGCAGATCCGGCCGGCCGAGCATGGCCCAGCCGTCGAGCAGCAGCGCGGCGGCGTACCCGCCCTCCGCGACGGGTTCGGCGCCCGGTGTGCTCACCACCAGGGCGGGCGTCCCCGGCACCGTGTCCAGCACGTGCTCGCGCCCCGAAGTGCGCACCGGGACCGCCGGGAACGCCCGCCCCAGCTCCTCCGCGGTGCGCCGGGCCCCGACGACCTGCGCGCGCAGCCGGAACGAGCCGCACTCCGGGCAGTGCCAGGACTCCTCGCCCCGTCCGCACCAGCCGCAGCGCAGAGCCCCGGTTCCCTGGGCGTCCTGCGCCTCCAAGGCCTCCAGCGGTCCGGCGCAGTGCCGGCAGCGGGCGGGTTCGCGGCAGCGGGCGCAGGCCATCCGCGGGACGTACCCCCGTCGGGGCACCTGCACGAGGACCGGTCCGTGCTTCAGCCCCTCCCGGGCGGCCTGCCAGGCCAGGGTGGGCAGCCGGGCCGCGCGCGCGGCCTCGTCGCGCGCCAGGTCCTGGTCTCCGACGGTCCGCACGAGCGGAGCGGCGGCCCGCACCTGCTCCCGCCCGGCGACCAGGGGCCGGGCCCAGCCGCTCTCCACCAGTTGAGCGGCCTCCACGGTGCAGCTCCAGCCGCCGAGCAGGAAGGCGCACTTGTCCTGCGCGGCGCGCAGCAGCAGCACCTCCCGCGCGTGGGGCTGCGGCGCGTGCTGCTCGCTGTGGCTGTCGTCGCCGTCGTCCCAGAGGGCGACGAGCCCGAGATCGCGCACCGGAGCGAACATGGCGGCGCGCGTCCCCACGACGGCTCGCACGGACCCTCTGCGCACAGCCAGCCATTCGCGGTACCGCTTCTCGGGCCCGGCATCGGCCGTCAGCAGCGCGTGCCGCCCCTCCCCCAGCAGGTCCGTCAGCGCGGCGTCGACGCGTGCGGCGGCCCGACCGTCCGGTACGACCACCAGCGCGCCGCGCCCCGAGGCGAGAGTCGCGGCGACGGCCCGGGCCAGCTCCTCGCTCCAGTGCGGGCCGGGCAGCGCGTTCCACACGGCCCGTGGGGCGCCCCCGGAGGCCAGCGCCGCCAGGAACGCCGAACCGCGCGCGTAGCGCTCCCAGGGCCCCGCCTCGGGCGCCGGCGGCGGTGGCAGCGGTGCGGGCGACGGCCGCTGCTCGGCGCGCGCGTTGCGCGGCGGCACGGCGAGTTGCAGCACATCGGCGAGGCTGCCCGCGTACCGGTCGGCTACGGCTCGGGCCAGCCCCAGCAGCTCCTCGCTGAGCACGGGTTCCGGTGACACGACCTGGGCGAGCGCGGCCAGCGGTCCGGAGTAGTCGGACTCGGCGCGCCGCTCGATCAGGAAGCCGTCGATCAGGCCCCCGCCCTCACGGCGGCCCTCGCGCACCCGGTGCCGCCCGGCCCCGAACCGCACCCGCACCCGCACGCCGGGCTGTGCGTCGGCGTCCAGCTCCTCCGGCACGGCGTAGTCGAAGTACCGGTCGAGGTGCAGCACGCCCTTGTCCACGAGCACCCGCGCGACCGGCAGTTCCCTGGCGAGCGCGGCACCCCGCCAGGTCCGCGGCTTGGCCCGCGGCTCCCTCGCCTTGCGCACGCTCTCCCGGATGAGCGCGAGCTGCTCCGGCGGCGCACCTTCCGCGCCCTCGCCGCCCCGCCCGTTCTCGCTGCTCACGCTTGCATTCTTACCAAACGCCACTGACACCGGCGCACGGCCCGAGATCGCCTCTTGCGTTCACGCGAACCGCACACGCCGAGGCCCGGCGCCCCGAAGGGACACCGGGCCTCGTGAGCACCGTGGGTCTTAGAGCCCCGCCGCCTCACGCAGCGCGTCCACGCGGTCCGTGCGCTCCCAGGTGAAGTCGGGCAGCTCACGGCCGAAGTGACCGTACGCCGCGGTCTGGGCGTAGATCGGGCGCAGCAGGTCGAGGTCGCGGATGATCGCGGCCGGACGCAGGTCGAAGACCTCGTCGATGGCCTTCTCGATCTTCTCGGGCTCGATCTTGTGGGTGCCGAAGGTCTCGATGAAGAGACCGACCGGCTCCGCCTTGCCGATGGCGTACGCCACCTGCACCTCGCAGCGGGCGGCGAGGCCCGCGGCGACCACGTTCTTCGCGACCCAGCGCATCGCGTACGCCGCCGAGCGGTCCACCTTGGACGGGTCCTTGCCCGAGAAGGCACCGCCACCGTGGCGGGCCATGCCGCCGTACGTGTCGATGATGATCTTGCGGCCGGTGAGGCCCGCGTCACCCATGGGGCCGCCGATCTCGAAGCGGCCGGTCGGGTTCACCAGCAGCCGGTAGCCCTCGGTGTCCAGCTTGATGCCCTCGTCCAGCAGGGCCTTCAGCTCCGGCTCGACGACGAACTCACGGATGTCGGGCGCGAGCAGCGAGTCCAGGTCGATGTCCGAAGCGTGCTGCGAGGACACGACGACGGTGTCCAGGCGGACCGCCTTGTCGCCGTCGTACTCGATGGTGACCTGGGTCTTCCCGTCCGGGCGCAGGTAGGGGATCGTGCCGTTCTTGCGCACGTCCGTCAGGCGCTTCGACAGGCGGTGCGCCAGGAAGATCGGCAGCGGCATCAGCGTCGGCGTCTCGTCCGTGGCGTAGCCGAACATCAGGCCCTGGTCGCCGGCGCCCTGCCGGTCCAGCTCGTCCTCGTCGCCCTCGACGCGGGTCTCGTACGCCGTGTCGACGCCCTGCGCGATGTCCGGGGACTGGGAGCCGATGGACACCGACACACCGCAGGAGGCGCCGTCGAAGCCCTTCTTCGAGGAGTCGTAGCCGATCTCCAGGATCTTGTCCCGGACGAGCTGCGGGATCGGGGCGTAAGCCTTGGTCGTGACCTCACCGGCCACGTGGACCAGACCGGTCGTGATCAGGGTCTCGACGGCGACCCGGGAGGTCGGGTCCTCGCGCAGCAGCGCGTCGAGAATGGTGTCGCTGATCTGGTCAGCGATCTTGTCGGGGTGACCCTCGGTCACGGACTCCGAAGTGAACAGGCGACGGGACACAACGCTCCCTGTGGTTGCAGCGGCTGCTGGCTGATCATTGGTGGACGGGACGGGGCTGCGCCCGGCGTCGTCCTGGAACAGTTTATCGGTCGCACTCGTCCGCGGGACCACCCGTCTCGCCTCTCGGGAGCGCTGTGACCTGCGGCACGGGCATTCTGCCCAATCCTCCGTGGCATTGGCCAGGGGCGCCACACCCCGAATGCCGGAGCACGGGGCCGGACCGGCGCGCCGTACGGACGAAAGAGTGACCGCCGGCCGGACGGTCAGGTCAGGCGCTCGGTGACCAGGTCCCACACGGTTTCGGCCAGCTGCTCCTTGGGGCCGTGCGGGACGGGGGTCTCGGCGCCGTCGGCGGCCAGCACCACGGCCTCGCTCTCCTCGGCGCCGAAGGTCTTGCGCTCCCCCACCTCGTTCACCACGAGCAGGTCGCAGCCCTTGCGCTCGAGCTTTCTGCGGCCGTTGGCCAGGACGTCGTCGGTCTCCGCGGCGAAGCCCACGATCACCTGACCGGGGCGAGCCCGTTCGGTGGAGATCTCGGCGAGGATGTCGGGGTTGCGGACGAGGACGATCGGGTCGGGCTCCTGGCCGTCCTTCTTCTTGATCTTCCCGGCCGCGTAGGCCGCGGGGCGGAAATCGGCCACCGCGGCGGCCATGACGACCGCGTCGGCGTCCGCGGCCGCCTTCAGCACCGCCTCGCGCAGCTGGACGGCGGTGCCGACCTGGACCACGTCCACCCCGGCCGGGTCCGGGAGCGCGGTGTTGGCGGCGATCAGCGTGACCCGGGCGCCGCGCGCGGCGGCCGTGCGGGCGAGGGCGTACCCCTGCTTGCCGGAGGAGCGGTTGCCGAGGAAGCGCACCGGGTCCAGCGGCTCGCGGGTGCCGCCGGCGCTGACCACGACATGACGGCCGGTGAGGTCGGGCTCGCGCACGCCCCGGGCCAGCACCCGGCGGCAGACCTCGAAGATCTCGGCCGGCTCGGGCAGCCGTCCCTTGCCGGTGTCGACGCCGGTGAGGCGGCCGACGGCGGGCTCGATGACGACCGCGCCGCGGCGGCGCAGCGTCGCCACGTTCTCCTGGGTGGCCGGGTGCTCCCACATCTCCGTGTGCATCGCGGGCGCGAAGACGACCGGGCAGCGGGCGGTGAGGAGGGTGTTGGTCAGCAGGTCGTCGGCGAGGCCGTGGGCGGCCTTGGCGAGCATGTCGGCGGTGGCGGGGGCGACGACGACCAGGTCGGCCTGCTGGCCGATGCGGACGTGCGGCACCTCGTGGACGTCGTCCCAGACCTCCGTGGAGACGGGGTTGCCGGAGAGCGCGGACCAGGTGGCGGCGCCGACGAAGTGCAGGGCGGAGGCGGTGGGGACGACCCGGACGTCGTGCCCGGACTCGGTGAGCCTTCTCAGCAGCTCACAGGCCTTGTACGCGGCGATGCCGCCGCTGACCCCCAGTACGACCTTCGGCTTGTCCACCGTCGACTCTCCCCGGACCTCGGAAACGTGCAACCACCCCCATGAGACACCACAGGCCCGGCAGACGTGCTACCGGGCCTGTGGAAAAGTCAGCTGTGGGCTGATCGTATGACTTACTGACCGGGGCCCTCGACGGCCTCGGAGGTCAGCAGTCCCGCGTTGATCTCGCGCAGGGCGATCGAGAGCGGCTTCTCGTGGACGTGGGTGTCCACGAGCGGACCGACGTACTCGAGGAGACCCTCGCCGAGCTGCGAGTAGTACGCGTTGATCTGGCGGGCCCGCTTGGCCGCGTAGATCACGAGGCTGTACTTCGAGTCGGTGGCCTCGAGGAGCTCGTCGATCGGCGGGTTGATGATGCCCTCGGGCGCGGAGATGGAAGAGGACACGCTCTACCTTCCGATGGATGGGAAAGATGCAGTCCGTGTGATCCACGGCTGTGGTCCAGGTCTGTGAGCCAGGCCTGCGGGACCACGGACGGTCACACGACGTTCATCAAGGCTAGCAGCTCACGGGCGACGTCCTGGACGGAGGTGTTGACCAGCGTCTCGTCGAACTCCGGCTCGGCCGCGAGTTCGACCTTGGCCGCGTCCAGCCGGCGCTCGATCACCTCGGGCGGTTCGGTGCCCCGGCCGGTCAGCCTGCGCACCAGCTCCTCCCAGGAGGGCGGAGCCAGGAACACCAGCTGGGCCTCGGGCATCGACTCGCGGACCTGCCGGGCACCCTGGAGGTCGATCTCCAGGAGGACGGGCTCACCCGCCTCCAGGCGCTCCAGCACGGCCGCGCGCGGCGTCCCGTAGCGGTTGCCGGCGAACTCGGCCCACTCCAGCAGCTCGCCGTTGGCGATCAGCTTGTCCATCTCCTCGTCGGTGACGAAGAAGTAGTGGACTCCGTGCTTCTCGCCGGGGCGGGGCTTGCGGGTCGTCGCCGACACCGAGAGCCAGACCTCGGGGTGTTCCTTGCGCATATGGGCGACGACCGTGCTCTTGCCGACCCCGGAGGGTCCGGAGAGCACGGTCAGCCGCGGACGTTCACTCATGCAGCGATTATTCCAGCAATCCCGGAGTGCCCGGGACCATGCCCGGGCGAACCGGGGGTCAGGAGCCGGTGCTGCCGAATTCGCGCTCGAGGGAGGCGATCTGGTTGGAACCGAGACCACGCACGCGGCGGCTCTCGGAGATGCCGAGTCGCTCCATGATCTGCTTGGCGCGGACCTTGCCCACGCCCGGCAGGGACTCGAGGAGGGCGGAGACCTTCATCTTGCCGATGACGTCGTTCTCCTGGCCCTGCTTGATGACCTCGTGAAGGGAGGCGCCGGAGTGCTTGAGTCGATTCTTGACCTCGGCCCGCTCCCGGCGAGCCGCGGCGGCCTTTTCGAGCGCGGCTGCGCGCTGTTCGGGGGTAAGGGGCGGAAGAGCCACGCCTACGTCACCTCGGATGTCGAACTGTCGGATACGGACCGGTGAGGAACCTAGTCGCCCCACACCTGGGGAGCCACGAGCAACACGCTTGCCCGTTCTCCCCCACTGCCTCGCGGGCGTGGGAGGTGGCCCCACTCGTCGGAGACTAGCGGTCAAGTCCGCCAGAGTCAGCGAGAACAGAGGAAAAGTCCTGGTCAGCCTCTGTCAGGACCGGATATTTCAGACATACTGCCCTGGATTTGAGGATGTATCCAGCCTCGAGCCGTCCCCGAAGGACCCGGCGGAGGTCTCAGACCGGCGTCACCGCGGCCCGGATCTCCTCCGCGAAGCGGTCGGCGGCGCTCCGCAGGGCACCCACGTCGGGACCGTGACGCAGAACACCCCGGCTGACGTTCGGGACGACGTTGCGCACCGCGGCTCCGAAGACCCGGGGCAGATCGGCCGGCGTGGCCCCCTGGGCGCCGATGCCGGGCGCGAGGAGCGGACCGTTGATCGCCAGGTCGTACGAGGACAGGTCGCCCAGCGTCGCCCCGACGACCGCGCCGAAGGACCCCAGGGGCTCCTCCCCGGCGTTCTCGGCCGCGAGGTGGGCCAGCATCGTGGCGCCCACGTTCCGGCCGTCCGCGCGGACGGCGTGCTGGACCTCGCCGCCTTCCGGGTTGGACGTCAGCGCCAGCACGAACAGCCCGGCGCCGTTCTCCCGGGCCAGCTCGACGGCGGGCTTCAGGGAGCCGTAGCCGAGGTACGGCGAGACGGTCAGCGCGTCGGAGAACAACGGGGCGTCCTTCCGCAGGAACGACTCCGCGTAGGCGGCCATGGTGGAGCCGATGTCGCCGCGCTTGGCGTCCATGACGACCAGCGCGCCGGCCGCGCGGGCCTCCACGACGGCCTTCTCCAGAACCGCGACGCCGCGCGAGCCGAAGCGCTCGAAGAACGCGCTCTGCGGCTTGAGCACGGCGACCCGGTCGGCCATCGCCTCGACGACCGTGCGGCTGAACCGCTCCAGGCCCGCCACGTCGTCGTTCAGGCCCCACTCGGCGAGCAGGGAGGCGTGCGGGTCGATGCCCACGCACAGCGGACCCCGGTCGTCCATGGCGCGGCGCAACCGGGCGCCGAAGGATTCCAGGGGGCTCGTGCCGGTCATCGGGGCTTCCTCACGTCGGCGCCGACCGCGTCGGCGAGGGTGGCGTACGGGCTCTGGCGCAGCCGCGCGGCGAGGCCCTTGTGGATGCCGCGGCCCCAGAAGGGCCCCTCGTAGATGAAGGCGCTGTAGCCCTGGACGAGCGTCGCGCCCGCCAGGATGCGCTGCCAGGCGTCCTCGGCGTTCTCGATACCGCCGACGCCCACCAGGGTGATCCGGTCGCCCACGCGCGCGTAGAGGCGGCGCAGCACCTCCAGGGAGCGTGCCTTCAGCGGCGCCCCGGACAGGCCGCCGGTCTCCTTGACCAGGGAGGGCTCGGACTTCAGGCCCAGGCCCTCGCGGGCGATGGTGGTGTTGGTCGCGATGATGCCGTCCAGGCCGAGTTCCACGGCGAGGTCGGCGACCGCGTCGATGTCCTCGTCGGCGAGGTCGGGCGCGATCTTCACCAGCAGGGGGACGCGCCGCGTGGTGACGGTCCGGTCGGCGGCCTCGCGCACGGCGGTCAGCAGCGGGCGCAGCGCCTCGGTGGCCTGGAGGTTGCGCAGCCCGGGGGTGTTGGGCGACGACACGTTCACGACCAGGTAGTCGGCGTACGGCGCCAGCCGCTCGGCGGACTTCACGTAGTCGAGGACGGCCTCCTCCTCCGGCACGACCTTGGTCTTGCCGATGTTCACGCCCACGACGGTCTTGAAGACCGGCGTACGGGAGGCGAGGCGGGCGGCCACCGCGAGCGAGCCCTCGTTGTTGAACCCCATGCGGTTGATCAGCGCCCGGTCCTTCACCAGCCGGAACAGCCGCTTCCTGGGGTTGCCGGGCTGCGGCTCGCCGGTCACGGTGCCGATCTCGACGTGGTCGAAGCCGAGCATCGCCATGCCGTCGATGGCGACGGCGTTCTTGTCGAAGCCCGCGGCGAGCCCGAACGGGCCGTGCATGCGCAGGCCGAAGGCCTCGGTGCGCAGCTCCTTGTACCGGGGCGCGAGCGCGGCCGCGACGAAGGTGCGCAGCACGGGGACGCGCACGGCCAGACGGATCCAGCGGAAGGCCAGGTGGTGGGCCTGCTCCGGGTCCATCCGCTTGAAGACGAGGTTGAAGAAGATCTTGTACATCGGTGTCCTCATGACGAGGGGGACACCGTTTCCGGTGTCCCCCTCGTCGGCTGCTAGTCGCGGGCCGCGGTCAGGAATTCCGCGTGTTCCTGGAGCGATCGGACGCCCACGTCGCCGTGGTTGAGGGCGTCGATGCCCTGGACGGCGGCGGCGAGCGCCTGGACCGTCGTCAGGCACGGCACGGACCGGGCCACGGCCGCCGTACGGATCTCGTAACCGTCGAGGCGGCCGCCGGTGCCGTACGGGGTGTTGACGATGAGGTCGACCTCGCCGTCGTGGATCAGCTGGACGATGGTCTTCTCGCCGTTGGGGCCCACGCCCTCGGACTGCTTGCGCACCACGGTGGCGTTGATGCCGTTGCGCTTGAGGACCTCGGCGGTGCCGGAGGTGGCCAGCAGCTCGAAGCCGTGGGCGACCAGCTCGCGGGCCGGGAAGATCATCGAGCGCTTGTCGCGGTTGGCGACCGAGATGAACGCGCGGCCCTTGGTGGGCAGCGGGCCGTAGGCGCCGGCCTGCGACTTGGCGTACGCCGTGCCGAAGACGGCGTCGATTCCCATGACCTCGCCGGTGGAACGCATCTCCGGGCCGAGGACCGTGTCGACGCCACGACCGTGGACGTCGCGGAAGCGCGACCACGGCATGACGGCCTCCTTGACGGAGATCGGCGCGTCGAGCGGCAGCTCGCCGCCGTCGCCGTGCTTGGGCAGCAGGCCCTCGGCGCGCAGCTCGGCGATGGTCGCGCCCAGCGAGATCCGGGCGGCGGCCTTGGCCAGCGGAACGGCGGTCGCCTTGGAGGTGAAGGGCACCGTGCGCGAGGCGCGCGGGTTGGCCTCCAGGACGTAGAGGATGTCGCCCGCCATCGCGAACTGGATGTTGATCAGGCCGCGCACGCCGACGCCCTTGGCGATGGCCTCGGTGGAGGCGCGCAGGCGCTTGATGTCGAAGCCGCCGAGGGTGATGGGGGGCAGGGCGCACGCCGAGTCGCCGGAGTGGATGCCGGCCTCCTCGATGTGCTCCATGACGCCGCCGAGGTACAGCTCCTCGCCGTCGTAGAGCGCGTCGACGTCGATCTCGATCGCGTCGTCGAGGAAGCGGTCGACGAGGACCGGCCGGGTGGGGCTGATCTCGGTCGACTCGGCGATGTACGACTCCAGGCGCGCCTCGTCGTAGACGATCTCCATGCCGCGCCCGCCGAGGACGTACGACGGGCGGACGAGGACCGGGTAGCCGATCTCGTCTGCGATGGCCTTGGCCTCGGCGAAGGTGGTGGCGGTGCCGTGCTTGGGGGCCGGCAGGCCGGCCTCCTTCAGGACGCGGCCGAAGGCGCCGCGGTCCTCGGCGGCGTGGATGGCCTCCGGGGACGTGCCGACGATCGGCACCCCGTTGTCCTTCAGCGCCTGGGCGAGGCCGAGCGGGGTCTGCCCGCCGAGCTGGACGACGACACCGGCGATCGGGCCGGCCTCCTGCTCCGCGTGGACGATCTCCAGCACGTCCTCGAGCGTCAGCGGCTCGAAGTACAGGCGGTCGGAGGTGTCGTAGTCGGTGGAGACGGTCTCCGGGTTGCAGTTGACCATCACCGTCTCGTAGCCCGCCTCGCTCAGTGCGAAGGAGGCGTGGACACAGGAGTAGTCGAACTCGATGCCCTGGCCGATGCGGTTCGGGCCGGAGCCCAGGATGATCACCGCGGGCTTCTCGCGCGGCGCGACCTCGGTCTCCTCGTCGTAGGAGGAGTAGAAGTACGGCGTCTTGGCGGCGAACTCGGCGGCGCAGGTGTCGACCGTCTTGTAGACGGGGCGGATACCGAGCGCGTGGCGGACCTCGCGGACGACGTCCTCGCGCAGGCCGCGGATCTCGGCGACCTGCTGGTCGGAGAAGCCGTGCCGCTTGGCCTCGGCCAGCAGCTCACGGGTCAGCTCGGGCGCCTCGGCGAGCTCGTCGGCGATCTCCTTGATGAGGAAGAGCTGGTCGACGAACCACGGGTCGATCTTCGTGTACTCGAAGACCTCCTCCGGGGTGGCGCCCGCGCGGATGGCCTGCATGACCGTGTTGATCCGGCCGTCGGTCGGGCGGACGGCCGCGCGGAGCAGCTCGTCCTTGTCGCCGGGGTCGCCGACGAAGGTGAACTGGCTGCCCTTCTTCTCCAGGGAGCGCAGCGCCTTCTGGAAGGCCTCGGTGAAGTTGCGGCCGATGGCCATGGCCTCGCCGACCGACTTCATGGTGGTCGTGAGGGTGGAGTCGGCGGACGGGAACTTCTCGAAGGCGAAGCGGGGCGCCTTGACGACCACGTAGTCGAGGGTCGGCTCGAAGGAGGCCGGGGTCTCCTGCGTGATGTCGTTCGGGATCTCGTCCAGCGTGTAGCCGACGGCGAGCTTGGCGGCGATCTTGGCGATCGGGAAGCCGGTCGCCTTGGAGGCGAGCGCGGAGGAGCGGGACACGCGCGGGTTCATCTCGATGACGATGACCCGGCCGTCGGCGGGGTTGACCGCGAACTGGATGTTGCAGCCGCCGGTGTCGACACCGACCTCGCGGATGATCGCGATGCCGACGTCGCGCAGCACCTGGTACTCGCGGTCGGTGAGCGTCATCGCGGGCGCGACGGTGATCGAGTCGCCGGTGTGCACGCCCATGGGGTCGAAGTTCTCGATGGAACAGACGACCACGACGTTGTCGTTCTTGTCGCGCATCAGCTCCAGCTCGTACTCCTTCCAGCCGAGGATGGACTCCTCCAGGAGCACCTCGGTGGTCGGGGAGAGCGTGAGGCCCTGACCGGCGATGCGGCGCAGCTCCTCCTCGTCGTGCGCGAAGCCGGAGCCGGCGCCGCCCATGGTGAAGGAGGGGCGGACGACGACCGGGTAGCCGCCGAGCTGCTCGACGCCCGCGAGGACGTCGTCCATGGAGTGGCAGATGACCGAGCGGGCGGACTCGCCGTGGCCGATCTTCTTGCGGACCTCCTCCACGACCTCCTTGAACAGGTCGCGGTCCTCGCCCTTGTGGATGGCCTCGACGTTGGCGCCGATCAGCTCGACGCCGTACTTCTCGAGGACCCCGTTCTCGTGCAGGGCGATCGCGGTGTTCAGGGCCGTCTGGCCGCCCAGGGTGGGCAGCAGCGCGTCGGGCCGCTCCTTGGCGATGATCTTCTCGACGAACTCGGGGGTGATCGGCTCGACGTAGGTGGCGTCGGCGATCTCCGGGTCGGTCATGATCGTCGCCGGGTTGGAGTTGACGAGGATGACGCGCAGGCCCTCGGCCTTGAGGACGCGGCATGCCTGGGTGCCGGAGTAGTCGAACTCGGCGGCCTGGCCGATGACGATCGGGCCGGAGCCGATGACCAGGACGGACTGGATATCGGTGCGCTTAGGCACGCTGGCCCTCCATGAGCTTCACGAAGCGGTCGAACAGGTAGGCGGCATCGTGCGGGCCGGCTGCCGCTTCGGGGTGGTACTGGACGCTGAAGGCCGGCTTGTCGAGAAGCTGGAGGCCCTCCACCACGTTGTCGTTGAGGCAGACGTGGGAGACCTCGGCGCGGCCGTAGGGGGTCTCGGAGACCTTGTCGAGCGGGGCGTCGACGGCGAAGCCGTGGTTGTGCGCGGTGACCTCGACCTTGCCGGTCGTACGGTCCTGCACCGGCTGGTTGATGCCGCGGTGGCCGTACTTCAGCTTGTAGGTGCCGAAGCCGAGCGCGCGGCCGAGGATCTGGTTGCCGAAGCAGATGCCGAACAGCGGGGTGCCCCGCTCCAGCACGGCCTGCATGACGGAGACCGGGTGGTCGGCGGTGGCCGGGTCGCCCGGGCCGTTGGAGAAGAACACGCCGTCCGGGTTCACGGCGTACACGTCCTCGACGCTCGCCGTGGCGGGCAGCACGTGCACCTCGATGCCGCGCTCGGCCATCCGGTGCGGGGTCATACCCTTGATGCCGAGGTCGACGGCGGCGACGGTGAACTTCTTCTCACCGATCGCGGGGACGACGTACGGCTCCTTGGTGGCGACCTCGGCGGAGAGGTCGGCGCCCTTCATCTCGGGGGCCTGGCGGACCTGGGCGAGCATGGTGCCCTCGTCGGGCAGCGCGTTGCCGGAGAAGATGCCGACGCGCATGGCGCCGCGCTCGCGCAGATGGCGGGTCAGCGCACGGGTGTCGATGCCGCTGATGCCGACGACGCCCTGGGCGGCCAGCTCCTCGTCCAGCGAGCGCCGGGAGCGCCAGTTGGACGGCACGCGCGCGGGGTCGCGCACGACGTAGCCCGCGACCCAGATGCGCTTCGACTCGGGGTCCTCGTCGTTCACGCCGGTGTTGCCGACGTGCGGGGCCGTCATGACGACGACCTGCCGGTGGTACGACGGGTCCGTCAGGGTCTCCTGGTAGCCGGTCATACCGGTGGAGAAGACGGCCTCGCCGAAGGTCTCCCCCACGGCCCCGTAGGCGCGGCCGCGGAAGATTCGGCCGTCCTCCAGGACGAGTACGGCGGGAACCCTGCTGGCTCCCCTGGTGGAGGTCGTCATCGTTCGGCGCCTTCCCTGGTGTTCGTTTCGATCATGGAGTTGAGGACGTCGACCCATTCGTTGTGCTCGGCCGCGCGGTCGGAGCGGAAGCCGGAGTCGATCAGCTTGTCGCCGTGTGCCCAGGTCACGATGAGCAGTCCGCCCTCGGTGAGGACCTTGCCGGCGATGCCCTTGTCGAGCCGGGCCTCACGCAGCGCGGCGGCGGGGACGAAGAAGTCGGTCGCCCCGGGGCGTACGACGTCCAGTCCCGCGTCCGTCAGCGTCAGCTCGGCCCGGCTGCGGGTGCCCAGGCCGTGCGCCACGATGCGGTCCAGCCACTGCCCGGCGGTGGTGGAGCCGTGGTAGCGGCCACTCATCGTCAGTTTCGCCTCGCCGGGCTCGTCCGGCGCGCTGGGCAGCTCGGGCAGGTCGCCCTGGAGGGTGCCGCGCCACTTCCAGCCCTCGCGCATCAGCCAGTAGACGAGCGCGACGAACAGGGCGAGACCGACGACCCAGCCGAGGCGGGCGGCCCAGTCGGTCACTTCCGCCGATTCCTTCTCGGCGGCCAGCAGGAGTACAGGTGTCACGTGAGCTTCCCGTCGACGAGCGTGGCCTTGCCCCGGAGCCACGTGTGCGTGACACGGCCCGGCAGCTCACGCCCCTCGTAGGGGGTGTTGCGGCTGCGCGAGGCGAAGCCCGCGGGGTCCACGAGGCCACGGTATTCCGTGTCGACCAGGGTGAGGTTGGCGGGCTCACCAGCCGAGACGGGGCGGCCGTGGCCGGTGGCCTGTCCGATCCGCGCGGGCTTGAAGGACATGCGGTCGGCGACGCCGGCCCAGTCCAGCAGGCCCGTGTCCACCATGGTCGCCTGGACCACTGACAGCGCGGTCTCCAGGCCGACCATGCCCATGGCGGCGGCGGCCCACTCGCAGTCCTTGTCCTCGTGCGGGTGGGGGGCGTGGTCGGTGGCGACGATGTCGATCGTGCCGTCGGCCAGGGCCTCGCGCAGGGCCATCACGTCGCGCTCGGTGCGCAGCGGCGGGTTGACCTTGTAGACGGGGTTGTAGGTGCGCACCAGCTCGTCGGTGAGGAGCAGGTGGTGCGGGGTGACCTCGGCGGTCACCTGGATGCCGCGGGACTTGGCCCAGCGGACGATCTCGACGGATCCGGCGGTCGACAGGTGGCAGATGTGCACGCGGGAGCCGACGTGCTCGGCGAGCAGCACATCGCGGGCGATGATCGACTCCTCGGCCACGGCCGGCCAGCCGCCGAGGCCCAGCTCGGCGGAGACGACGCCCTCGTTCATCTGGGCGCCCTCGGTCAGCCGCGGCTCCTGCGCGTGCTGGGCGATGACGCCGTCGAAGGCCTTCACGTACTCCAGCGCGCGGCGCATGATCTGCGCGTCGTGCACGCACTTGCCGTCGTCGGAGAAGACGGTCACCCCGGCCGCGGACTCGTGCATGGCGCCCAGCTCGGCGAGCTTGCTGCCCTCGAGGCCGACGGTGACGGCGCCGATGGGCTGTACGTCGCAGTAGCCGGACTCCTTGCCGAGCCGCCACACCTGCTCGACGACGCCGGCGGTGTCGGCGACGGGGAAGGTGTTGGCCATGGCGAACACGTTGGTGTAACCGCCGGAGGCGGCGGCGCGGGTGCCGGTGAGGACGGTCTCGGAGTCCTCGCGGCCGGGCTCGCGCAGGTGGGTGTGCAGGTCGACCAGGCCCGGCAGCAGCACCTTGCCGCCCGCCTCGACGACCTCGGCGCCCTCCGCGGACAGCCCGGTGCCCACCTCGGCGATGGTCTCGCCGTCGATCAGGACGTCCCGCTCCTCGCCGCCGAGGACCTTCGCACCACGGATCAGGATCTTGCTCATCTGTCTTACTTCTCCTCGGCGGTACGGGCGTGGGTGACGGCGGGTTCGTTGCCGCCCAGCAGCAGGTAGAGGACGGCCATCCGGATGGAGACGCCGTTGGCGACCTGCTCGACGACGGTGCAGCGGTCGGAGTCGGCGACCTCGGCGGTGATCTCCATGCCGCGGACCATGGGGCCGGGGTGCATCACGATGGCGTGCTCGGGCATCTTCGCCATGCGGTCGCCGTCGAGGCCGTAGCGGCGCGCGTACTCGCGCTCGGTGGGGAAGAACGCGGCGTTCATCCGCTCGCGCTGCACGCGCAGCATCATCACCGCGTCGGACTTCGGCAGGGTGCTGTCGAGGTCGTACGACACCTGGCACGGCCAGGTCTCGATGCCGACCGGCAGCAGGGTGGGCGGGGCGACGAGGGTGACCTCGGCGCCGAGGGTGTGCAGCAGGTCGACGTTGGAGCGGGCGACACGGCTGTGCAGCACGTCGCCGACGATGGTGACGCGCTTGCCGGCGAGGTCCTGGCCGAGCCCGGCGTCCTTGCCGACCAGGCGGCGGCGCATGGTGAAGGCGTCGAGCAGGGCCTGGGTGGGGTGCTGGTGGGTGCCGTCGCCGGCGTTGATCACGACCGCGTCGATCCAGCCGGAGTTCGCGAGGCGGTACGGCGCGCCGGAGGCGCTGTGCCGGATGACGACGGCGTCGACGCCCATGGCCTCCAGGGTCTGGGCGGTGTCCTTCAGGGACTCGCCCTTGGACACGCTGGAGCCCTTGGCGGAGAAGTTGATGACGTCCGCGGAGAGCCGCTTCTCGGCGGCCTCGAAGGAGATCCGGGTGCGGGTGGAGTCCTCGAAGAAGAGGTTGACGATCGTGCGGCCGCGCAGGGTCGGCAGCTTCTTGATCGGACGGTCGGCCACCCGGGCCATCTCCTCGGCGGTGTCGAGGATCAGGACGGCGTCGTCGCGGGTGAGGTCGGCGGCCGAGATGAGATGACGCTGCATCTGTCAGGCTCCGTAAGGCAGTTCATTCGGGAGGATTCGGGCAAGCCGGTGCACGGTCGGGCGCGGGTGCCTACGTGGGCACGCCGAAGCGGGCCGTACGCCCGGTCTGCTACTGGTCGGCCTTCGCACCGAGCAGCACGGTGTCGCGACCGTCCTCCTCGGCGAGCTGGACCTTGACCGTCTCCCGCAGCGACGTGGGGAGGTTCTTGCCGACGTAGTCGGCGCGGATGGGCAGTTCGCGGTGGCCGCGGTCGACGAGGACCGCGAGCTGGACCGCGCGGGGGCGCCCGATGTCGTTCAGGGCGTCGAGGGCGGCGCGGATGGTGCGACCGGAGAAGAGCACGTCGTCGACCAGGACGACCAGCTTGCCGTCGATGCCGTCACCGGGGATCTCGGTGCGGGCCAGCGCGCGCGGCGGGTGCATGCGCAGGTCGTCGCGGTACATGGTGATGTCCAGCGAGCCGCACGGGATCTTGCGCTCGGTGATCTGCTCGAGCTTGGCGGCGAGCCGCTGGGCGAGGAAGACGCCTCGGGTCGGAATGCCGAGGAGCACCACGTCGTCGGCGCCCTTGGCGCGCTCGACGATCTCGTGGGCGATGCGGGTCAGTACCCGCGCGATGTCGGGGCCCTCGAGAACGGGCCTCGCATCGGACGCTTGCGCGTGGGCGTGCGTGTCCATACGAAACGGACCTCCTTCTCCGCCTCACGGGACGGACCTTAAAGGACGTCGGGATTGCGCCATCCACAGTATCAGGCCCCGGCGACACCCCGGAGACCCTCCTCGATCACCCCCAGGATCACCCGCTCGGCCCAATCAGGTGCCGATACCACGGAAGAGTCGGTGTGGACCATTCGGCTTGACGCAGGAGAGTCACGCTGCGTAACCTCACAGTGAGTTACCAACCGCGCGGCGGGAATCACGCCAGTCCGCGTCGACACAGTGTCCGGGGAGCTATATGTCCAGCGAATACGCCAAACAGCTCGGGGCCAAGCTCCGGGCCATCCGCACCCAGCAGGGCCTTTCCCTCCACGGTGTCGAGGAGAAGTCCCAGGGCCGCTGGAAGGCCGTGGTGGTCGGTTCCTACGAGCGCGGCGACCGCGCCGTGACCGTACAGCGCCTTGCCGAGCTGGCGGATTTCTACGGCGTTCCCGTGCAGGAGCTGCTCCCGGGCACCACCCCGGGCGGCGCCGCCGAGCCGCCGCCGAAGCTGGTCCTGGACCTGGAGCGGCTCGCCACCGTGCCGGCCGAGAAGGCGGGCCCGCTGCAGCGGTACGCGGCGACGATCCAGTCCCAGCGCGGTGACTACAACGGCAAGGTGCTCTCGATCCGCCAGGACGACCTGCGCACACTCGCCGTCATCTACGACCAGTCGCCCTCGGTCCTCACCGAGCAGCTGATCAGCTGGGGCGTGCTGGACGCGGACGCGCGCCGCGCGGTGGCCTCCCACGAGGAGAGCTGACCGCTCCACAGCGTCAGCAGAAACGTGCCGCCGGGGGGGGCCGGGCCCAAACGGGGCCGCCCCCCCCGCGGGTTGGGGGGTTGGGGCCCCCGGCCCCGGGGCCGGACCGGGGGGCGCCCCGGGGCCCGGCGGG
>NZ_JBITZX010000022.1:0-4503 GCF_044547145.1 Streptomyces sp. NPDC052773 | reverse complement strand
CGTACCCCCCCCCCCCCCCCCCCCCCCCCCGCCCCCCCCCCCCCCCCCCCCCCCCCCCCCACCCCCCCCCCCCCCCCCCCGCGCGCGGGGGCCGCCCCCCCCCCCCGGCCCCCCCCCCCCCCGGCGGTTTCCTGTGTGGCTCCCGCGGCCCTCTGCGCCTTCCTGCGGGCCTCCCGGGGCCCGGACGTACGCCTCCAGCGGGCCGCCCGGGGCCCGGACGTACGCCTCCTGCGGGCTTCCCGGGGGGGTCCAGACGTCCGCCTCCAGCGGGCCTCCCGGGGCCCAGTCGTACGGCAACGCCCGAGGGCCCGCAGCGGAGGTGCTGCGGGCCCTCGGGCGTCTTGGGTCGCTCAGGCTTCGTCGCGGCGCAGCGAAGGCTTGAGCTCCTTCAGCCGGCCGAGCAGGCCGTTCACGAACGAGGGCGACTCGTCCGTGGAGAACTCCTTCGCCAGCTGCACCATCTCGTCCAGCACGACGGCGTCCGGGGTCTCGTCGACCCAGATCAGCTCGTACGCGCCGAGGCGCAGGATGTTGCGGTCGACGACAGGCATCCGGTCAAGCGTCCAGCCGACGGAGTACTGCGAGATCAGCTCGTCGATCCGCTTCGCGTGCTCCGCGTAGCCCTCGACCAGCTGCATCGTGTACTCGCTCACCGGCGGCTGCCGGGTGTCGGCCCGGGAGAGCCGGATCCAGTCCGCGAGAACGGTCAGGACGTCGGCGCCGCGCTGGTCGCCCTCGAAGAGGATCTGGAAGGCGCGCTTGCGGGCCGTGTTGCGGGCGGCCACGGTTAGCTGTTCACCCGGCCGAGGTAGTCGCTGGTGCGGGTGTCGACCTTGATCTTCTCACCGGTGGTGATGAAGAGCGGGACCTGGATCTGGTGGCCGGTCTCCAGGGTGGCGGGCTTGGTGCCACCGGTGGAGCGGTCGCCCTGGACGCCCGGCTCGGTCTCGGCGACGGTCAGCTCGACGGCGGCCGGCAGCTCGACGAAGAGCACCTCGCCCTCGTGCTGGGCGACCGTGGCCTCGAAGCCCTCGATCAGGAAGTTGGCGGCGTCGCCGACGACCTTCTTGTTGATGTGGAGCTGGTCGTAGGTCTCCATGTCCATGAAGACGAAGTAGTCGCCGTCCATGTACGAGAACTGCATGTCGCGCTTGTCGACAGTGGCCGTCTCGACCTTGACGCCGGCGTTGAAGGTCTTGTCGACGACCTTGCCGGAGAGCACGTTCTTGAGCTTGGTGCGCACGAAGGCCGGGCCCTTGCCGGGCTTGACGTGCTGGAACTCGACGACGGACCAGAGCTGGCCGCCTTCGAGCTTGAGCACCATGCCGTTCTTGAGGTCGTTCGTGGAAGCCACGGTTGCGGAATCTCCTGGACTGACGTGGACGACCCCGGGGCACGCACCTATAGCGCGAGCAGCTCCTTGGTCGTAATGGTGAGTAGCTCGGGTCCGCCGTCCGCCTCGGGGCGGACGACGAGCGTGTCATCGATCCGGACGCCGCCCCGTCCCGGGAGGTGGACCCCCGGTTCGACGGTGACCGGCACGCAAGCGTCCAGTTTACCCATGGCCGAGGGAGCCAACTGCGGGTCCTCGTCGATTTCGAGTCCCACGCCGTGCCCGATCAGCGGAGGCAGCGCTTCCCCATGGCCCCCCGAGTCCAGCACCTGCCGTGCCGCGCGGTCCACGTCCCGGTAGGCGGCGCCGGGCGCCAGGGACTCCCGTCCGGCGCGCTGAGCGGCGAAGACCAGGTCGTACAGCTCGATCTGCCAGTCGGCGGGCGAGGTCCCGATGACGAAGGTGCGGCCGATCTCGCAGCGGTAGCCGCGGTAGGTGGCGCCCAGGCAGACGGAGAGGAAGTCGCCCTCCTCGACCCGCCGGTCCGTGGGCCGGTGGCCGCGGCGGCCGGAGTTCGGGCCGGTGCCGACGGAGGTGGGGAAGGCGGGGCCGTCGGCGCCGTGATCGACGAGGCGCCGCTCGAGCTCCAGGGCGAGATGGCGTTCGGTACGGCCGACCAGGATGGATTCGAGCAGCTCACCGAGGGCCTGGTCGGCGATCTCGGCGCCGATGCGCAGGCAGGAGATCTCCTCCTCGTCCTTCACCACTCTCAGCTGCTCGACCGCGCCGCCCAGGTCGGCCAGGCGCAGCCGGGGCGCGACCGAGGTGATGGCCCGGTGCCGGGAGACGGTGAGGTGGTGCTCCTCCACGGCGAGAGAATCGGCGCCCTGGCCCACGGCGAGGTCGGCGGCGGCGACGGCCGGGTCGCCGCCCGGGCCGGACAGGGCGTGCACCCGCACCGCCTCGTCGAGGCGGCCGTCGGTGGGGCGGTCGTCCGGCGGCTCGGCGCACACCAGCAGGTCTTCGCGCTTGCCCAGCAGCAGTACGGCACCGTGGGGTGCCGCGCCCGCGAGGTAGCGCACATTGGCGGGACGGGAGACGAGCGCGGCGGCACTGCCGCTGGCACTACTGCATTCCCTCAGCCGCGCTCGGCGGGTCGCGTACACCTCTGACATGAGACGAGCGTAGGAGCGTTGGGCGTTTTGTGCCGGTTGGGGAGGTGCCGTTCGGGCTAGCGCCGGGGTGTGAACGGTTGTCTGCCGGGCGCGGCCCGTGGTGGGCCGGTCGCGCCCACGCGGCGGAGCCGCATATCGGCACAGCCCCGCGCCCCTCGGAGGTCCGCGTTCACCACTTCGGTGGACTGGCGATCGCCCTGGCCAGGACCTCGTCCAGGACGCGGGCCGTGCCGGGGACGTCGAGCTGGGAGTTGTCGATGATCGGCAGCCCCGAGCCGTACCAGCCGGCCATGCGGCCGTGGATGCGGGCGACCTCCTCGTCGGTGAGGCGGCGGTTGCCGGTGCGTTCGGCGTTGCGCTCCAGGACGATGTCGAGCCCCGGGAGGAGGACGACGGGGAGCAGGCCGGGCCCGACGTGCCGTTTCCAGCCGCCGAGGCCGACCACCGGGCGGTCGGGGAAGACGGCGTCGTCGAGGATGCAGGAGATGCCGTTGGCCAGGAAGTTCCGCGCGGCGAAGCCGCAGGTGCGGCGGGCCAGGCGGTACTGCGCCTCCGAGTTGTCGTTCCATCCGGACTGCGGGTCGGCGAAGCCGGAGCGGACCCATTCACGGACGTCGTCGAGGCTGATGTGGGCGGTGGGCACCCGGCGGTGGTCCGCCCAGTACTTGGCGACGCTGGTCTTGCCCGCGCCGGCCGGGCCGATCAGCAGCACCGCGAGGGTGGTGGTGGCCGGGTCGGGCACCGGGGCGGCCGGCGCCTGCGGGGTGCCGGGGGCCGCCACCGGGCCGCCGGGCGGCAGCTGGACGTGTCCGGTGACATCCGGTGACTGCGGGGGCGCCGAGGTGTGGGGAGCCGGCGCTCCGGTGTAGCCCGGGGGCGGCGGCGGGGGTACGGGGGCGGATCCCTGCGGCACGGGGGCCGAGCCCTGGGGCATGGGAGCGGGTCCCTGCGGCACCGGGGCGGGCCCCTGGTGCGGGGCCGGTCCCTGATGCGCGGCCGGACCCTGATGAGGAGCCGGACCCTGGTGCGGGACCGGACCCTGCTGGGGGATCGATGCCTGGTGCGGGGCCGGTCCCGGGTGCGGTCCCGGATGGTGCCGGTCCGCCTGGTGCGGACCCGGGTGTTGTGCGGCCGGCGACCAACCGGCGGCCGGACCGTGCCCCGGCTGGTGGGGCGGCGGCAGCGGAGACCCCACTGCGTGCTGCATCCGGTGCCACTCCGTCTCGTCTTTCAGGGCTTTCGGCGCTGGCAGCGGGCGCGACCCGCTCCCTACCGAACGGTACCGCCCCCGGCCGTCGTTTGGTGAACGGCCGGGGGCGGCCCGAAGTGCCCGTCGCCGCAAGCGAATCGGACGGAAGGGTCCCCGGGGGACTTACTGGGCCACCTCGCCGTAGGCGGCGAGCAGCATGGCCGGGTCGGGGCCCTCCAAGACGGTCGGTTTGGCGAGGCCGTCGAGGACGATGAAGCGCAGCAGGTCCCCGCGGGACTTCTTGTCGACCTTCATCGTCTGCAGCAGCTTGGGCCACTGGTCGTAGCGGTAGGTGAGCGGCAGCCCCACCGACTCCAGGATGGTGCGGTGGCGGTCGGCGGTGGCGTCGTCCAACCGGCCCGCCAGTCGGCCCAGTTCGGCGGCGAAGTGCATTCCGACGGCCACCGCGGCGCCGTGCCGCCACTTGTAGCGCTCGTTCTTCTCGATGGCGTGGCCGAGGGTGTGGCCGTAGTTCAGGATCTCCCGCAGCCCGGTCTCCTTCAGATCCGAGGAGACCACCTCCGCCTTGACCCGGATCGACCGCTCGATCAGCTCGGCGGTGTGCGGACCGGCCGGGGTGCGGGCGCCCTCGGGGTCGGCCTCGATCAGGTCGAGGATGACCGGGTCGGCGATGAACCCGGCCTTGATGACCTCCGCGAGCCCGGAGACGTAGTCGTGCACCGGGAGGGAGTCCAGCGCGGCCAGGTCGCACAGGACGCCGGCCGGGGGGTGGAAGGAGCCGACGA
>NZ_JBITZX010000021.1:0-114884 GCF_044547145.1 Streptomyces sp. NPDC052773 | reverse complement strand
GGCTTCACTGGTACAACTACCACCGACCCCACACCGGCATCGGCGGCCACCCACCAGCCAGCCGCGTCACCAACCTGTCCGGACAGCACACCTAGACCCGGAGGGCGAGCGACGCATCAGCGCCCATATCCAGCAGGCCACCGGCCACGAGTTCGTGTTCATCACCCATTATCCCGTGAGCAGCCGACCCTTCTACCACATGCGGCCGGCCGAGGACCCGAGCGTGACCCTGAGCTTCGACCTGCTCTGGAAGGGCCTGGAGATCACCACCGGCGCCCAGCGCGAGCACCGCTACGACGTGTTGCTGAAGCAGGCCGCCGAGATGCGCATGAGCCCGGAGCCGATGCAGGACTACCTGAACGCGTTCCGGTACGGGTGCCCGCACACGGCGGGCTGGGCATGGGCCTCGGACGCGTACTGATGGTGATGCTCGGCCTGGAGTCGATCCGCGAGGCCACCTTCCTCTTCCGCGGACCAAACCGGCTCACCCCATAGCCGACAGCTGCATTCTGACCACCTGCGATGTTCCGCCCAGTGCCTCGTCTGCTGAAAGCATGGACGGGTGAGTGTTCATGAACTGGGGCGCTGGGTGCCGACGCGCCCGGAGGACCTGGCCGCGATGTTCGCCGAAGCCGACTTCCCGTGGTGGATCGCCGGCGGGTACGCGATCGAACTCGCCGTCGGTCGCGAGCTACGCCCGCACGGCGATCTCGACGTCCTGGTCCTCCGCCGCGACCAGGCGCTCGCGCGGGAGATGCTGAGCGACTGGGACATGCACGTTGCGGACCCGCCTGGCGCGGGGCACCTGCGTCCCTGGCGTCCTGGAGAGACACTTGAGGTGCCCCTCCACGACATCTGGTGCAGACGCACACCCGAGGCGCCCTGGTCGGTGCAACTTATGCTGGACGAGGCCGAGGGCGCCCAGTGGGTCTCGCGGCGCAACCCAGGGGTCCGACTTCCGCTCGCGCGATTGGGGCGGAGGAGTCCGACCGGAATCCCTTACCTTGCGCCCGAGGTGCAGCTCTTCTACAAGACGAAGGCCACACGGGACAAGGACGAGACTGACTTCGAAGCGGTATTGCCGCTACTGGACGAGTCACAACGCGTCTGGCTAGCGGATTCGATCGCGATGACCGTCCCAGCCCATCCCTGGAGGAAACGTCTCTAGTCCGCAGACCGAAACCGAGAGGCCAGCCGTACTGCGCCGATGCCCCGACTACCTGAGCCGGGCTCGGCCTCGGAGGGAATCAGCCCATTGCAGGCTCAGCAGGCGAGGTCTACAGCAGGGGCAGCGAAGTCGTCCTCAAGCTGCTGGGAAGCGTCGTCCTTCACCTGCAGAACGTCGGCGTCGAAGAGCCTGGAGGTCAGCGCCTCGGTCAGGGGTGGGGGTACGGCGTTGCCGATGATGATCTGAACCTCGGTGTGGGTCAACTCGTAGCGCGGCTTGACCCTCTCGTCGACGAACTTGAAATAGTCCGGGAAGCCCTGGATACGCGCGGCCTCGTGGGCGGTCAGACATCGGGGAACACCAGGGTGGACAAAACGCCCGCGTCCCATCGTCGCGAAGCCACTGGTAATGGTCTGAGACGGACGGTCCCACCACAAACGGCCGTACATTGCGGTGTAATTATGTTTGCCCTGGTGACACTTGGGGCGCTCTTCGTTCGGCAGATTGTGCACGTCATTATCGAAGAGATACTTCATACGCCGCTGATTGTCTGCGTTGGGTACGGCAGCTTCATCGAAGAATGACTTAGGCCGAACGTCGAGCAGGTCGCCGATCGCCCAACGCAGGTCATGGGGTGCGGCATTGTGGTCTTCGATCTTTAGCAGGTCAGCAGCAGAAAAGCCAAAAGGCAGCGCGTCTTCACGGACGGCCAGCAGTATGTGGCGCTTGCGTGTCTGAGCGACCCCGAGCTTGAGTAGGTCGATACGACTGGTCGCAACATCGTAGCCAAGCTTCTTGAGGTGAACGATGGCCCGGGAGACGACCTGCTGCTTGTCATTGACAACGGCCAGCACATTCTCGATGACGACTACACTGGGGCGCAGAACCTCTGCCGCACGAGCCATGCGCAGGTACAGCCGATTCTTGGGATCATCGCGGCGGGTGTGGTTGTTGAGGTTACTGTGCCCCTGACACGGCGGCCCGCCGATCAGGAGCTCCACCTCACCCACCATCGAGAGAGTTTCGGTCTCCTGAGCGGTCAACGGTGCGCCAAGGTCACCGTCAAAGTAGGATTCGACGGCTCGCTGTCGGACGTTGGCCTTGGGGAAGTTTGCTTTGAATACCTTTGTGGGAGCTGCCTCAAAGTCAACCGCGAGACGAACATCGAGCGAGACGTCATGCTTGCGGGCTGCCTGGGCAATACCGAGGGTGAGGCCACCGCAGCCGGCGAAGAGATCCACGACTCGCAGAGAGCCGACACCCTCCTCAAACTTCGGCCGCCGCTTGGCCCGCAAGGGGTGCCGCTCACCCACGTGTGCCCCCTCTGCGCTTGCTTGTAGAACCGGCGGAACGAGCGGTCATCGTACTCGATCAAGGGTGAGCGCGCGCGGCAAACCGACACCTAAGGGTTGTCCCGCAACGGAGACCGCTTGCCGATGTCTGGTTTGACCTGCTTGACCGGGATCCCGTTGAGGTCGCGTGCTGGGGCGGAACCGGACAAGTCGATCCGGACGTGATGACCTACCAGCCTCTGCTCAGAGTTACGGGACAACGCTTAAGTGCCGCCTGAACTGCCGATCACGACGGTTCTACGCCTCACCTACCAGCATCACGAGCACCTAGGCCAGCCCATCAACCGCCATCAGCTGCGGCGCTGCTGCTACCACGGCGTCAAGGGCCCGCCTTCCTCAACGCGACTCGCAGTCACCATCGAGCACCGCAGCACCAAGCGCGGCCATCACGGATCCCCAAGGTCCCCGACAGAGTCACGCGCTGGCGAGCTAGACGTACGTAGGCACCGTGACAGCCCATTTGATCTACCGTCAGACGCGCTGGCGGCTAAAATTTTGCAGCGCTTACGGCCCGGTCGACAAAGGACAGCAGCATGCCGCTAGAGGTCAACAAACACGTCCAACGGATACGTCGCTACCAGCCGTTCGACGCCGACACCTCTGAGATGATCTACGAGCTGCAGGCAGACTGGACGCAGTCGCTGTTCCCTGTCGTGACGCTGAAATACCTGCTGGACGCCATTGAACGGCCAACCACGAAGACCATCGTCCTCACCGGGGACGCCGGGCATGGCAAGACGAGCCTGTGTGCCAGCCTTCTGGCCGAGCTACGGGTTGATGCCGAGCCGATCACACCAGAGGTCCGGAAGGCTGTTTTCCTCGAGCTGTCCGGGGCCGGAGACGCCAGCCGCTCTATAGGCCAGACCCGTAGCGGACGCCCGCTGTACATCCTCAGCGATCTCAGCGAGCTCAGCCCACAGGCGGGCGCTCGCAAACTCGTGGAACTTCTTGACCCCCCGGACGAGGGCATCGCGATCATCTGCGCAAACGAGGGCCAACTACGCAAGTGCGTCGCTGAAGATGACAACCTGGGCAAAGGCGGCACCGGGCGCGCCAAGATTCTGGTGAAGACCCTCACGGAAGGCATAGTCCGGGGGCAGGTCACCGACCCCGATGGCACAGTCACTGTTATCAACCTCAACTACCAGTCCGTAGCGGCTGACAGTGACAACGGCGGACTCATCCCTTGGGTCCTGAAGCAGTGGACGACGAACCAATGGTCGCGGTGGAAGCCCTGCGAGACCTGTGATGCACGGAACGTCTGCCCGATCCTGGCCAACCGCAACGAACTGAACGATCTTACCCGCGGGCCTCAGCGTCGGGCCGCGATCCGGGACGTGTTCGCCGCGGCCGAGCGCACCGGGGCCGTAATCACGACACGCCAGGCGCTGTCGGTGACCAGCTACATGCTCACCGGCGGCCTGTCCTGCGAGAACGTCCATGCCAAGTACCAGCGGTCGCACTCGAATAGGTTGTGGCAGGCTCCCCACTTGTACCACCAGGCCATCTTCGGCGACCGGCTGACCCAGCAACAACGTCATCTGGTTCCTGCCTTCTTCGCGCTACGAAAGCTGGACCCGGGCAAGGTCTCTCGTCGCCAGGTCGACGACCGACTGGACCCGGACACGGCTGGCGACTTCCCTCCCGCGGACGCCAGCAGCTATCTGCAGAAGGTCCGTACGAATCGGGACGTCCAGAAGCAGGCCGAGCAGTTGCGGGGCTTGTACACGTTCCTGCGACGAGCTGACTTCTTCAACAGCGACGACGACACGGACCGGTTCGCCCGCATGGGCCTGCAGGCCGGCGACGACTTCGTCCGTGTCCAGGACAAGAACCGGGACCCGGCAGACACCAGGGTGCGAGACCGCTTCCTCAAGGGCTTGGAGGCCGTCCAGGGCATCCACCGGGCGGGGAGCAACCCTGACTTCTTCATACTTGACCCCGCCTTCTTCACCCACCGTGCCCGCGCTGCCGTAATCTCCCGGCGAGTGCCCAGCAAGGGCGTCGAGGTCGTCGACCAGGTCACCCAGTGGCAAAGGGAAGCCGGCACGGGCGCAACCCCCGAGATGCAGAAAGCCGTCGAGTGGCTCAACCGAGCCATCTACATTCGCATCCCGGCCGTCGCACCTGACCAGGACGCAGTCTCGGTGGAGGCGGACCTCCTGCGCTTCGAGTTGCTGACGCGGTGGGCCGCGGGCCTGCGTAGCGAGGTCCAGCACGAGGCAGAGATCCGCGGCCTGAGTGGATCCCTGGCAGAGCTGGCTGACTCGTCGAACAAAGAGGACGAGATCCAGGTGCTGGTGGGCAACATCATGAGGAAGCTCATGATCGACGTCGGCGACAAGATCAGGTCGGTGCGTGCGTGATGGCTGATCGTTCCAAGGCCGAGGTCGTCCTTCGCCTCTTCGGGGTGAATCTCGAACAGCAGGGCCGCGGCTTCTACGTCCCGCTTGAGATGCTCGCGATCGCCCGCGGCGTCTACCTGGCGCATCAGGAGGACCCGGAGAAGTTCCCGGGGCTCCTGGACAACGGAGCCGCCACGGCTTACAAGAGGACCTCGCACGACCTGGCCCGGCGGATCGCGACCAAGGCCCGCATCGTCGAGGGCGACGAGGAACTCAGCAAGGCTGTCGAGCTGGACTCTCCCGAGACGATGGAAACGCTCCACGCCCTGTTCTCGTCCCTGTTGGTTGAGATCCCTGGACGTCGTAGCCAGCCCAGTTGGTTCGGCGCGCACATCTATCCGTTCGTGGGTGAGCTCATCCACTACGACGCAGTCGAACGACGAATCAAGCAGATCGACGCATCCCCCAAGAGGAGCGCCAAGAAGCGCAAGCAGGCCAGCAAGGTCGCTGCCGGCATCAACGCTCCGAGTATCGAGCGCTACCTCTTCCGCGATGGTGGGAGCTGGGCCTACAAAGTCCTACGCACCGACCCTGATCCGGACCGCAAGGAAGCGACCCGACAAGGCCTGCGCGACCTCGTGCAGGACAGCGGCACCCCGCTGGGCAACCTTGCCAAGGCGCTCAGCGCGCACGACTTCGACTACGACGAAGCGCCCGTGGAGGGCTCAGACGCAGAAATCAAGCTGCATGAGGATCTCAGCCCGTGGCCTGATCTGCTGAGGGAAGGGACCCGCAACATCGTCACTCGGATCGCGACGGTCCCCAGGGCCAAGCGCACCGAGAGCCTCATGCACTGGGTCCCCTACTGCTTGGCACGCCACCAGCTGCACCTCGCACGCACGAAGCTCGGTGCTACCAATCGCGAGTCGATCCTGTTGGACTTCGGCAACGAGGCAACCCCGCTGCGCAGAGAGTCGCAGAAGAACCTCACCGGCTTCCGCAACGACATCGTCAACGCGATCAACGTCCAGGCTCGGGAAATGATCGACGAACTCGAAGCCGAAGGCGACGAGGCCAGGAAGCGCCGCTACGAAAGATTCACGAAGGAGGCTGGCAACGCGGTCGGCTCGCCTCGAGCGTTCTTCAGCGAGACCCTCGCTGCTGCGGGAGCCCTGAACGCGACGGTTGGGCGCCGGCACTTCACCATGAAACCGCCGATGCTTGAGGGCTTGGTATCTGCCACCGTCCCGCAGGGCACGGAGATGGAGTTCGACCAGTTCTGCGCGCTGCTGTACGAGAAGTACGGGCTCGTCGTGGAGAACAAGGTCGCAGCTGCGAGCCCGTTGGCCTATGAGGTCGACTCATCGGTCCTTGACCACAACGGCAAGGCGTTCCGGGAGAAGCTGGCCGCTATCGGTCTGCTCACTCAATATTCAGATGCAACCAGCATGGTTCGAGGGGAGCCCCGGTGACCGACAGCAGCATCCGAGCGCTCGGTCGGTTCGTCGCCGATGAAGCACTCCGCAAGGTCACTGAGATCAGCGGAGCCCGTGCCGTCCTGCGAGTCAGCGGGTTCGATCGGCCGACCGTGGCCGAGGCCCTCCGTCGCACGGCCCAGAGGCTGTTGGAGTCGCCGGACCGTCAGGTTGTCGTCAAGGTCGGAACTTCAGAGCCCATTGAAGGCGTACCTGCTGACTACCTCTTGGATCCGCAGGACCAGCTGACCAAGTGGCGAAATTCGGGACAGGGTAAGGCGGTGTTGCTCTTCGAGTGGGGGCAGTCTCCGGACGCACAGGGGCTGGCGGCCATGAATGCCCTGGACGATGCCACGATCCTGGGCGACTACCACGACGCCTCTGGCGAGCGCGGGTTCGACAGGTTCATGGCAGAAGCCTGGCGGGAGGCGGGTGGCAGCGGCACCGTTCCGGCCCTGATGGTCGACTTTCTGCCGCAAATCTGGCGTGCCGTCACCGATGAGGAGCCCCGGTCCTTGCACCGCTGGGCGGCCTTCCTGGTCGAGACCGCGCAGAAGGTCGCAGCAACTCAGGTCCACACCCCTGACGTGGTCTACCCCGAGATCTCTGCAGCCTTGCCCGCTCTTGACCTCTTCCCGGACCGAGGACTCTTCATCAAGCCCGCCGCGCTGCCGGCCCGGATCAAGAAGAACGTCTCGGTCAGTGCCTTCAAGCAGCCCACCGGCAAGGAGATCACCGAGGACGACCTGCTAGACCGCATCACCGCGACCGAGTTCAGCGAGGAGTCCCTGGACCACATCGGCACGGACTCCGAGACTGCCAAGACGCGTATGCGCAGCCTCGTACTGAACCTCAATCGCAGTGGCTCTACCCCGCAGGATTCTCGTCAGCTGCGCCGCGAGCAGGATCTGACCCTCTGGCTCGAGGTCTTCGAGCAGAAGTCCAAGAAGATCGGTCTAGGCCAGCAGGTCCGGCAGGAGATCGAGAGGGCCGACGCAGATCGGGTCGACGAGTTCGACGCCATGATGATCGAAGATGCGCTTGATCGCGGAGACCAGGAAGCCGCACAGCGATTCCTTGACGAGGCTCCCGTTGGTGGGGCCGAGCCGTTGGCCGACCTGCTGTCCAAGCGGTCGCGCCGCAAAGTCGAGAAACTTGCCTTCCCGGACTCTCAGTTCGTCCAGGATCCACTGCGTGCCCTGCTGCGCGAGCTGACCTACTTCTCTGACGAAGAGGAAGGCTCCGTCGTCGTCGGACTTGAAGGCAACCAGGAAGCAGGGCGGTGGAGCCGCTGGCTGTTCGCTTTCCTGTACGCACGCACCCTGCGTGATATCCAGGACTCCACCGGCCTTCGCCTGACTTTGGAGGTCAAGGACTGCCTGCTGGACCTGACCAAGCCGCCCCTGCCGGAGGAGGACGAGCCGTTTGACCCGAACACCGAATGGGCCCCGCTGCGCATCCTGGTCGAGATGGACGGCGCCGCCCAGCGACGCTTTCGCTGGGACCCCCTGGGCATCCCGGGGCAGATCGCACTGGCGGGCCTGATCCACGGCTGGCGAACCCCCCCTGGCTATGCCAGCGATCTGACCTTCGACACCTTCCTCGAGAAGTTCAATGACCCCCGGCAGTGGCAGGTCGACGAGCCTGTGCCTGTTCCCGCATCACATTTCGCCGGTCAGCTGGAGCGCCTCAAGCTGGAGCACTTCGAGCGGTTCTCCGACGGGCTTGACGCCGGGAAGATCAACGATTACGTACGCGAGTGGGAAGGCGTACTCCGCGAAGCTCGCACCACTCTGGTTCCCGACAACGCTCCGAACCCAGACCTTGAGGCCGTCGTCCTGACCGATGTCGTCGGTCTGGCCGATCACCGCATGATGATGCTGGCCACCCACCCGCTGAAGCTGCGCTGGCTGGCAAAGAACTACGCGGAGGCAGCCAGCAGCATCGAGACCGCCCTGAACAGGGAGGGAGGTCTGAGTCTCAACCAAGAGAACGAGGATCTCTTCTTCGACGCCATCGACCGTATCTCCCCACATGGGACACCGGCGGTCCTCGTCGGGCCCGGCGGCACGATCGCCATCCCGATGCGCGAATCAGCCGGGCACGAGGAGTACGCCCCGGTCCGCCTCAGCGGCAACGAGTCCAAGGAATGGCTCTCCAGCGTCGACGAGACGGCGATCGACGAGATGGTCCGCGTCATCACCGACTACCTGACGACCTACCCCCACAAGCTTGACGGCCTACGCGTGCTGCTCCTGGACCGCAACGGCGACCCTGTCCTGCCGATGCGCGTGGCCAAGCAGATGCGGGCCAAGAACCCTCGTCTGAAAGTTGATCTGGTTGTGCTGGCTCCTCAGGCCACCCATCACGAGATCATTCAGGGTTTCGACCTGCACTTCTCCGGTGCGGAGATGTCCGAGGACAGCTTCCTGCCCGACGTCCAACTCATCCTGCAGGCATGGGAGCCCGACCAGGAAGCAGACCTGTCAGGGCTAGAAGACTCCATCGACCTCGCCCTGGCTCCGGCACTGTTCGGTACCCAGACCAGCATCAAGGAGAGCACCAAGAAGGAGTCCTTGTCGGGCTCCTTCAACCCCTGGAAGCACCCAGCTTCACACAACCTGGCTCAGACCAGCGAGAACGTCGTGAGAGCGCTGTTGCCCGAGACCGCCGACGAGACTCTTGAGTCCTGGTCAACTTTGTGCGTGCGCTACGACCGCCGTTCCCCGGTCTCCCGGGAGAGTGTCGACGGCATCGACTACTTCGAGATGCAGGTGCAGTTCGACCAGCACCAAAACTTGTTCGCCACTTTGCATCGCGTGGCCCATTGGGTCGTCACCCTCGACAGCTTCATCGGCCGTGAGCAGATCGATGCCCTGCGCAACCGTCCTGACGTCATCCTCGTCAAGCCCAGTGTCGGCAAGAACGAGTCCTACACTCTCATCGTCAGCTCGCAGACTGGTCGGCAGTTCGTCGTCCAGCGACTGCGGCGCCGCCTGGATCAGATCGGCGTCGTCACCCCGCAGGACTCCGAAGGCACCGCTAAGCGAATCTACGAGGTGGGCCGCAACGTGGCCCCTGGCGCCGTGCTGCGCTCCCTCGGCATCGGCACCACGGTCAACGAAGTCGTGGGCCTGGTCGCGACGCGATTTGTCATCGATCAGCAGTTTCCCGTCTCTCGACAGGGTACGAGCCTGGTCACCTGGATCAGCTTCGACGAGCACCACCGCTGGTTCGGTCGCGGACAGAAAACCCGTGCCGATCTGGGCAGGTTCGTGCTGACCATCCAGGACGATGGCACAGTTCGCCTGGATGTCCTGGTCGCTGAGTCCAAGTTTCGCCAGACCTTCGACGTCGGTTCGGCTGAGGAACAACTCAACCGCACCACCGACCTGTGTGAGGATGCCTTCCGTTCGGACGGCGAGGCTCGCCACGACCGCCCCTTCTGGCTGGACGAGCTTGCCGCCGCAATCGCCCAGACCAGTGGAAACGCCCTGCAGGCCGCAGACCTTCCAGCTCGCACCCTGATCGGTAATGACGACCACCGTCAGGTCGAGGCGAAGGTCCTTGACGCCCTACGCTCCGAGGATGTCCAGCTCGGTCAAGTCACCGGTGTTGCCGTGGCCATCTCAGCCGAGGACGACCAGCCGGCACCCGCGGTCGGAAGCCTCGGCAAGCACACCCTGGTGAGGCTGAACAAGCAGGAATTGCTGAACCTCATCGGCGCTCTGCGCGCCAATCAGGACCCCACCAGTGCCGACCCCCTTGTTGTCTCCGGACACCTCAGTGGGACCGTTCAGGTCCCCGACGACGTCGTCAAGACCTCCTCAGTGGGTATGCCCGTCGAACTGCCTACCCCGGAAGAACCGACGACACCTGTCGAGGTTGCCCGGGTCGCCTCCCCAACATCCCTGCGGGGACCGGTAGTTGGGCGTCACCCTGCCGCAGAGGTAGATCCTGTCCCTTTGAAGGTTCACCGCGGTGGGCTCTCCGACGAGGAGCTGAGGCTTCGATACAACAAGGTCGTTGACGTTTTCGCCCGCCACAAGGTCGCGGTCACCGCTCCGGAAGTCGGCAAGTGGCAGGAAGGACCCGGCTTCTACATCTTCCGGTTCATCCCCAGTCCTGGGGTCACCGTGGATAAGCTGACCAACCGACGCGACGAGATATTCCTGGCCCTGGCACTGCCCTCCGGGTTCAGCATTCGCACCCGTAGCGACCGCGGCTCCGTGCTCTTCGAGATCCCCAAGATCGACGACGAGAAGTACGGGGTCGACGCCAAGGCGCTGTGGCAGCGATGCCCGGCCGATCCTGAGAGCCTTATCGCCCCACTGGGCACCGACATCGAAGGCAACCCCGTCACCATTGACCTGTCCTCCGCAGACTCCCCGCACTTGCTGGTGGCCGGCACTACTGGATCAGGAAAGTCCGTCGCCCTGGACACGATCCTCAAGGGCCTGGTCCGGTACGACAAGAGCACCCTGCGACTCCGCCTCGTCGATCCCAAGGGCACCGAGCTTGTCGACTTCGAGGACGACCCTCACCTTGACGGCATGATCGGTATGGACGCCGCCGACGCCATCGAGATCCTTGAGGAAACCGTCGACGAGATGGCGGTGCGCTACAAGGACATGAAGGCGATCCGCACACGCAAGCTCGTCGAGTACAACGCCAAGGTCGACAAAGCGGACCGAAAGCCCTGGATCGTCATCGTCCTGGACGAGTACGCCGACCTCACCAGCGATCCCGAAGAGAAGAAGCAAATCGAAGCGTTGCTCAAGCGCCTGACGCAGAAGGCCCGCGCTGCGGGCATCCACGTCATCGCAGCCACGCAGCGACCGAGTGCGGACGTTATCTCGACGACTATCCGCTCAAACTTCCCTGCCCAACTCGCCCTGCGAGTCAAGACGGCGACCGACAGCCGCATCATTCTGGACGAGACTGGAGCCGAAGCTCTGGCCGGACAGGGCGACGCCTTTCTGCACACGGCCAAGGGCACCATACGACTCCAGGTGGCCTACGACGGGAGCTGACCAGGCCCCGCCTTGTTTGATCAACTCCATCTCGTAGGGGGCCAAGAAGGCCACCAGCGGCACGAGCTCTTCTCGCTGAACCCGGCGAAGATCAGATGGCCGCTACCGCCAGCGACGCGACGGGTCAGGAGGTATTCCTCGGATGCTTCGAGGCTTGGACCTCCTGCCGCCGGGCGGCCACTGCCTCAATGACAGTCGCGGCACACGCCTCTGGTTCAAGGTGTTCCCAGAAGCGGAGCACCAGCCAGCCTGCCTCCGCGAGCCGGTTGTCTGTGTCCCGGTCGCGCTGGATGTTCCGGCCAATCTTTTCTTCCCAGTACGGCCGGTTCGTCTTCGGCATCACGAAGTGCTCCGGGCAGCCGTGCCAGAAGCAGCCGTCGATGAAGACTGCGACTTTCACCGGGCGGAAGACCATGTCGGCCGTGCGGCGCATCTTCGGGAGCGGCTTTGCAGCCACCCGGTAGCGCAGTCCAGCGGCGTGGACAAGCGAGCGGAGGAGTAGCTCGGGCGCGGTATCGCGATTCCGGTTGCCAAGCATGCTCCGCCGGCTCGCGGCCGACGACGCCCACGACCCCTCCGGTGGTGTCCACTGATCGGCCGGCGCTTCTGGTAGTCCTTGCCCGCTCATATCTCCAGCAGCTTAGGGACAGCTTCCTCCGGGTCGTCCCGCCTGGCGAGGACCCATTCCTATCCGTCCAGCTCTATTCTCGGCACTTCCCCATGGTGGGGAGCAGTGCCTTGAAGGCGTCTGCCTCTCGCTGCAGCACAATGCGCCCGTCGCCGTCGCTGAACGCCAGGATCCGGCCGCCTGCATCCAGGCCGGCCTCCGCGAGGAGCCCCAGCGGCAGGGACACACGGCCGTCGTCATCGATCTGCAGTTCTGCTGGTTCGCGTATCACAATCGCAGTCTGCCAGTCTCCAGGTAGGACTGGGCTGCCCTGACCGGTCCGGCGATCAGCCGCCCAGGAGCATCACCCTGTGTCAGACGTAGATCCGTAAGCCTGCTCGCCTCGTCGGCCTCCGCGTACACGGCGCGAAACGCGGACTCAGCGGCCGTTGGCTGAGGTCCCGCTGGGAGCCATCTGGGAGCCAACCCGCTCCCCGAGTCCCTTCGAGACCACCCGAGACCACGACAGCCCAACGCGCTGACCAGGGGAAACACCATCCACGCTGGCAAGATCAGCAACCGAACCTCATTCGGGACGAAGAGGTCGTGGGTTCAAATCCCGCCACCCCGACGCTGGTCAAAGGCCAGGTACTGAATTCAGTACCTGGCCTTTGTCGTACTCGGGGGCCAAAGGCTCTTGATCAAGCCTCGTAGGAACGAGCAAGCGTGAAGGCTCTGCGCAGTATCGACTCGACCCTGCCGGTCGACCGGCACCCGGAGCGGGTCTGGTACGCCTCCTACGGGTCCAACATGCATGTGGATCGGCTCGCCGCCTATATCCGGGGTGGTCGCCCGCCTGGGGCGGTGAGGGAGTATCCGGGGTGCCGTAACCCTGCGATGCCGGTCCGGTCAATTCCGGTGGAGCTGACCGGTGCGATGTACTTCGCGACCGAGTCGCCCGTGTGGGGTGGGGGCAGGGCCTTCTACGACCCGGAGGTGGACGGGCGGGTGCTGGCGCGGGCGCACTTGGTCACCACCGATCAGTTCGCCGATATCGCGGCTCAGGAGATGTATCGGGCGCCGGACGTGGATCTCGATCTGGAGGGCGTCCTCACGAGCGGACGTGCCGTGTTGGGTGAAGGCCGTTACGAGACGCTGGTCTGCGCGGGCCAGGTGGAGGGCATGCCGGTGCTGACCTTCACGGCGCCGTGGCGGATGAGTGACGTCGAGTGGACCCGGCCGTCCGCTGCCTACGTGCGGTTCCTCGCTGCGGGCCTGTTGTCCGCCGGTGCCTGGGACCTGGAAGCCGTCGCGTCGTACGTCGCGGCCTGCCCGGGGGCGGCCGGCCATTGGTCGGTGCAGAGTGTCGTCGATCTCTTGAGGGATTCCTGAGGGCTGGGGGCACGTCGGATCAGTCGGCGTGGGCTATTGCGTCGTTCTGCGGGTTCGCTTCACTTCGCGGTCGATGGACCAGGCGTCGGCGACCGGGCCCAGGTGGCTGAGTTTGTCGGGGTTGATGACTGAGCGGATGGTCTGGATCCGGCCGTCGAGGATGTCGAGGGTCAGGGTGTGGAGGACCTTGCCGTCGCGGTCGCGGAAGACCGCGCCCGGCTGGCCGTTGATGTCGTGGGGGTCGAAGGTGATGCCGATCCTGGTCATGAGCGGGTAGACGGTGGCGAGGAGCCGGGCCACCTGCTCGGCGCCGACCAGGGCCCTGGCCAGCTGCGGGGCCTTGCCGCCACCGTCGCCGACGAGCTGGACGTCGGCGGACAGCAGGCGCCGCAGTCCGTCGACGTCGCCCTGTGACAGTGCTTCGAAGAACCGCTCCGCCAGTTCTTGCCGCTCCTGCCGGTCGGCCTCGAACCGGGGGCGGCCGGCCTCCATGTGTCGCCGGGCCCGTACGAGCAGCTGCCGGCAGGCGGCCTCCGAGCGTCCCACCGCGGAAGCGATCTCGTCGAAGCCGAAGGCGAAGACCTCGCGCAGCACGAACACCGACCGTTCCAGTGGGCTGAGTCGCTCCAGGAGAAGGAGCGCCGCCATCGAGACCGAGTCGGCCAGCTCCGCGGCCCGGGCCGGGTCCTGGTACGGGTCGTCGAGGAGGGGCTCGGGCAGCCATGGGCCTACGTACCGCTCCCGGCGTACGCGGGCGGAGCGGAGTACGTCGATCGCGATCCGGGTCACGGTGGCCGACAGGAACGCCTTGGCCGACACCGGCTGGGTCGTCGAGGTGTCGTAGCGCAGCCAGGTCTCCTGCACCGCGTCCTCGGCCTCGCCGACGCTGCCCAGGATCCGGTAGGCGATCGAGAACAGCAGCGGCCTGAGCTGCTCGAACTCCTGGATCTTGGTCATGGGTGGTTCCCCCTCGCGTGTTCCCGCCCCGCACCGGGGGCGCCGACTCGGCCTTGTGATCGTCGGTGACTTCCCGCACCCGGGACGAGGCAGCCCTCGTGCCTGTGACATGGCGGGAGGAGGTGACTGACGTCTCGGTGTCACAGGGCTTGTCGCTGTCTCGTCTCGGGTGCGAGAAGTCCTCGATCAGGGAGTTGACGATGAACGTCGCGCTGTGGATCGTCGCCGGTCTGCTGGCCGCTGTCTGCCTGGCCGGCAGCGCCAAGATGTTTCTGCCGCGGGAGAGGATGGCCGCCATGGGCGGCGCTGCCACGCAGTGGGTTCTGGACTTCAGCCCCGGCGCCCTGAGAGCGATCGGCGCTCTGGAGCTTCTTGCCGCCTTCGGTCTGATCCTGCCAGGGGTGCTCGGTATCGCGACGGTTCTGGTGCCGCTGGCCGCCACCGGGCTCGTTCTGCTCTTCGCCGGCGCGGCCACCATGCGGCTTCGCCGGGGCGAGAGGGTGACGATCACGGGCGATCTGATCTATTTCGCCCTGGCGGTCTTCGTGGCCTGGGGGCGCTTCGGCCCGGAGTCGTTTTCCGGCTGATCGGCCGGTGATCTGCGTCACAGCGTGTCGCAATCAGCGTGTTGCAATCAGCGTGTCGCAATCGTCGAGGCGGCGGTGTCTGGAGGGCGGTCCAGGAGCTCACACCTGTGTGTCGGAGAGGAAGGGCACCTCGCGCTCTCGTGCGGGGGTGATCGCCCTGGTCGTCGGCGGGGCGGTCGCGGTCGCCGCGGACGGTGGCCTCGGTACCGGTAACGGGCTCGGCGGTGCTTGCTTCGCCATGTTCCTCGGTGTGCTCGCCCTCACCCTCGGTCGGCCGGCCCACTCGCGTTCCCGTTCCCGTTTCCGGGGAATCCGCTGACGGCCTTTTCAAGAAGCAGCAGGTCAGTGGCGTGGCGTGGGTGCCTGGGGCCGGGGCTGTGCCGGTGGCCACAGCGGGCCGGGCGGGAATGGGCGCATACTGAGCCATGACAAAGCCTGCGGCGCCCAAGCGTCACTTGCCCACCAGCCCCTTCAAGGCCCCGGTCGCACCGACCCCCAAGCACTTCGCCACCGGCGATCAGGTCACGCATGACGTGTATGGCCTCGGCCGGGTGGTCGGCATCGAGGACGGGATCGCGGCGCTCGTGGATTTCGGCTCGGCGCAAATGCGGATCCTGAGCCCGTACGCGAAGATGACCAAGCTGTAGGACCGCCGTGCCAGGTCTCGGCACGCCGGGTTCCCTCGGGGACCCGTAACGAAAGGCAGACCTCTCATCGACTCGACGTCGCTGTTCTCCGCGCCGGAAGTGCGGCCCCGCCGTTCCGGCGCGGTGTCACCCCGTCCGGCCACCAACCCGTTCCAGGCTCCGGACTTCCCGGAGGACGAGATCTTCTCGGCCGAGTCCGAGGAGGGGGGCAACCCCATGCCCCAACCCGCCGCGCGTGCGGGGCGGACCCGCGCTTCTTCCTGACCGGTCGCCGCCGCGAACGGTTCTCTCTGTTCTTCTCCCCCTCTCCCTCCCCGCGTCTCCGGGTGCCCGCGGCGCCCCACTGTTCCCGCCCGAGCGGTGTGGTGGTGGTCGCGGGACCGGGTCTTCGCGTGGGGTGGGGGTCTGCGCACCTCGTGTTCGGGGGGCGGGAGGGGGAGAGTTGAGGGGACGGACGGATACCGCCACGGCATCGAAGGGGTAGGTTTTCGTGTTCGGGTCAGGCATGGACATCGGTTTCGGGCGGGATGTGTCGAGGTCCCGTCTGCGGCTCGGCACCAGTGGTCTGGCCGTCAGCGGCCTCGCCTCCGGTGGGTCGGGGGACGTGTGGGAGGGCCCGGCCCGGGAGTTGGCCGATGTGCTGTTCGCCTCGTTCTCCCGGCGCGACCAGCGGCAGAAGGGCGAGCAGTACCTGAGAGGGCTGCTGAGAACCAGGGGACGCAAGTCCATCCGGAACATCGCCGCGCATGTGGGCGGGCCGGCCGCCGAGCAGAGTCTGCATCACTTCATCAGCAGTTCCACCTGGGACTGGATGCCCGTCCGGGAGGCGCTGGCCGCGCATCTGGAGCAGGTGGTGGCGCCGCAGGCGTGGGTCGTGCGGTCGATGCCCATCCTCAAGGCCGGACAGCACTCCGTCGGGGTCGACCAGGTGTTTGACCCTTGTCTCGGGCAGGCGTTCCGGGGGCAGCACGCCTTCGGGGTCTGGCACGCGTCCGAGAACTTCAGCGCCCCGCTGCACTGGCGGTTGCATCTGCCGCAGACCTGGGTGCAGGACGACAACCGGCGCCGCCGGGCCGAGGTGCCCGAAGGGATCGGTGAGGAGACGGAGGAGGAGTGTGCCTCCGCCGCCGTCCTCGACACCATGACCTCCTGGCCGGTGTCGTTGCGGCCCGTGGTGCTCAACGTCCATGTCGCCCGCGTCGCCGCCACCGTCGGACGGTTCAGCGAGGCGGGGGTGCCCGTGATCGTGCGGGTCGGAGGCGGCAGCCGGCTCACCGTGCGCGATCCCGCGCTGCCCGGTCACGGGGCCGGACCGCTGGGCGCCGAGCAGATTCTGATGGCCGTACGGGGGCTCGGGCGGGCCGTCGAGTGGACCGATCCGGCCGGACCGTCCCGGCCCCGCCGGGTCTCGGCGGCCGTGACGGTGCGGGTCGGCGCGGCCGGGCCGTCCGCGCGGCTGAGCCGGGGCGGTGCCGGCTCCGGTGAGCTGGTGCTGCTCGGCGAGTGGGAGGCCGGGGCGCGGGTGCCGTCCGCGATGTGGGTCACCAACATGGCGTCCGTGCCGGCGGGCGCGCTGCTGCGGATGACCAAGCTGGCCGGGCGGGCCCGCCGCGACCTCGCCGAGATCGGTGAGCGGGTCGGGCTCAAGGACTTCGAGGGACGGTCGTTCCGCGGCTGGCACCGCCATGTCACGCTGGCCTCCGCCGCCCATGCCGTCGTCGCCCTCGCCGGTGAGGGCATGGCCGATCCCCAGGGCCACCCCGCCGCCTACGTCAGTGGGTTCACCGACGTCGTGCGGCGGTCCGCCTGATCGTCGTCCCCGGGACCGGCCTGATCGTCGTCCCCGGGACCGCCTGAGCGTCGTCCCCGGGACCGGCCTGCTCATCGTCCCCGGGACCGGCCTGATCACCGTCCCCGGAGGCTGCCTCAGCCTTCCCGGCCGTACGCGGACGCCGGGCCGTGCTGGACCGCGTCGCGGGTGCGCAGCAGGCGCAGGGCCAGCTGGATCTCCAGGGCGTTGGAGGGCTGTTGCCAGTCCGGGCCCAGGAGTTCGGTGATGCGCTGGAGGCGGCGGGCGATGGTGTTGGCGTGGACGTGGAGGTGGGCGGCGGCGCGGGTGGGGCTGCTGCCGGAGGTGAAGTACGCCTCCAGGGTGCGGACCAGGTCGGTGGAGCGTCTGCGGTCGTAGTCGAGGACCGGGCCCAGGACGGAGTCGACGAAGGTGTCGGCGTCGTGGTCGTCGGAGAGCAGCAGCCCGAGGAAGCCGAGGTCCCGCGCCGAGGCCGCGCCGCCGGTGGCGCCGAGGGAGACCAGGGCGTCCAGGCAGCGGCGCGCCTCCTGGTGGGCCTTGGCGACCGAGCCCAGACCGGGGGCGACGCCCGCCGCGCCCACCGTGACCGGGTGGCCCAGGACGCGGGAGAGTTCACCGGCCGCCGCGTGCGCCGCGGCCGAGGGGTCGTCCGCGGGCAGCAGGAGCACCAGGCACTCGCCGCGTACGGTCTTCAGGCCGCGGTGCCGGTAGGCGTACGAGGAGGCCCATACGGCCGTCTCCCCCTGCTTGGCGGCCTCGGGGCGGACGACGAGGACGGCGTGCGGGCGGTCGGGGTCGACGCCGAGGCGGCGGACCCGCTCGTTCATGCGGCGCGGCGGCTGGGAGCCGGCGGTGAGCAGCGCGTCCAGGCACTCGTCGCGCGCGGGGCCGGCCGCCGCGCCGGCGTTGTGCGCGAGCAGCTGCATGAGGGCCGCCGTCTGGCCGACGGCGTACAGCAGCCGGTGTTCCTCCTCGGTGAGCGGGGTGGCGCGCTGCATCAGCAGGACGCCCGGGGCCTCGACGCCCGTGGTGACGTGTGTGGCCCAGACGGTGTCGGTCATGGCGACCGGTGCCTCGCTCGCCTGGGACTCGGCGAGGGCGCGGACCACGCGTTCCGGGTTGGCCGAGGGGATGTCGCCGGTGCCGGCGAGGGTACGGCCGTCGGCGTCGCGCAGCGAGAGCACGCCGCCCAGTTCGCCGCGGGCCAGTTCGAGGACGTCGTGCGGGGTGCCGCCGGTGAGGACCATCGTGGTCAGCCGGGCCTGTATCCGTGTCAGGTGTTCCAGGCCGTGCAGGCGCGCGGCCAGGGCGGATCGTTCCTCCTCCGCTCTGGCCTGGCCGGCCCTGAGGCGTTCCAGCCGCCGGGTCTCCTCGATGGCGGAGGCCGCGAGGACGGCGAGGGAACTCAGCAGGCTGATCTCGTCGGGAGAGAAGTGGCGGCGTCCGCGTGAGGCCCCGTACAGGGCGCCGATGGAGGTGCCGTCGTGGGTCAGCGGCACGGCGAGGATCGCGTGGAGGCCTTCGGAGTCGACGACCTCGTCGATCGCCGGGGAGTGCGAGAACCGGTCGTCGGTCAGATAGTCGGGGGTCCACAGGGGCGCCTGCGTGCGCAGGACCCGTTCGCCCAGGCCTAAGCCGGTGGCCAGTTCCAGGCCCACGCTGCTGGCGGTGATCTCGCCCTTCGAGGTGTGCACGTACGAGCCGCCGTCCGGCAGGCTCAGGCTGACCCACGCCATGTCGAAGTTGAGCAGCCGACGGGCCTGGCTGGTCACGGAGTTGAGCAGGTCGTCGAGGTCGTCGCGGAACGCCATGGCCTGGCTGGTGTCGATCAGGGCCATGAGGCCGGCCTCGCGTCTGCGCCGCTGTTCCACCGAGGTGTGCACGTCCAGGGCGAGCCGGACGGCCTGTTCCAGTTCGTCGAGCCGTTCGCGGGGTGTGCCGCGGTGCCGGGCGAGCCGCAGGAGTTCCTCGAGCCGGGCGGGGGGCGCCTCCTGGGCCAGCAGCTCCAGGACGGCGAGCGCCGGGGAATCCGTCGAGGCAGCGTCCGGATTCACCAGTGCCCCTTAGTGAGAAGACAAGACCAAGCCAGATGACGATACGAGCATTCGTTTGCAGCTGGCAAGCGGACGGCGCGCTGCGAGGGCCCGCGAAGTGTGGTGATAGCACCGGTGAAGTGCCCTTGTGGTGTTCCGGGAGCACCTTCCTGTCACTCTCCCGGGTGAAAAATGATGTTCCCGGGGGGCTGAGGGGAACGGCACCCCGCTTTGCGCAAGGGGTGAAAATGACAGAACTCAAGAGCTACGTGCGGTCGTTGGAGCGCAGCCGGAGCGCGCTGACCCGCGCGGACCGGCCGAGGACGTTCGCGATGGCGGGCCGGGAGTGGGATCTGCTGGAGGACGTGTTCGCCCCGCCGTTCTCGGCCACCACGCAGGTGGCCATGGAGATCCTCGGCCTCGTCGGGGACGGGGAGCCGCGCTACCGCCGTGACGGCTCGTTCATCGAGATCGGATCCGGGACCGGGATCATCGCGGTGACCGCGGCACTGAACGGCTGCGAACGGGTGGTGGCCACGGACATCAGTACCGCCGCCGTGGAGAACACCCGGCTGAACGCCGAACGCCACCGGGTCGCCGACCGCGTACGGGCCCTGCACGGCGACCTGTTCTCCGCGCTGGACCCCGACGAGCGCTTCGACACCGTCTACTGGCACTCCAACTTCGTCCTGGCGCCGGAGAGTTACCGCTACGAGACGGTGCACGAGGCGGCCTACGTCGACCCCGGCTACCAGGCGCACCGCCGCTATCTCGTCGAGGCGCCGCTGCGGACCACCGCGGGCGGGCGGGCGCTGCTGCAGTTCAGCGACCGCGGCGACCTGGACCGGCTGCACGAACTGGCCGCCGCCTGCGACCGCGAGCTGACCGTGCACTGCCGGCGCTCCTTCGCCGAGGGCCCGGACACGATCGAGCACATCCTCTACGAGATCACGCCCGCTTCCTGAACGGCCGTACGGGCGAACCGTCCACACGTCACGGAACCACAGTGCGCACGCTGCTGATAGACAACTACGACTCCTTCACCTACAACCTCTTCCACTACCTGGCCGAGGTGAGCGGACACGAGCCGGTGGTCCTGCGCAACGACGACCCGCGCTGGCATCCCGGTCTTCTCGCCGAGTTCGACAACGTCGTGCTGTCGCCGGGGCCCGGGAACCCCTCGGTGGACGCCGACTTCGGGATCTGCCGGGAGATCCTGGACCGCGCCGACCTGCCGCTGCTCGGCATCTGCCTCGGTCACCAGGGCCTGGCCCTGGCGCACGGGGCGACCGTCGGGCGGGCGCCGCAGCCGTGTCACGGCAGGGTGTCGCCCGTACGGCACGACGGTTCGGGGCTGTTCGAAGGGCTGCCGTCGCCCCTGGACGTGGTCCGTTACCACTCGCTGGCGGTGACGGATCTGCCGGACGAGCTGAAGGCGGTGGCGTGGACCGCGGACGGCGTGCTGATGGCGGTCGAGCACCGGGAACGCCCGCGGTGGGGGCTCCAGTTCCACCCGGAGTCCGTCCTCACCCGCCATGGCCACGACCTGCTGCGCAACTTCACCCGGCTGAGCGCGTCGTGGCACGCGGAGCACGGCCGGGGGCGGCCGGCGGGGGCGCGGGAGACGGTGGAACTGCTGGGTCCGTCCGGTGCGGGAGATCCGTCCGGTGCGGGCGGCCCGTCCGGTACGGGCGCCGGCGGGGCCACCCAGGCCGACGGGGCCAGTTGGAGCGGCGGGAGCGAAGCCGTGCGCTCGCTGCGGGTGCTCCACGAGAGCGTGCGGACGCGGTGGAGCGACGAGGTCGTCTTCGACCGGCTCTTCCGCGGCGGGCCGTACGCGTTCTGGCTGGACAGCAGCAGGCCCGACGCCGGCATGGGCCGCTTCTCGGTGCTGGGGGACGCGTCCGGGCCGCTGGCCCGGGTCGCGGAGGCGGACGTGCGCAGCCGTACCGTCACCGTACGGTCCGCGGCCGGGACACAGGTGGTGTCGGGCGCGTTCCTCGACTGGCTGGACCGCGACCTGAGGGACACCCGCACCGAAGTCCCCGACCTGCCGTGCGACTTCGCGCTCGGCTGGGTCGGCTACCTCGGCTACGAGCTGAAGGCGGAGTGCGGCGGCGGCACCGGTCATCCCTCGGAGGACCCCGACGCCGTCATGGTCTTCGCCGACCGCGCCGTGGTCCTCGACCACGCCACCGGCACCACCCATCTGCTGGCCCTCGCCGAGGACGGCGACGAGACCGCGGCCCGCGCCTGGCTGCGCGCCGCCGCGGACGCGCTGGCCGGCGTGGCGGGCCGGGAGCCAGGGCCGGGCCCGGTGTGCGCGCCGCTGCCGGCCATCCGGCTGCGCCACGACCGCGAGGCGTATCTGCGGATGATCGCCCGCGCCCAGGAGGAGATCGCGGCGGGCGAGACGTACGAGGTGTGCCTGACCAACATGGCCGAGGCGCACGGGGACGTGGACGCCTGGGAGGCGTACCGCTTCCTGCGCCGCCACAGCCCCGCCCCCTACGGCGCGCTGCTCGACTTCGGGTCGCTGTCCCTGCTCAGCACGTCCCCCGAGCGCTTCCTGCGCTTGGACGGCGACGGGGTCGCCGAGTCCCGGCCGATCAAGGGCACCCGGCCGCGGGGCGCGGACCCGGCCGAGGACGCCGCGCTCGTGGCCGACCTGCGCTCGGACGAGAAGGACCGCGCGGAGAACCTGATGATCGTCGACCTGGTCCGCAACGACCTGGGACGGCACGCCGTCACCGGCTCGGTCGAGGCCGACGACATCTTCCGGGTCGAGACGTACGCCACCGTGCACCAGCTCGTGAGCCCGGTGCGGGCGAGGCTGCGCCCGGGGTCCGGGGCGGTGGACTGCGTGCGGGCGGCCTTCCCGCCGGGCTCCATGACCGGCGCGCCGAAGATCCGGACCATGCGCCTCATCGACGAGCTGGAGCGCGGTCCGCGCGGCGCCTACTCGGGGGCCGTCGGCTACTTCTCCCTGACCGGGGCGGCCGACCTCAGCGTGGTGATCCGTACCGCCGTGGTCACCCCGGGCCGGATCCGCTACGGCGTCGGCGGCGCCGTCGTCGCCCTGTCCGACCCGGCCGCCGAGTACGAGGAGACGGCGGTGAAGGCGGCGCCCCTGCTGGCGCTGACCGGGTGTTCCTTCCCGGGCCGGCACCCGCAGTCGCTGCCCGTGTGAGCGACGCGGCGACGGCGCGACGGCGCTCGTGCGGCGCCACTGAGCGGACGGCTGTGCGGCGAGGCTGCGACCACGCCGCACAGCCGGTGATCCGGCGCATCGGAACCGGCCGCCGACAGCCGGTCCCGGTGCGCGTGCCCCTTCGGCCGGCCGCGGCCGACGGGGGAAGAACACCCGCGGCCGGTCCGTGTCGGCACGCACCGCTCACCTGATCGACCCTGCTCCGGCGGCCCGTCGACGGCAACGCGGGCCGGCGGACTTTGTCAGGTCGGCGGCGGACCTGACAGACATCGCGCGCGGCCGGGCGGCGCGGCGGCACGTGCGGCGATCCTGGGCGCCGGCAGTCACAGCGCACGGCGGTCGACCACCGCCCTCACCCACAGGAGAGACGCATGACCCGCAGCGGTGACCTGATCCTCCGGCTCCTGGCCGAGGCCTCCTCCGGCCCCTCGCCCGACCGCGGCGTCACCGGGTTGTGCCGCCACGCGGAGCAGGAGGGCACGTTCTGGTTCCTCGGCGGCGACGGCGCGACGGCGCTGCTGTACGACGCGGTGGAGGACACCGTGGTGCGGCCGGCCGGGTCGATCGGCCGGCACTGGCCGCCGCTGCTGGGCACGGCCGCCGCCCGGCGCACCGACGCCTGCTACACGACGTACCACCGGCCGAACGGCTACCACTGGTTCTTCGCCGGGGACCAGGTGCTCCAGTACGACAGCGTGAAAGGGGTCGTGCTGCAGGGGCCGTGCCCGGTCGGGGACCTGTTCCGGTTCACCGGCGAGGCGGCCGACTTCGCGCGGGGCGTCGACGCGGTCTGCCCGCCCGCACCCAGGGACGGCCTGTTCTGGTTCTTCCGCGGTGACCGTGCGCTGCAGTACGACACACGCGAGGGCCGGGTGACCGAGCCGGTCCGGCCGCTGACCGCGTACTGGCCGGGTCTCGCCGGGACCGTCTTCGCGAACGGAATCGACGGCTGCTACACCACGCACCACCTGCCGGGTGGCCGGCACTGGCTGTTCGCCGACGGCCTGACCGGTCTCTACGACAGCGTGCGGCACGCCTTCGTGTACGGTCCCGCCGCGTTCACCGAGCTGTTCCCGGCGCTGCGGGAGGACCTGGTCAGCCCGCATGCCGGGTCTGCGATTTCTCGGTGAAACCGCAGGTCGGCAGCGTACTTGACGTACTCCGGCGCACTTGACGGAGTACCACGTTCCCCTTTGAGCCCAGCTCATGCGCACCACATGATCGGCCAGGTAGCGCATGGTGCCGAGATTCTTCAGCCAAGGGGGAAGCGCTCGTGAACGTCGCCACCGATCCCGCCACCCGAATATCCGACGTCCTCGCCGCACCTTGTGAAACGGTTGCGATCGCGCTGCTGAAACCGGCCGACTCGCCGCGCGCCCAGCGCCAGGACGACGGCCATGTCCGTGAACTCGCCGACTCGCCGCACGACTTCGAGCCGATCCTGGTGCACCGGCCGACCATGCGGGTCGTCGACGGTATGCACCGGCTGGCGGCGACCCTGCTGCGGGGCCGCCGGGAGATCCGGGTCCGCTGGTTCGACGGCAGCGAGGCCGACGCCTACGTCCTGTCCGTGCAGCTGAACGTCCGGCACGGGCTGCCGCTGACGCGCGCCGAGCGCCGGCTCGCCGCGGTGCGCATCCTCGCCTCGCATCCGCACTGGTCGGACCGGGCGATCGCGGAGCGCACCGGGCTCAGCGACAAGACGGTGGGGCGGTTGCGCAGGTGTTCGAGTGCGGAAATTCCGCAGTTGGACCGCCGGGTGGGCCGGGACGGCAGCGTACGGCCGGTCAGCAGCGCGGAGGGACGCCGGCTCGTCGCCGCGCTGCTGGCCGCCGAGCCCGGGGCGTCCCTGCGGGAACTCGCCCGCAAGTCCGGGATGTCCCTCGGCACGGTCCGGGATGTGCGGGAGCGGCTGAGCCGCGGGCAGGACCCGGTGCCCGAGCGGCAGCGCGAGGCGGCCCGGCCCGCTGCGGGATCGGCGACCGCGGGCCGGGCCGCCACCACGACGACGACCGCCACCACGACCGGTGCCGCCACGGCGTCCGGTGCCGCCACCACCGCGCCCGGTGGTACCGCGCCCGGTGCCACCGCGGCCGACGTGCCGCGGATCCCCCGGCAGCCCTCCCCGAACGACCCGCGGCGGGCGCCGGGCAGCCCCGCGCTGCGCAAACTCGCCAAGGACCCAGCCCTCAAGGCCTCCGAGCCCGGCCGGCTGCTGCTGCGGGCCCTGTTCAGCACGGAGTTCACCCCCGCCCAGTGGGAGCGGATCGTCGCCGCGCTCCCCGAGTACTGGGCCCCTCTCGTCCGCTCCCTCGCCGCGCGCCGCGCCGCGGAGTGGACCGCCCTGGCCGACGCCCTCGCCGCCCACGCGAAGAGCGCGGCGTAGCGAGCCGGGCGCCGCGGCGGAATTCGGCTTCCTCCGCTCACTTCGCCCATTGACAGCGCGTCAATAATCCATTCTCATTCGACCGCCCTCGCACATCACGAATCCCGCACCCAGGAAAAGCCCGCCCCCGTCGGTGGGCTTTTCGGCGTGCTCGGGCGGGAACCGGATACCCGACCGGAATTTCCTTTCCCGGTCACAGGGCGCCCGCTAGGCTCGACGCAGTTCGAGTCGGAGAGTTCTCCGGCCGCCTTCTCAGGACTTTCCGTCCGCCACCTCGCACCCGAAGGGGAACATCGTCATGCCTGAATTCACGCTGCCCGAGGGCTTCGCCGACGAGGCGGAGTTGCGCCGGCACAACCGGGCGATCGTCGAGCAGTACATGAACACCAAGGGCGAGGACCGCCTCCGCCGTCACCTGCTGTTCACCGAGGACGGAAGCGGCGGTCTGTGGACCAACGACACCGGCAAGCCGATCATGACGCACGGCCGGGACCGGCTCGGCGAGCACGCGGTGTGGTCGCTGAAGTGCTTCCCCGACTGGGAGTGGAAGAACGTCCGCATCTTCGAGACCCAGGACCCGAACTTCTTCTGGGTGGAGTGCGACGGCGAGGGCAAGATCCTTTTCCCGGGATATCCCGAGGGCTACTACAAGAACCACTTCATCCACTCCTTCGAATTCGAGAACGGGCAGATCAAGCGGCAGCGCGAGTTCATGAACCCGAACGAGCAGCTGCGGGCCCTCGGAATCCCCGTGCCCACCGTCCGTCGCGAAGGCATACCCACCTGACCAGGCTTCTTGTGAGGGGAGAGCAATAATGGAGGAAGTCCTGCGCGGAATGGAGACCCGCGAGGCCCTGCAGCAGCCGGAATGGGGTGACGCGTCGCAGGTGCGGCGGGTGCGCGAGACCCTGGAGGCGCGTCCCCCGCTCGTCCGGGCCGCGGACGTCCGCACCCTTCGCTCCCTCCTCGCCCGGGTGTCGGCCGGTGACGCCCTGGTCGTCCAGGCCGGGGACTGCGCGGAGGACGTGAACGAGAACACCGCCGGGAACGTGGCCCGCAAGATGGCGGTCCTCGACCTGCTGGCCGGCGCGCTGCGGCTGGCCACCCACAAGCCCGTCGTGCGGATCGGCCGGATCGCGGGGCAGTTCGCCAAGCCGCGGTCCCGGGCCACCGAGATCTGCGACGGCGTCGAACTGCCCTCCTACCGGGGGGACATGGTCAACGGCCCCGAGCCGGACCCGGAGAGCCGCCGCCCCGACCCGCTGCGGATCCTGGTCGGGTACATGGCCGCGAACGACATGATGGAACACCTCGGCTGGAAGGGCCCCACCGCCGGCACCGGCCTGGACGCCCCGGTGTGGACCAGCCACGAGGCGCTGCTCCTCGACTACGAGGTGCCGATGCTGCGCCGCGACGAGTACGGCCGGGTCTACCTCGGCTCCACGCATCTGCCGTGGATCGGCGAGCGCACCCGCCAGGTCGAGGGCGCCCATGTCGCCCTGCTCGCCCAGGTGTTCAACCCGGTGGCCTGCAAGATCGGCCCGAGCGCGACCCCCGATGAGGTGCTCGCGCTGTGCGAGCGGCTCGACCCGGACCGCGAACCGGGGCGGCTCACCCTCATCGCCCGGATGGGCGCCGACGCGGTCGCCGACCGGCTGCCGCCGCTCGTCGAGGCCGTACGCGCCGCCGGTCACCCGGTGGGCTGGCTCACCGACCCGATGCACGGCAACACCGTGCAGGCCCCGGGCGGCAGCAAGACCCGCCTGGTGGAGACGGTGGTGCGCGAGGTGCGCGACTTCCAGCAGGCCGTCACCGCGGCGGGCGGCGTGGCCGCGGGCGTGCACCTGGAGACCACCCCGGACGACGTCACCGAGTGCGCCTTCGCCGAGGCCGACCTGCCGCACGTGGACGACCGGTACACCAGCCGCTGCGACCCGCGGCTCAACCCGCGGCAGGCGCTGCACGTCGTCTCGGCCTGGGCCGCCTGACCGCCCCTCGACCTCATCCCCCCTCCCCCCTCACCCTCCCCCACGAGACATCCTGCGACCAGGAACTGGAGCCCAGGGCCATGACCGGCATACCGCCCATCGATCCCTATCCGTTTCCCACCGCCGGAGACCTGCCCCGCAACACCGCCCGCTGGACCCTCGACCCCGACCGCGCGGTCCTGCTCGTCCACGACATGCAGCGCTACTTCCTCGCGCCGTTCCCGGACGCCGTACGCGCCGAACTCGTCCGCAACGCGGCGCAGATCCGCCGCTGGTGCGCCGAGCGCGGTGTACCGGTCGCCTACACGGCCCAGCCCGGCGGCATGAGCGAGCAGGACCGCGGTCTGCTGAAGGACTTCTGGGGCCCCGGCATGCGCACCGACCCCGCCGACCGCGAGGTCGTCGACGAACTCGCCCCCGCCGCCGGGGACTGGCGGTTCACCAAGTGGCGCTACAGCGCCTTCTTCCGCTCCGACCTGCTCAGCCGTATGCGCGAGGCCGGCCGGGACCAGCTGGTCCTGTGCGGGGTCTACGCCCACGTCGGCGTCCTGATGTCGGCCGTCGACGCGTACACCAACGACATCCAGGCGTTCCTCGTCGCCGACGCGGTCGCCGACTTCTCCGAGGAGTACCACCGGATGGCCGTGCGCTACGCGGCCGAGCGCTGCGCCATGGTCGTCACCACCAAGGAGGTCACCGGATGACCGGCTCCACCGCCGTGGCGGCGGACGACCTGCTGGGCCGCGTCCTGGGCGGCCGGCCGGGCCCGTACGCCCTGCTGCACCGCCCCGAGAGCACCGGTCCCGGCCTGCTCGACGTGCTCGTCGGCGAGGTCGCGACGCCCGGTTCACTCGCGGAGATCGAGCTGCCCGAGGCCGAGGCGGACCCGGCCGGTGCCCGGCACGACGTACTGGCCGTGCTGCCCTACCGGCAGGTCGCCGAGCGCGGGTTCGCGGCCCCCGACGACGGCGCGCCGCTGATCGCGATGACCGTCACCGGCCAGCAGACGGTCCGGCTGGCGGACGCGCTCGCCCGTATCCCGGACGTGCCGACGCCGCTGAGCGGTGAGCACTTCGACGTGGACGACGCCGCCTACGCCGACACCGTGCGCCGCATCGTCAAGGAGGCCATCGGCGAGGGCGAGGGCGCCAACTTCGTCTACAAGCGCTCCTTCGTCGCCGACATCGGGGACTACGGGCCGCACAGCGCGCTCGCCTTCTTCCGCCGCCTGGTGGAGCAGGAGAGCGGCGCGTACTGGACGTTCCTCATCCACACCGGGGAGCGGACGTTCGTCGGCGCCTCCCCCGAGCGGCACATCACCCTCGACGCGGGCGCCGCCGTGATGAACCCGATCAGCGGCACATACCGCTATCCCGCTTCGGGCCCGAGTCTCGGCGACGTCATGGACTTCCTCGCCGACCGCAAGGAGACCGACGAGCTGTACATGGTCGTCGACGAGGAACTGAAGATGATGGCCCGGATCTGCGCCGAGGGCGGCCGGGTGACCGGGCCGTACCTGAAGGAGATGGCCCGGGTCGCGCACACCGAGTACCTCATCGAGGGCCGCACCGACCGCGACGTGCGCGAGATCCTGCGCGAGACGCTGTTCGCGCCCACCGTGACCGGCAGCCCCCTGGAGAGCGCCTGCCGGATCATCGCCCGGCACGAGCCGGAGGGCCGCGGCTACTACAGCGGCGTCGCCGCCCTCATCGGACGCGACGCCGACGGCGGGCGCCGGATGGACTCCGCCATCCTCATCCGCACCGCCGACATCGACCCCCGCGGCCGGCTGCGGATCGGCGTGGGCGCCACCCTCGTACGCCACTCCGACCCGGACGCCGAGGCGGAGGAGACCCGGGCCAAGGCCGCCGGGCTGCTCGCGGCGCTCGGCGACCGCCCCGGCACCCGCTTCGCCCACCACCCCGGTGTGCGGACCGCGCTGGAAAGCCGCAACGAGGGCATCGCCGACTTCTGGCTGCGCGCGGCGCCGGAGCGGGCCCGGCCGCTTCAGGACCTGGCGGGCCGCCGCGTGCTGGTGGTCGACGCCGAGGACACCTTCACCTCGATGATCGCCCACCAGCTGCGCTCCACCGGGCTCACGGTCACCGTGCGCCGCTTCGACGAGCCGTACTCCTTCGACGAGCACGACCTGGTCGTCATGGGGCCCGGGCCGGGCGATCCGCGAGAGACCGGACACCCCAAGATCGCCCATCTGCACACGGCGGTGCGCACGCTGCTCGACGGGCGGCGGCCCTTCCTCGCCGTCTGCCTCAGCCACCAGGTGCTCGGCCTCCAGCTCGGGCTGCCGCTGCGCCGCCGGGACGTGCCCAACCAGGGCGTGCAGAAGGAGATCGACCTCTTCGGCGCCCGCGAACGGGTCGGCTTCTACAACACGTTCGCCGCCGTCGCCGACGGACCGGAGATCCGGGTCGACGGAATCGGCCGGGTCGAGATCAGCCGGGACCCGGACACCGGTGAGGTGCACGCGCTGCGCGGCCCGCACTTCACCTCCATGCAGTTCCACGCCGAGTCGGTGCTCACCCAGCACGGGCCGCGCATCCTCGCCACCGCGCTCCGGGACCTCCCGCGCCCCTGACCGCACAGCCGTACACCCCGTAGGAGGTCACCTTGCACCGGTACGTCGTCGTGGACGCCTTCGCCACCGAGCCCCTTCAGGGCAATCCCGTGGCGGTCTTCTTCGACGCCGACGACATCCCCGGCGAGCGTATGCAGCGCATCGCGCGGGAGATGAACCTCTCGGAGACCACGTTCGTCCTCACCCCGCGCGACGGCGGGGACGCCCGGATCCGGATCTTCACCCCGGTCAACGAGCTGCCCTTCGCCGGGCATCCGCTGCTCGGCACCGCGATCGCCCTCGGCGACGAGTCCGGGCACAAGGAGCTGCGGCTGGAGACCCGGATGGGCACCATCCCCTTCGAGGTGGACCACGCCGACGGGCGGGCCGTGGCCGCGCGCATGCGGCAGCCGGTGCCCACCTGGGAGCCCTTCGAGGAGGCCGACGAACTCCTCGACGCGCTCGGCGTGAAGACGTCCACGCTGCCCGTGGAGATCTACCGCAACGGTCCCCGGCACGTCTTCGTCGGCCTGGAGAGCTTCGAGGCGCTGTCCGCCCTGCACCCGGACCACCGGGCGCTGTCCAGGTTCCCCGACATGGCGGCCAACTGCTTCGCCGGGTCGGGCACGAAGTGGCGCAGCCGCATGTTCTCGCCCGCGTACGGCGTCGTCGAGGACGCGGCCACCGGGTCCGCCGCCGGCCCGCTCGCCATCCACCTGGCCCGCCACGGCCTGGCCGGGTACGGGCAGCGCATCGAGATCGTCCAGGGCGTCGACATGGGCCGCCCCTCCCCGATGCTCGCCCGCGCCGAGGGCACCGGCGACCGCGTCACCTCGGTCGAGGTCGGCGGCAGCGGCGCGGTCTTCGCCCAGGGCACGGCCCGGGTCTGAGACCCACACCCCCGGCCCCGACAACCCCTCCCCCCCCCAGAAACGGAGACATCCACCCATGAGCACAGGCAGGTCGGAGACCCTCACGGGGACCATCGACATCGCCTTCCCCGAGTTCCTCGCGCCGCCCGCCGACCCGGTGCCGCTGGTGCGGGAGTGGTTCGACGAGGCGGTACGGCTCGGTGTGCGCGAGCCGCGGGCGCTGGCACTGGCCACCGCGGACGAGCGGGGGCGGCCCTCGACCCGTGTGGTCGCGCTGAACCGGATCGCGGACGAGGGGTTCGTCTTCGCCACGCACGCCGACAGCCAGAAGGGCCGTGAGATGACGGCCAACCCGTACGCGTCGGGCGTCCTGTACTGGCGTGAGACCAGCCAGCAGCTCATCGTCAGCGGTGCCGTCGAGCGGCTGCCGGACACCGTCGCCGACGAACTGTGGTTCTCCCGGCCGCCGTTCACACACCCGATGTCCGTGGCGTCGCGGCAGAGCCAGGACCTCGTGGACCTCGACGCGCTGCGCGCCGAGGTGGACCGGCTCGCCGCGGACGGCCGCCCGCTGCCCCGCCCCGACCGCTACGCCGGTTTCCTGCTGCGCTTCGACGCCATCGAATTCTGGGCCAACGGCACGGACCGGCTGCACGAGCGGCTGCGCTACGACCGCACCGGCGACGGCTGGACCGCGCGCCGACTCCAGCCCTGAGCCCGACCTGACATAGTTCCCCGCCGCTCGTGGCGGGCCCCGCGCCGCTTACGCAGACTCAAGCCCTGTGACGCCCTCCATCAGCGTCCGCAGGGGAATGGGGAAACGCGCCGCGCGAAAGGGCCCGTCCGGGCGCTCGGAAAACGCGAAGTGAATTTCTCCGGAAACCAAGGAGACGCAGTGGCTGACGACGCCGAAAAGGTGGCTGCCGCCTATTTCGAGGCCTGGCGCACGCGGGATTTCACCGGCCTGCGCGCGCTGCTGGCCGACGAGGACTTCTCGTACACGGGACCGCTCGCGCGGCTCGACGACGCCGACGCGTGCCGGGAGTCACTGGCCCGGATGGCGTCGGTGACGACGGGCCTCGAGATTCGGCGGACGTTCACGGCCGGCGACGAGGTGACGACCTGGTTCGACCTGCACACCAGCATCGCCCCGCCCACCGCGGTGGCGAACCGGATGCGGGTGCGGAACGGGCGGATCACCGAGATCGAGGCCGTGTACGACCCGCGGGAGCTGCTGGCGTCCGCGGATCTGCCGCCGGAGGCCCGCGGTGCCGGAAAGCCGGCGAACGCCGGGGAAAAAGCCGAGGAATTCGTCGACCACACCAGCCGGAACGGCCACAAGAGAGGGAACGACACGATGACCACCGCTCGCGAACGCGCCAAGACGCCCGAGGACCTGGCCCGCATCTGGGTGGAGCTGGCGAATGCCGGGGACGCCGAGGGACTCGCGGAACTCTACGAGCCCGACGCGGTCATGGCTTTTCCGATCGGCAACACGATCGTCGGCCGTGACGCGATACGCAGGGCGTTCGAGGAGATGCTGAAGAAGCAGTCCCACTACGCGATGGAAGAGGCGCTGCCGACCCTGCGCCACGGCGACCTGGCCCTCACGTCGACGATCGCGGCCGACCACAGCATCGGCCGCTACCAGGTGGCCCGCCGGCAGCCCGACGGCACCTGGCTGCGCATCCTCCACTCCTCCGGCTACCTCTCCTGACGGCGCGCGAGCAGAAGGGCATCACCGCCGATGAACGACACCACCGCGACCGCCGAGGCGTACACCACGGGCCTGCTGAGCAAGGACCTGCCCACGGAGGGGACCCGGCTGCGCCTGCTGGAGCAGAGCTACGACCCGGCGACCGTCCGGGTCCTCGAGGGGCTGGACATCGCCCCGACCTGGCGCTGTCTGGAGCTCGGCGCGGGCGCCGGTTCCATCGCCTACTGGCTCGCCGACCGGGTGCCGCAGGGCGGCGTGGTCGCCGCCGACATCGACCCCCGCTTCCTCGACGCCGACCGGGCCCCGCATCTGACGGTGCGGCGGATGGACGTCAACGAGGAGGACTTCGCGCCGGGTTCGTTCGACCTGGTGCATGCCCGCGCGGTGTTCATGCATCTGCCGCGGCGCGAGGAGGTGCTGCGGCGGGCCGTGCGGTGGCTCGCCCCCGGCGGCTGGCTCGTCCTGGAGGACGTGTACTTCCTGCCGGCCGAGGACTCCCCGTACCCGGAGTGGCAGCGGGTGCAGCGGGCCTGGCTGGACGCCCTCGCCGCGCAGGGCATCGACCTGGCGTGGGCGCGCCGGCTGCCGGCCAGGCTGGCGGCGGCGGGGCTGGACTCCGTGGGCGTGTCGGTCACCCCGGGCGGGCTCGGCGTCGACGCCGTCCAGGACGAGCTGCTGCGCATCCGGCTGGTGCAGAGCGGCCGGAGTCTCGTCGACGCCGGTCTGGCCACCGAGGACCAGGTCGAGCGGGCGCGCGCCCTCGTGGAGAGCGGCCCGGCCCCCGACGTATCGACCTTCATCTATTCCAGTTGGGGCCGGCGGCCGGCCGACTGAGCCGGCGGGCCCCGCGACTCATGTGATCGGAAAGGAAAGCCGTGACACAGGCACAGAGCACACGGCACGGTCGTGCCCCGTCCAGCGCGGTCATCGCGTGGCTGGCGTTCGCGACCATGTTCGTCATCGGAACCGACACCTTCCTCGTGGCTCCCATGCTGCCCACGCTGGCCGAGGAGTTCGATGTGTCGACCAGCGTCTCCGGGTGGATGGTGAGCGCCTACGCCCTGGGGTTCGCGCTGTTCGCGCTGGTGGCCGGGCCGCTGTCGGACGGCCGGGACCGGCGGGGCGTGCTGCTGCTCGGGTTCGCCGGGTTCGCGGTGGCCACAGCGCTCTGTGCCGCGGCGCAGGGACTGTGGACGATGATCCTGTTCCGGTTCCTCGCGGGTATGTTCGCCGCGCTCGTCACCCCGCAGATCTGGGCGTCCATCCCCGTCCTGGTGGCGCCGGACTCGATCGTGAAGACGATGGGCATCGCCGGCGCGGGCATGTCCATCTCGCAGGTCGTCGGCGTCCCGGTCGGCGGCTGGCTGGCGGCGATCTCCTGGCACGTGCCGTTCCTGGTGGTGGCGGGACTGTCCGGGATCGCCTGGCTGCTGCTGTTCCGGGTCTTCCCGTCGGTGCCGTCCGCCAGGGCGGCGGGCGAGAACACCGGGATCGTCGGGACGTACGCCCAGCTGTTCCGGTCGTCGAGGTTCACCTGGTACCTGCTGGGCTACCTCGTCTACCAGACCGGTGTGTTCGAGACGATCTCCTTCATCGGCTCCTGGCTGGACCGGGACTTCGGCCTGGGCGTCAGCGCGGTCGGCGCCTCGATGATGGCCCTGGGCGTGGGCATGGCCATCACCTCCATCTTCGGCAGCCGCCTGATCCGGCGGATCGGTGAACACCGCACGCTGGGGCTGGTGTTCGCGGTGCTGGTGGTGGTCTACGCGGCGGTGCCGTTCGCGCCGAACCTGGGCCTCGCGCTCACCGGACTCGCCCTCGGTTCCGCGATGCTCGGCCTCGCCTACCCGATCTTCATGAACATGCTGCTGTCCCAGACGACGGCCTCGCGCGGCACGGTGTCGTCGCTCTCGACGACCGCCCTGTACGCGGGTACGACGATCGGCGGCCTGATCGGCGGTGTCCTGCTGACCGAGTTCGACGGCTTCAAGGGCGTCGCCGGCTTCACCGTCCTCGCCCTCCTCGTCGCCGCGGCGATCTTCGCGGCGTCCGGCGCCTTCCGCGCCCCGAAGCCGGAACCGGCCCCCCAGGAACCCTCGGCCAAGGCCGAAACGACCCCGGCGTAACCCCACCACCACACCACCGGCCCGTGCGTGCTCCCCTGCCACCCGCACCAGCGGAAGGGGAGCACGCACGGCCGCACGTCCGACGCGGCGGCCGACAGTCCGGCTGGTCGCCTCGGCGGCGCGGCCGGCACATCGACCGTGTGCCCGGGCGACGCGCCCGACGTCGGCCGTGCGAAGGGGGCGGAGCGTCCGGCACAACGACGTGCACCGGCCGGTGCGCCCGCCCGACCGGCGCATCAAGCCCGCCGCTCACCGCGGCATGGCCGTCCGCCCGGGCGGCGCTCCAGCGCATCGGCCAAGGGCCCGGGTGGCGCGGCAGGCCCATCGACCATCGGCCCGGGCGGCGCGCGGCCCAGCGGGCCGTACGCCCCGGCCACCGCGGCGCGTCCAGCACGACGGCCGTACGCCCGGAACCGCGGCCGGCACAACGGACGGGCACCCGCCCGGCGCGTCCAGCACGACGGCCGCGCAACCCGGCGGCGCGGTCGCCACAAGGCCGTGCGCCTGGGCGGCACGTCCGACACGACGGCCGCGCACCCGGGCGGTGCGGCCCGCCTCGCGGCCGTACGCCGCGGGCGGAGCGCCCGGCGCATCGGCCGTACGCCCGGGAACCGCGGCCGGCACAACGACGTGCGCGCGGTCCGCGTGCCCGGTGCGGTGTGATCACATCTCGAGAGACACACTCGGCCATGACCAAAGGGGGAGGCATGTCCGGCCGTGAGGAGTTGCTCAGTGAACTGGGCGCCCGGCTTTTCGCTTCGTTGCCGCGCAGTGATCAGCGCAGGATGGCGCTGACGTATGTGCGGGGCCTGCTGACCGCGCGGGGACGCAGGTCGTTCCGGAACATGGCGGCCTGCCTGGGCGGGCCGCGGCTCGAGCAGAGCCTGCACCACTTCGTGTCGTGTTCCACGTGGGACTGGGCGCCGGTGGCGCGCGCGGTCGCCGATCTGATGACGCCGGTGGCCCCGCCGGGCGGCTGGGTGCTGCGCAGTGTGGTCACCCCCCGGGAGGGAAACAGCACGGTCGGGGTGCACAAACGTTTCCTCCCGGGGAGCGGGCAGGTGGTCAACGCCCAGTACGCGGTGGGCCTGTGGGCCGGCTCGCCCGGCGGCTGCTACCCGCTCGCCTGGCGGCTGCTGCTGCCGCCCGAGTGGCTGGAGGACGACGCACGGCGCACCCGGGCGTCGATCCCCGACGACCGCCGCTCCGAGACGCCCGTGGAGTGCGCCACGGCCGCCTACCTGGGCCTGGCGGCCGAGCTGCGGGGCACGCTGCCGATCGTGATGGACGTGTGCGGGCCGGACATGGACACCGCCGCGGCGGTCCACCGGCTGCGCGCGACGGGGGTGCCGTTCCTGGTGCGGGCGTACCGAACCCTGCATCTCACGGTGGCCGACCCCGCGCTGCGCGGGCTGGGCCCGGGCCCGGTCTCCACGCACACGATCCTCGCGGCGGCGGAGGGCTCCCGCAGACCCCTCATGGAGCCCGTGCCGACGGGTGCGCGGGCGGCGCGCGTCCTGACCGCGGCCGTGCGGGTCCGCTCCCCGCACCACCCGGTGCCGCAGGCGCCCGGCAGCGGCCACGACCCGTACGACCTGCTGCTCTTCCGGGCCCGCACGGGGCCGGGGCAGTCCGACGAGGTGTGGCTGACCGACATGGTCGACGCCGACCCGGCGACCCTTCTGCGCACGACCGCCCTCGCCCGCCAGGTCGACGACTCCTTCCGGCACGTCACCGAGCGGATCGGCATCCGCGACTTCACCGGCCGCTCCTACGGCGGCTGGAACCGCCACACCACCCTCGCGTCCGCGGCGCACGCCATCGCGTTGCTTTCCGACGAACGGAAGGACCTACCCCTCGCCGCCGCATCCGTGGCAGAGTCTGCACCGTCGCCCGCGGGCCCCGGGCTCAACTCGCCGGTGATGTCCGCCAGTTGAAGCGTCCCCGGGCCGCGCCGGACGCCCTGTCCGCGCGCCGCCCGCACCGCACCGCACCGGCCGGCACCGGCCGCCCCGCACCGGCACCGCCACGGACCGCTCACCGCGGACCGGGCCGGCCGCCGCCCCACCCTCCACCCAGCCGACAAGGAGTGTCATGTCGCGTCGTCTGTTCACCTCGGAGTCCGTGACCGAGGGCCACCCCGACAAGATCGCCGACCGGATCAGCGACACCATCCTCGACGCGCTGCTGCGCGAGGACCCGACCTCCCGGGTCGCCGTCGAGACCCTGATCACGACCGGCCAGGTCCACGTGGCCGGCGAGGTCACGACGAAGGCGTACGCCCCGATCGCCCAGCTCGTCCGGGACACCATCCTGGACATCGGCTACGACTCCTCGAAGAAGGGCTTCGACGGCGCCTCCTGCGGCGTGTCGGTGTCGATCGGCGCGCAGTCCCCGGACATCGCACAGGGTGTGGACACCGCCTACGAGACCCGCGTGGAAGGCGACGAGGACGAGCTGGACCGGCAGGGCGCCGGCGACCAGGGCCTGATGTTCGGCTACGCCACGGACGAGACGCCGACGCTGATGCCGCTGCCCGTCTTCCTCGCCCACCGCCTGTCCAAGCGCCTGACCGACGTGCGCAAGAACGGCACGGTCCCCTACCTGCGCCCGGACGGGAAGACCCAGGTCACCATCGAGTACGACGGCGACAAGGCGGTCCGCCTCGACACCGTCGTCGTCTCCTCCCAGCACGCCTCCGACATCGACCTCGACTCGCTGCTGACCCCGGACATCCGCGAGTACGTCGTCGAACCCGAGCTGAAGGCACTCCTGGACGAGGGCATCAAGCTCGACACCGAGAACTACCGGCTGCTGGTGAACCCGACCGGCCGCTTCGAGATCGGCGGCCCGATGGGCGACGCGGGCCTCACCGGCCGCAAGATCATCGTGGACACCTACGGCGGCATGGCCCGCCACGGCGGCGGCGCGTTCTCCGGCAAGGACCCGTCCAAGGTCGACCGCTCGGCGGCGTACGCGATGCGCTGGGTCGCGAAGAACGTGGTCGCCGCGGGCCTCGCCGCCCGCTGCGAGGTCCAGGTGGCGTACGCCATCGGCAAGGCGGAGCCGGTCGGTCTGTTCGTCGAGACCTTCGGCACCGCCCTCTACCCCGAGGAGACGATCCAGAAGGCCGTCACCGAGGTCTTCGACCTGCGCCCCGCCGCGATCATCCGCGACCTCGACCTGCTGCGCCCGATCTACGCCCAGACCTCGGCCTACGGCCACTTCGGCCGCGAGCTGCCCGACTTCACCTGGGAGCGCACCGACCGCGTCGAGGCGCTGCGGCGCCGGGTGAACGGGTGACGGGACCGGCCCGGACATGACCCCGCACGCGTTCCGGCAGTCACCGGTCTCCACCGGGAGGCCGTCCTTCTCCTTCGAGTTCTTCCCGCCGAAGACCGAGGCCGGCGACCGCGCCCTGTGGCGGCTGATCCGCCGGGTGGAGTCCCTGTCGCCCGCCTTCGTCTCCGTGACGTACGGCGCCGGGGGCTCCTCCCGGGACCGCACCGTCGAACTGACCCGGCGGATCGCCGCCGAGACCACCCTGCGCCCGGTCGCGCACCTGACCGCCGTGGGCCACTCGGTGACCGAGCTGCGGCACATCATCGGCACCTACGCGGACGCGGGCGTACGCGACGTGCTCGTGCTGCGCGGAGACCCGCCCGGCGGACCGGACAAGCCGTGGATCCCGCACCCCGCCGGTCTGCGGCACGCCCACGAACTGGTCTCCCTGGTACGGCAGTCCGGCGCGTTCAGCGTCGGCGTCGCCGCCTTCCCCGAGAAGCACCCGCGCTCGCCCGACTGGGACAGCGACATCCGCCACTTCGTCGCCAAGTGCCGGGCGGGCGCGCACTACGCCATCACCCAGATGTTCTTCGAGGCGGAGCACTATCTCCGGCTGCGCGACCGGGTGCGGGCCGCCGGCTGCGACATCCCGATCATCCCCGAGATCATGCCCGCCACGGACGCCGCCCAGATCCGCCGGTTCGCCGAACTCAGCGGGGCGTCCTTCCCCCAGGGGCTGGCCCGCCGCCTCGAAGCCGCCCGGGGCCGGCCCGCCGACGGCCTGCGCATCGGCGTGGAGCACGCCACCGCCATGGCCGAGCGGCTGCTCGCCGAGGGCGCCCCCGGACTGCACTACATCACCCTGAACCGCCCGTCGGCCGCCCTCGCCGTCCACGCCAACGTCACCGGAATCCGGAACGCACCGGGAACCCCAGCCGTCCAGGAGTACCCATGCCCTCCCAGCCCCAGCCGCCCGCCGGCAGCACGCCCCCGCGTCCCGGTCACGACCGGGGCGGCGCACGGCTCGCCGTGACCGGTTCCATCGCCACCGACCATCTGATGCGGTTCCCGGGCCGGTTCACCGACCAGCTGATCGCCGACCGGCTCGACCATGTCTCCCTGTCCTTCCTCGTCGACGACCTCGAGGTGCGGCGCGGCGGCGTGGCCGCGAACATCGCCTTCGGCCTCGGCTGCCTCGGCACGGCTCCGCTGCTGGTCGGGGCGGTCGGGGACGACTTCGGCGAGTACGAGGTGTGGCTCAAGGCGCACGGCGTGGACACCGAGCACGTGCGGGTGTCCACCACCCGGCAGACCGCGCGGTTCATGTGCACGACGGACGCGGACCAGAACCAGATCGCCTCCTTCTACGCGGGCGCGATGGCCGAGGCCGCCGCCATCGACCTCACCCCGCTGCTGGCCCGCCCCGGCGGGGTCGACCTGGTCCTCGTCTCCCCGAACGACCCGGCGGCGATGGTGCGCCACACCGAGCAGTGCAGGGCGGCCGGCACGCCGTTCGCGGCCGACCCCTCCCAGCAGCTCGCCCGTCTCGGCCGCGACGAGGTGCGGCAACTGGTCTCCGGGGCGCGCTGGCTGTTCACCAACGAGTACGAGGCGGCGCTGCTGCTGGAGCGCACCGGCTGGACCCGGGAGGAGGTGCTGGACCGGGTCGGCACCTGGCTCACCACGCTCGGCGAGGCCGGGGTCCGGGTCGAGTCGGCCACGGCTGACACCCTGGAGTTCCCGGCCGTCCCGGCGACGGCGACCGCCGACCCGACCGGCGTCGGCGACGCCTTCCGGGCGGGCTTCCTCGCCGCCGTCGGCTGGTCCCTGACGCCCCATGAGGCGGTGCCCCTGGGCTGCGCGCTGGCGACCACGGCACTGGAGTCGGTCGGCCCGCAGCAGTACGAGGTGCGCCCGGCCGACCTGCTGTCCCGGATCGCGGCGGCCTACGGCGATCACACGGCGGACCGGCTCTCCCCGTACCTGGAACCGCTACGGTTGGGGGTGTGAACGGGGGATCGATACGAACGGTGCCGTGCGGGTGGTGCGGCACACCGGTACCGCAGCGGCGGCGGTGGCGCACCCGGCGGTACTGCTCCAGGGCACATCGCCGCAGGAACCGCGTGGTCGAGGCCATCGGGAACTTCCTCGACTCCATCAGTCCCTGAGTCCCCGGCCGCGGCGTCCGCCCCGTGCCATCCTGGTGCCGTGACGCTTTCGGACCTGGTGCTGCTGCGGCGGGCACGCGACCGGATGGACCGTGACTACGCGCAGCCGCTGGACGTGCCCGCGCTGGCGCGGCAGGCGCACATGTCGGCCGGGCACTTCTCGCGCAGCTTCCGCGCCGCCTTCGGGGAGACGCCGTACAGCTATCTGATGACCCGCCGGATCGAGCGGGCCAAGGCGCTGCTGCGGCGCGGCGACCTGTCGGTGACCGAGGTCTGCTTCGCGGTGGGGTGTACGTCGCTGGGGTCGTTCAGCTCGCGGTTCACCGAGCTGGTGGGGATGAGCCCGAGCGCCTACCGGGCCCTTGATCACGAGGAGGGCGCGGACATCCCGGCGTGTGTCGCCAAGGTCCTGACGAGACCGGTCAGGAACGGAGAAGCGAAGGGCGCGGCCCGGTCGTAGCGTTTCCGGCATGGACCTCACGCTGTCGCAGTGCTTCATCGCCGTGGACGACCATGACAAGGCGCTCGCCTTCTACCGGGACACGCTCGGACTTCAGGTCCGGCGCGACGTCTCCTTCGAGGGGATGCGGTGGGTGACCGTCGGCTCGCCCGCGCAGCCCGGTGTGGAGATCGTGCTGGAGCCGCCGGTCGCGGACCCGAACGCCTCCGAGGCGGACCGGCGGGCCATGGCGGAGCTGCTGGCCAAGGGCCTGCTGCGCGGGGTGATCTTCTCGACCGACGACTGCGACGCCCTCTTCGAGCGGGTGCAGGCCTCGGGCGCCGAGGTGCTGCAGGAGCCGGTCGACCAGCCGTGGGGGGTGCGCGACTGCGCCTTCCGTGACCCCGCGGGCAACATGCTGCGCTTCGCCCAGCGCCGGAACGGCTGACTCCGCCCCGACCCGGGTTACGTTCCGTCGGAACCGGCCGCCCGGCCCCGCCCACGCCCCGCCGATCCAGGGAGGCACGATGACCAGAGCCACCGGTACGGACGCGCACCCGTCCGCCCCGCACATCGCCGACAGCCATGATCTGATCCGCGTGGTCGGCGCCCGCGAGAACAATCTGAAGGACGTCAGCGTCGAGATACCCAAGCGCCGGCTGACGGTGTTCACCGGGGTGTCCGGCTCTGGCAAGAGCTCGCTGGTGTTCGACACCATCGCCGCGGAGTCGCAGCGGCTGATCAACGAGACGTACAGCGCCTTCGTGCAGGGCTTCATGCCGACGACGGCGCGGCCCGAGGTGGACGTGCTGGACGGGCTGACCACCGTGATCAGCGTGGACCAGCAGCGGATGGGCGCCGATCCGCGTTCCACGGTCGGCACCGCCACCGACGCCAACGCGATGCTGCGGATCCTGTTCAGTCGGCTCGGCGACCCGCACATCGGGCCGCCCAGCGCGTACTCGTTCAACACCGCCTCGGTGCGGGCGAGCGGGGCGATCACCGTGCAGCGCGGGGCGAAGACGAAGGCGGAGAAGGCGACGTTCGAGCGCACCGGGGGGATGTGCCCGCGCTGCGAGGGGCGGGGCTCGGTCACCGACTTCGACCTGACGCAGCTGTACGACGACAGCAAGTCGCTGAACGAGGGCGCGCTGACGATCCCCGGGTACAGCGTGGACGGCTGGTACGGGCGGATCTTCAGCGGCTGCGGCTTCTTCGACCCGGACAAGCCGATCCGGAAGTTCACCAAGCGGGAGCTGCACGACCTGCTCCACAAGGAGCCGACGAAGATCAAGGTGGAGGGCATCAACCTCACCTACGAGGGTCTGATCCCGAAGATCCAGAAGTCGTTCCTGGCGAAGGACAAGGAGGCGATGCAGCCGCACATCCGGGCGTTCGTGGAGCGGGCGGTCACCTTCACCACCTGCCCCGAGTGCGACGGGACGCGGCTGAGCGAGGGCGCCCGCTCGTCGAAGATCAAGGGCATCTCCATCGCCGACGCCTGCGCCATGGAGATCCGTGACCTCGCCGAGTGGGTGCGCGGGCTCGACGAGCCGTCGGTGGCGCCGCTGCTCACCGCGCTCCAGCAGACCCTGGACTCGTTCGTGGAGATCGGGCTCGGCTATCTGTCGCTGGAGCGGCCCGCGGGCACGCTGTCGGGCGGTGAGGCGCAGCGCGTGAAGATGATCCGCCATCTCGGGTCCTCGCTCACCGATGTCACGTACGTCTTCGACGAGCCGACCACCGGTCTGCACCCGCACGACATCCAGCGGATGAACGAACTGCTGCTGCGGCTTCGGGACAAGGGCAACACGGTGCTGGTCGTGGAGCACAAGCCGGAGGTCATCGCGATCGCCGACCACGTCGTGGACCTCGGTCCCGGCGCCGGCACGGCGGGCGGCACCGTCTGCTTCGAGGGCACCGTCGAGGGGCTGCGCGCGAGCGACACCGTGACCGGGCGGCACCTCGACGACCGGGCGGGGCTGAAGAAGACCGTGCGGAAGCCGACCGGGGCGCTGGAGATCCGCGGCGCGTCGGCGAACAACCTCCAGGGCGTGGACGTCGACATCCCGCTCGGGGTGCTGGTGGCGGTGACCGGGGTCGCCGGGTCCGGCAAGAGTTCGCTGCTGCACGGGTCGATCCCGGCCGACGCGGGCGTGGTGTCGGTCGACCAGGCGCCCATCCGCGGCTCGCGGCGCAGCAACCCGGCGACGTACACCGGGCTGCTCGACCCGATCCGCAAGGCCTTCGCCAAGGCCAACGGGGTGAAGCCGGCGCTGTTCAGCGCCAACTCCGAGGGGGCCTGCCCGACCTGCAACGGTGCCGGGGTCGTCTACACCGACCTGGCGATGATGGCCGGGGTCGCCACCACCTGCGAGGACTGCGAGGGGCGGCGGTTCGAGGCGTCGGTGCTGGAGTACCGGCTCGGCGGGCGGGACATCAGTGAGGTGCTGGCGATGCCGGTGACCGAGGCGGAGGAGTTCTTCGCCGCCGGCGAGGCGCGCACCCCGGCCGCCCACAGGATCCTCACGCGGCTCGCGGACGTCGGCCTCGGCTACCTCACGCTCGGCCAGCCGCTCACCACCCTCTCCGGCGGCGAGCGGCAGCGGCTGAAGCTGGCCACGCACATGGGCGACAAGGGCGGGATCTACGTCCTCGACGAGCCGACCACCGGCCTGCACCTCGCCGACGTCGAGCAGCTCCTCGGCCTGCTGGACCGGCTGGTCGACGCGGGCAAGTCGGTCATCGTGATCGAGCACCACCAGGCGGTGATGGCCCACGCCGACTGGATCGTCGACCTCGGCCCCGGCGCCGGCCACGACGGCGGCCGCGTCGTCTTCGAGGGCACCCCGACCGACCTGGTCGCGGCCCGCTCCACCCTCACGGGCCGGCACCTGGCGGAGTACGTGGGCGCCTGAAGGCGCCCTCCGGGACACCGGCCGCCGGAGGGCGGCGCAACGGCTCACGGCACGTGCCGCCCTCCTTCGCCCCGTCGCTCAGGCCGTCACCCCTCAGGCCGTCACCCGCTCCTTCGCCACCGCCTCGCGTACCGCCGGGGCGATCTCCTGGGACCAGCGGGCGAGGGTGGTGGGGACCGGGGAGCCGTGGTCGGGGGCGAAGAGGGTGAAGCCCGAGGCCCCGTGGTGCAGGACGGCGTCGGTGAGTTCGTCGGTCCACTGGGCGACCGAGCCGCCCACCCAGCGGCCGTCGGCGTCGCGCGGCGCGGGCAGCGGGCGGTCGGTGATACGGCCCGGGAAGTTGAAGATCGTACGGATGGCGCGCGGGTCGCGCCCCACGGCCACGGCGGCCTCGTCGACGACCGGGCGCGAGGTCCGGTAGCGCTCGCTGAGCCAGTCCGCCGCGTGGCCGGGGATCCAGCCGTCGGCCACCCTGCCGGTGGCGGCGAGGGACCTGGGGCCGACCGAGCCGGTCCAGACGGGAGGCGCGGGCACGGGGGCCGGTTCGATGCCGTCGACCCGGTGGTGGCGGCCGTGGAAGGTGACCGGGTCGCCGCCGCCGGACAACACCTTGACCAGGGTGATCGCCTCCTCGAAGGCCTCCACCGCGGCTCCGGGCGACAGCCGCGGTACGCCGAGGGCGGCGATCCGGTCCCACAGCCCGCCCGCGCCCATGCCGAGGACCACCCGTCCCCCGGTGAGCACCGACAGCGAGGTGACCGTGCGGGCGAGCACGGGGGCGGGACGGCTCGGCAGGTTGGTGACGTTGGCGAAGCCGGCGATGTGCCGGGTGGCGCCGAGCAGGAAGCCGAGCGCGGCGTACGCGTCGACCCGGCCGCCGAGGTAGGGGTGGTCGGAGAGGGAGAAGTGGTCGAGGCCGTCGCGGTCGGCCTGCTGGACGACGCGCAGCAGTTCCGCCGTGTCGTCGATACCACCGGGCGCGCCGAAGCCGAAGACGACCGGCCTCTCGGACACGGGCAAGGATTCGAACGTGCGGTCGGACATGAGTCAACCCCCCGAGAACGCCAATAGGTTCGCACCACGAACAATATTGATTCGTGGTGCGAACTTCAATCGTCCGTCCGGTACCGGTCCCTCCCCTCGTGGGGACCGGTACCGGACGTTCGGGTGCGGGTACTAGCGCTGCGTGGCGGAGTGGCTACCGCTCCGGATCCGGTCGAGATCCTGCCATTCGTGCCTGGTCAGGAGGAGGTTCCGGCCTCCGGAGCCCGGTTAAGCCGCAGGTCAGACGTATAGAGTGAGTTTTCCGGTCCGGATGTCCACAGCGGCGGTAGTAAGGGGTGGAGGCCTTGGCTTCCGACTCGACGGCACGCACAGCCTTCGCCGAACGGCTCGCGCTGCTGTACAAGGAGGCCGGCAACCCACCCCTGAAGCGGGTGTCCGAGGCGGTCGTCCGGCTGGAGCGGATCGACGAGCGCGGCCGGCCCGTACGGGTCTCCGCGCAGCGGATCAGCGACTGGCGGCGCGCGAAGAACGTCCCCGCCCAGTTCGCCGCCCTCGCCGCCGTGCTCCAGGTGCTCATCCCGCAGGCCCGCCGCATCCGGGCCGTACCGGTGAGCCCCGGTCTGTACGACGTGGCCGAGTGGCAGCGGCTGTGGGAGCGGGCGGTGTCCGACCCGGTCGCCGACCGGCCCGCGGGCGAGCCGCCCGCCGAGGAGGCGCCCCCCGACCTCCCGGCCGGGGTCTGCCCCTACCGCGGCCTCGCCGCCTACCGGCAGGAGGACGCCCGCTGGTTCTTCGGCCGGGAACGCAGCACCGAGGCCCTCCTCGCCCAGCTGTGCGCGGTGGAGGAGAACGGCACCGGCGGTCTCGTGATGCTCGTCGGCGCCTCCGGCGCGGGGAAGTCCTCGCTGCTGAACGCCGGCCTGATCCCCGCCCTGCGCGACGCGGGAGCCCGGCGGGTCCTCCAGCTGGTCCCGGGCGCCGACCCGCTCGGCGAGCTGTGCCGCCACATCCCCCGGCTCGCCGACGCCGTGGCCGGCACCGCGGACACCGACGACTGTCCGCCGGAGTTCGGCCGGGCGGTGCGGGAGGCCTTCGCCGCCTGGGCCGGGCCCGGCGCCCGCCCGGTCGTGATCGTGGACCAGTTCGAGGAGACGTTCACCCTCTGCGCCGAGGAGAGCGACCGCCGCACCTTCATCCGCCTGCTGCACGCCGCCTGCTCCCCCGAGGGCTCCCCGAGCCGCGGCGGCCGAGAAGACTCCACCGGCGCCCGAGCCCCCGGCGGCCTCCAAAGCCCGTATGGCCCCCAAGGCCCCGGCCGACTCCAAGACGCCACCGACCCCCAAGCCCCCGCCGGCCCTCAGAGCCCAAGCGGCCCTCAAAGCCCAAGCGGCCCTCAAAGCCCAGGCAGCCCCCCAGACCCCGTCAACCGCCAAGACCCCGCCACCCTCCCGTCCCCCGGCGATCCGCCCCCGGACCCGCCCGTCCTCGTCCTGCTCGGCATACGAGCCGACTTCTACGACCAGTGCCTGCGCCACCCCGAACTGGCCGACGCCCTCCAGCACCGCCACATGGTCCTCGGCCCGCTGACCACCACCGAACTGCGGGAGGCCGTGACCGGCCCGGCCAAGGCGGTCGGGCTGGAGCTGGAGCCGGGCCTCGCCGAGCTGATCGTGCGCGAGGTCAGCTCCGACGGGCCGCGCGGCGCGCACGACGCGGGCGTCCTGCCGTTGCTCTCGCACGCCCTGCTCGCCACCTGGCAGCGCCGCAAGGCGGGCCGGCTCACCCTGGCCGGGTACCGGGCGGCGGGCGGCATCCAGGGTGCCGTCGCGGCCACCGCCGAGCGGGCCTGGTCGGGCCTCGACCCGGCGGCGCGCACGGCGGCCCGGTTACTGCTGCTCCGTCTTGTGCGGGTCGGCGAGGACACGGCCGCGACCCGGCGGCGCGGCACCCGCCGGCAGCTCGCGGAGGAGTCGGCCGACCCGCACAAGACGGAGGAGTCACTGGAGGCGCTGGTGCGCGCCCGGCTGGTCACCCTGGACGCGGACACCGTGGAGATCACCCACGAGGCGCTGCTGCACGCCTGGCCCCGGCTGCGGGAGTGGATCGACGAGGACCGGGGCGGCAACCTGCTGCGCCAGCGGCTGGAGGAGGACGGCCGGGCCTGGGAGGCCTCGCACCGCGACCCGGCCCTGCTGTACCGGGGGTCGCGCCTGGAGCAGGCGGAGAGCTGGGCGAAGTCGGCCGGGGACACCTTCCTGACCCGCGGCGCGGTGGAGTTCCTCGCCGCGTCGGTGCGGCTGCGCCGCCGTACCGCCTGGCTCAGCCGGGGAGCGGTCGCGGCGCTGGTGGCGCTGGCGCTGGTGGCGGTCGGCGCGGCGGTGGTGGCCTGGCAGCAGCGGGACGACGCGGTGTTCGAGCAGGTGGTCGCCGAGGCGGACCGGGTGCAGTACACCGACCCGTCGCTCTCCGCGCAGCTCGACCTGGTGGCGCACCGGCTCCGCCCGGACGACGCCGGCACGAACAACCGGCTGATCTCGATCGTGAACGCCCCGCTGGCCACCCCGCTGCTCGGCCACACCGGCGCGGTCTACCTGACCTCGTTCAGCCCCGACGGCCGCACCCTGGCCACCGCGAGCTACGACCGCACCGTACGGCTGTGGAACGTCGCCGACCCGACCCGCCCGAGGCCGCTGGGCGCGCCGCTGGCCGGCCATCGGAGCTGGGTGAGCAGCGCGGTGTTCAGCCCGGACGGCCGCATCCTGGCCAGCGCGGGCGACGACGGCGTGATCCGGCTGTGGGACGTACGGGACCCCGCGCACCCGCGTCCGCTGGGCTCCCCGCTGACCGGTCACGAGGGCACGGTGTACCTGGTGGCCTTCAGCCCGGACGGCCGTACGCTCGCCTCCGCCAGCGAGGACCACACCGTGGGCCTGTGGGACGTGTCCGACCCGGACCGGGCGAAGCCGCTCGCCGAGCTGACCGGGCACCGGGCGGCCGTACGGTCCGTGGCGTTCGGCCCGGACGGGCGGACCCTGGCCGCCGGGGGCGACGACCACACGATCCGGCTGTGGGACGTGGCGGAGCCGGGGCGGGCGCGGGCGCTCGGGACGCTGACCGGGCACACGGAGACCGTGCACTCGGTGGCGTTCAGCCCCGACGGCCGCACCCTCGCCAGCGGCGGCGCCGACGACACCGTACGGCTGTGGGACACGGCCGACCCCGCGGACGCGGCCCAGCTCGGCCCCCCGCTCACCGGGCACACCGGCCCCGTCTGGTCGGTGGCGTTCAGCCCCGACGGGCACACCCTCGCCGCGGCCAGCGCGGACAGCACCGCGAGCCTGTGGAACGTCAGCGACCCGGCGTACCCCTCACAGGTCGGCGAGCCGCTGGCGGGCAGCAGCGGGGAGATGTACGCGCTCGGATTCAGCCCCGACGGGCGCACGCTCGCCACCGGCAGCGGCGACAGCAAGGTGCGGCTGTGGACGGTGCCGACGTCGGACATGATCGGCCGCAGCGGGGCGTTCCGGCCGGACGGGCGGGTGCTGGCCACCGCGGCCCGCGACGGCAAGGTGCGGCTGTGGGACGTACGGCGTCCGGCGCGGCCGGTGCGGCTGGGCCGGGCGTTCATGCCCGGGGACGGCGGCGAGCGCGCGCTGGCGTTCTCCCCCGACGGGCATCTCCTCGCCGTCCAGACGCTCCGGCGGTCGGTGCACCTGTGGGACGTCACGGACCCCGCCCACCCGGTCCCGGCCGGGCCGCCGATCGCCCTGCGCACCCGCTTCGCCTCCCCCGACGCGCTGTCCTTCGCCCCGGACGGGCGCACCCTGGCGACCGCCTACGACGACCGCACCGTCCGGCTGTGGAACGTCGCCGACCCGTCCCGGCCGGTACCGCTCGGCGCGCCCCTCACCGGCCACAAGGGCTACGTCAACGCCCTCGTCTTCAGCCCCGACGGGCGGACCCTGGCGAGCGGCAGCGCCGACGGCACCGTACGGCTGTGGAACGTCACCGACCCGGCCCGCGCCACCCGGCTCGACGCGCCGCTCACCGACCACCGGGGCCCGGTCAACGTGCTCGCCTTCAGCCCCGACGGGACCACGCTGGCCGGCGGCGGGGACGACGACACCGTCCGCCTGTGGGACCTCTCCGACCCCGTCGGGGGTGCCAGCCCCGCCGCCACCCTGACCGGGCACACCGAGGCGGTCGTGTCGCTGACGTTCAGCCGCGACGGCCGCACCCTCGCCAGCGGCGGCAACGACAACACGGTCCGGCTGTGGAACGTGGCCAGCCCGGCGGACGCGGCGCCCATCGGCCAGTCGATGAGCCCCAACGCCAAGACCGGCAACTTCCTCTCCTTCAGCCCCGCCGGTCACATGCTCGGCGTGTCCAGCGGCACCGACACCGTGCGCCTGTGGAACCTCGACGTCGACACGGCGATCCGGCACATCTGCTCCACCACGCGGGGCGTCCTGACCCGGGAGAAGTGGAACGAGTACCTTCCCCGCCTCTCCTACGACCCGCCGTGCGACGACTGACCCGGGCACCCGTTCGACACCCGTTCGCGTGATTAGCCTCACACCCGCTCGGCGGGGCGGAGCAGTCGGCTCCCGTCACGCGGGCGGCCTTGTTAGGCTGGGTGTCAGCCCGATCGCTGGTGTATCCCCCGTCACCAGCGATCGGGCGCTCGCGTCTCCGGGCCGGCACGCTGGTGACACGCGCCGACCGGCACCAAGGGCTGGAGCGGCCGTCCGCCCTCGTCCGACCCGCCGCCGTGCTTGTTGCCGCTGTCGCTGTCGTCCTGCGGGTTGCCATCGACCATCATGAGCCCACCGGTCGAGCATGTGATCACCTCCAGGATTCAGAGTCCCGTCCCACATGTGTGAGACGGGTCTTGCGCGGTCCCTTTCAGCGGGCCGGGATCGTTCGTTCCGCGTCACCCGGGCGTGGTCCGTGGCGACGCGGCGGAACAGGTCGTGCCCGGTGCGGCCGGTGTGGCGCAGGCACCAGTCCTGGGCTGCTTCCTGGTCGTGCTGTGGCCCCGATGTCTCCTCGCACTCGCCGGGCTTCGCCTCGCAGAAGGCCTCATAGACGACGCCGCCTTCCGGCGCGTGCCGGATCGTGTGGGAGACGAAGCGCATGACGGAGCGGGTCACCGGGCCTCCTCGTCGTCGCCGGGGGGCTCATCTTCCTTGTCCTCCGCGTCGGCCAGCCGTGCGCCGCGCGACTCCGCGACGCGCAGCGCGTCGACCAGGCACTCCGCGAGCCGCGACGCCGTGAAGCGCAGCTCTGCTACGGACGCCTTCGGGTCGCTCATCACTTCCTTGGCGCCGACGAGGACGTCCCCGCCGACACTGAGCTGTGCCTCTTCCATCTGGTCGGCGAGCCGGGAGAGGGCACTGTTCGGGTCGCTGCTGTACAGGTACGCGCGCTTGCCGTCCTCGGACCACGGCAGCAGGCGGGGGCGGTTCACGCGACCACCTCCGGGAGGTCGATGCCCTGCGGCGCCAGGACCAGCCCAGCGCGGCGCCGAAGGCGCCGATCGAGTTCTAGGCGGCGCTCGTAGGCGAGAACGTACGGCCGGACGAGCCCGATCGCTTCACCGTCCAGCGCAGGCACGCGCGAGCGACAGGGCACTGGGAGAGTCGCGGTCGACAGGCGCGCTTCCGTGTTCCGATGACGGCCCGCAGGGGGGAGCAGTAACCGAAGCAGCCGCGCTGTAATTTGAAGCATGTCGTCAACCTCCGAGCCAGGTTGGTGGCCACGCCCCCGGGCCGGTCGCACGGTCGCGGGGGTCTTTGCCGGTCACTCGACCATCGCGCGTCGGCACGACGTCGGCATAGTGGCCAGGTGTCGGCCACCTGTCGGCCACAATGGGGGCATGACCAGCGTCATCGGGGCCCACATCCGGCGGCTACGCGAAGCGCGAGGCTGGAGTCAGGCACGTCTGGCGCGCGAAGTGTGCCGGTTGGCGGGGGTCAGCGGTGAGCCCATCGGGCGGCAGGAAATCAGCCGGTACGAGACCGGGAAACGCACGCCTCGTGAGTGGTTGCCGGTCATCGCGGCGGCGCTTGGGGTGTCCGTGGAGGTGCTCCGCGCTCCGCAGGATGCTGTGCAGCCGCCCCTGCCGTCGCTGTCGGATTTCCTGCCGGACGGTGATCCGCTCGCGCCGCTCGAAGCCCGGACGGGGCGACGCATCAGCATGGCTCAGGTGGATGATCTCAGGCAGCGCGTGCATGGCCTACGGCTGGCCGACGATGTGTTGGCCGGAGGCGATCTGATCCGTCCCGCGCTACGGGAACTGCGGAGTGCTGTCCGGCTTTTTCGGGACTCGACACACACCGAGCCTGTAGGCCGCGAGTTACTGGGGCAGATCGGCGAGTTGGCGCAGATCGCCGGTTGGGTCGCGAGCGACGCCGGTCAGCACACGGAGGCTGAACGCATATACCGGCTGGGTCTGTCGGCCGCGCACCAGGCCGGGGACAGCACGCTCGCCGGGAACTTGCTCGGCTGCCTTGCCTACCAGACCACGAACACCGGTGATGTGCGTGAGGGGTTGACCATGGCGAGGGCGGCGCTGGATGCCGCCCGGGAAGCGCCACCACGGGCGCGAGCGCTGTACCTCGACCGGGTGGCGTGGGCCCATGCGAAGAACGGCGAGGTTCAGCCCGCGTTCCGAGCGCTGGGCGAGGCCGGGGAGGCGTTGTCCCGGCATGGTGGGGAGGAGGAACCCGGCTATCTGTATTGGGTCGACGCCGGGGAGTTGCAAGTGATGGAGGCCCGCGTCTTCACCGAGCTGCGCCGGCCTTTGAGGGCCGTGCCGATACTCCGGGATGTGCTCACCCGGTACGACGCGACACACACCCGCGAGCTTGCCTTGTACCTGTCGTGGCTCGCTGTTGCCCTGGCAGACGCCAACGAGCCCGAGGAAGCAGGGGCAACGGCGGAACGGGTTGTCACGCTGTCAGCCGGGATCACCAGCGAACGGACAGCCGACCGGGCCCGCGTTGTCCTGGACCGGCTCACCGAGTACGGCGACGTTCCCGAGGTGCGCGCCCTGCTCGATCACGTGGCTTGAAAAGTGGCCCCGCGCCATGCGGCCAGGGCGGGGTAGCCGGGACGGGTGGTGTGCATCCCCCGGGTGTCCCCACGGCTGGCGGATGATCCTGTTCCGCCTAGGCTGGGGACGTGTCCCAGGCGTACGAGAAGACCACGGACGTACCACGGCGGCCGGCCCGCACCCCGGCCGTCCGCGACAACAGCCGGCACCAGTGGGAGAAGGACCGCGCCCGGCAGCCGCGCGCGGCCTGCGCGGGTGACGGGGTCACCGAGTACGACACCGGACTGGCCACCGACGACCTGGAGTTCCACGCGGCCTACCGGCGGACCCGGGCGACGCCGGAGCTGGCCGAGGCGTTCGGCGTCCCGCCCGGCACCCCCCTGCTGGAGCGCTCCTACCGCACCCGGCACACCTCCGAACCCGCCCCCTTCAGCCTCGTCACCTCCTACCTCCGCCGCGATCTGATCGAGGCCAACCCCGATCTGCTGGACGAGACCAACGAGCCCTGGCCGGGCGGCACCCAGAGCCAGCTGCACACCGTCGGCATCGAGGTCGACCGCGTCGAGGAACGCGTCACCGCCCGCGCCCCGACCCCCGAGGAGGCCCGTGACCTGGCCCTCTCCCCGGGCACGCCGGTGATCACGCTGCGCAAGACGTCGTACGACATCCACGACCGCGTCGTCGACGTCGCCTTCTGCACGCTGCCCGGCGACCGCACGGAGCTGCGTTTCACGACCCGACTCGAAAGGTGGTGAGCGCCGCCGTGAGCGGGCGCGTCATCGTCGTCACCGCCGTGCACGCCCCGTCGGCGCGGTTCCTGCCCGAGGCTTACGCGTCACTGCGCGACCAGCGGCTGCCCGCCGGGTGGGAGTGGCGGTGGCTGATCCAGGAGGACGGCGAGAGCGACCGGGTCCGCCCCCACGTGCCCGACGACCCGCGGGTCTCCTTCCGCCAGGGCCGCCCCGGCGGGCCCGGGGTCGCCCGCACCCTCGCGCTCGCGCGCGCCGACGGGGAGTACGTGAAGGTCCTCGACGCCGACGACCGGCTCACCCCCGGCGCGCTCGCCCGCGACCTCGCCGCCCTGGAGGCGGACCCCACGCTCGGCTGGGCCACCTCCCGCGTCCTCGACCTCCTGCCCGACGGCTCCACCGCCGCGTTCCCCGGCGACCCCGACGAGGGCCCCCTCGAACCCGGCACCGTCCTCGCCCGCTGGTCGGCCGACGGCCACCGCCCGCCCGTGCACCCGGCCTCCCTCTGCGCCCGCCGCGACCTGCTGCTCGCGCTCGGCGGCTGGATGGCCCTGCCCGCCTCCGAGGACACCGGCCTGCTCCTCGCCCTGGACGCGGTCAGCCGCGGCTGGTTCACCCACGAGCCCGGCCTGCTCTACCGCAAGTGGGAGGGGCAGGTCACCGGCCGGCCCGCCCACGCGGACCCGGTGGAGCGTGCGGCCCGGATGGCGGTGGCTGCGGCCAGGGCGCGGGCGCTGGCCGACAGCGGGTGGCGCTGGCCCGTCACTCGGTGAGGCTGATCGCCTGGGACGGGCAGCCCTCGGCCGCCTCGCGGACCCTCGGGTCGTCGCCGGGCTCCTCTCGGCCCGGCAGGACGGCTCCGAAACCGTCCACCACGGTGAAGACGTGCGGCGCGCGGTAGACGCAGTCGCCGGAGCCGTAGCAGAGGTCGGGGTCGACGGAGACCTTCACGCGTCCTCCAGTGCGGTCGTGAGCGGGTGGATGTCATCGCTGGACTGCCCGGTCGGCACCGCCCTGAATCCCCGGCGTAGGTTGACGGCAGATGTCCGTCGATCCGGGGGTGCGCACATGAGCTCGCAGACCTATCTGTCCGACCTGTTCTCGCTGGACGGCCGGGTCGCCGTGGTCACCGGGGGCAGCTCCGGCATCGGACGGGCCGTGGCCGGGGCGCTGGCGCGGGCCGGGGCACGGGTCGTGGTCGTGGCGCGGCGCGAGGAGCAGCTGGCCGAAACCGTGGACGAGCTGACCGCCGACGGCTGCCGGGCCGGCTGGGTCAGCGCGGATCTCCGCACCCGGGAGGGTGTGCGGGCTGCCGCGGAGGAGGCCGCCGCCGTCTTCGGGGAGCCGGACATCCTGGTGAACTCCGCGGGGATCAATCTGCGTCCGCCGCTCGGCGAACTCGGTGACGACGTCTGGGACGCCATCCTCGCCGTCAACCTGGAGGCCCCGTTCCTGCTCGGGCAGCGGTTCGGGCCCGGCATGGCCGAGCGCGGCTTCGGGCGGATCATCCACATCAGCTCGCAGCAGGCGCACCGGGCGTTCGTGCAGAGCGGCGCGTACGGGGTGTCCAAGGGCGGTCTGGAGGCGCTGGCCCGGTCGCAGGCGGAGGCCTGGTCGCCGTACGGCGTCACCTGCAACACGCTCGTGCCGGGCTTCGTGATGACCCCGCTCAACGAGCGGCTGTCCTCCGACCCCGCCAAGGTCGCCGAACTCGCCGCCCGCACGATGATCGGCCGCAACGGCCTCGCCGAGGACTTCGCGGGCGCGGCGGTGTTCCTGGCGAGCCGTGCGTCCGCGTACGTCACCGGGCAGTCGCTGTTCGTGGACGGCGGGCTGTCCGTGCACTGAGCCCGTCGGCTCACCGGGACCATCGGCTCACCGGGTCCGTCGGCTCACAGGGCCCGTCGGCTCACAGGGCCCCGTCGTCGTAGGGATCGCGGGGTGCCGGGACCGGGCGGGCGCGGTCGACCTCCAGGTACGGCACGGGGCGTCCGTTGACGGGGTCCGCCGCGCGGCGGCCGGTGGCGGTGCCGGTGACCTCCAGCCAGCCGTCGGGGTCCAGGACCGGCGGGACCCGGCCGGTGAGGGCGACCTTGACCGGCTGGGCGTCCGCGGCACAGCAGTTGAGGGTCATCCGGACCAGATACGGCGTACCGTCGCGGCCGACCGCCACGAAGCCGGTGACGCGGACACGCCGGCCGTCGAGGGAGCGGCTGTCGTCGTAGACCGCGCGGGCCGCGTAGTCCGCGAGCCCCAGCCGGACCGGGTCGCCGGGCGGCAACGGCGCGAAGGCGGGCGGGCGTTGCAGGGCCGTACCGGTGCGCAGGGCGCTGTACGAGCCCAGGGCGGGCGGGGCGACGAGGACGAGGGCGAGGACGGGCAGGAGCAGCAGCCAGGAGACGCGGGGGGCGGGGTGGGCGGTGGCGTGGCGGGCGGTCTGGGCCGCGCTGTCGTCCGGAGCGCTGTGGCCTGGGGCGCCGTGGCCCGGGGCCCGCGCCGCGCGACCCTCCTTACGCGCGTACCACGCCGTCGCCCCCGCCGTCGCGATCAGTACGGCACCGGACGCGAGCAGCAGCGGGCGCAGCCCTTCCTTCACATAGCGCAGGGAGGTGTCACCGGCCCCGGTGTGCAGCAGCACCGCGCCGAGCAGGAACAGCACCGCCGTCTGCGCCGCCCGGCTCACAGCAGCACCGCCCCGGTCAGCGCCGCGCACCCCACGGCGACGGCGAAGGTGGCGGGCGCGAACCGCAGCGCGAAACCCCGGCCGAAGACGGCCGACTGCATCGCGATCAGCTTCAGGTCGACCATCGGGCCGACGACCAGGAACGCCAGCCGGGCGGTCGGGCTGAAGTGCGTCAGGGACGCCGCCACGAACGCGTCCGCCTCCGAGCAGATCGACAGCACCACGGCCAGCAGGGCGAGGGCGAGCACCGCCACCACCGGGTTCCCGGCCGCCGCGCGCAGCCAGCCCTCCGGCACCACCGCCTTCAGCGTGGCGGCAGCCGCCGCGCCGAGCACCAGGAAGCCGCCCGCGTGCGGCACGTCGTGGCGCACCGACCCCCAGAAGGCCTCGCCCCGCCCCCGACCCTCGTACTCCGGCCGGGACGGCGGGCGCAGCCAGTCGGCGCGGCCGAGCCGCTGCCACAGCCAGCCCATCGCGCACGCCGCGAGCAGTCCGGCCGCGAACCGGGCGGCCACCATCTCCGGCGCGCCGGGGAAGGCGACCGCCGTCGCGGTGAGGACGACGGGATTGATCGCGGGCGCGGACAGCAGGAACGCCAGCGCGGCGGCCGGGGTGACGCCCCGGCGCATCAGCGCGCCCGCCACCGGCACCGAGGCGCACTCGCAGCCCGGCAGCACCGCCCCCGCGAGGCCCGCGACCGGCACGGCCGCCGCCGGCCGGCCCGGCAGGGCGCGGGCGAAGAAGGACGGCGGTACGAGGACGGCGATCGCCGCCGACAGCAGCACCCCGAGCACCAGGAAGGGCAGCGCCTGCACGACCACCGCCACGAACACCGTCGTCCAGCTCTGCAGCACCGGCGCGGCCAGGAGACGGCGGACGGGGCCCTCGGCGAGGAGCAGCAGGGGCAGGAGGAGGGCGAGCAGGAGGGAGGAGTCGAGGCGAGTGCGGGCGGTCTCGGTGGTCTCGGTGGGGTCGGTGGTGTCGGCGGTGTCGGTGGGGTCGGCCACGTGGGTCAGTACGTCGGAAGCCGAACCGACGTTCAGTCAGTTTCTGGAACCACCAGCCCCATTGAGGCAGTGTTTCCTCATATGGGGAGCGTTCCGAATCAGGTTCCGCCGGGTGACGCGACCGCGCACATGGTGGTGTGCGGCGACGACGGGCTCGCGCACCGGCTCGTGGCCGAACTGCGGATCGTCTACGGCGAACAGGTCACGCTCGTCGTCCCGCCCTCCGGCCGCCGGGTGCGCCAGCCCGTCGTCGGCCGGGCCCGCGCCGCCTCCGCCGCGCTGCTCGACATGGTGAACGCCGCGGTGGGCCGCGGCAACGGAAACGGCAACGGAGGAGGCGCGAGCGCGGGCGGCTCCGAGACGGCCGGGGCCGAACGCGTCATCCAGGCCACCGAGTTGACGGAGGCCGTACTCGCCGAGGCGGGCGTGCAGCGGGCCGCCGCGCTGGCCCTGGTGTACGACGACGACGAGACCAACATCCGCGCCGCGCTCGCCGCCCGCCGCCTCAACCACCGGCTGCGGCTCGTGCTCCGCCTCTACAACCGGCGGCTCGGCCAGCACATCGAGGACCTGCTCGACCAGGCCGCCACCCTGGCCCTCGGCGACGGGGCCGGCGGCTTCGACGCCTCCACGACCGTCCTGTCCGACGCCGACACCGCCGCGCCCGCGCTCGCCGCCACCGCCCTGGCCGGCACCAGCAAGGTCGTCCAGACCGAGGGGCTGCTGCTGCGGGCGGTGGAGCGCCAGCCGCCCGCTCCCGGCGAGGTCGCCGACCCGGGACTGGCCACCCTGGCGCTGCTCTCCGCGACCAGCAACGACCCGGCCGGCGCGGACGGTTCGGAGGGCAGCGGGGAGCAGGGGCCGCAGCTCCTGCCGGACGCCGCGACGGTCCGCGCCGCCACCGGGCGGGGCGCGGTCGTCCTGGAGCAGGTGTCCTACACCGGCCCCGCCCACGGCGCCCGGCGCGGCGGCGCGCTGCCGTTCGGCTCGCTGTTCTCCCGGCGGCTGCGATGGTCGCTGTTCGGGCTGGTGGCGTGTGTGATCGGGCTCGCCGTGGCGCTGAAGGTGGTGACCGGCTCGCATCTGCTGCACGCCACCTACGTGACCCTCCTCGACCTCTTCGCGATCAACGAGCCCGCGCTGAAGGAGTCCACCGCCCGGCAGGTGCTGCAACTACTGTCCGGGCTGGTCGGGTTGCTGCTGCTGCCGGTGCTGCTGGCCGCGGTGCTGGAGGGCCTCGGCACCTTCCGGAGCGCGTCCGCGCTGCGCAAGCCGCCGCGCGGGCTCGGCGGGCACGTGGTGCTGCTCGGGCTGGGCAAGATCGGCACCCGGGTGCTGACCCGGCTGCGGGAGCTGCACATCCCGGTGGTGTGCGTGGAGTCCGACCCGGAGGCCCGCGGGCTCGCCACGGCGCGGCGGCTGCGGGTGCCGGTGGTGCTGGGCGACGTCACCCAGGAGGGTGTGCTGGAGGCCGCCAAGATCCATCGGGCGCACGCGCTGCTCGCGGTGACCAGCGCGGACACCACGAACCTGGAGGCCGCGCTGTACGCCCGCTCGGTGCGGCCCGATCTGCGGGTGGTGCTGCGGCTGTACGACGACGACTTCGCGACCGCGGTGTACCGCACCCTGCGGGCCGCGCACCCGCACGCGCTCACCCGCAGCCGGAGCGTGTCCCATCTGGCGGCGCCCGCGTTCGCCGGGGCGATGTTCGGGCGGCAGATCCTGGGGGCGATCCCGGTGGAGCGGCGAGTGCTGCTGTTCGCCGCCGTGGACGTGGGCGGACATCCGCGGCTGGAGGGGCGCACGGTGGCGGAGGCGTTCCGGCCGGGCTGGTGGCGGGTGCTGGCGCTGGACACCGGGCCGGTGGGGGACGGCGCCGACGAGGACGGTGAGGCCTCCGTCGCCGGACGGCCGTCGAGGCTGGTCTGGGACCTGCCCGACGGCTATGTCCTCAAGGACGGCGACCGTGTCGTCCTCGCGGCGACGCGGCGGGGGCTGGCGGAGCTGCTGGGGCGGCGCAGCCGGCAGCGGGCGGGGACGTGAGCCCCGCCCGTGCCGGGAGCACCGCCCCCTCGCCCCGGCGTCAGTCGGTGACCATACTCAAGTGGCGCTCGGCGAAGTCGAGTTCCAGTCTGACCTGCTTGATGCGCTCGTCCACCACCAGCGAGCCGTGACCGGCGTCGTAGCGGTACACCTCGTGGACCGCGCCGCGGGCCTCCAGGCGCTTGACGTAGTTCTCGATCTGCCGGATGGGGCAGCGGGGGTCGTTGACGCCGGCGGAGATGTAGACGGGGGCCTTGACCTGGTCGACGTAGGTGATCGGGGACGAGGCCTCGAAGCGCTCGGGGACCTCCTCGGGGGTGCCGCCGAGGAGGGTGCGGTCCATGGCCTTCAGGGCCTCCATCTCGTCGTGGTACGCGGTGACGTAGTCCGCGACGGGGACGGCGGCGATGCCGAGGGTCCAGAAGTCCGGCTGGGTGCCGAGGCCGAGGAGGGTGAGGTAGCCGCCCCAGGAGCCGCCGGTGAGGATCAGGCGCCTCGGGTCGGCGAGGCCGGAGGAGATCGCCCACTCGCGGACCGCGGCGATGTCCTCCAGCTCGATGAGGCCCACCCGGTGCTTCAGGGCGTCGGTCCAGGCGCGGCCGTAGCCGGTGGAGCCGCGGTAGTTGACGCGGACGACCGCGTACCCGTGGTCCACCCAGGCGGCGGGGCCGGCGGCGAAGGAGTCGCTGTCGTGCCAGGTGGGGCCACCGTGGATGTCGAAGACGGTGGGGAGCGGGCCGGTCGCGCCGGCCGGCTTCTGCACCAGGGCGTGGATACGGCCGCCGGGCCCCTCGACCCAGACGTCCTCGACCGGGACCGAGCCCGGCGACTTCATGCCCGGCGGGTCGAGGACGACACCGCCGCGCGTGGAGCGCACCGCGGACGGCTCCGCGGCCGACGACCACAGGTACTCCACGCTGCCGTCCGGGCGGGGCGTGGCGCCGGAGACCGTGCCGGGCGGGGTGGGGATCCTCTCCAGGCGGCGGGTGGCGAGGTCGTACCGGAACAGCTCGCTGCGGGCCTCGTAGCTGTGCGAGACGAGCAGGGCCGAGCCGTCCGGGAACCACTCGGCGCCCACGTCGCCGGGCAGCTCCAGGGCGAGGTCGGCCTCCTCCCCCGTGGCCACGTCCCACACCAGCGGCTCCCAGCGGCCTCGGCGCTGGTGGCCGATGAGCAGCCGGGTGTCGCCGTCCACCGGGGCGAAGCCCAGCACCTCAAGGCCCAGCTCGCGCGTGCCGTCCTTGGTGTCGTCCAGCTCGGCGACCGTGGTGCCGTCGGGGCGCAGCACGCGCAGCGCCGCGTGCATGGCGTCGCCGTGCTCGGTGTGCTCGACGGCGATCAGCGTGCCGTCGTGCGAGAGGTCGCCGACGCCCGCGGACTCGCGGTGCCGGTAGATCTCCACCGGTGCCTCGCCCTCGCGGGCCAGGTGGATCGTGGTGCCGTCCTCGTCGGTGGAGCGGCCGACCACCGCCGTACGGCCGTCGCGACCGAGGGCCAGGCCCGCCGGGTAGGAGGGGTCCAGGCCGGGGATCGCCGGCTCGTCCTCGCCGCCGTGGAAGGGCTGGCGGCGCCAGATCCCGAACTCGTCGCCGTCCTTGTCGTCGAACCACCAGATCCAGGCGCCGTCCGGGGAGAGAACCCCGTCCGTCGTGCCGTTGGGCCGGTCGGTGACCTGGCGCTGCTCGCCGGTCGCCCGGTCCCAGGCATACAGCTCGTACGTCCCCGTCGCGTTCGACACGAACAGGGAGCGGTCCGGCGCGTCCAGCGCCCAGTCGGGCAGTGACACCCGCGGCGCCCTGAAGCGCTTCTCCCAGTCCGGCATGTCCTCGGCCCGCTCCGGCGCGGCGACCCCGTTGCTCTCAGTCATGAGCCCATACTGCACGCCCGCGCCGACAATCCGCTGACACGGCCCCCAGCCTGTGGAAAACCTCCCCACCAGGCCTGTGGACGGACGTCCGGGCCCGACCCCGGCGACGGGCCCGACCCCAGCGGCGGGCCCGCGCCGCCGCCCCCGTACCGTTGAGGCGTGTACCGGTTTCTGCTGACGCCCCGCTGGTGGGGCATCAACGTCTTCGTGCTGCTCGCCATCCCCTTCTGCGTGTTCATGGGGTCGTGGCAGCTGGGCCGGTTCGAGGACCGCGTCGACAGCCATCGCGGCGCGAGCGAACAGGCCGCGCAGAGCCGGCGCGAGGCACCCCGCCCCCTGACCGAGCTGCTGCCGGTCGACAAGGCGACCGCGGGCAAGCAGACCACGGCGACCGGCACCTACGGCGAGCAGCTCCTGGTCCCCGACCGGGAGCTGGACGGCAAGCGCGGCTTCTACGTGCTGACGCTGCTGCGCACCGACGACGGCAAGGCCGTTCCGGTCGCGCGCGGCTGGCTGCCGGGCACCGCCGACCCGGCGAAGGCGCCCGCCCCGCCGTCCGGGAAGGTCACCGTCACCGGGGCGCTCCAGCCGTCCGAGAACCCCGGCGAGAACGGGGTCAGCGCGGCGGGCGGCCTGCCGGCCGGGCAGACCGCCGCGATCAGCGCGGCCTCCCTGGTCAACCTGGTGCCGTACGACGTCCACGACGCCTGGGTCACGCTGAACGAGGGCGACTCCGGGATGCGGGCGGTGCCCGTGGCGGCGACCCCCGACACCGGTCTCGACCTGAAGGCGTTCCAGAACCTCGGCTACACCGGCGAGTGGTTCGTCTTCGCCGGCTTCGTCGTCTTCATGTGGTTCCGGCTGCTGCGCCGCGAGATCGAGTTCGCCCGCGACGCGGAACTGGGCATCCTGCCGGAGGAGAGCGAGAGCGTCACGAACGAGACGCCCGCCGCCACCCCCAGCGGCGCCGCCGGCCCGTCCGGCGGCTGACCCGTCCGGCCCCCGCGGAAGGGGCCGGACCGGGACACAGCGGACTCAGGACGCGGAATCAGCGGCCTCAGGACGCCGACAGCAGCCCGGTGTAGTACACCGTCCCCGCGCACGCGTTCGGCACCGTCGCGCCGGTCGAGACGCCCGCCTCGGCGGTGTAGGAGACGGCGACGCTGCCGTCGGTCACGCCGTCCTCCGTCACCAGCTGGGTGGTCGTGCCGGTGTCGCCGCCCGTGGAGGTGCCCTCGGGGGTCGTACCGCTGGTCTCGGTGGGCGTCGGGTCGGGGGTCGGCTCGGGGCCGCCGGTGCCGCCGTTGTCGCCGCCGCCGTTGTTCGTGGGGCAGGGCTCGGACGGCACCCAGGCGAACCTCACCTCGTACGCCGCCCCCGGCAGCAGCACCAGCTGTCCCACCTCGGCGGAGGGGTCGGGCAGGCCGGTCGCCGCGTCGCCGGCGACATGGCGGGCCTGGCCGATCTTCGCCGGGTCGGCCGCGCCCTGGGCCAGCGGCACCAGGGTGCCGGGGCCGCTGACGGTACAGCTGCCGCCGGAGATGTTGGTGATGCGGAAGGTGCCGTAGACGGTGCCCATGGAGTCCGGGGCGTACGCCTCGCCGGTGGCGCCGAGCTGGTCGGCGGCGCACGCGGCGGCGGCCTGGGAGCTGGGCGCGGAGGGGTCGGCGCTGTCGCCGGAGCCGCTCTCGGTGGAGCCGCCCTTGCCCTTGTCGTGCTCCTTCTTGCCGTCCTTGTCCTTCTCCTCGACCGTGCCGGAGGCGCCGCCGGGCTTCTCGCCCGTGCCCTCGGTGCTCTTGCCCTCGCTGGTGCCGCCCTGGGCCTGGGAGCCGTGGCCGGCGATGGAGGGGTTGGCGTCGCTTCCGGTGGCGTTGGAGACGTGCACCAGGGCCGGTACGGCGGTACCGACGAAGAGCGCGGCGGCGGCGATGCCGACGACGGCCTGCCGCTTGCGCGCCCGCCGGGCGGGCACCGCCCGCCGCAGGTGCTCCAGCGTGCCGTCGCGCGGCTCGAGGTCGTCCACCGCGCCGTGCAGCAGCCTGCGCAGTGCCAGCTCGTCCGAGTCGAGCCCGTCGGGGCCCTGGTCGTCGGGGCCGTGGTTCACAGTTCCGTTCCCAGCGTGCGGTTGGTTCGGCTCTTGCTCATGCGCTGCGGCGGTGCCGGGCGTCGCCTCGGACGCCGCGTCGGGCGTCCCGGCCGCCCCGGCCGCCGCCTCGGTCGGGTCACGGGTCTCGTACGGCTCGTGCGGGACGCCCGGCTCGCGGCGTCCCCGTTCCTCGGGGCCTGTCATGCCGGCGCCCCCGCCCCCATCGCCACCCGCAGCGCCGCGATGCCGCGGGAGCCGTACGCCTTCACCGAGCCGAGCGATATGCCGAGGGTCTCGGCGACCTGCGCCTCGGTCATGTCCGCGAAGTAGCGCAGCACCAGAACCTCGCGCTGGCGGCGCTGGAGGCCCTTCATCGCCTTGATGAGGTCGCGGCGCTCCAGCTGGTCGTAGGCGCCCTCCTCCGCGCTCGCCATGTCCGGCATCGGCTTGGAGAGCAGCTTCAGGCCGAGGATACGGCGGCGCAGGGTCGAGCGGGACAGGTTGACGACCGTCTGCCGCAGGTAGGCGAGCGTCTTCTCCGGGTCGCGGACGCGCTTGCGCGCGGAGTGGACGCGGATGAACGCCTCCTGGACCACGTCCTCGCAGGAGGCGGTGTCGTCGAGCAGAAGGGCGGCGAGTCCCAGCAGCGAGCGGTAGTGCGCGCGATAGGTCTCGGTCAGATGGTCGACGGTGGTACCGGCGGCCACCGTCTCCTCGGCGTACTCGGCGCCGTCACGCTGGCTGGGTATGCGGGCGGGCCGCGCTGCGGGCATGGGCGCGATCACCGGCATGCCGCCGGCCGCGCCGGGCATGCGGGTGCGCTGCGGCCGACGGGCCGGCCGTAGGGCCGTGCCGGGCGTCGCCACGGGAATGTCGAGAACCTCTGCCACGCCAGTTGGACGTGTTCACCCCCGTGAGGGTTGTACGTGCCGAGCGTCACGTTCGCTCTCGCGCCAGGCAGCACAGCCGACGGTGCCCCGAATGCCCTCATGCGTCCCGCTCTTCCCTGTGTTCCATACGAACGACGCGTCCCCACGCCTCGTTCACGGTGCCCCCCACCCCGGAAGGGTGACCGCATAGACGCTCCCCGCCCTCCGCTTGGTTGCGGAGGGCGGGGAGGAATTCTCTTACGCCGATCCTACAAACGGTTCAGGCCGCCGCCGTGAGATTTTCCGTGAGCGGAAGCTCTCACGAAAACTCCGCCGCCACCAGTTCGGCGATCTGCGTGGTGTTCAGTGCCGCGCCTTTGCGCAGGTTGTCCGCGCAGACGAACAGCTCCAGCGCCGTCGGATCGTCCAGTGCCCGGCGCACCCGGCCGACCCAGGTCGGATCGGTGCCCACCACGTCGGCGGGCGTCGGGAACTCCCCGGCCGCCGGGTTGTCGTAGAGCACCACGCCCGGCGCGGTGGCCAGGATCTCCCGGGCCCGGTCGACCGTGACCTCGTTCTCGAAGCCGGCGTGGACGGTGAGCGCGTGCCCGGTGACCACCGGCACCCGCACACAGGTCACCGCGACCGGCAGCCGCGGCAGCCCGAGGATCTTGCGGGTCTCGTCGCGCAGGGCCAGCTCGTCGGACGACCAGCCGTCCTCGCGCGGCTCCCCGGCCCACGGCACCACGTTCAGCGCGACCGGCTCCGGGAACGGCCCGGTCCGGTCGCCGACCGCACGGCGCAGATCGCCCGGTCCGGTGCCCAGTTCGGTGCCGGCCACCAGGGACAGCTGCTCGCGCAGCGTCTGCACCCCGGCCCGCCCCGCCCCGCTGACCGCCTGGTACGACGACACCACCAGCTCGCGCAGCCCGAACTCGGCGTGCAGCGCGCCCAGCGCGACGATCGTCGACAGGGTGGTGCAGTGCGGGCCTGCCACGATCCCGCGCGGCCGGACGCGCACCGCGTGCGGGTTGACCTCGGGGACGACCAGCGGCACCTCCGGGTCCATCCGGAAGACGGCGGAGCCGTCGACGACGACCACGCCCTTGGCGGCGGCGATCGGCGCCCACCGCGCGGACACCTCGTCGGGCACGTCGAACATGGCGATGTCGACCCCGTCGAAGGCCTCCTCCGACAGGGCCGCGACCTCGACCTCCGCACCGCGCACGGCCAGCTTGCGGCCGGCCGAGCGCGGCGAGGCGAGAAGCCGGATCTCGCCCCAGATGTCCGCCCGCTGGGACAGCATCCGGAGTATGACCTCGCCGACGACCCCGGTCGCTCCCACGACCGCGAGCGTCGGCCTGCCGGTCATCGTCCGGTGCCTCCGTACACGACGGCCTCGTCGCTGTCCGAGTCCAGCCCGAACGCGGTGTGCACGGCGCGGACCGCCTCGGGCACGTCGTCCTTGCGGGTGACCACCGAGATACGGATCTCGGAGGTGGAGATCAGCTCGATGTTCACGCCGGCGTCGCTGAGCGCCTCGAAGAACGCGGCCGTCACGCCCGGGTTGGTCTTCATACCCGCGCCGACCAGCGAGATCTTGCCGATCTGGTCGTCGTAGCGCAGCGAGTCGAAGCCGATGCCGGAGCGGTTCTTCTCCAGCGCGTCCATGGCCTTGCGGCCCTCGGTCTTCGGGAGCGTGAAGGAGATGTCCGTCAGGCCGGTCGACGCGGCGGACACGTTCTGCACGACCATGTCGATGTTGATCTCGGCATCGGCGATCGTGCGGAAGATGGCGGCGGCCTCGCCCGGCTTGTCGGGCACGCCGACGACCGTGATCTTGGCCTCGGAGGTGTCGTGCGCGACACCGGAGATGATGGCCTGCTCCACCTGCTTGTCCCCTTGGTTGATCGGCTCGCTGCTGACCCACGTGCCCTGCAGCCCGCTGAAGCTGGAGCGGACGTGGATCGGGATGTTGTAGCGACGGGCGTACTCCACACAGCGGTGGAGCAGCACCTTGGACCCGGAGCTGGCCAGCTCGAGCATGTCCTCGAACGAGATCCAGTCGATCTTCCGGGCCTTCTTCACCACGCGCGGGTCGGCGGTGAACACACCGTCGACGTCCGTGTAGATCTCGCACACCTCGGCGTCGAGCGCCGCGGCGAGGGCGACGGCGGTGGTGTCGGACCCGCCGCGTCCGAGGGTGGTGATGTCCTTGGTGTCCTGGCTGACGCCCTGGAACCCGGCGACGATGGCGATGTTGCCCTCGTTCAGCGAGTCCCGGATACGGCCCGGCGTGACATCGATGATCCGCGCTTTGTTGTGGACCGAGTCGGTGATGACACCTGCCTGGCTTCCGGTGAAGCTCTGGGCGGAGTGGCCCAGGTTTTTGATCGCCATGGCCAGCAGAGCCATGGAGATCCGCTCTCCGGCGGTCAGCAGCATGTCGAGCTCGCGCCCGGCAGGGATCGGGGAAACCTGCTCGGCGAGATCGATCAGCTCGTCCGTCGTGTCGCCCATCGCGGAAACCACGGCGACCACCTGGTGGCCGTTCTTCTTGGCTTCGACGATCCGCTTGGCGACGCGCTTGATGCCTTCGGCATCGGCTACGGAGGAGCCTCCGTACTTCTGCACGACAAGGCCCACGTGCGCTCCTCGCTCGATGTGTGTTCTTTCCGCATATACGACGGTGTACTGCGGGTCGGCTCAGTCTAACGAGCGTCCGAAATCCACCCCCGCGATACCGCATCGTGAGATGCCCCGGCCGCCCGTGACCAGGAGGCTCATGCCCAGGGGCACTGCCGTCACGCGGAAATGTGCCCTGTGTCACTCCACGTTCCCGGGCACCGACATCCTGCCCGGTCACACGGCGACCGCCACGGCCCCCACGCCCCGGTCGACGCCATCGTGCAGGTGCTCTCCGGGCAGACGCCGTCCGTGTGCCAGTGGTCAGCCCGGTGGGTCCGGGGCCTAGTTCTTCGCGGGCCCCAGGCCCAGCGGGCCCAGGATCTCCCGTTCCATGACGCGGCCCGCCTCGATCTCCAGGGTGTCGTCGCCGAGGCCCTGGTCGGTGTCGAGGCCGTCCAGTTCCTCCAGGGGCTGGTTCAGGCGGACGTGGGCGACCACGGACTGCAGGGCCCGCAGGGTCGCCGAGGCCGTCGCGCCCCAGTTGGAGAAGTAGGAGAACTGCCACCACCACAGGGCCTCCGTGGTGCGGCCCGCGCGGTAGTGGGCCATGCCGTGGCGCAGGTCGGTGATGACGTCGGTGAGGTCATCCGAGATACGGGCCGGCACCGGGGCCTTGCGGGGCTCGTACGGGTCGAACACCTCGGAGTAGACGTCGATCGGCTCCAGCAAGCGGGCCAGGTTCTCACGGAGTTCGTCCACGTCCGGCTCGGGGCCCGGGTCGGGCTCGTAGCGCTCGTCGGGGACGATGTCCTCGTGCGCGCCGAGGCGGCCCCCGGCGAGCAGCAGCTGGGAGACCTCCAGGAGGAGGAAGGGGACCGCCGAGTCCGGTTCGTCACCCTTCGCGACCTCCGTGACGGCCACCAGGAAACTTTCGATCTGGTCCGCGATCTGGACCGCGAAGTCGTCCGGGTCCTGCGTCGTGGAGTGCAGCGTGGCGTCAGACATCTAGGAGTCGTCTCCCCTCGAAGGCGCGGCCGAGGGTCACCTCGTCCGCGTATTCCAGGTCGCCACCCACCGGGAGGCCGCTGGCCAGGCGGGTGACCTTGAGGCCCATGGGCTTGATCATGCGGGCGAGGTACGTGGCCGTGGCCTCACCCTCCAGGTTCGGGTCGGTGGCCAGGATCAGCTCCGTGACCGTCCCGTCGGCCAACCGCGCGAGAAGTTCTCGTATACGCAGGTCGTCGGGGCCGACACCCTCGATCGGGCTGATCGCTCCGCCCAGGACGTGGTAGCGACCGCGGAACTCGCGGGTGCGCTCGATGGCCACGACGTCCTTCGGTTCCTCGACGACGCAGATCACCGAGGGGTCGCGGCGCGGATCGCGGCAGATCCCGCACTGTTCCTCCTGCGCGACGTTGCCGCACACCGCGCAGAAGCGGACCTTCGCCTTCACCTCGAGCAGTGCCTGGGCGAGGCGGCGGACGTCCGTCGGCTCCGCCTGGAGGACGTGGAACGCGATCCGCTGGGCGCTCTTGGGACCGACGCCGGGCAGCCGACCCAGCTCGTCGATGAGGTCCTGGACCACGCCTTCGTACAACGGACTGCCGTCCTTCCTCGGGTGCCTTCACTACGTACGGTAGATGCCCCGTCCTCGTCTTCGTAAGGCAGGGCGGGGACCGGAAGGTCAGAAGGGCAGGCCCGGGATGCCGCCGCCGCCCAGGCCCTGGGCGAGCGGGCCGAGCTTCTGCTGCTGGAGGGTCTGCGCGTTCTCGTTGGCCGCGTGGACGGCCGCGACGATCAGGTCGGCGAGGGTCTCGGTGTCCTCCGGGTCCACCGCCTTGGGGTCGATGACCAGGCCGCGCAGCTCGCCGGCGCCGGTGACCGTCGCCTTCACCAGGCCGCCGCCCGCCTGCCCGTCGACCTCCGTGTTCGCCAGCTCCTCCTGGGCGCGGGCCAGGTCCTGCTGCATCTTCTGGGCCTGCTGGAGCAGCTGCTGCATGTTGGGCTGGCCACCACCGGGAATCACGATCAGCTCCTGTTTTCGTAGGACTCGGTCCACCTGGCACGAGCCTACGTGGTCCGCGCGGTCGTCGCCCCGGCACTCTTTCGAGTGACTTGTCTCCGTGGCGTATACCTGACCAAGACCCCCTTCCGGGCGGAAAAGCGATGAAAGGGTCACTCCCGCCACCCATTGGGCGGTAGGAAGGGTCCGGCACGTCAGCAACCGTCATCAGCATCCGTCATCAGCGTCAGGCGTCACGCAGAGTCGGTGCGCAGAGTCAGTGCGCAGAGTCAGTAGGGAGTGCCGGGTGGGTCAGCCGGAGATGCAGCCCGAGGGTCCGCCTCAGGACGGGCGGGGTGAGGGGGCGGCCGGGCTGCGGCCGGGCGATCTGACCGGGCGGGCGTTTCCGCTCGGGGACTGGGCGGAGCCCGCGCAGCGCCTGGACGAGCTGTACCGGTGGGTGGAGCGCGGCGCGCTCGACACGGCGGCCTGGTATCTCGCCGACCGGGTCTGGAAGCGGCGCGGCGCGCGGACCCTGCGGACGGGTGCGGCGGCGGGCGCGGTGGCGGGGGCCGCGCTGCCGCTGCTGGATCTGACCGGGGTGATCGGCGGGGTCGCGCCCTGGGGGTATCTCGCGCTGCTGCTCGCCGTGGCGTGCGTGGGGGTGGACCGGTTCTTCGGGGTCACCTCGGGGTGGATAAGGGACGTGGCGACCGCGCAGGCCGTGCAGCGGAGGTTGCAGGCACTTCAGTTCGACTGGGCGTCGGAGAGTGTGCGCGAGGTGCTGGGGCCGACCGAGGGGACGGCGAGCGAGGCGGCCGAGCGGTGCCTGGGCGTGCTGCGGCGGTTCTGCGAGGACGTGACCGAGCTGGTGCGCACCGAGACCGCCGACTGGATGGTGGAGTTCCGTACCGGGTCGGCGCCGCTGGGCATCCAGGCGACGGTCGCGTCCGGGCCGCGCGTGGACCAGGCGGGTACGCACGGCCGGTTTCCCCTGCCGCCCGGGCCCGCCCGTCCGAACATGCCGCGCCAGCGTCCGCCGGAGCCGCGCTGAGGCGACCGTGGCGGGCCGGGCTCACTGACGGGTGTACGTCAGCTTCTCCCCCGTGCTCGTGTTCACGCGCTGGAGGGTGTCCTCCGACAGCAGGGTGATCTCGGTGGCCTGGCCGGGGCTGCACGCGGAGCGCGGTTCGCCGACCGTCACCGTGGACGGGCCGATCCGCAGCGGCCCGTCGCCCGTCGGCTCGGCGGTCAGCTCCGCCTCGAAGACGCAGTGGTAGTCGGCGCCGTCCGCGGTGAGCGACAGCACCGTGTCGCCCGGCTCGCCCTGCTGGATGGTCAGCCGGCGGGTGTGCGTCCCGTCCGCGTTCTCGATCGTCGCCCCCCAGGTCCCCAGGTACGCGGCCGGGACCGCGCCGTCCTCCTCTTCGGATGCGGACGGCGACGGGGAGGGCGTCGCCTGGCCGGAGCCGGTGGGTCCCGGGGTGGTGGGCGCGGCGGACGAGGTCGGCGTCGGCGACGGGGACGCGTCGGCTTCGCCCCCGCCGTTCATCAGGGCGTACACCGTCCCACCCGCCCCCAGCGCCACCACCACGGCCACGGCCACGAGCAACGCGGTCGCCTTGCCGTTCCTGCGCGGCGGCTCCTGGGACGGGGCCGGGTTGTAGGGCGTGGGCCCGTACGGCGGCGGGTAGCCCTGACCGGGCTGCTGAGGGTGGCCGTAGCCCTGGGGGGCGGGGCCGCTGTAGGCGTGCTGGGGGGTGCCTGGCGCGGGCTGGGGATAGCCGTAGCCGTGGTGGGGGGTGGCTGGTCCGTGCTGGGCGTGGCCGTATCCGTGGTGGGCGGGGTCGTATCCCTGGTGGTGCGGGGCGCTCGGGGACGGCGGGGCGGCGGGCGTCGGCGATGCCTGCGGGGCGCCGTAGGCCGGGGGTGCGGGTGGCGTGGCCGGGGTTGCCGGGGGCACGGTGCCATGGGCAGCCGACGGCGCGGGCGGCGTGTTCGGGGCCGCCGGGTGCGTGGGCGGTGGCGTGCTCGGAGCCGCGGGGTGACCTGCGGTGACGGTGGGGAAGTGGTCCAGCGGCGCGGGGCCCGAGCCGTTCGTTCCCGGGGCTCTCAGCCCGTCCGGCGCGGCGGGCGTGCCCGGTGCGGGGACGCCGGGTGCGCCGGGCGTGCCCGGTGCCACCGGGCCACTCGGGCCGCCGGACGCGCCTGGTCCACCGACCCCGCCGGGTGCGCCCGCCCCGGCCAGTGCGCCGACGCCGACCGGTCCACCGACCCCGGCAGGCGCACCGGACCCGGCAGGTCCACCGGAGCCGGTCGGCCCGCCGGAGCCGGCAGGTGCGCCCGGCCCCCCGGATGCGCCAACACCACCGCCCGGTGCCGCGGCCCCGCCGGGTGCTCCAACACCACCGGCCGGTGCGCCGGCCCCACCGGGTGCGCCGGATACGGCGACTCCCGCCGGGCCCCCAGGCGTCCCGGGTGTGCCCGGTCCCTCACCCCCGCCCTGCCCATCCCGCGCTCCCGACGGCTCCGGGTTCTCCGTGTTCAGGAGTTGGATCGCGTGGCGGCCGAGTTGGGCGACCAGGGGGCTGGGGAGCCAGGGGTCGCGGGTGCGGCCGGCGAGGACGGTGTCGTGGGCGCCCGTGTGGTCGAGGACGTCGTCGAGGGTGGGGCGGGCGGTGGGGTCCTTGCGGAGGCAGGCGCGGACGAGGTCGGCGATGCCCTCGGGGACCCGCTCCAGGTCGGGTTCCTCCTGGGCGATGCGGTACATCAGGGCGGGTACGCCGCTGTCGGCGCCGCCGAAGGGGAGGGCGCCGGTGGCGGCGTAGACGAGGACGGAGCCGAGGCAGAAGACGTCGCAGGCGGGCGTGACGCGGTCGCCGCGGACCTGCTCGGGTGCCATGAAGCCGGGTGAGCCGACGACCACGCCGGTGCTGGTCAGTCCGCTGTCGGTGACGGTCTCCAGCGCGCGGGCGATGCCGAAGTCGATGACGCGGGGGCCGTCGATGGTCACCAGGATGTTCGACGGCTTGAGGTCGCGGTGGACGATCCCGGCGGCGTGGATGTCCTTGAGCGCGTGGGCGAGTCCGGCCGCGAGGACGCGGACCGAGCGCTCCGGCAGCGGCCCGTGGTCGTGGCCGACGACCTGCTGGAGGCTGGGTCCGGCGACGTACCCGGTGGCGACCCAGGGCACGGCGGCCTCGGTGTCCGCGTCGAGCACGGGCGCCGTCCAGTGGCCGCCGACCCGCCGCGCGGCCCGCACCTCCTGCCGGAACCGCGCCCGGAATTCCTCCCGCGCGGCCAGCTCCTCGCGGACCAGTTTCACGGCGACGGTCCGTCCCCGGTCCGACCGGGCCAGATAGACCTGCCCCATGCCGCCGGCGCCGAGCCGCCCCAGCAGCCGGTACGCGCCGACGTGCAGAGGGTCCCCGGGCTCCAGCCTCTCCATCCCCACCGCCTCCCCCCAGCTGAGCAACAGGCCGAGAATAGTGCGGCCGTGGGTGGAGTCGTGCGCCGTGCCGTCTACGGTTCCGTAACAGGCGCGGCGGGCGGCCCCAGTTCGTCCAGCGCCTTCGACAGCCGCTCCAGCGCCTCGACGGCGGCGGCGAGTTCCGCCTCGCCGAAGGCGTCCGCGAGCCGGTCGGCGTAGGCGGCGTGCCCGGGGTCGATGCGGGTGATCGCGGCGCGGCCCTCCTCGGTGGGCGCGAGGAGTTTGGCGCGGCGGTGGGCCGGGTTGGGGCGGTACTCGGCGAGGCCCCGCTCGACCAGCAGGTCCGCGATGCGCTGCACGCTCTGCCGGGTGATGCCCATGGCACGGGCGACACCGGCCACCGGCAGCGGTTCGCGCAGCACCGCGCCCAGCACCTGCCACCAGGCCGCGGTGAGCCCGGCGGGCCGGGCCAGCTCCTCGGCGACGGCGAGGAACTGGCCGTTCAGCCGGAACACGCCGATCGCGCTCCGGCTGAACAGGTCCTGCCGCGCGCGGCTCACAGCGCCCCCGCCTTCTCCAGGACGGCGTACGCCTCGATGTCGGAGTCGTGGAAGAGGCGGTACCAGGCGTCCAGCACCTCGCCCTCGTAGACCCCGAGCAGGCCCAGGATCTCGCGGGCGAAGGCGACCGGCTCGGTGGGGCCGGCGGTGATCAGTCGGCCGTCGGTGACCGCGTCGGCGTCGACGTACCTCTCGCCGCCCCGGTAGCCGGTGGCGGCCAGGTAGAAGGAGACGGCGCTGGTGTGGGCGCGGTCGTCGAGCAGGCCCTCGCGGGCGAGTCCGGCGGTGGCGCCGCAGATCGCGGCGACGGGGACGCCCGCGTCGAGGAACTCGCGGGCCTTGCGGGCGAACGGCGCGAGGTCGTCGCTCGTGTCCCAGAGGTCGGCGCCCGGGAGGATCAGCAGCGCGCTGTCCTCGGGCCGCAGGCCGGCCAGGGCGAGGTCGGGCTGGACGCGCAGGCCGCCGAGGGTGCGGACGGGGGCCGTGGTGGGTCCGACCGTGCGGATCTCATGCCCCGCGCGGGCGAGGTGGGCGGTGGCGTGGCCGGGCTCCCAGTCGGCGAGGGTGTCGTAGACGGCGAGGTGGACGGGCTTGCGGCTGGTGGTTCCCGTGCTCATGGTTCCCGTGCTCATGGCTCCTCCTCGGGCGGGATCCCGTACGGAATCCCTTATGACAGTAGGCTGTCATTTCGACAGCCTGCTGTCAATGGGTCTGGGGACGGCCCTTCGTCGACAACCTGTCGCGGAAAGGCCCTGACCACAGACAGGACGCCGATACCGCGTCCGCATCGCGGACATCTACGCTCGCCCGCATGACCCCTCATCCCGTTCCCGACGCCCAGGCCGGTGCCGCCGTGAAGGCCGCGGACCGCGCGCACGTCTTCCACTCCTGGTCCGCGCAGGAGCTCATCGACCCGCTCGCCGTCGCCGGCGCCGAGGGGTCGTACTTCTGGGACTACGACGGCAAGCGCTACCTGGACTTCACCAGCGGCCTCGTCTACACGAACATCGGCTACCAGCACCCCAAGGTCGTCGCCGCGATCCAGGAGCAGGCGGCGAAGATGACCACCTTCGCGCCCGCGTTCGCCATCGAGGCGCGCTCGGAGGCCGCCCGGCTGATCGCCGAGCGCACCCCCGGCGACCTGGACAAGATCTTCTTCACCAACGGCGGCGCCGACGCCGTCGAGCACGCGGTGCGCATGGCCCGGCTGCACACCGGCCGCCCCAAGGTGCTCTCCGCCTACCGCTCGTACCACGGCGGCACCCAGCAGGCGGTCAACGTCACCGGCGACCCGCGCCGCTGGGCCAGCGACAGCGCGACCGCCGGGGTCGTGCACTTCTGGGCGCCCTTCCTCTACCGCTCCCGCTTCTACGCCGAGACCGAGGAGCAGGAGTGCGCGCGGGCGCTGGAGCACCTGGAGACGACGATCGCCTTCGAGGGACCGCAGACCGTCGCCGCGATCATCCTGGAGACCGTCCCCGGCACGGCCGGGATCATGGTGCCGCCGCCCGGCTACCTCGCCGGGGTGCGGGAGATCTGCGACAAGTACGGGATCGTCTTCATCCTCGACGAGGTCATGGCGGGCTTCGGGCGCACCGGTGAGTGGTTCGCCGCCGACCTGTTCGGTGTCACCCCCGACCTGATGACCTTCGCCAAGGGCGTGAACAGCGGATACGTCCCGCTGGGCGGCGTCGCGATCTCCGGCGCCATCGCGGAGACCTTCGCCCGGCGGCCCTACCCGGGCGGACTCACCTACTCCGGGCACCCCCTCGCCTGCGCCGCCGCCGTCGCGACGATCAACGTGATGGCCGAGGAGGGCGTGGTCGAGCACGCGGCGCGGCTCGGCGCCGAGGTCGTGGAGCCGGGGCTGCGGGAGCTGGCCGAGCGGCACCCGAGCGTGGGCGAGGTGCGCGGCGTCGGCATGTTCTGGGCGCTGGAGCTGGTGAAGAACCGGGAGACCCGCGAGCCGCTGGTGCCGTACAACGCGGCCGGTGAGGCGAACGCCCCGATGGCCGCGTTCGGCGCCGCCGCCAAGGCCCACGGCATCTGGCCCTTCATCAACATGAACCGCACCCATGTCGTGCCGCCGTGCAACGTCACCGAGGCCGAGCTGAAGGAAGGCCTCGCGGCGCTGGACGCGGCGCTCGCGGTGGCCGACGAGTACGTGGCGGAGTAGGCGGCCGGGTCGCTGCGCAACCCATTACCCCCGGTGGGGGGAGCGCGTATGGTGGCGTGCTCGTAGGCACAATCGTGCCCCGCCATTCGAACGCACGAGGGAGTCCCCCCACCATGCCCGGCACCAGCGGCAACGGCGCTGTGACCCGTAGCACCCTGCGGCAGCAGATCGCGGACGCGTTGCGTGACGAGGTGCTGGCGGGGCGGCTCCAGCCGGGGCAGGAGTTCACCGTCAAGGAGATCGCCGACCAGTACGGGGTCTCGGCGACCCCGGTGCGCGAGGCGCTGGTCGATCTGTCCGCGCAGGGCCTGCTGGAGGCCGACCAGCATCGCGGCTTCCACGTCCGCGAGTACTCCGCCGAGGACTTCCGCGGCCTGGTCGAGGCCCGCAGCCTGGTCACCGACGGCATGTTCCAGGCGCTCGGCGAGGGCCACCGCGGCTTCCGGGACCCCGACGACCCGCGCACGGCGACCGCGCTCGCGGGCGTGCGGCGGCGCGGCGAGGAGGCCCAGCGCGCCGCCACCGCCGGGGACCTCACCGTGCTCATCGGCTACGACCTGCGCTTCTGGCGCGAGCTGAGCGGCCTGTTCGGCAACCCCTACCTCGCCGACTTCCTGCACCGGCTGCGCGTGCAGTCCTGGGTGTGCGCGGTGCAGCATCTGCGCCGGCTGACCGATCTGCGCGGGCAGCTGTGGGCCGGGCACACCGAACTGGTGGACGCCCTGGCGCGCCGCGACATCGAGACCGCGCGGGCGCTCATCGCCGCGTACAACACGCACTCGCTCAGGCTGATCGAACGGCTGGCGGGCGACTGACGGGCCGCTGACGGCCGACCGGTGCGGGGCCGGTGGGTGACTGACGGGCGGTCGGCGGCCGTTGTGGGTATGGGACCGGTACGAGAGGGGACCGGTACGGGTGGGGACCCGTGCGGCCCCCACCCATTACGCTTCCCTGACCACCCGCGTGCGCTCGTACCCGAGGAGCCCTCTTTTGGCCTGTGACCTGTGGCTGGTCCCGCTCGTCGACGTGTTGTGCCACACGCCGGACAACCCCTTCGCCGAGGAACTCGCGCAATACAACCAGGCGCTCGCCGCGGCCGGACTGCCGCCGGTGCCGGTGTACCAGTACATGCCGGGCCTGTCCGGCGAGGTCGCCCCGGTCGCCGGGTTCGACTACGACGCGCTGCACTTCCTGCGCCGGGCCTACCTGCTCCAGGTCTGCGGGCTGCCGGTGACCCCGGTCGACGAACTGGGCGGCGACTACGAGCAGTTGCTGGAGATGTTCGAGTCGACGGCCCAGCAGTCCCACCTGGTCTGGCACTACGACCACGCGGGCGCCTACGTCCCCGTCGACTTCCCGCACCCCCTGTCCAACGACGACCTCCTCGCGGGCGGCGGCCCGCTGGGCTCCTCGCAGACGCTGCTGCGCGAGCTGGAACTCGTCGCCCCGACCCTCGGCATCGACCCGGCCAACCCCCCGGCGGCCCCGCAACCGCCGCTCGGGCCGACCGAGTTGGAGGAGCCCGCCGTCCCCGCCCCGTACGACCCGAGCCCGTTCGCCCGCGAGCGGCACGTCTGGCTGGGGCTGCACGCGGCGGCGACGCGGAGTCTGGCGCAGGGGTCGATGATCGTGTTCAGCTGAGCCGGGGTCCCGGGGCCGCTCCTCAGTCGCAGGAGGGGCGGTGGTCCAGGTGCGGGAACAGTGCCTTCCAGCGGTCCTGGGACAGGCTGACGGGTTGTGAGCGGCACATGGCCTTGTAGAGGCGGTCGGTGTCGTAGTCGAGAATGTAGGTGTTCTCCTCGTTGGGCAGGCGGGGTGATTCGGTCTCGGCGGTCACGGCCAGCCAGCTTCTGCCCGAGGGCAGCCGGACGGACTCCGCGGTGTCCAGGGTGGCGAACTCCGGGGTCACCCAGCGGCCGTCGCGGCCCAGGGACCAGATGCGGTACGGCTCGCCGGTGATGGCGTGCCGCCCGTCGGCGGTGACGGCGAGGGACGTGATGGCGCGGTCGAGGCGTACGGTCCTGGTCTTCTTCCTCGGCTTGTGGGGATCGGAGACGTCCCAGAACTCGATCGTGCCGTCGGCGACCGCGGTCGCCAGTTCGCCCTTCCCGGAGGGGAAGTAGCTCCCCGGAGCGGCCGGGATCCGCCCACCCTCGGCCGGCCGCGCGGGCCGGGGGAGGTCGTACAGCCGGATCGTGTCGCCGCTGTCCTCGGTGATGAGCAGCTTCGAGGTGTCGTCGTACATCGCGCCCTCGCGCAGCGCCGCGTCCTCGATCACGTCGCCCATGCGGGGACGGTCGGGGTCGGAAACGTCCCAGAACCGCAGGTGCCATTCGTTCTCGACCGTCACGACGGTGTGCGGGCCCGCGAACCACAGGGTTCCCGTGGCGAAGAGCCCGCCGTTCGCCCGCGTGGGGATGTCGGCCCGGCGTACCGGCTTCGCGGGGTCGCTGATGTCCCACAGGGCGATGGCCCGCTCCTCCCGCGAGCCCACGGCCAGCAGCCGGCCGTCGGGGCTGACGGTGATGTGCGGGACGTCGGCGGTGAACCGGATACTCGTGCTTCTGCGCGGCGGGCCCTCGGCGCCGAACCGCCAGAGCTGGAGGGTGTGGTCGAGCCCTCCGGTCCAGTGGTGGGCCAGCAGAACCGGGTCGCCGCCGCGCCGGCCGGTCAGGAACCAGTTCGCCTCCCAGCCCTTCGGGAGGGTGTAGCGCGGCTTCGCCGAGCCGTGGTCGCCGATGGTCCAGATCCGGGTGGTCGTGGAGTAGTCCGGCTCGTCCTTCTTGACGATGAGCAGCCTGCCGTCGGCGCTGACGGGGCTGGTGCCCGCCACCTCCTGCACGGGCAGGTAGCCGGGGAGCGCGCGAGCCCAGGTGTGTTCGGTCCACAGCCGGATCTCGCCGCCCACCTCACCGGCGGCGAGGTAGCGGCTGTCGGGGCTGTAGGCGACCGACTGGACCGGCTGCCCCGCGGACAGCACGGGGAGTTCCGGCTTCATCTCCGCCAGCTCGGCCGTCTTGGCCGTCGCCCTGAGCCGCCGTACGCCGTCCTTGCGGTCCGCCCCGGCGAGGAATCTGCCGTCCGGGCTGAACGCGAGCTGCGGCATGCCGTAGTAGCCGCCCCACCTGTCCGAGTAGTCCTCGGCGCGCACCCGCCGCAGTTCCCGTCCGTCCACCACCCGCCACCAGGCCGTCACGCCCTCGCCGCCGTTGGCGACGACCAGGTCGCGGCGCGGGTGTGCGGCGACGGACGTGACCGTGGCGGTTCGCTCGGTGTCCAGCAGGATGGGCCGGCCGGGATCGCTCAGGTCCCACAGCCGCACCTGGGCGGGATGGCCGTTCTTCCCCGGCCCGTTGCCGTTGCCGGTGACCAGATGGTGTCCGTCACGGGTGAACGCCAGGGAGATCAGCTCGGCTTCGGCCACCGTGCGCTGCGCGCGCAGCGCCGGGCGCGCCGGGTCGGAAACGTCCCACAGCCGCAGCCGGCCCTTGTCGCCGCCGGACGCCAGGGTCCGGCCGTCCCCGCTGAACGCCACGCCGAACGTCGTCGTGCTGTCCTCGACCGGCAGGCGCGCCAGCCGCTCGGGCCGCTGCGGGTCCGCGGTGTTCCACAGGGTCAGTTCCGTGCCGGTCTGCGCGGCCAGCAGTGGCTTGACGGGGTGGTGGGCGAGGACGGGTCTGCCGTTCAGCCGGAAGCGGCTTCCCTCGGCCGGCCGCCCGGGATCGGACAGATCCCACAGCTGCACCCGGCCGTCCCGGTGGCTCGCGGCCAGCGCCTTGCCGTCCGAGCGGTAGGCGAGGTTCAGGACGGGCTCGCGGTGGGGCTCGGCGGGGGTGAGGTGGACCGGGGTCAGGGTGATCGCCGACGCGTACAGGCTGGAGCGGGTCTCCGGGGTCTCGGCCGTGCGGTACGCGGCCAGGCTGAGGCGCAGCGCCGTCCCCGGGTCGCGGTCGCGGATGCGGTCCGCGCGGCTCGCCAGCTCGCGGGCGATCAGGGCCCGCTCCCGGCTCGCCGCCTGCCCGTTCTCGTAGAACGCCCAGCCCGCCAGGGAGGCCGCCACCAGGGTCAGCGCCGACAGCACGGAGACCCACGCCCGGACGGCGCGGCGGCGGCGCCGCTCGGCGGCCTCGCTCGCGGTGACGAAGTCGCGCACCACCTGCCGTACGGGCGCCGCCCCGGCCGTCCGGCCGGTGGCCAGCTCACGCGCCTCGCGCAGGTCGAAGCCCCGCCACAGGCCGCTGGGGCCGCGTCCGCCCTCGTCCCAGCCCTCCGCCGCGGCCGTCAGCCGGCGAAGCCGCAGCAGATCGCCGCGGGCCTCCTCGATCCAGCCGGTCAGCCGCTCCCAGGCGTGCAGCAGGGAGTCGTGGCCGAGCTGCGCCCCGCCGTCCTCGTCCACGACGACCAGGTGGGCGTCGGCGAGGAGGCGGAGCAGGTCCCGCGCGTCGGCCAGTTCCTCGCGCGGCACCCGGCGGCGCACCAGCCGGCCCTCGCCGTCGGCCACCTGCACCATGGCGAGCATCAGGGCGCGCAGCCGCCGGCGGCCGTCCTCGTCGAGGCCGTCGTGGATCCGGTCGGCGGCGCGGGCGACCGCGTCACGGATGCCGCCCGCCTCCTGGTACGCGGCGTAGGTGAGCGTGGTGCCGCGCCGCCGCAGCCAGATCTCCTGGAGGACGTAGGCCAGATACGGCAGGGCCGCCGCGTCGCCGGTGCGTCCGCCGCGCCGTTCCTCGTTCACCTCGCGCAGCAGGATGCGCGGGACGCCCGCCTCCCACTCCAGTCCGGCGTACCGGGCGGGCTCCACGATGGCCGCCTCGATCTCGGCGTCGTTCAGGGCGGGGACGACGAAGTGGTCGCGTTCCGCGAACGGGGCGAGGTGCGGGTCGCCGAGGATGTCGCCGTGGTAGTCGGCGCGCAGCGCCAGCACGACGCGCGGGCCGTCGGTCGCGGTGAGCGCGGCGGCGAACCGGGCACGCTCGGCCTCGTCCGCACCGTGCGTGAAGTACTGCTCCAACTGGTCGACGACCAGCACCCCCGGCACCGGCCCGCCGCCGGCCCTGGGCTCGGGGCGGGGGAAGCGTCCCTGTTCCAGATCGCGTACGACCTCCGCGAGCGGGCGGCCCACCGCCTGCGCCCACGCCTCGGCGAGCCGCCGGAACGGCCGCGCGCCCGGTGCGGGCACCAGGCACACCGGACCCAGTCCGGCGCGCTGGGCCGCCACGCTCAGCCCGGCCCGCAGCAGCGACGACTTGCCGACGCCGGAGTTGCCGATGAGGACCAGCGGCTCCCCCGGCCGGATGCCGGCGACTCTGGACAGCAGACGCTCCGTCATCTCCTCGCGGCCGAAGAAGAGGTGGTGCTGTTCGGGCAGGAACGGCCGCAGGCCCGGGTACGGGCACACGGCGTCCGCGTCATCCTCCGGCGCCGCCGGGCCGTCCGCTGCGGGCCGCGCGGGATAGCGGCGATTGGCGGTGAGGACCAGTTCGGCCATGCGGGCGGTGCCACCGCCGTAGGGGCGGGCCGCCTCGCCCTGGAGCCGCTGGTCGAGCAGGCGGTAGACCCCGCCGAGCGTCAGCAGGCGGGCGGCGCCCGCGTCGCCCTCCCGCAGCAGCTTCAGCAGATGCCCCGTGAACAGGGTGTACTCGGCGCCCTTCGGGGCGTACGCCAGGGTGTTGCGCTGGGCGGATCCGAGCAGATAGCTGCCCTGGGGGCGGGACGCGCCGAACGGGTCCGGGGCGGGGGCGCGGCCGGGTTCCCGGGCGTTCCCGGCGAAGCAGCAGTCGAGGATCAGCACCGGGTCCGCGGCGGCGTCGGCGAGGTAGCGCTCGATCTCGGCGTAGGGCACCGAGTGGGCGGTGTCCGTGAGGGACTTGGTCGCCGCCGTCGCCAGGTACAGCCGTCCGCCGGGTCCGCGCAGACCGTGGCCGACGAAGCAGAACACGACGATGCCGCTCTCGGGCCGTTCCTCGGTGGGCGCCGCCCGGTCGGCGGCCTCCGCCAGCGCCTCCAGCACCTCGCTCGGCGACGCGGGGTTCGTCAGCACGCGGACCCGGTCGCCCATGCCGCAGTGGGTGCGCAACGTCTCGGCCAGCGCCTCGGCGGAGGGCACGGCCGCGGGGAGATCGTGCAGCCGGTCTCCCGGGTGGCGGCCCGTGCCGACCACGACCGCGTGGCAGCCGGGCCCGGTCAGGTCCGGCCCTCCTCCTGACGGCGTCGCCCCTCCCCCTGACGGCGTTGCCCCTCCCCCTGACGGCGTTGCCCCTTCCCCTGACGGCGTGGACCGTCCCCCTGACGGCGTGGACCGTCCCTCCGACGGCGTGGACCCTCCCCCTAACGGCATGGTCAGCGCGCCCCCTCGGCCCGCCGGGAGCCGTCTGACCCGGCCGGGTCGTCTCCGGCCGGATCGTCTCCGGCCGGGTCATCTTCGGCCGGGTCGTCTCCGGCCGGGTCGTCTCCGGCCGGATCCCGCTCGTCCGTCTCCCGGGCCGAGGGCTCCCGCAGGGCCTCCGCCACGCGCTGGGCCAGCTCGCCGGTGCCCTCCGCGGTCAGCGGCCGGACCTTCTCGGAGGCGACCACCAGCTGGGTGCCGTCCGGCCGGTTGATGGTGACGGTCACATTGCTCCGCCGGTTCTGGAGCCAGACGACGAGGGCGGCGCCGGCCGCCGCGGTGGGGCCGCCGGGGGCGAGCAGCAGGGTCAGCAGCTCGCTCCAGGCACCGCCCATCGCCCCGGCGGGCGCGCTGTCCGCGAGGTCGCGCCGCACCAGGCCGCGCAGTTCGGGATCCTGGCGCAGCCAGTCGTACAACTCGTCCGTGGCGCCCGCGTGGTCGCCGCTCGCCGCCTGTACGCCGAGTGTGAAACGCACCCCCGCTCCTCCCCCGGCAGCCGCGGCCGTACCGCTCGCGCCGCTGCCGCCGCTCATGCGTCCATGCATGTCCCTGTATCCCCAACTCCCCTTCCCCGCTCGCCAGTTCCCCGCACATCACAGTCACAGCACGGCGATGCCGAGGGGGCGCTCCCCGGCCGGCAGTCGGCGGGTGCGCTCGCTGCCGAGGTCGACGACGGTGATGCCGTTCCAGTGGCCGTCGCGGGTGAAGCCTCCGGTGACGTAGGCGGTGCGGCCGTCCGGGGGGGGCGGCGACGTCCTCGGGCTCATGGGGGAACTCCTCGGGCGGGTCAGGTCGCGCAGCGCGGCGAACGCCCGGCGGCGCACGGCGCGGGGGCCGCGTGCGCCACCGGGGTCCGGACGGGCGTACCGCGCACGGCGGCCCGGTCAGTCGTTCAGGGCGGCGACGCCGGCCCGGGCGAACTTCTCGTCGAGGTCGCCGGAGGGGGCGCCCGCGACACCGATGCCCGCGACCGGGGCGCCCTTGGCGGTGACGGGGGCGCCGCCCGCGAGGAAGAGCGTGCCGGGGATGTCCTTGAGGTTCGGGGCGTTCTGGAGGCGCTTGGCCAGCTCGGAGGTGGGCGCGTTCCAGGACACGGCGGTGTACGCCTTGCGCTCGGCCGACTCGTACGACTGCGGTCCGGCGCCGTCGCCGCGCAGGGTGACGATGGTGTTGCCGTTGCGGTCGACGACGGCGACGGTGACCCGCTGGCCCTCCTGCTCGGCGGCGTCCAGCGCGGCCCGCGCGGCCTCGGTCGCGGCGTCGATCGTCAGGTGGGAGGTCTGGAACAGGTCCCGGTTCTGGGCGTCGGCCTGGACGGCGGCGGGAGCGCTCCGCTCCGGGGAGCCGGCGTGGGCCGAGACGGCGCCGACGGTCCCGAGGGCGACGGCGGCGACGAGGGCGCCGCCGGTGAGGAGGCGGGTGCGCGGGGAGATTCGCTTGATGTTCTGCATGCCGTCCATGCTGTGCCCGCCCACCGGCCCGCCCCGTCGGCGCACCGGGTACGACCGCCGCCCGGAACGGACGAGGCGGGGGTCAACCGAACGGATGACGCCGGGCGGGTGCGGCGAGGCCCGGCCGGCATACGAGGCCCCCAGACCCGGGCCGGGGCCGGGGACGGGCCGCGAACGTGCCCGACCGGGCCCGACCGGGCCGCACGGGGCCCGAACCCGGGCCGAGAACGGCAGGGGACCCCGCCGCACGGGGCCCGAACCCGGCCGTGAACGGCAGGAGACCCCGCCGCACGGAGCCCGAACCCGGCTGAACGGGCCGACCGGGCCGACCGGGCCGGACGCGGGCCGACCAGTGCCCGAACCCGGCCGTGAACGGCGGAGGACCCCGCCGGTTCGCGGCGGGGTCCCTGCCTCAGGCACCCAGGGTGCTCTCACGCACCTCAGATGAACGGGTTGATCTCGATCGTCTCGTCCCGGCCCGGGCCCACGCCGATCGCGGAGATCGGGGCGCCGGACATCTCCTCGAGCGCCTTGACGTACGCCTGGGCGTTCTTCGGGAGGTCGGAGAAGGTCTTGGCCTTGCTGATGTCTTCCGACCAGCCCGGCAGCATCTCGTAGATCGGCTTCGCGTGGTGGAAGTCGGTCTGCGAGTACGGCAGCTCCTCGACGCGCTTGCCGTCGATCTCGTAGGCGACGCAGACGGGGATCTGCTCCCAGCCGGTGAGCACGTCGAGCTTGGTGAGGAAGAAGTCGGTCAGGCCGTTCACGCGGGTCGCGTAGCGGGCGATGACCGCGTCGAACCAGCCGCAGCGGCGGTCACGGCCGGTGGTGACGCCCCGCTCGCCGCCGATCCGGCGCAGCGCCTCGCCGTCCTCGTCGAACAGCTCGGTCGGGAACGGGCCGGCGCCGACGCGGGTGGTGTACGCCTTGAGGATGCCGATGACGCGGCTGATCCGGGTCGGGCCCACGCCCGCGCCGGTGCAGGCGCCGCCCGCGGTCGGGTTCGACGAGGTCACGAACGGATACGTGCCGTGGTCGATGTCGAGGAGGGTGCCCTGGCCGCCCTCGAAGAGCACGACCTTGTCCTCGTCCAGCGCCTTGTTCAGGACCAGCACGGTGTCGGCGACGTACGGCTGGATCTGCTCGGCGTAGCCCAGCAGCTCCTCGACCACCTGGTCCACGGCGATGGCGCGGCGGTTGTAGAGCTTGGTGAGGATCTGGTTCTTGACGTCGAGGGCCGCCTCGACCTTCTGCCGCAGGATCGACTCGTCGTACAGGTCCTGGACGCGGATGCCGACGCGGTTGATCTTGTCGGCGTAGGTCGGGCCGATGCCGCGGCCGGTGGTGCCGATCTTGCGCTTGCCGAGGAAGCGTTCCGTCACCTTGTCGACGGTCACGTTGTACGGCGTGATGATGTGCGCGTTACCGCTGATCAGGAGCTTCGACGTGTCGACGCCGCGCTCGTTCAGCCCGCTCAGCTCGGAGAGCAGGACCGACGGGTCGACGACGACGCCGTTACCGATGACCGGCGTACAGCCGGGGGACAGGATTCCGGAAGGGAGCAGGTGGAGGGCGTACTTCTGATCGCCCACGACTACCGTGTGGCCGGCGTTGTTGCCGCCCTGGTAACGCACCACGTAGTCGACGGATCCGCCGAGCAGGTCCGTCGCCTTTCCCTTGCCTTCGTCACCCCACTGAGCACCGAGCAGCACAAGTGCGGGCACGCGCGTACACCCCTTCCGGGCGGGGCATGTCCAAGGTCAGGGGCGCACGTGACACGGAGTGTGCCTCGCACGCCGGCGACCTTCGTCGGCCGCAACCCGTCGGACCGGATGCCCCGGAATAGACGAAGCCCCTGGCGCAATAGCGCAAGGGGCTCTTGCACAAAGATGCTACCCGAGGAAGCGAGGCATGACCGAGGTGGCGACTTCCGCGACGCCCGAGCAGCTGTTGGTGATCATCGATCCGGTCGCCCGGCGAGTGGACTCGGAGTCCGCGCGAATCGCGAAAGACGTGCTCAGCGCGGGTGCGGCCATCAAGGTGTGCCTCCCGGACGGTCCGGAGGAATTCGCCCGGATGCTGGCCCGGCGCGGCTCACGCCGCCCGGTCGTGGTCGGTGACGACCGGGCGCTGGTGCGGGCCGTGTCCCTTTTGCACCGGCAGCGGGACCTGGCCGGATGTGTGCTGTCGCTGGTGCCGGTGGGCGCCGGTTCGGGGGTGCTGTCGCTGGCACGGTCCCTCGGCGTGCCGACGGGCACGGTGGCGGCGGCGCGGGCGGTGCTGGAGGGCGTGGAGCGGCGGCTGGACCTGCTGGTCGACGACAGCGACGGGGTGGTGGTCGGCGCGGTCGGCATCCCGCCGCTGCCGGGCGGGCATACGGCGCCGAACGGGGCCACCGCCGTGAGCCGGCCGTGGCTGCGGACCTGCCAGTCACTGGTCCGCACCCTGGTGCCGTCACGCCCCGCCCGCGTGGCCACCGCCGCCCCGCCGGGCCCCACCGGACCGGCCCGGCTGCGCGTGGAGGTCGACGGCCGCACCCTGGTGGACCTCGGCCAGCCCCTGACGGCCATCTCGGTGACCCCGGGCCCGTCCGGCCTCGCCGAGGTCGAGGCACGCCCCCTCTCCGTGGGCGCGGAGGCCACCCCCCTGCGCGCGGAGGGCCGCACGGTCACGGTCACCGGCCCCGCCTTCCACTACAGCGCCGACACCCAGGTCACGGGCCCGGTACGGCGCAGGACGTGGACGGTGTCGGAGGGGGCACTGGGGCTGATGGTGCCGGTGCCGGCCGGGTGAGTCAGCCCCGGGTCTGCTCCTGGTCCCGCGCGTCCCGCGCCTCGGCCTCCCGCCGGGGAGCCCGGAAGCCGCTGGTGTCGAGGGAGCACCCGAACGGAGCGGGGAGGTCCAGCTTCTCTCCGAACGGCCTCGTCTGACGGGACTCGTACCCCTTGGGAGAGGGGTCCCAGAAGACGGTGGCCTGCTCCTCCTGCATGTCCAGCAGCAGGTACACGGGGACACCGGCCCGCCCGTAGACCACGACCTTGTCCGTCAGGTCGTCGTCACGGGTGGCGGAGGAGGTCAGCTCGGCGGCCAGGGTCAGGGCTTCGCCGTCGAGGCGGGTGCGGGTCGTCTCGAAGACCTGCCGGGGCGCGACGTGGATGTCGGGTCCGTACGCGCGTTCCTCCCCCGTGAAGACATACAGGAAGGGCGCGCAGCTGATCTCGTGATCTTCGGGAAGGTGCGGCTCCACCTGCTTGCACACCAACCGCATCACGCGCTGGTAGTAACCCTTGGACCACGGCGACAAGACGATGCTCCCCCTGATGACCTCGGCCCTGAAGCCGGGCACGTCCCACTTGTCGAGGGTGTCGAGCAGCTCCTCGAAGCTGCCGGCCTCGGTGCCGCTTGCCGTCGGTCGCTCAGTCATCAAAGTCATGATGCGCCCTCCCCTCGCCGCAGACCAGGCAGCACCCAGCGTAGCGAAACGACTACGGTCGTGTGATCCTTTCGGCGGATCACCAGGTCACCGGCCGAACAACTCCTGCCGCCTCTGCCGCCAGCGCGCCATCAAGGTCTCCAGCTCGCCCTCCACGAACTCGAAGAAGGCCAGGGTTTCGGCGAGGCGGTGGCCTGCGGGGGTGTCGGGGCCGAGGGTGGTGACGCCCTCGCGGAGGGCGTCCTCCCAGCGTTTGATGATCGCCTCGCGGTTGGTCAGCGCCTCGTACCACTGGTCGTTGTGGACCCGGTAGCGCTCGCGGCGGGAGCCGGGCTCGCGTTCGCGGGAGACCAGGTGGACCTGGGCGAGGTAGCGCACCGCGCCGGAGACCGCCGCGGGGCTGATCTTGAGCTGGTCGCCGAGTTCGGCGGAGGTGAGGGCGCCGCTGTCGGAGGCGAGCAGCGCGGCGAAGACGCGGGCCGGCATGCGCGGGACGCCCGCCTCGACGAGCTGGGCCGCGAAGTGCTCCACGAACCGGGAGACCGTCTCGGGGTCGCGCGCCCCTCCGTGTGCCGCTCCGGCTGTGTCCGTCATGCCGTCGATCATCTCCCCTGCCCGGCGCCGTCCGGCCGGTCCCCATCCGAGTCTAGTCGCGTTTTATACGCTTCCTTAACTTCACAAATTTCTGAAAGAAGCGTACGTTCCGAAGCATGACCAAGGCCATCACCGTCTCCGGACTGCGCAAGTCGTTCGGCCGGACGCACGCACTCGACGGTCTCGACCTGGACGTGGAGTCCGGCGAGGTCCACGGCTTCCTCGGGCCCAACGGGGCCGGAAAGTCCACCGCCATCCGGGTCCTGCTCGGCCTGCTGCGCGCCGACTCCGGCGCCGCGCGGGTGCTCGGCCGCGACCCGTGGGCGGACGCCGTCGACCTGCACCGCCGTATCGCCTACGTCCCCGGCGACGTGACGCTGTGGCGCAATCTCTCCGGCGGCGAGGTCATCGACCTGTACGGGCGGCTGCGCGGCGGCCTCGACGCGCGGCGGCGGGCGGAGCTGATCGAGCGGTTCGAGCTGGACCCGACGAAGAAGGGGCGCACGTACTCCAAGGGCAACCGGCAGAAGGTCGCCCTGGTCGCCGCCTTCGCCTGCGACGTCGATCTGCTGATCCTCGACGAGCCGACCTCCGGCCTCGACCCGCTGATGGAGGAGGTCTTCCGGCGGTGCGTCACCGAGGAACGCGAGCGCGGGCGGACCATCCTGCTCTCCTCGCACATCCTCAGCGAGGTGGAGGAGCTGTGCGACCGGGTCAGCATCATCCGCAAGGGGCGCACCGTGGAGAGCGGATCGCTCGCCGAGCTGCGGCATCTGACCCGCACCAGCGTCACCGCCGAGCTGGCCGGACCGCCGAACGGGCTGTCCCGGCTGCCCGGGGTGCACGACCTCGACGTCCGGGGGCGGCGGGTCCGGCTCCAGGTCGACACCGACAAGCTCGACGCCGTACTGCGGCAGCTCGGCGAGGCGGGCGTGCGCTCGCTCACCTCGACACCGCCCACGCTGGAGGAGCTGTTCCTGCGGCACTACCAGGACGAGCCCGCGGAAGGGGCGGCCCGATGACCGCCACCGCAACCGCCCTCGCCGTACGGTCCGGCGGCGGCTCGCGCCCGCTGGCCGGCACCGGCACCCTGCTGCGCTTCGCGCTGCGCCGCGACCGGCTGATGATCCCGGTCTGGGTCGCCGTCAACGCGCTGATGGTGCTGTCCATGCCGAACACGCTGAGGGGCCTGTACGGCACGGCGGCCGAACGCGCCGGCCTCATGCGGCAGATGGAGACCAACTCCTCGCTGCGCGCGATGGTCGGCCCGGTCTTCGGCGACTCGCTGGGCGCGCTGACCGCCTGGCGGGTGGGGGTGTACGCCGGTGCGCTGGCCGCCGTGACCTGCCTGCTCGTCGTCGTGCGGCACACCCGCGACGAGGAGGAGAGCGGCCGTCAGGAACTGATCGCCTCCGGGATCGTGGGCCGCCGGGCCTCCCTCACCGCGGCCCTGCTGACCGCCGCGATCACCTGCGCCGCCCTCGCCCTGCTGGTGACGGCGGGACTCGCCGGGCACGGCGCGGCGGGCGCACTGGCGCTCGGGCTCGGAATCGCGGGCGTCGGCATGCTCTTCGCCACGACGGCCGCGATCGCCGCCCAGCTCACCCAGAGCGCCCGGGCTGCCCGGGGCCTGACCGCGGCGGTGCTGGGCGCGGCGTTCGTGCTGCGCGCGGCGGGCGACTCGGCCACCGACGACGGCTCGTCGGTGCTGACCTGGCTGTCGCCGCTGGGCTGGCTGGAGAACCTGCGGCCGTTCGCGGGCGAACGCTGGTGGGTGCTGCTGCTGTTCGCCGGGGCGGCGCTGCTCCAGGGCGCGGTCGCCTACGCCCTCGCCGGGCGCCGGGACATCGGCATGAGCTTCCTGCCCGCCCGGCCCGGACCGGCCGCCGGGCGCCTCGGCAGCGCGACCGCGCTGGCCTGGCGGCTGCAGCGGGGCGCTCTCGTCGGCTGGAGCATCGGCTTCCTGCTCGCCGGGGTGGTGTACGGCGCGATGGCGGAGGGCGCGGCCGACCTGGTCGGGGACAACGCCGACGCGCGGCGGATCATCGAGCGGATGGGTGGTCAGGCGGGGCTGACCGACGCGTTCCTGTCGGCGATGACCGGGATGCTGGGGCTCGTCGCGGCCCTGTACATCGTCGCCTCGGTGCTGCGTCTGCACGGCGAGGAGACCTCCGGGCGGGCCGAGCCGGTGCTGGCCAACGCGGTGGGGCGGCTGCGGTGGGCCGCGGGCCATCTGGCGGTGGCGTTCGGCGGCACGGTGCTGATCATGCTCCTGGCCGGGCTGGGCTTCGCCGTCGGCCACGGCGGGCGGGTGGGGCCGCTGCTGGGCGCGTGCCTGGCGCAGGTGCCCGCGGTGTGGGTGATCGGCGGGGTGGCGGTCCTGCTGAACGGGCTGCTGCCCCGGGCGGCGGGCGCGGCGTGGGCCGTCGCCGGGGCGGTGCTGCTGCTCGGCTGGGTCGGGCCCGCGCTGGACGTGCCGCGGGCGGTGCTGGATCTCTCCCCGTTCGGTCATCTGCCGAAGCTGCCGGGCGGGGAGATGGAGTGGACGCCGCTGCTGCTCCTCACCGCCCTGGCGGCGGCACTGGTGACGGTCGGCCTGGCGGGGCTGCGACGCCGGGACCTGGTCACGTCCTGAGCGCAGGCCCGGCGCCGGTCACGCGATCTCGACGTCCAGCCCCTCCAGCCCCCGGATCACGAAGTTCGGCTTGCGTTTCGGCTCCGACGCCAGGGACAACGTCGGGGCCCGCTCCAGCAGCGCCCGCATGGACGCGGCCAGTTCGAGCCGGGCCAGGGGGGCGCCGATGCAGTAGTGGATGCCGGCGCTGAACGAGATGTGCGGGTTCTCCTCGCGGGTGAGGTCCAGGCGGCCGGGCTCGGTGAACACCGCGGGGTCGTGGTTGGCGGAGCCGAACAGCAGCGCCAGCTCCGCTCCCCGCGGGATCACCGTCCCGTCGATCTCGATGTCGTCCAGCACCCAGCGCTCGAACAGCTGGAGCGGGGTGTCGTAGCGCATCAGCTCCTCGATCGCGGCGGGGACCAGGGAGTGGTCCGCGCGCAGCGCCGCAAGCTGGTCCGGGTGGCGCAGCAGCGCCCACCAGCCGTTGACCGTGGCGTTCACGGTCGCCTCGTGGCCCGCGTTCAGCAGCAGCACACAGGTCGAGATCATCTCCTGCTCGGTGAGCCGGTCGTCCTCGTCGTGCGCCGCGATCAGACCCGAGATCAGATCGTCGCCCGGGTCCTTGCGGCGCTCGGCGATCAGCTCCCGCAGGTAGTCCGAGAACTCCACCGACGCCCGCACCGCCCGCGCCGCCGTCTCCTTCGACGGGTTCAGCTCGTACATCCCGCAGATGTCCGCCGACCACGGCCGCAGCGGCGCCCGGTCGGACTCCGGCACGCCCAGCATCTCGGCGATCACCGCGACCGGCAGCGGCTCGGCGACCTCGGCGAGCAGATCGCCGCCGCCCCGCCGGACCAGCCCGTCGACCAGTTCCCCGGCCAGCCGCTCCACATACGGCTTCAGCCGCTCCACCGTGCGCGGCGTGAACGCCTTCGACACCAGCCGCCGGATCCGGGTGTGGTCCGGTGGCTCCAGGTCCAGCATCCCGTGGTCGTTGAGGGTGTGGAACGGCTCCTGCTCCGGCGGGGGCGGGGTGCGCCCGAACTCCTCGTGCGAGAAGCGGTGCTGATAGGTCCGCCCCAGCCGGCGGTCCCGCAGCAGCGCCGAGACGTCCGCGTGGTGCGGGACCAGCCACTGGTTCGTGGGCTCGTAGTGGTGCACGCGGCCCCGGGCGCGCAGCTCGGCGTAGGCGGGGTACGGGTCGGCGAGGAACGCCGGGTCCCACGGGTCGAAGGCTGCCATGCACGGACGCTAGCCCGGCGGACCCGTGCCTGACCAGGGGCCGGAATGCCCAGTTCCCCCCTTACGATCGCGCCCATGTCGATCACGCCGTCCGTGCCCGTCCTGCGGGGCCGCAAGAACACCGCCCTCGAGTTCGACGGGTCCGCACTGGTCCTTCGCCGGGCGGCGAAGGAGCACCGCATACCCCTGGCGGCCGTCGCCGCGGTCCGCGCCGAGCGCCGGTCCGTCGAGGTCACCCTGACGGCGGCGCCCGGGACGGCTCCGGCCGCCCACCGGATCGAGGACGTCGGCGAGACCGCCGCCCGCGCTTTCGCCGAGGCCGTCGGCGCCGCGCTCCCCCCGGTGTCCGACCGTGCCGCCGACGGGGCCGCCCTGGTCACCGTGCGGACCCTGGACGCCGAGCGGGCGCGGGCCCGGAAGCGGCTGCGGGGCCGGCTGGGCACGCTCGCCTTCCTTCTGGTGCACGGCGTGCTCGGCGTGCTCACCAGCGACTCCGACACCCCCGAACTCGTCCTCGTGGTGGGGGTGGGGGCCTTCTGCACCGGTGTCTTCCTGCTCGCCGGCCTGCGGGTCATGCCGTTCGGCAAGCCGTCGTGGCGGTTGTCCAAGGACGGCGTCACGGTGATCGCCCAGTACGACGGCTACGTCGACGGCATGCACATCTACAAGTTCGCCGACCTCACCGGCCGGCCCTACGCCTACGCACCCCGCGACTACCGCGGCGAGCAGGTCGAGGTGATCTACGACCCCGGCGACCCCTTCAACGGCGTCGAGCGCGAGTTCCTCCTCGGCCGCGGAATCATGCTCTTCCCCATGTGCCTCCTGGGTGCCCTCGCCCTCGTCTGCTTCCTCCTCACGCTGCTCGTCGCCCTCACCGCCTGATCAGCCCGGCGTCACCAGCCGCGCCTCGTAGGCGAACACCGCCGCCTGGGTGCGGTCTCTGAGGCCCAGCTTCACCAGGATGCGGCTGACATGGGTCTTGATCGTGGACTCGGCGACCACCAGTCGCTCCGCGATCTCCGCGTTCGACAGGCCGTGCGCGATGAGGACCAGCACCTCCGTCTCCCGGTCGGTGAGATCGCCGTACGCCTCTCGCGTCTGCGGCAGGACCTTCGGGCTCTCGGCCAGCTTGGAGAACTCGGTGATCAGCCGCTTGGTGACCGACGGGGCGAGCAGCGCCTCCCCGGACGCCACCACCCGCACGCCCTCGGCGAGCTGCCGCGCCGAGGCGTCCTTCAGCAGGAAGCCGGAGGCTCCCGCGCGCAGCGCCTGGTACACGTACTCGTCCAGGTCGAACGTGGTCAGCACCAGCACCTTCGCCGTACCGTCCGCGGCGACGATCTCCCGGGTCGCCTCGATGCCGTTCAGCTCCGGCATGCGGATGTCCATCAGCACGACGTCCGGCGACAGCTCCCGGACCCGGTCGACCGCCTCCCGGCCGTTGACCGCCTCGCCGACGACCTCGATGTCCGGCATCGCGTTCAGCAGGACCGAGAAGCCCTCGCGCACCATCATCTGGTCGTCCGCGATCAGGACGCGGATGGTCATGCGTCGTCCTCGCTCGCCGTCGGGACGGGCAGGAACACCGTCACCTCGTAGCCTCCCTCGTCCGTGCGGCCCGCCGTCATCTCGCCGCCCAGCATCGAGACCCGCTCGCGCATCCCGGTGATGCCGTGGCCGGCGCCGGGCGAGGGCTTGACCAGGGACGGCTTCGGTGGGGCGGTGTTGACGACGCGCAGGCCGAGCCCGCCGAGGACGTAGCCGATCTCGACGCGGGCGCTCGCGCCGGGCGCGTGTCTGAGGGTGTTGCTCAGCGCCTCCTGCACGATCCGGTACGCCGACAGCTCCACGCCCTGCGGCAGTTCGCGCACCGCTCCGGTCACCGTCTTGTCCACCTCCAGTCCGGCGTCGCGCACATTGGCGAGCAGCGCGTCCAGGTCGGCGAGGGTGGGCTGCGGGGCGTCCGGGGCCTCGTAGTCCTCGGCGCGGACCACGCCGAGCACGCGGCGCAGTTCGGTGAGCGCGGCGACCGCGTTCTCCCGGATCGTCGCGAAGGCGCGCTCCAGCTCCGGCGGCGGGTTCTCCACCCGGTAGGGCGCGGCCTCGGCCTGGATGGCGACCACCGACATGTGGTGGGCGACCACGTCGTGCAGCTCCCGGGCGATCGTGGTGCGCTCCTCCAGGAGGGTGCGCCGGGACCGCTCGTGCGCGGTCACCGTCTGCTGGGCGGTGACCTCCTGCTCGGCCTCCCGGCGGATGTGCCAGACGGTGACGACCAGGAGGATCAGGGCCGAGAGGACCAGCATGGGCCCGGTGTTGGTGCTGTAGTGGCCCCAGCCGAAGAGGCTCTCGGCGAAGAAGCCGTACGCGGCGGTCAGCAGCCACATCCACGCCGCGGTGCGGGGCCGGGTGCGGATCGCGACGACGGTCAGCACCACCAGGTGGGATATGAACGCGCCGGGTGGCCACGGCCAGTCCTGCCAGGCGCCGGCGAGGACGGTGCTGAGGAAGGTCGCGGCCGTCGACGCCCAGAACGCGGCGACCGGGCGGGCCAGGGTGAGCAGCACCGGGGCCAGCGCGAACAGGCAGATGACCGGTTCCATGGACCCGTCGTTGCCGCTCAGCGAGGCGACCAGCAGGGCGAGGAAGCCGGCCGCGCAGATCAGCGCGTGCGGGGTCCAGACCGCGTACTCCCGCAGCCTGCCGCCCAGTCGCCGGGTGATCGGGCCGTCCACCGCCATGCGGGGCAGCGGGCGGTAGGCGAAGGCGTCGAGGAACAGGTCCTGGCGCAGGCCGCGCAGGGCGTCGGCGGCCAGCCGGTACTCGGGGCTGCGCGGCTTGTAGGGGGCGTACGCGGAGTCCGCGGAGTCCGCGTACACGGAGTCCGCGCGGCTCGCGGAGTGTGTCGGGTGCGTCTGGGGCGTCTCGGTCACGCTCGAAACGTTAGGCCGGTCGGGGGGTCACCGTCGTCACCACGGAGAGGGGTCCTTCGGCGTCCCTCTCAGGTACTACGGGTCGCCCCCGTGGCCCCCTGCCCCCCTGCCCCCGTGGCCCCCTGCCCCCCTGCCCCCGTGGCCCCGTGCCCCCGTGCCACCCGCGGCCCCTGCCACCCCGTCGCCCCATCGCCCCATCGCCCCGTCGCCCCGTCGCCCCGTCGCCCCGTCGCCCCGCTCAGTAGCCCGACGGCCGCACCAGCCCCGACTCGTACGCGAACACCGCCGCCTGGGTCCGGTCGCGCAGCCCCAGTTTCACCAGGATGCGGCTCACATGGGTCTTCACGGTCTGCTCGGCGACCACCAGATGGCGGGCGATCTCCGCGTTGGACCAGCCGCGCGCGATCAGGGCGAGGACCTCCGTCTCCCGCTCGGTGAGATCCGCGACGCGCTCTTTGAGCGGGGCGCGGGGCGCGCCGTCCAGGCGGGAGAACTCGGCGATCAGCCGCCGGGTGATGCCGGGCGCGAGCAGCGCGTCCCCCGCGGCCACCACCCGGACCGCCTCGGCGAGCTGCTCGGCGGAGGCGTCCTTCAGCAGGAACCCGGAGGCGCCGGCCCGCAGCGCCTCGTACACGTACTCGTCGAGGTCGAAGGTGGTCAGCACCAGCACGCGGGTGCGCTGGGTCGACGCGGTGACCCGGCGGGTGGCCTCGATACCACCCAGCTCCGGCATGCGGATGTCCATCAGCACGACGTCCGGGTCGAGTTCGGCGACCTTGGCGACCGCGTCCAGGCCGTCCACCGCCTGGCCGATCACCTCGATGCCGGGCTGGGTGTCGAGCAGCACGGTGAAGCCCTGCCGGACCATCTGCTGGTCGTCGGCGATGAGTACGCGGATCGTGCCGCTCGTCATGGGTTCTCTTCTCCTGTCGGGTCCTCGGGAAAGATGTACTCCGCCTCCGGCAGGCCGCGCAGGTCCTCGGCGGAGTCGTCGAGCGCGCCGTCCCTGGGCAGGAAGGCGTTGACCTGGAATCCGCCGTGCAGGGTCGGCGACGCGCTGACGTGGCCGCCGAGCATCGCCGCGCGCTCCCGCATTCCGAGCAGGCCGTGCCCGGCGCCCGGGGAGGGCTGCACGGGCCGCTCGGGACGGCCGTTGACCACGTCCAGGACCAGGCCCTCGGGCATGTGGTCGACCCGGACGCGCACCCGGGAACCCGGCGCGTGCCGCAGCGCGTTGCTCAGCGCCTCCTGCACGATCCGGTACGCCGACAGCTCCACGCCCGGCGGATACGGGGACTCGGGCTCGCCCCGGACGTCGGCGACCACCTCGAGCCCGGCGGCCCTGGTGTTCTCGATCAGGGCGTCCAGGCGGTCCAGGGTGGGCTGCGGGGCGTCCGGGGCGGCGCCGGTGGCGGACTCGCCGAGGCCGAAGGGGTCGTCGGGGTTCTCCGAGCGCAGCACGCCGAGGACGCGGCGCAGTTCGGTCAGCGCCTCCAGCGCGTTCTGGCGGATGCCGGCCAGGTTCTCCTTCAGCTCCGGCGGCGGGTTGTCCACCAGGTGCGGGGCGACCTGCGCCTGGATGGAGATCACCGACATGTGGTGGGCGACCACGTCGTGCAGCTCCCGCGCGATGCGGCTGCGCTCCTCCAGCAGGGTGCGGCGGGCGCGTTCCTCGGCGGTGATCGTGGCCTGCCGGCCGAGTTCGGCGCGGGCCTCGCGGCGCCCGCGCAGAGCGGTGCCGAGGATGACGGCGACGGCGAAGACGGAGACCGCGAGGACGCCGGTGCTCTGGTAGTCGGGCGCGCCCAGCAGGCCTTGCAGCGCCCACGTCAGTGCGAGCGTGACGAACAGCGCCTCGGCGGACACCCGGCTGGGCACCCGCAGCGCGAGCAGCAGCAGCACGAGCAGGCCCGCGATGATCCCGGCGGAGGTCCACGGCCACGTGAACGGGTCCGCGTGCCCGGAGAGCTGCCGCTGCCGCAGCGCCACGGCCCCGACCACGAACACCGCCGTCGACAGCCACCAGGCGGGCACCGGCCGCCACAGCGCGAGCACCACCGCGCCGCCCTTCACCCCGGCGATCAGCAAGGCGAACCCGAAGCCCAGCCCGCCGGGGTCCTGAAGCTGCGCCAGATCACCGATGGTGAGGCCGAGCGCGGCCAGGCACACCAGGCCGTGCGGCAGCCACCGCAGCCACACGAACGGGGGAAGCGGGTCCGCCGCGAGAGTGCAGAGATCGTCGCGCAGCACGCGCAACCAGACCCGCACCCGGCCCCACAGCCCGCGCACCGCCGGCCGCCGGCCCCTCTCCGTCCCCGTCCCCGTCCCCGTCCCCGTCCCCGTCCCCGTCCCCGTCCCCGTCCCCGTCCCCGTCCCCGTCTTCGTCTTCGTCTCCGTCCCCGTCTCCGTCCCCGTCTTCGTCTCCGTCCCCGTCACTCGCCCAACCCTAGGCACGCCGGGCCTCCTTCGCCGCCGCGTCGGCCGGGCCGCGGTGGACGCGGACGACGCGGGACGGGCGCCGCGCCCGCAGGTCCGAACGCCGCTCGTGGGAGCGGAACGCCGTCCGGCACACGCCCAGCGCGAGGGCGAAGACCGGCAGCCAGAGCAGCCGTGCCGCGATCCAGCCCAGCCCGTCGGGGACCGTGTGCAGGCCGGGCAGCCGGCCCGCGAGCAGGGCGGTGGCCGTGGTGGCCATCAGGGCCGTCTGATGCCACAGGAAGATCGTCATGGCGGAGAGGTTGACCAGGACCACCGCCGCCCAGGCGACCGGCCGGCGCAGCGCGCGGCGCAGCGGCGCGCGCAGCAGCAGGGCCAGCCCGCACTGGGCCACGCCGAAGGTGACGGCGGCCAGCGTCGGCGGGTTCAGGTTGGAGACCGCGGCGCCCGGCACCCCCACCATGGACGCCGGATATCCCGCCCAGGCCACCAGCGCCGCCGTCACCGCCGCCCCGCCCGCCAGCAGGATCCAGCCGGCCCGCCGGCGCTCCAGCTCGCCGCGGGTCCAGGCCGCGCCGAGGGTGTAGGGCACCAGCCAGCCCGCGGCCAGGTTCGCCCAGCCCAGCCAGGAGGGCCCGCCCAGGCCGAAACGCACAAGATCCACATGGAGTACGACGGCGAGCGGCCACAGCGGGTTGACCCGGGTGAGCAGCGGGGTCGCCGCCGTCAGCGCGGCGAAGACCAGCAAGAACCACAGCGGGCACAGGGCGAGCTTGACCAGGGTGCGCACGGTGGCGAGGTCGGCGCCGGTCAGCAGCAGCGCCACCGCGGCCACCGTCCACAGGGCGAGCACGGCGGCCACCGGGGCGAACAGCCGGGTGAGCCGGGTGCGCAGCCACTGTCCGTACGACTGGCCGCGGTCCTGTGCCGTGGCGAGGCTCCGGGTCGCGACATGCCCGCCGACCAGGAAGAACACGGCGAGGGTCTGGAACGCCCAGGAGATCGGGGCCAGGTGCGGCAGATGTCTCAGCGGGCTGTCGGTACGCAGGGTGCCGCCGTCGGCGACGAGCGCGGTCACCAGCCAGTGGCCGAGGACGACGCCGACGATCGCGAGGGCGCGCAGCGCGTCGACCGCGCGGTCCCTCGATGCGGGGGTCGCCGCGTCCAGCCGCGCGGCGCCCTTCACGACCGGACGTATCAGCTCACGCACGGGTCACCTCCGAGGTCTCGCCGAGCACGATCCGGGCGAGGTTGGCCAGGGAGGCCGAGCCCGGGGTGAAGTAGTCGCTGTGGCCGCCGTCGCCGGCGGCGAAGACGCGCGCGCCGAACTCCGGGGACACCGGGTCGGCACCGAATCCGACGGTGGTGCCGAACAGGTCCGCTTCGACGTGGGGAACCTCCGCGACCCAGTCGTCACCGCCGCGGGCCGCCCAGATCCGCGCGGGGGTGCGCAGCGCGGCGGCGGAGTCGGCGCCGGTGCCGGGGCTGCCGAGGAGGGCGATGTCGGCGACGGGCGGGCCGCCGCGGGCGGCGGTGCGGGCGCAGACCACCGAGCCGTAGGAGTGGCACAGCAGGGAGACGCGGGTGTCGCGGCCGGTCAGGGCGTACAGCCCGCGCAGGAACTCGCTCAGGCGGGGCGCGGCTTCGTCGGCGCGGCCGGGGGTGAGGACGGCGGTGCCGACCGTGCCGGGAGTGTCGTAGCCCAGCCAGGCCACCACCGCGACCCGGGTGGCCGCGCCGGTGTCCTCGGTGGTGAGCCGGTGGTGCAGGGCCGTCGCCGTCGCGCGGAAGCGGTCGTAGCTGTCGAGGGTGGTGTCGGAGCCGGGGACCAGCACGGCGACGCGGTCGGCGCGGGCGAGGTCGCCGAAGACCTCGACGGCGCGGCCGGTGCCACGGCCGTCGAAGGCGAGGAGCTGCCGGGACGCGGCGGCCAGGTCGCGGTCCGCCTCCGCGCGGTGCCGGTCGCCGTGCCCGGCGGCCATCCGGGAGGCCTGCGCGGCGTTGGCGCGGTTCGCCGCGTACACCGTGTCGAGCGTGGCCGTGGTGAGCGGGGGGAGGGCGGCCGGGGCCGGTGCCGGGATCCGGGGACGCGCGGCGGCGGACAGCGGGAACACCACACAGGCGGTGATGAGCAGGGCGAGCAGAGCGCGCAGCCGACGGGGCGTACGGCGGCCCTGCGGCGGGGCGCCGGTGGCCTCGGGGCCCGGGACGGCGGTCGGCTCCATGGTTCGCTTCCCTTCCGGCCCACCCGTCCATCGGGCAGGTCCACGTGGGAAGTTACGGAGCGCGAGCCGTCGCCCGCGTCACGCCGGAGAGCTCTTCACGGACGTAGCTCTCAGGTACTACGGGTATGACGAGGCAGCCCGCGGCCGGGGCGAGGCGGCTCCCCCTACGGGGAGAAGCGGGGCGGCTCCGCAGGGACGCGGCGCGCTCGCCTCCTCACCACGCCAGCTGCGCGATCTCCTCCGCCACCACCGCGCACGCGTCCGCCGCCGGGTCGATCAGCGGGAAGTGGCCGACGTCCTCCAGCAGCGTCAGCCCGACCACCTCCCCGGCCTTCGCCGCCGCGTCCGCGTACGCCTCGGCGACCGCCTGCGGAACGTCCCGGTCCGTACGGCCCTGGACCAGGGTCGTCGCGATACCCGTCGGCAGCAGCAGCGCCGGGTCGGCGTACGGCTGCCGCTCGGCGAACGCCTCGGCGCCGCCGAGGAGTTGGCGCACCGCGCCCCCGCACACGTCGAGCTTGTCCGCGACCGCCAGGTCGGCGATCGGGGCGAGGGCGACGACCCCGCGCAGCGGTGCCGGCCCACCGGTGCGCCAGCGGGCGTCGGCGGGCAGCAGATGCCGGGCGGCGGCCCACAGCGCGAGGTGGCCGCCCGCGGAGTGACCGGTGATCACCATGCGGCCCGGATCGGCCTGCGGAAGGGGCCCGCGCACGAGCCCGGGGAGCGCGTCGAGCGCGGCGGCGACATCGTCGAACGTGTCCGGCCACCGCCCGGCGACCTGCGGCCCGTCGGCGGCGCCCTGCTCCGCCCCGCCCGCGGCACCCTCCTGCGCCCCGCGCCGGTACTCCACACTCGCCACCGCGAAACCCCTGCGGGCCAGGAAGTCGGCGAACGGGCTGACATGACGGCGGTCGTACGGTGCCCGCCACGCGCCGCCGTGCAGGACGACGACCAGCGGCGCGAGGGCCGTGGGGCCGACGGGCTCGCTGCCGCGCGGGGCGTAGAAGTCGATCACCTGGTCGGGGTGGTCCCCGTACGCGGCGGTGGCGTCGGGGGCGACGGGCGGATGCGAGAAGGCGGACTGCTCCTCGGCGGCGGCCCGTGCTGCTGCGACGTCGTCCGTCATGCTCCAACCTCTCAGCGATGAAACCTCTTTGGCGGACCGGGTGAGTATCAGGCCGTTGGCCGGGACGGTATCAGGCGCGTGACATGCGGGGACATGGGGATGTCACGCTCGGTGAGGGTTAAACGGTTCTCCCGTTTCGTTACCCTGAGGGGACGATCCGTACGGGTCCCCCGTGTGCACCGAGGAGGCCGATATGTCCGCCGAACCCGGCACCGTACGTCCCGGAGGACGTACCGCCCGTGTCCGCGCCGCGGTGCTGCGGGCGGCGGGGGACGTGCTGGCGGAGCACGGTTTCGACCGGCTCGACCTCGCGGACGTGGCCCGGCGCGCGGAGGTCGGGAAGACGACCGTGTACCGGCGGTGGGGCTCGGTGACCGGGCTCGTCGCCGACCTGCTCGTGGACATGGCGGAGCAGTCGTCGCCCCGGGAGGAGACCGGATCGGTGCTCGGGGACCTGCGGGCCAACGCCTCGCTGGTCCAGCGGACCCTGGCCGACCCCCGGCAGGGGGCGCTGTTCCGCGCGGTGATCGCCGCGGCGACGTGCGACGAGCGGACGGCGGCGGCGCTGCGCCGGTTCTACGAGATCCGCGTGGACGAGTGGGCGCCCTGCGTGGAACAGGGCGTGGCCCGCGGCGAGTTGCCCGCGGGCACGGACCCCCGGGCGGTCGTACGGGCCGTGTCCGCCCCCCTGTACTACGGGTTGCTGACGTCCGGGCAGATCCCCGACGCCCCCGCCGCGGAGCGCGCCGCGCGCGCGGCCCACGCCGCTGCCGTGGCGGGGGTGTACGTGACCGACCCGGACTGATCCGAACGAAGGGCCCCGGGGGGCGTCCCCTAGCCCAGCACCTCCCCGAGCACCCGCGCCGCCCGCTCCACGTCCGCGAACCCCACGTACAGCGGCGTGAAGCCGAACCGGAGGACGTCCGGCGCCCGGAAGTCACCGACCACGCCCCGCTCGATCAGGCGCTTCATCACCTCACCGGCGTCGGCGCAGCGCAACGCCACCTGGCTGCCGCGCTCCGCGTGCGGGACCGGAGTCAGGGACTCGACGCGGCCGGGGGCCACGTACGCGGACACGCACTCCAGGAAGAAGTCCGTGAGGGCGAGGGACTTGGCCCGCACCGCCTCGATCGAGACCGCGTCCCAGACGTCGAGGGCCGCCTCCAGGGCGAGCATGGAGAGGATGTCGGGCGTGCCGACACGGCCGCGCGGGGCGCCCGGCGCGGGCTCGTACTCCGGGCGCATGCCGAAGGGTTCCGCGTGGGAGTTCCAGCCCGGCAGGGGGGAGTCGAAGCGGTCCTGGAGTCCGGCGCGCACGTAGAGGTACGCGGGTGAACCCGGGCCGCCGTTCAGGTACTTGTAGGTGCAGCCGACCGCCAGGTCGACGCCGTGCTCGTCGAGGCCGACCGGCAGGGCGCCCGCGCTGTGGCACAGGTCCCAGACGGCGAGGGCGCCCGCGCGGTGCGCGGCGGCCGTCAGCGACGGCAGGTCGTGCAGCCGGCCGGTGCGGTAGTCGACGTGGTTGAGGAGGACGGCGGCCGTACGGTCGCCCAGCGCGTCCGGCACCTCGGCCGGGAGCACCGGGCGCAGGGTGCGGCCGGTCATGCGGGCCGCCGACGCGGCGATGTAGCCGTCGGTGGGGAAGGTGGTCGCGTCGACGAGGATCTCGTCGCGCCCCTCCCCGGCCATGCGCACCGCCGCGACCAGCGCCTTGAAGATGTTCACGCTGGTGGAGTCGCCGACCACCACCTGCCCGGGGGCGGCGCCGAGCAGCGGGGCGATCCGGTCGCCGACCCGCTCGGGCGCGGTCCACCAGCCGCTCTCCTCCCAGGAGCGGATGCGCAGTTCGCCCCACTGGCGGGACACGACGTCGGCGACCCGCCCGGGGACGACGGCGGGCAGCGCGCCCAGCGAGTTCCCGTCCAGGTACACGACGTCGTCGAGAACGAACTCGGCGCGCTTGGCGGCCAGTTCGTCGGCCGCGTCCAGTTTCTCCGCCCGTGCCGTGAGGTCAGACATACGACCTCGCCGTCCACAGCTCCGGAAAGACGTTCTTGCGCGCCCGCTTCTCCAGCCAGGCCACGCCCGCCGAGCCGCCCGTGCCGGGCTTGGCGCCCATGGCCCGGCGGGTGGCGACCAGGTGGTCGTTGCGCCAGCGCCACACCAGTTCGGCCACGTCCGTCAACGCCTCGCCGAGGCGGGCCAGTTCGTCGCTCTCGTCGCCGGAGTAGATCGCGGCCCAGGCCCGCTCGACGTCCTCCGAGGGCTCGTAGCGCCGGGATACGTCCCGGCGCAGGACGGACTCGGGGATCGCGTGGCCGCGGCGGGCCAGCAGCCGCAGCACCTCGTCGTAGAGGCTGGGCTCGTGCAGCGCCTTCTCCAGTTCCGCGTGGACGCGGGGCGCGCCCCGGTGCGGGACCAGCATGGACGCGGACTTCTCACCGAGCAGGAACTCCATCCGCCGGTACATCGCGGACTGGAATCCGGAGCCCTCGCCGAGAGCGCCGCGGTACGCGTTGAACTGCGCGGGCGTGAGCTGGCCCAGCGGCTTCCAGGAGGCGTTCAGCGCCTCCAGCTCCCGGACGGATCGTTTCAGCGCGGCGATCGCCACCGGGACGTCGTCCTCGCGCAGCGCCTTCGCGGCCGTCTCCCACTCGTGGACGACGCAGGTGAACCACAGCTCCATGACCTGGGTCGTGACCAGGAAGACCATCTCTCCGGGATCGTCGGAGAGGGTGTGCTGGAGATGGGTGAGGACATCCGCTTTGACGTAGTCCTCGTACGGGGTGGTCCCCTGGAAGTCGAGATGCGGGGTCTCGGGCTCGTGGATTTCCTGAGCCTCGTGGGACATCGCTGTCTCCTGTTGTTGCTCCGGGTAGCGGTCCGCCCCTGCCGTTACCGGCACGGGGGCCCCGGTCCCCACCCGCATCCTGCGCAATGCCCGGCAACATCGCAAGGCCCGCCCGATCACACCTGGTCGGACGGGCCTCACCGGCGAGGAGGACTCGGCCCGGCGCGGGGAGGTCTCACCCCGGCGCGCGGGGAGGACTCAGCCCAGCGTCTGCGCCGCCGTCGGCGAGGAGTCCTTCAGGAACTGGGTGCAGCGCTCGTACTCCTCCTGCTCGCCGATCGCCTGCGCGGCGCGGGCGAGGGCGTGCAGGGCGCGCAGGAAGCCGCGGTTCGGCTCGTGCTCCCACGGCACCGGGCCGTGGCCCTTCCAGCCGCTGCGGCGCAGCGCGTCCAGGCCGCGGTGGTAGCCGGTGCGGGCGTAGGCGTACGACTCCACCGTGCTGCCCCGCTCGAACGCCTCGTCGGCCAGGCGGGCCCAGGCCAGCGACGAGGTCGGGTACTTCGCGGCGACCTCGGCGGCGGGGGTGCCGCCGGCCAGCAGCTCGCGCGGCTCCGGGTCGTCGGGGAGGTGGGTCGGGGGCGGTCCCCCGAGCAGGTTCTCGTGAATCGTCATGGGTTCAGTCTGTCACTGGGCGGTGCCGTCGGCCGGTGGCCCTCCGGGCACGGCCGACGGGTCCCCCTCCAGCGGCGGTGCCTGCACCCCGCAGTGGGTACGGCACTCCGGGTGCCGGCAGCCGGGCGCGGGCCGGCGGACGGTCGCGCAGGCCAGCACCGCGCCCGCGACCAGCACGCCCGCGCACCACAGCATCGCCCGGCCGAACGCGGCGTCGAAGGCCACCGCCGAGCGGTACGCCTCCGGCCCCATCCCGGCGAGCAGCGGCAGCGCGGCCACCGCGACCAGGCCCGCCGCCCGCGCGGCGGCGTTGTTGACGCCGCTGGCCAGGCCCGCCCGCGCGGTGTCGACGGAGCCGAGGACGGTCGCGGTCAGCGGGGCGACCAGGGTGACCATGCCGAGGCCGAGCACCAGCAGCGCGGGCAGCACGTCCGCCCAGTACGACGCCCCCTGCCCGACCCGCAGCATCAGCAGCATGCCCGCCGCGCACAGCAGCGGCCCCACGGTCAGCGGCAGGCGCGGCCCGGTCTTGTCGCCCAGTTCGCCGGCGCGCGCGGAGAACAGCAGCATCAACGCCGTGGTCGGCAGCAGGGCCGTCCCCGCGCCGAGCGCCGAGTAGCCGGAGACCACCTGGAGCTGGAGGACGACGAGGAAGAAGAAGCCGCCGAAGGCGGCGTACACGCACAGGGTGACCAGGTTGACCACGGTGAACTGGCGGGAGGCGAAGATGTCCGGCGGCATCATCGGGTCGGCCCGCCGCCGCTCCACGGCCACGAACGCGACGGCGGCGAGCAGGCCCGCTCCCGCCGTGAGGACGACGGTCACGGTCCCCGCGTGCGCCTCGATCAGGGCGTACGTCAGCAGGGCCAGCGCCAGCGCGCCCAGCGCGGCGCCGAGGATGTCGAAGCGGCCGTGCGCGCCCGCGTCCGCGGACTCGGGTACGTGCCGCAGCGCGACCGGCACGCACAGCAGCGCGAGCGGGACGTTGATCAGGAACACCCAGCGCCAGCCGGGCCCGTCCACCAGCCAGCCGCCCAGGAACGGGCCGACGGCCGCGCCGATGCCGCCGAACCCGGACCACAGGCCGACCGCCCGGCCCCGGTCGTCGGGGTGGAAGGACGCCTGGATCAGCGCCAGGGACCCCGGGGTGAGCAGGGCGCCGCCGACCCCTTGCAGGGCGCGGGCGGCGACCAGCGTCCCCGCGTTCGGGGCGAGCCCGCACAGCAGGGAGGCGACGGCGAACCACACCACGCCGAGGACGAAGACCCTCCGGCGGCCGTAGCGGTCGCCGAGCGCCCCGCCGAGCAGGATCAGCGCGGCCAGGGTCAGCATGTACGCGTTGACCGTCCACTGGAGCACGGCCAGGTCCGCGTCCAGGTCGCGGCCGATGCGGGGCAGGGCGACGCCCACGACCGTGGAGTCCAGCAGGACCATGGCGGAGCCGAGGACCGTGGTGAGCAGAAGCCACCGGCCCTGGGCGGAGGACAGCCGGACGTCGGGCATGCTCCCAGGTATACAGCGAGCCCGGTGCCGGGGCACCGGGCTCGACGCGTACGGCTCGGCGCCGCCAGGGGTTACCGCTCGGCGCCGCCGGGATTACTTCAGCTTCGTACCGGCCGACCGCAGGCTCTGGCAGGCCTCGACGACCCGCCGGGCCATACCCGCCTCGGCCAGCTTGCCCCAGGTGCGCGGGTCGTAGGTCTTCTTGGAGCCGACCTCGCCGTCGACCTTCAGGACGCCGTCGTAGTTCTTGAACATGTGGTCGGCGACCGGACGCGTGAAGGCGTACTGGGTGTCCGTGTCGATGTTCATCTTCACGACGCCGTTCTCCAGCGCGGTGTGGATCTCCTCGATGGTGGAGCCGGAGCCGCCGTGGAAGACGAAGTCGAACGGCGAAGCCTTGCCGAACTTGGCGGCGACGCCCTCGTTCAGCTCCTTCAGCAGCTCGGGGCGGAGCACGACGTTGCCCGGCTTGTACACGCCGTGCACGTTGCCGAAGGACGCGGCCAGCAGGTAGCGGCCCTTCTCGCCCAGGCCCAGGGCCTCGGCGGTGCGGATCGCGTCGTCGACGGTGGTGTACAGCTCGTCGTTGATCTCGTGGGTGACGCCGTCCTCCTCACCGCCGGTGGGGGTGATCTCCACCTCGAGGATGATCTTGGCGGCGGCGGCGCGGGCCAGCAGCTCCTGGCCGATGGCCAGGTTGTCGGCCAGGGTCTCTGCGGAGCCGTCCCACATGTGGGACTGGAACAGCGGGTTCTCGCCGCGCGCGACGCGCTCCTCGGAGATCGCCAGCAGCGGGCGGACGTACCCGTCGAGCTTGTCCTTCGGGCAGTGGTCGGTGTGCAGGGCGATCGTCACGTCGTACTTCTTGGCGACGATGTGCGCGAACTCGGCCAGGGCGACCGCGCCGGTGACCATGTCCTTGTTGTGCTGGCCGCCCAGGAACTCGGCGCCGCCCGTCGAGATCTGGATGATGCCGTCGCTCTCGGCCTCGGCGAAGCCGCGCAGCGCCGCGTGCAGGGTCTGCGACGAGGTGACGTTGATGGCCGGGTAGGCGAACTTGCCTGCCTTCGCCCGGTCGAGCATCTCGTTGTAGACCTCGGGGGTTGCGATGGGCATCTGTCCGCTCCTTGTATGTGCGGGTGGGCGTGTGGTGCGTTTACGGCCCTGACCTAGACCATGGGGGCGACGTCATCGTCGGCCCCATCTTTCCAGACTCGGCCGGAACGTCCATGGGGCCGTCCGAGCCGTGGGCAGCCGGGGCCGGCCGGAGTCAGTCCAGACCCAGCTCGTCCTTGGAGAAGGCGTACAGGTAGGGCACCCCCGCGCCCTCCTGGATCTTCTCCGCGGCGCCGGTGGCGCGGTCGACGATGGTCGCAACGGCGACGACCTCGGCGCCCGCCTCGCGCACCGCCTCGACGGCGGTCAGCGGGGAGCCGCCGGTCGTGGAGGTGTCCTCCACGACGAGCACCCGGCGGCCGGTGATGTCGGGGCCCTCGACGCGGCGCTGGAGGCCGTGGGCCTTGGCGGACTTGCGGACGACGAACGCGTCCAGGCGCTTCCCGCGCGCGGCGGCGGCGTGCAGCATGGCGGCGGCGACCGGGTCGGCGCCCATGGTGAGACCGCCGACCGCGTCGAACTCCAGGTCGGCGGTCAGGTCCAGCAGCACCTGGCCGACCAGCGGGGCGGCCTCGCCGTCGAGGGTGATGCGGCGCAGGTCGACGTAGTAGTCGGCCTCCAGACCCGAGGAGAGGGTCACCTTGCCGTGCACCACGGCCTTGTCCTTGATCTGCTGCAGCAGCGCCGCACGTGCGCCTTGCGGCGTTGCTTCGTTGACGTCCGTCATGCCGAACAGCTTAGAGCCGCGTCCAGCTCCAGGTCGTGGTGGCCTCCAGCGGCTCCAGGGGCGTGACCAGGCGCGGCATGGTGTTCAGCCCGTTCGGCGGGCCTGTCTGCGGTTCCACGCACACGGCCGCCTCCTGCTCGTCGTAGACCACGACCCACTGCTCGGGGCTGGTGACCTTCAGCCGCAGCACACCCGGCCAGGTCAGGGTGACCTCCACGCCGTCGGGCATGCCGAAGCAGTCGTCCCACGGGCCCGGCTTCGGGTCGATCCGGTTGCCGGTGGGCAGGTGGTCCTCGCCGCGCTCCTCCTGCCAGGCCGGGGAGAAGTCGATCTCCACGCCGGTGCCGTCGAGGGTGCGGTTGAACCACGGGTGCCAGCCCACCTGCGCCGGGAAGGACGAGGCGTACGTCTCGACGGCCATCGTCAGCGTCAGGGCGTCCGGGGTCAGGGCGAAGACCTGGGTGACCCGGCCGGTGTAAGGCCAGGGGTCGGTCAGGTCGTACGTGAGGACCGCCTCGTCCGCGGTGACGCGGGCCACGCTCCAGGCGGCGTCGCGGGCGGTGCCGTGGATGGCGTGCGGGGCGGCGTTGAGCGGCATCCGGTGCTCGGTCGCGCCGTCGCGGAACCGGCCGTCGCGGATCCGGCCGCACCAGGGCACCATCGGGAAGCAGCCGAAGCGGTCGCCCTGCCGCAGCAGCTCGGTTCCGCCGAGCCGCAGTCCCGCGACCCGGCCGCCGTTGCCGGGGGCCAGGGTCACCTCCGCGTCACCCGCGGTCAGCGTGATGTCTTCGTTACTCACGGGACGACCCTACTGGGCCGATCAAGAGGGCGTACGCGCCTTTCGGACACCCCCGGGCCCGGTCTAGCGGCGTCTGCGCAGCGCCCGGCTCACCACGATCGCCGAGGCCACGGCCAGCGCCGCCGCGGGCGCCGCCCAGCGCAGGGCGCTGGAGCGCACCACGGTCTGCGGGGCGGGCACGGGGGCGTACCGGCCGCGCGGCGGGGCGTGGTCGACCTCCTCCGCGCTGCGGCCGATCATCGTGCGCCGCGCGTGCGCGGCCTCGGCGGGCGGCTCGGAGGACTCCCACGGGACGGCGGCCTCGTCGGCGGCCGGGTCGAGGGAGGGGGGCGGGATTTCGGTGTCGAAGAGGGAGGCCTTGGCCTCGGCCCGGGTCACGTCGTCGGACGCGGGTGGCCCCTGCGGGGCCTCCTCGCCTTCGGTGGCCGCGGGCTCGTCGTCCGCCTCGTCCCCCAGATTCTCCGCGAAACGGTTCAGCAGCCTGGTCGTCGCGGAGCGCACCGCGTCCTCGGGCAGCTCGGTGATCCGGCCGTCCGCCGAGGCCGTGCCCTCGAAGAGCACGGTGGTGCCCTCGCCCTCGGGGCGCAGGCGGAGGGTGAGGGAGAGCTTGACCGTGCCGGTGCCGCGGGTCTCGGTGCCCTCGCCGACGACGGTGTGCGCACCGTCGTCCCGCGCGGAGACCCGGACCGTGCCCCGGTAGGTGATGGTGGTGCCGCCCGCCCGCAGCTTCAGCCGCCCGGCGACGGGCTCGGCGCCCGCCTCCTGCTGGAGCCCGGGGACCGCCCGGGCGACCCGGGCGGGGTCCGTGAGCGCCGCCTTCAGCCGGTCGGCCGGTACCGGTACGAACACCTCGTGCTCCATGTCGTCGGAGCCTACCCAGTGACGGCCCCGGCACACCCCGTCCGGCAGCCGTCCGTGACCCACCCGTCACCCACCCGAGCCGCCGCGCCCGCCAAGTGTCGCCGTCCCCGACTCGTACGCCACTCCCCGCCCGGTCGGCGCCTCCGGACCGGGCGGGCGTACCCCCGTCCGTGCCGGTGGTCAGTGCCGGTAGCGCGGATGCATCAGCGTCGACGGTGGCAGTCCCGGCACCCGGGTGGCCGCCGCGTCGGCGCGTCCGGCGGCCAGGCGGCCGGGGGTGAGGGTGCGCGGGCGCGGCGCGCCGGGGGCGGTGTCCAGGCGCAGCGGAGGGCGGGCAGCGGGGGCGGCGAGGATGAGGCCGCGGTCGCGGGTGTCGAGGTAGGGCGTGGTGTGCAGGCCCGCGGCGTGCAGGGTGCTGTCGACGGTCCAGTAGACGCGCGGCCGGACGGTCGCCGGGCCCGCGTGGACCACCAGCCGGCCGCCCGGGGCGAGGACGCGGCGGGCCAGACCGTAGAACTCCTGGGAGTACAGCTGGGGGCTCGCCGTGAAGCGCGGGCCGGGCAGGTCCGCGATCACCACGTCGTACGCCCCGTGCGGCGCCCCGCGCAGCCAGCGGAAGGCGTCCGCCGTGGTCACCCGCACCCGAGGGTCGTCGTACGCGTGGCCGTTGAGCGCGGAGAGCGCCGGGTCCGTCCCGGCGAGCCGCACCAGCTGGGCGTCGCGTTCCACCACGCGCACCCGCCGCACCCCGGCGAACCGCAGCACCTCCCGGGCGGCCAGTCCGTCACCGCCGCCGAGGATCAGCACGCGCGCGTGCGGGCCGTTCATCGCCGGGTGGACCAGCGCCTCGTGGTATCGGTGTCCGTCGCGTGCGCTGACCCGCAGCCGTCCGTCGAGGAACAGGTCGAGGGGGCGGCCGTGGGTGCCGCCGGTGAGGACGACCTCCTGGACGTCGGTGCGCACCGCGACCCGGACGTGCGCGCCGTACACCGCGGTGCGCGCGGCCCGTTCGAAGTCGTCGACGAGGACGGCGGCCCCGCCGAGCGCGCCCAGCACGGTGAGGTTGGCGGCCAGCAGCGCCAGCCGGGCGCGGCGGGTGAGGTCGCGGCCGAACAGGCCGAGCACCAGGGCACCGCCCGCCACCACGTTGACCGCGCCGGTGAGCAGAGCCCCCGTCAACTGGCCCATGAGCGGCAGCAGAAGGAAGGGAAAGGCGAGACCGCCGACGAGCGCGCCGACGTAGTCCGCGGCGAACAGGTCCGCCACCGCGCCGCCCGCGTCCTGGCGGCGGATGCGCTGGATCAGCTCCATCAGCAGCGGGATCTCGGCGCCGATCAGCAGTCCGATGGTGAGGGAGAAGGCCACCATCAGCGCCCGGGGCGCGCCGCCCCACAGTCCGCCCCAGTCGCCGGCCCAGGCGAACACGGCGTACAGGGCCATCGCGCTGCATCCGCCGACCAGGGCCAGCGTCGCCTCGATGGCGCCGAAGCCGATCGCGGCGCGGTGGCGCAGCCCCTTCGCGACGAGGGAGCCGATACCCATCGCGAACACCATGACGGACAGCACGACGGACGCCTGGGTGACCGAGTCGCCCGTCAAGTACGAGGCGAGCGCGAGGAGTTCGAGTTCGTACACGAGTCCGCACGCCGCGCAGACGAACACCCCGGCGAGGACCAGGAACCGTCCGGTTCCCGGACGGACGGGCAGCCGCGCGGGACCGCGCCAGGACGGCGGTGCGCCGGGCCGCGCCGGCGCGTGCGGATCGATCACGACTGCGACGTTACGTCACGGGTGTGGCGCGCTTCGTCACCCACACGTGTGGATCTGCGGGCGGTCGGCGCACTGCGGGTTTGAACCCCGTCAGGTGCTCGCCGGCCGGCGTGACCCCACCCGGGTCCGCGTCGCCACCAGCTGTCCGTCCTGGGGATAGGCGTGCCAGGTCCACCAGTGCACCTGGCCCTCGTGGCGCTGCGCCAGCATGGCGGTGAAGGCGTGCGGGCTGCCGGGGAAGACGCCGGCGAGGCCGTTGGGGTGCTCGGAGACGAGGGCGAGGAGTTCCTGGGCGCGCCCGGCGAAGGAGCCCGGCGACAGCACCTCGACGCGGGCGGCGAACTCGTACTCCCAGTCGCCCACGCGTTTGGCGACGCCGAGCGGCAGGGGTGTGCTGCTGCCGGGGATGCACGCCACCGTCTCCGAACAGGTGCCCCGCTCTTCCTCCACCAGCACTTGGTGGGAGGCGCCGAGCAGGCGCAACTGGAGTTTCGCCCCGGCCAGTTCCAGGTCGAGCGTGGCGAGGGCGGGCAGTGGTTCACGGCCCAGCGCCCAGGCGAGGTCGGCCGCGCGCGTGTCGGTGTAGGAGGTGTTCAGGGTCGTGAGCATGGATCGGCTCCGCAAGCACGCAAAGAGAGATCGACGCCGGGAGATCGGCCCGGTCAGCCCAGCCAGGAAGGGTGTCCGCCAGGACGTCCGAGGGCTGCGTTGGTGATGGAGAGGGAATCATGAACAGCGGCGCTGCCACAGCGTTTTTACCCAACTTCATAGGATTTCCATCCCTCAGAGGGCTCCCCTGCTCAACTGTTCAACCAGGGCGTACGCCTCCGCGACGGCGGCGCGCGCCGGAGCGGGGCGCGAACGGCCGGGCGCCCGCCGGTCGTCGCCGGCGGGCGCCCTGGGATGCGGTTCCCCCTTCGGAGCTCGGCTGCCCCGTGTCAGCTGCCTCCCCCGCATCCGCCGCCGCCCCCGCAGGAGGACCCGCCTCCGCAGGACGACGAGGACCCGCTGCCGCAGGACGACGAGGAGCCGCTCCCGCAGGAGTGCCCGCCCGAGCCGCGGTCCGAGGACCCCGAGTCCGACGACGACGAGCCGACGTCGCCCGTGCTCGCCGCGCCGATCACCCACCAGCTGCTGTCACCGCTGTTGTGGGTGGAGCCGCCGCCCGATCCCGCGCGGCCCCCCGACCGCACCGGTCCCCGTGCGCCGGCCCGCCGGGCGCTGCGGCTCGCCAGCACGCCCACCGCGATGACTACGGCCACGACCGCCAGGATGATGCCGATGACCATGGCGTCACCCTCCTTTCGTTCCCCCGAAGCGGCCCCCCGTGGGCGCCTCGTGTCGTGCGTGACCGGGGGATGCCCGGCGCGCTCGGCGGCCAAAGCAGAGTTGAGGAAGTCCAGAGCTTCGGCGCAGGATGGCCGGCATGACCTCCACCGAGCGCCCCTTCCTCAACCGCAGCCTCGCAGAGTTCGGGACGACGATCTTCGCCGAGATGTCCGCGCTGGCCGTGCGGACCGGGGCGATCAACCTGGGCCAGGGCTTCCCCGACACGGACGGCCCCGAGGAGATCCGCGAGGCGGCGGTGCGGGCGCTGCGGGACGGGCGCGGGAACCAGTACCCGCCGGGCCCGGGCGTGCCCGAGCTGCGCGCGGCGATCGCCGCGCACCAGGAGCGCCGGTACGGGCTGACGTTCGACCCGGACACCGAGGTGCTCGTCACGGCGGGCGCCACGGAGGCGATCGCCGCGTCCCTGCTGGCCCTGCTGGAGCCCGGTGACGAGGTGATCGCGCTCGAGCCGTACTACGACTCGTACGCGGCCTGTATCGCGATGGCGGGCGGGCGGCGGGTGCCGGTGACGCTGCGGCCGGACGGGGAGGCGTTCCGGCTGGATCTGGACGAGCTGCGCGCCGCGGTCACCGACCGCACCCGGCTGCTGCTGGTCAACACCCCGCACAACCCGACCGGCACGGTGCTGACCCGCGCGGAGCTGGCCGCGATCGCGGAGCTGGCGGTGGAGCGGGATCTGCTGGTGGTGACCGACGAGGTGTACGAGCACCTGGTCTTCGACGACGCCGTGCACGTGCCGCTCGCGACGTTCCCCGGGATGCGGGAGCGGACGGTGACCATCGGTTCTGCCGGCAAGAGTTTCTCGTTCACCGGCTGGAAAGTCGGCTGGATCACGGCGCCGCCCGCGCTGGTGACGGCCGTGCGGTCGGCGAAGCAGTTCCTGACGTACGTGGCGTCGGGGCCGTTCCAGTACGCGGTGGCCGAGGCGCTGGCGCTGCCCGAGTCGTACTTCGAGGCGTTCCGCGCGGACATGCGGGCCAAGCGGGATCTGCTAGCGGCGGGGCTGGCGGGGGCCGGTTTCGGTGTCTTCCGCACCTCGGGCACCTACTTCATCACCACGGACATCCGGCCCCTGGGCGAGCGCGACGGCTTCGCCTTCTGCCGCGCGCTGCCCGAGCGGGCGGGTGTGGTGGCCATCCCCAACGCGGTCTTCTACGACCACCGGGAGGAGGGCGCGCCGTTCGTGCGGTTCGCGTTCTGCAAGCGGACGGGGGTGCTGGAGGAGGCGGTACGGCGGCTCAAGTCCCTCGCGGGCTGAGCCGCCGTATCCACCGGGGCGCCCACAGGCTGTGGACGGGCGAGGGGACTACTCCTCGTCCTCCGGCTTGTCCGCGTCGTCGATCTCCTGCTCCAGGCCGAGCTGCTCGATCAGCCACTTGTCGAACTCGATCGCCGCGCGCACCCAGCTGACCGTCGACGACACGAAGAACTCCAGGTTGACCCCGGGGCCGATCAGCATCTGCGCCTCGCCGATGAGGCGGACGGTGCCGTCGTCGTGGGTGTGCGTGTAGACCTTCGGCCACAGGGTGCGGCGGTTCCAGTCGTCGATCGACTCGAGCAGCCGGGGCTTCTCGTCGATGTCGTGCGGGCGGTCGTAGAACGTCCGCACCGAGAAGACCTGCTGGTCACCCTCACCGCGGAACATGAAATACGTACGGAACTGCTCCCACGGCGCCGCGAGGTCGCCCTCTTCGTCGACGACGTACTTCAGCTCCATCTGGTCCAGGAGCTGCTTCACAAGGTCCTGATTCGGGACGACGGGGCCCGCCGGTCCTTGGGGCTGCGGCTGGGGCTGGCCCCCGAAGTTCGGAATCGAGGACGGGTCGATGCTCACCGTGAATTTCCCTTCGTACGGATTCCGCCATCCTCCCCCATGCGGGGCGGGGGGTGGCAAGCCCCGACTCGGCCTGTCAGCCCTCGGCTGACATGATCCGGCCGGTCGGGGCAACGCCGTGGGCGGCGGCCGTCAGAGGGTCTTGCCCAGGTCCGCCGGTTCCGGGGTGGCCGGGCCCACCAGCAGGCCGTCCTCGGAGCGGGTGACGCGGACCGTGTCGCCGTCCTTGATCTCGCCGGAGAGGATCTCCTTGGCGAGGCGGTCGCCGATGGCGGTCTGGACCAGGCGGCGCAGCGGCCGGGCGCCGTAGGCGGGGTCCAGGCCCTCCTCCGCGAGCCAGGCCAGGGCCTCCGGGGTGACCTCCAGGGTGAGGCGCCGCTCGGCAAGGCGCCGGGCGAGGGAGCCGATCTGGAGCCGCGCGATGTGCTCCAGCTCGGGCTTGGTCAGCGCCGAGAAGACCACCAGGTCGTCCAGGCGGTTCAGGAACTCCGGCTTGAAGGAGGCCCGGACCACCTCCAGCACCTGCTCCTTCTTCTCCGCCTCGGTGGTGAGCGGGTCGACCAGGAACTGGCTGCCCAGGTTCGACGTCAGCACCAGGATGGTGTTGCGGAAGTCGACCGTGCGGCCCTGGCCGTCGGTGAGCCGGCCGTCGTCCAGCACCTGGAGCAGGATGTCGAAGACCTCGGGGTGGGCCTTCTCCACCTCGTCCAGCAGGACCACGGAGTACGGGCGGCGCCGGACCGCCTCGGTGAGCTGGCCGCCCTCCTCGTAGCCGACGTATCCGGGCGGCGCGCCGACCAGCCGGGCCACGCTGTGCTTCTCGCTGTACTCCGACATGTCGATGCGGACCATGGCCCGCTCGTCGTCGAAGAGGAAGTCCGCGAGCGCCTTCGCCAGCTCGGTCTTGCCGACGCCCGTCGGACCGAGGAAGAGGAAGGAACCGGTCGGGCGGTCGGGGTCGGCGATGCCCGCGCGCGAGCGCCGCACCGCGTCCGACACGGCCCGCACGGCCTCCGTCTGGCCGATCAGGCGCTTGCCGATCTCCTCCTCCATGCGCAGCAGCTTCTGCGTCTCGCCCTCCAGCAGGCGGCCGGCCGGGATGCCGGTCCAGGAGGCGACGACGTCCGCGATGTCGTCGGGGCCCACCTCCTCCTTGACCATGGTGTCCTTCGCGGCCTGCTCCTCGGCCTGCGAGGCGGCCTCCAGCTCCTTCTCCACGGCCGGGATCTCGCCGTAGAGCAGCTTGGACGCGGTGTCGAAGTCGCCGTCGCGCTGGGCGCGTTCGGCCTGGCCGCGCAGCTCGTCCAGCTTCTCCTTCAGCTCACCGACGCGGTTCAGGGACTGCTTCTCCTTCTCCCAGCGGGCGGTCAGGCCGCGCAGCTCCTCCTCCTTGTCGGCGAGGTCGCGGCGCAGCTTCTCCAGGCGTTCGCGGGAGGCCTCGTCGGTCTCCCGGCTCAGCGCCAGCTCCTCCATCCGCAGCCGGTCGACGGCGCGCTGCAGCTCGTCGATCTCCACGGGGGAGGAGTCGATCTCCATACGCAGCCGGGACGCGGCCTCGTCGACCAGGTCGATCGCCTTGTCGGGGAGGAAGCGGGAGGTGATGTACCGGTCGGAGAGCGCGGCGGCGGCGACCAGCGCGCTGTCCGCGATCTGCACCTTGTGGTGGGCCTCGTAGCGGCCCTTGAGTCCGCGCAGGATCGCGATGGTGTCCTCGACGCTCGGCTCGGCGACCAGCACCTGCTGGAAGCGGCGCTCCAGCGCCGGGTCCTTCTCGATCCGCTCGCGGTACTCGTCGAGCGTGGTCGCGCCGACCATGCGCAGCTCACCGCGGGCGAGCATCGGCTTGAGCATGTTGCCCGCGTCCATGGCGGAGTCGCCGCCGGCGCCCGCGCCGACGACGGTGTGCAGCTCGTCGATGAAGGTGATGATCTGCCCGTCGGAGTCCTTGATCTCGGCCAGGACCGTCTTCAGGCGCTCCTCGAACTCGCCGCGGTACTTGGCGCCCGCGACCATCGCGCCGAGGTCGAGCGCCACCAGCCGCTTGTCCTTCAGCGACTCGGGCACGTCGCCCTTCAGGATCCGCTGGGCGAGCCCCTCGACGACGGCCGTCTTGCCGACGCCGGGCTCGCCGATGAGGACCGGGTTGTTCTTGGTACGGCGCGACAGCACCTGCACCACGCGGCGGATCTCGGTGTCCCGGCCGATGACCGGGTCGAGCTTGCCCTCGCGGGCGGCGGCGGTGAGGTCGGTGCCGAACTTCTCCAGCGCCTTGTACTGCCCCTCGGGGTCAGGGGTGGTCACCCGGCGTCCGCCGCGGGCCTTGCGGAAGGCCTCCTGGAGCTTGGCGGCGCTCGCGCCCTGCTGCGCGAGCAGGTCGGCGACCTGGCCGCCCTTCGCGGCGAGGCCGAGCAGCAGGTGCTCGGTGGACAGATACTCGTCGCCCAGGTCACGGGCGCGCGCCTGCGCGTCCGCGATGACGGCGAGCAGCTCCCGGTTGGGCTGCGGCGGAGCGACCGTGGAGCCGGTCACGCTGGGCAGCCCGGCGAGGATCTTCTCGGCGCCGGCGCGGACGGCCGCGAGGTCCGCCTCGACGGCGACGAGCAGGTCGGTGATGTTCTCGTTGTCCTGCCCCTGGAGCAGAGCCAGGAGCAGGTGGGCCGGCGTGAGGTCCGGGTGCCCCTCGGTCACGGCCCGGTTGCCGGCCGCGTTGATCGCGTCCCGGCTCCGGTTGGTCAGCTCGGCGTCCACGTTCGCGTTCTCCTCCTGGCGTCGTCAGTCGTCATCCATACTGACGAAAGCAACGTACACAAAGTTGAGTCTATTCCACTCAAGGCGGGTTGACCATGGCCACACACTCCATAGACCCGGGTGCCCCGGACCCGGCGTACCTCAGCTTCTGGCGGGAACGGCACCTGTGCACGCTGACGACCCCACGCCCGGACGGCAGCCCGCACGTCGTCCCGGTCGGCGTGACGTACGACCCGGAGACCCGCCTCGCCCGGGTGATCACCAACAAGACCAGCGCGAAGGTGCGTCACGTACTGGCGGCCGGGCCCCAGGGCGCGCGAGTGGCCGTCTGCCAGGTGGACGGCAGACGCTGGGCGACCCTGGAAGGCCGCGCCTTCGTCCACACCGAGCCGGACCGGGTGGCGGAGGCGGTACGCCGCTACGCCGAGCGCTACGCACGCATGCCCGGCCCGAACCCGGACCGCGTGGTCATCGAAATCGAACTGACGCGAGCGATGGGCAGCACTCGCTGACGCGGGGGCGGAGGCGGCGGCCCCCACGCGGGCGCGGCTGAAGGCCGGCCCCAGGCGCCGCCGAGGCTGCCGGAGGCCGGCGCGGAAGCGGTCCCGAGGCGGGGGTGGAAGGGGGCCCCGAGGTGGGGTTGGAAAGGGCCCCGAGGCGGGGGTGGAAGGGGCCCCGAGGCGGCTCGGGCGCCGGTCGGGCTCAAGCGCTGGTTTCAGCCAACCGCCGGGTCGGGTGAAACCCGTGGATAACCGCCGGAAACGGCAGCGGGGGGGGGGGGGGGGGGGGGGGGGGGGGGGGCGGGGGGGGGGGGGGGGGGGCGGGGGGGGGGGGGGGGGGGGGGGGGGGGTGGGGGGGGGGGGGGGGGGGGGGGGGGTCCCCGGGGGGGGGGGGGGCGGGGGGGGCGGGGGGGGGGGGGGGGGTGGGCGAGGCCTGGGGGGCGCCGTAGGCCGGGGGTGCGGGTGGCGTGGCCGGGGTTGCCGGGGGCACGGTGCCATGGGCAGCCGACGGCGCGGGC
>NZ_JBITZX010000020.1:49886-123041 GCF_044547145.1 Streptomyces sp. NPDC052773 | reverse complement strand
CCTCCGTGTGGTGCAGTCCTAGACAGCTCCACCACACCGGAGGTCTTCGCCATGATCAAGACCTGCGAGTGTCAACAACGCTCGTGATCAATACAACTAGCGAACGGCCCGGTCGCTTCTCGCGGGCCCGGGACGCGTTCGGTCCGGCCCGGGAGGCGTTCGGTCCGTGGGCGGGGCGGACACGCCGGTGCCGGCGACCATTAGGCTCTGGGGTCGTGACCACCGTCCGGCTGCCGCTCTTCCCCCTGAACTCGGTGTTGTTCCCGGGACTCGTCCTCCCGCTGAACGTCTTCGAGGAGCGCTACCGCGCCATGATGCGCGCGCTGCTGAAGACCCCCGAGGACGAACCGCGACGTTTCGCCGTCGTGGCGATCCGCGACGGCCACGAGGTCGCTCCGAGCGCGCCCGGGATGCCCGACCCGACGTCGCTGCCGGAGCGGGGGCCCGCCGCCGGGTTCGGTCCGGACCCCGTGAAGGCCTTCCACGGCGTGGGCTGCGTGGCCGACGCCGCCACCATCCGGGAGCGGACCGACGGCACGTTCGAGGTGCTGGCGACCGGGACGACCCGGGTGCGGCTGCTGTCGGTGGACGCGTCGGGGCCGTTCCTCACCGCCGAGCTGGAGACGCTGCCCGAGGAGCCCGGCGACGAGGCGGGGGCGCTGGCCGAGGGGGTGCTGCGGGCGTTCCGGCAGTACCAGAAGCGCCTCGCGGGCGCGCGGGAGCGGTCGCTGGCGACCGGCGCGGATCTGCCGGACGAGCCGTCGGTGGTGTCGTACCTGGTCGCGGCGGCGATGATGCTGGACGTCCCGACCAAGCAGCGGCTGCTCCAGGCCCCGGACGCCGCGTCCCGGCTGCGCGACGAGCTGAAACTCCTTCGCACCGAGACGGCGATCATCCGTACGCTGCCGTCGCTGCCCGCGGCGGAGCTGACCCGCGGGCCGACGAGTCTGAACTGAAGACCGGGATCCGATGGCCAAGAAATCGAAGAAGCAGCAGCAGTCGGGCGGCACGCCCGCGACGGTCGCGCTGACGGCGGCGGGCGTCGCGTACACGGTCCACGCCTACGACCACGACCCCTCCCACCCGTCCTACGGCGAGGAGGCGGCCGAGGCGATGGGTGTCTCCCCCGACCGGGTGTTCAAGACCCTGGTCGCGGACGTGGACGGCAACCTCACCGTGGCGGTCGTCCCGGTGGCGGGCCAGCTCGATCTGAAGGCCCTGGCGGCGGCGGTCGGCGGCAAACGCGCGACGATGGCCGACCCCGCCCTGGCCGAACGCACCACGGGCTACGTCCGCGGCGGCATCTCCCCCCTCGGCCAGCGCAAGAAACTGCCCACGGTCCTCGACGCCTCCGCCTCCGCCCACACGACCATCTGCGTCTCGGCGGGCCGCCGGGGACTCGAGGTCGAACTCTCACCCCAGGACCTGGCCACTCTGACCAAGGCGACGGTGGCCCCGATCGGCCGCGCGTAGCACCTGCGGGGCACACCGCGCGTCGCGCGCCGCAGCTCGGCGTCGGGCTGGAGTGCCGGTCCTCGCTCAGTGCCGGTCCTCGCTCAGTGCCGGTCCTCGCTCAGTGCGGGTTCTCGCTCAGTGCAGGGCCGGCTCCTGGGGGTACGGGTGGGGTTCCGGGTCGCGGGGGCCGAAGAGGGCCGTCAGGCCAAGGTGTACGAGGAGTGCGCCTATGGACCAGGTGAGCAGCGCGCCCTTCGCGGCCAGCTTCAGGGGGGCGGAGAACGCCACACCGCGGCCCACCTCCTTGGCGTGGGCGAGCACGTCCTGGGCCGGTCCGAGCCAGACGCCCACGCGCCAGGCGAGCAGGGATCCGAGGAGGCCGCCGAGACCGAGGGCCACCACAACGGGCACACCCCCGCGCCGGCGCAGCAGGAACACCACCGCGCCGGTGAGCACACCGAACGCCAGGGCGAGGAGGGTGAACGTTCCGTCGACGCCGGCCGCCTGCTCTCCCTCGGTGTCACGGACGTAGACGACCCAGCGGCCGTCCACGACGTCCCCGACCAGCGGCACCCGGGGCGCCAGCCAGTTCCACGCCACTCCGAGCAGCACCCCGCCGAGCGCCAGCGCCACCGTGATCACGGCGGCCTCCCGCACTTCGGTCTTCATCCCGGGGCCGTCCTGCCCCTGCCCGCCGTGGGCTCCGTACGCGGCACCTTTGTACGTCCCGCCGTCGGCCGACGGCGGCCACTGCTGGTGCGCGGACTGTTCATGCGGCGGCGGAGGCGGAGTCAACGGTGCTGTCACCCTGACATCGTGCCAGGCCCGCGCACCGCGCGCGTCACCGGACGGCGGCCCGCCGGTACGCCCACGTCGCGACGGCCAGCGAGATCCCCCCGACCCCGGCGCACACCGCGAGGTCACCGGCGACGACGGCCCAGTCGGGGTGCGCGGAGAAGGTGTGCGCGTACGCCTCCACGCCGTACGTCGACGGCAGCAGGTCCCGTACGAGACGGATGATCTCCGGCATCCGGTCCGGCGGCAGCACGCCCAGCAGCAGCGCCGCCGACATGCCGAGCTGCCCCAGCAGCGTGGCCAGCTCCGGCCGCGGCGCGAGCAGCCCGCACGCGGCCCCGAGCCCGGCGAGCGCCGCGCCGGCGAGCGGGATGACCGCGAACAGGATCCACAGATGGGTGAGCGGCAGGCCGAACAGCAGGCACCCGAAGGCGGCGGTGACGAAGGTGCCCGGGACGGTGAACGAGGCGTACGCGCCCGCCGCCCCCAGCACCACCGCCGCGGGCGGCACCGGCAGGGTGGCGTAGTGGTCGAGCCCGCCGGTGGCCCGCAGCTGCCCGAAGTACTGCGCGAGCAGGTTCAGCGCGACGAACGCGACGACCACGACCGACGAGCCGGCCACGACGTACCGCGCCTCGCCGCCGCCGTCCACCACCCCGCGCATCATGATCATGATGCCGACGGACTGGAAGGTCGCCACGAACAGCAGCGGGATCCGCGCCACCCGTGCCCGCGACAGCTGCGCCCGGTACACGGCGCACAGCGCCGGCCACAGCCGGGCGGCCGGGGCCAGCTCGGCGGCCGGACGGCGCGCCTCGTCGCCGGCCAGGGCACTCCCCGGCAGAACCTCTGCGGGTACGACACTCACGCGACGCTGCTCCTCTTCACTGCGGCGTTCCCTCCGGCGGTGGCCCTGTTCCGTACGGATGCGGCGGCCCGGCTGCTCATGCCTTCACCAGCCCCTGCCGCGCGGCCCCGCCGAGCGCCATGTACACGTCCTCCAGGCTCGGCGTGGTGAGCGTGAAGTCGTCCAGCGCGGCGAAGGCGGCCCCGCCGGTGACGGTGGAGACGACCGCGCGGGCCTCCTCGGGGGCGAGCCGCAACGTCCAGCGGCGCCCGGACTCCTCGGCCCGGTCCCGCAGCGCGGCGACCTCCGGAACCTCCAGCGGCGCCCGCTCCCGCCACACCAGGTCGACCCGCACCTCGCCGGCCACCTGCTCCTTGAGCCCGGCGGGCGTGTCGCAGGCGATCACCCGGCCCTGGTCGAGCACGGCGACCCGGTCGAGGACGGTCTCCGCCTCGATGACGTTGTGGGTGACCAGCACGACCGTGGTGCCCCGCTCGGCCCGGCGCCGGTCGACGGCGGACCACACCGCGCGCCGCGCCACCGGGTCCATCGCGGCGGTCGGCTCGTCCAGCACCAGCAGCGGGCGCTCGCCGACGAGCGCGGCGGCGAAGCAGGCCAGCCGGCGCTGCCCGCCGGACAGCTTGCGCAGCGGCCGGGAGGCGATCGGGGCGAGCCCCAGTTCGTCGAGTACGGCGTCCCGCTCGGCCCGCGCCCGCCGGGCGTCCAGGCCGCGCAGCCGCCCGGTGGTCTCGGCGGCCAGCGAGACGGTCAGCTCGTCGAGGGCGGTGGACTCCTGGCCGAGGTAGGCGAGGATGCGGGAGGCGCGCTCGGGGTGGCGCACGATGTCGTGGCCGAGGATCTCCACACTGCCGCTGTCGGGCCGCATCAGCCCGGTGAGCTGGCGGACGAGGGTGGACTTGCCGGCCCCGTTCGGCCCGAGCAGCCCGAAGATCTCACCGCGCCGCACCTCGAGCCGTACGTCGTCGGTGGCCCGCACCGCGGGCGTCCCCGGCACACCGCGCCGCCCACGGGTCGCGGGATACGTCTTGGTCAGCCCGCGCACCGCGCACACGACCTCACCCGTGTCCCCCATGGCCTGTACCGCGCGCGTACTCACAAGGGACGAGCCTACGGGGTCCCGGACCGCCCCCCGCGCCCGGGGCGCCCTCCACGCCCCGAATCGACCGGTATCGATCACATGGAGCCACCCGACCCGAGGCGTTCCGCGCCCCACGCGACAGAGACGCCCACGCGGGGCCGGGCAGGACCTCCGCGGCTGCCGAGCGGGGCATCCACCGGTGCCGAGCGGGGCATCCGCGCCGGGCCGGCAGCATGCCCGCGCCGACGCGGGGCCGGGCCGGAGCGGGATCCACGCTGGGGCGCCCCACGTCCCGAATCCACCGGTATCGGTCGCACTGAACCGCCCGGCACAGGCCGTTCCGCGGCCCGCCCGGCAGGAGCGACCGCGGGGCCTGGCAGGGAAGCCCGCGTGCGGCCCTACTCCCCCACAGGCGTGCGCTCCGCCCCCGTGCGGGCGTCCACCTCGCGCCAGAAGCCCGCTCGGATGGCGTAGCGGTCGTGTTCGTCGATCTGGTCGTCCTTGTGGGCCAGCAGGCCGAACCGGGCGGCGTAGCGGAGCAGCTCGCCGTCGATGCGGTGCGGGATCCGGGGGTACATCGCGGACAGCCGCTGGAGATGGCCCTGGTCCCCCAGCCGGGAGATCCACCGTCGCGCGAAGACCTGACCGACCTCGTAGGGGTCGCCGCCGACCGTGGTGATGTCCTCCTCGCGGTCGGCCCACCGCTGCTCGGCGGTGGTCAGCTGGGCGAGGGTGGGCATGGCCAGGGCCTCGGGCGGCTCGGAGGCGACCCCGGGGCGGTCGACCCACCCTTTGTCGGAGGACCAGCGCAGCGTCGCGGTGGTGGGTTGCTGCGCGGCGGGCTGGGTGCCGTGGGCGCGTAGGGCGGCCAGGTCCTTGGGGGTCGGGACGCCCTTCGACGCGGGCACCCGGTCCGCTGTGCCGTTCTGCGCGGCGGCCGGGGCGGGATGCGGGGCCGGCTCGGCGGGCCGCTCCGCCGCGCCGAGCGCGGACTCGGGCAGCGGCGCGGACAGGATAGCGGCGATCTCGGGGCGCGGCGCGGGCGGCGGCGCGCACACCCCGCCCGTCTCCTTCGCGCGGACGGCCTTGGTGATCCACGCCCGGTCCAGCACCCGCCGCTCGTCGGCCTCGGCGACCAGGTCCTCGGACTGGTTGTAGTCGCCGTCGGCGGCCTGTACGGCCCACAGGTGGACGGCGACCCCGTGTTCCTTGGCGGCCATCATGCCCGGCAGCAGATCGCCGTCCCCGGTCACCAGCACGATGTCGGAGCAGGCCCGGTTGCGGGCCAGCTCGGTCAGTTCGGCGTGCATCGCGGCGTCCACGCCCTTCTGTGCCCAGCGGCCGTCGCTGCGGGTGAGCGCGCCCAGCCGGACGGTGACGCGGGGCATCACGCGCAGCCGGCGGTGCTCGGGCTGCGGGACGCGGTCGGGGGCGCCGTCGAACCAGTAGATGCGCAGCAGCGGCTGCTGTGTGTCCGACTCGGCGCGCTCCCTGAGCCCTTGGATGAGGGCGGTGTGGTCGACGGTGATCCGGGACCGCGAGGGCTCTCCGGCGAGGAGGCTCGCCGCGGCCCCCAGCAGATACCCGGCGTCCACCAGGACGATGCAGCGGTCCACGCGACTCACCCTCTTCCCGGGAGGTTTGCTTCGGGCTTCCTTCGAGTCTGCCCGACCGGGCGAGGGTTAACGGCCCGAACTCGATCTTCGGCGTGGCGTTTGTGGGAATCGGCCGGTGGTCGCGCCCCGCGCGTGCTCCGACAAGCCGTGTCACGGACGGTAATTGTCCGACATGCGCGGCGTGTCGGCCTGTGTGAATCTGGTCCCGGCCCTGGCCCCTAGATCCCCCACAGGAGGCAGAACCATGGCCAAGAACAAGAACCGTGACCGTAAGCAGCCGCAGTCCGAGCGTGCGCCGCAGCGGGCCGAGCAGTCCGTGTTGGAGTCGCCGGCCGAGCAGCCCTCCCCGCAGGTGACCCCCGGCGACCTGGCCCGCAAGGGCCGGCAGAAGCGCTTCGGCCACAACTGACGTCCGCTTGACGGGCCGTTGATGCCCGGGCACGCGAACAAGGGGCGCATCCCGCGGGGGGTGCGCCCCTTGCGCTGTGCGGTGCCGTGGACCGCTAACCCGCCAGGCAGGACGGGCCGAGCAGCACCTTCAGGTCGCCGAAGAGGGCCGGATCGGGCTTCACCCGGTGCCGGTCGAGGCGCAGCACGGTTGTCTTGGTCGGCCCCTGGAGCTTGATCCGCACCTCGCTGTCGCCCTTGTGGTGGCTGAGGACTTCGCCGAGGCGGCTGACGAGCGGCGGGGTGACCTTGACCGCCGGGATGGTGAGGACGACCGGCGCGTTGGTGCCCGCGTTGGACAGGTCCGGGACCATGAGCTCCATCGCGACCAGCCGCGGCACGTCCTCCCGCTTGTCGAGGCGGCCCTTGACGAACACCACGGCGTCCTCGACGAGTTGGGTGGAGACCAGCTGGTAGGTCGCCGGGAAGAACATGCACTCGATGGAGCCGGCCAGGTCCTCGACGGTGGCGATCGCCCAGGCGTTGCCCTGCTTGGTCATCTTGCGCTGGAGGCCCGAGATGATGCCGCCGATGGTGACGACCGCGCCGTCGCCGAAATCGCCTCCGGTGAGCTGGGCGATGCCCGCGTCGGCCTTGTCGGACAGCACGTGCTCCAGACCGAAGAGCGGATGGTCCGAGACGTACAGGCCGAGCATCTCGCGCTCCTGGGCGAGCAGGTACGTCTTGTCCCACTCCTCGGTGGAGAACTCCACGTCGAGTCCGAAGCCGGGCTCGTCGCTGCTCTCGTCGCCCATGCCGCCGAAGAGGTCGAACTGGCCCTCGGCCTCCTTGCGCTTGACCGCGACCACGTTGTCGATCATCGGCTCGTACTGCGCCATCAGGCCCTTGCGGGTGTGTCCGAGGGAGTCGAAGGCGCCGGCCTTGATCAGCGATTCGGTGGTGCGCTTGTTGCAGACGACCGCGTCGACCTTGTCGAGGTAGTCCGGGAAGGAGGTGTACTTCCCCTTGGCCTTGCGGCACTTGATGATCGACTCGACGACGTTGGTGCCGACGTTGCGCACCGCGGACAGGCCGAAGAGGATCACGTCGTCGCCCTGGGCGGCGAAGTTGGACTCCGACTCGTTGACGTTCGGCGGGAGCACCCGGATGCCCATGCGGCGGCACTCGTTGAGGTAGACGGCCGACTTGTCCTTGTCGTCCTTCACCGAGGTCAGCAGCGCCGCCATGTACTCGGCGGGGTGGTTCGCCTTGAGGTAGGCGGTCCAGTACGAGACCAGGCCGTACGCGGCGGAGTGGGCCTTGTTGAACGCGTATCCGGCGAAGGGGACCAGCACGTCCCAGAGCGCCTGGATGGCCTCGTCGCTGTAGCCGTTCTTGCGGGCGCCGGCCTGGAAGATGACGAAGTTCTTCTCCAGTTCCTCCGGCTTCTTCTTGCCCATCACGCGGCGGAGGATGTCGGCCTCGCCGAGCGAGTAGCCGGCGATGATCTGGGCGGCCTTCTGCACCTGCTCCTGGTAGACGATCAGGCCGTAGGTGACGTCCAGGACCTCCTTGAGCGGCGCCTCCAGCTCGGGGTGGATCGGGGTGATCTCCTGCTGGCCGTTCTTGCGCAGCGCGTAGTTGATGTGCGAGTTCATGCCCATCGGGCCCGGCCGGTAGAGGGCCGAGACGGCGGAGATGTCCTCGAAGTTGTCGGGCTTCATCATGCGCAGCAGGGAGCGCATGGGGCCGCCGTCGAACTGGAAGACGCCGAGGGTGTCGCCGCGCTGGAGCAGTTCGAAGGTCGTGGGGTCGTCGAGCGGGAGGCTCAGGAGATCGATGTCGATCCCCTTGTTGGCCTTCACCATCTTGACGGCGTCGTCCATGATCGTGAGGTTGCGCAGGCCCAGGAAGTCCATCTTCAGCAGGCCGAGCGACTCACAGCTCGGGTAGTCCCACTGGGTGATGGTCACGCCGTCGGTGTGCCTCACCCAGACGGGGACGTGCTCGGTGATGGTCTCGCTGGACATGATCACGCCGGCCGCGTGGACGCCCATCTGCCGGACCAGGCCCTCCACGCCGCGCGCGGTGTCGATGACCTTCTTCACGTCCGGCTCGTTCTCGTACATCGCCCGGACCTCGCCCGCCTCCGAGTAGCGGGGGTGGCTGGGGTCGGTGATGCCGGAGAGCGGGATGCCCTTGCCGAGGACGTCCGGCGGCATGGCCTTGGTGATGCGGTCGCCCATCGCGTACGGGTAGCCGAGCACGCGCGCGGAGTCCTTGATCGCGTTCTTGGCCTTGATGGTGCCGTAGGTGCCGATCATGGCGACCTTGTCGGCGCCGTACTTCTCCGTCACGTACCTGATCACCTCGACGCGCCGGCGCTCGTCGAAGTCGATGTCGACATCGGGCATCGAGATGCGCTCGGGGTTGAGGAACCGCTCGAAGATCAGGCCGTGCGGGATCGGGTCGAGGTCGGTGATGCCGAGGGCGTAGGCGACGATCGAACCGGCCGCGGAGCCCCGGCCGGGGCCGACGGCGATGCCCTGCTTCTTCGCCCACATGATGAAGTCGGCGACGACGAGGAAGTAGCCCGGGAAGCCCATCGAGATGATCGTGTCCATCTCGTACTCGACCTGCTTCATGCGGTCGTCCGGGATGCCGTCCGGGAAGCGGCGGTGCATGCCGCGCATGGTCTCCTCGCGGAACCAGCTGACCTCGGTGTAGCCCTCGGGGATGTCGAACTTGGGCATGAGGTCGCGCTTCTCGAACATGCCGGTGGTGTCGACCATCTCGGCGATCAGCGCGGTGTTCGCGCAGCCCTGCTGCCAGGCGTCCGAGGAGTCGATGGCGTACATCTCCTCGGTCGACTTCAGGTAGTAGCCCGTGCCGTCGAACTTGAAGCGGTCCGGGTCGGAGAGGTTCTTGCCGGTCTGGATGCACAGCAGGGCGTCGTGGGCGCCGGCCTCGTGCGCGTACGTGTAGTGCGAGTCGTTGGTGACCAGCGGGGGGATGCCGAGCTTCTTGGCGATGTCCAGCAGGCCGTCGCGGACCCGGCGCTCGATCTCGATGCCGTGGTCCATCAGCTCCAGGAAGTAGCGGTCCTTGCCGAAGATGTCCTGGTAGTCGGCGGCGGCCTTCAGGGCCTCGTCGAAGTGGCCGAGGCGCAGCCGGGTCTGCACCTCGCCGGAGGGGCAGCCGGTGGAGGCGACGATGCCCTCGGACCACTTGGCGATGGTCTCCTTGTCCATCCGGGGCCACTTCTGCAGCCAGCCCTCGGCGTACGCGTCCGAGGAGAGCCGGAAGAGGTTGTGCAGACCGGTCTTGTTCACCGCCCACATCGTCTTGTGGGTGTAACCACCGGAGCCGGAGACGTCGTCGCGCTTCTGGTGCGGCTGGCCCCAGAGGATCTTGCGCTTGTTGCGCCGGGACTCGGGGGCGACATACGCCTCGATCCCGATGATCGGAGTGATTCCGGCTTTCTTCGCGGAGTGGAAGAAGTCGTACGCGCCGTGCAGGTTGCCGTGGTCGGACATGGCGATGTGCGTCATGCCCATCTCATTGCAGGCGTTGAACATGTCCTTCAGCCGCGCGGCACCGTCCAGCAGCGAGTACTGGGTGTGGACGTGCAGGTGCGTGAACGGCGGCTTTGACACGGTGCGGCCTCCAAGGAGAACACTCGGCGACGGGTGGGCGGACAGTTCCGGGGTCAGCGTCGAAGTCTATGCCTCGGGACTGACACTCCGCGGGCACTCATGCGTACCGTCGGACGTTGCAAGGTGGCGGACACCCTGTCCGGCACCCCGTCCGCACAGGTCACGCACCATCCGCACCAGGAGGCACCCAGCGATGTCGTTCCCGCAGCTCAGCGACGAGCACCGCGGCGAGGAGATCCTCACCGTCTTCGACACCGCGTTCGGCGAGCTCCTGGCCGCCGACCCGGCCGCGTTCCGGGTGAAGTTCCGGAAGATGGCCGCCTCGGCGTTCGCCTTCTACCGGGGCACGGCGTGCCTCTTCTACCACGACCTGGACTCCGAGAACGCCGGGCGGGGTGGCGGGAGGATACACAGCGGGCCGTACCTGGACGAGCGGACCTCCCGGGTGTGGATCCACGGTGATCTGCACGCCGAGAACTTCGGCACGTACATGGACTCCACCGGCCGGCTGATCTTCAACGTCAACGACTTCGACGAGGCCTACGTCGGCCCCTTCACCTGGGACCTCAAGCGCTTCTCCGCCTCGATCGCGCTGATCGGGTACGCGAAGGCGCTCAGCGACGACCAGATCACCGAGCTGGTGCGGATCTACGCGGGCGCGTACCGCGAGCGGATCCACGCGCTGGCCACCGGCGCCAAGAGCGACGAGGTGCCGCCGTTCACCCTGGACACCGCCGAGGGCCCACTGCTGGACGCGCTGCGCGACGCCCGGGCGCTGACCCGGTTCGGGCTGCTGGACTCGATGACCGAGATCCGCGACTTCGAACGCCGCTTCGCCCCCGGCGGCGGCTCCATCGAGCTGGACGCGGCGACGCGGTACAAGGTGCTGGCCGCGTTCGACGGCTATCTGGAGACGCTCCCGGACTCCTCCCTGGCCCGTCCCGACTCCTACCGCGTGAAGGACGTCGTGGGCCGCCGCGGCATCGGCATCGGCTCGGCGGGCCTGCCGTCGTACAACATCCTGCTGGAGGGCCACAGCGACGCCCTGGAGAACGACGTCGTGATCTACATCAAGCAGGCCCAGACCCCGGCCGTCTCCCGGCACATCACCGACCCGGCGATCCGGGAGTACTTCCACCACGAGGGCCACCGCACGGTGATCTCCCAGCGCGCCCTCCAGGCGCACGCCGACCCGTGGCTGGGCTGGACCGAGCTGGACGGCGCGGGCCAGCTGGTCGCCGAGGTCTCGCCGTACGCGGTCGACCTGGACTGGGGCGACATCGACGACCCCGAGGAGATCGCGGCCGTCGTCGCCGACCTGGGCCGGGCCACCGCGTCGATGCACTCGGCCGCCGACGACCAGTCCGGGGAGTCCCTGGTGCCGTTCTCCACCGAGCGCGCCATCGACGCGGCCCTCGCGGCCGACGAGGAGGGCTTCGCGCCGCTGCTGGTGGACTTCGCGCACACGTACGGGGCACGCGCGCGTGCCGACCACCAGATCTTCCTCGACCTGTTCCGCAACGGCCGGATCCCCGGCCTGTAGTCCCAGCCGTTCCGGTCCGCCGGCGCTCCCTCACAGGAACCCTTTAGGGGTCTCTTACCGGAGCCCATGACACACTCTCCACGCGATGGACATATCAGGGACCCAGCTCAGAGCCGTACGCGCGGCGCTGTTCACGGCGATCGTCGTGACGCTCAGCACCGCGTCGCACGTGCTGCTGTCGCGGGTCCCGCTGCCTTTCGGCACGGTGGCGGCGATCGCCGTCGCCGTGTTCGTGATCGCCTACGCGCTCGCCGGCCGTGAGCGCGGCTTCGGCCGGATCGCCGCGCTGCTGATCCCGCTGGAGCTGGCCGCCGACACCGTCTTCACCACCGGCCAGCACGCCTGCTACGGCCGCGCGGGCGGCCCGGTCGCCGGTCCGCTGCGCTCGGTCGGCCTGGACGTGCTGTGCGGCGGCGGGGAGGTGGGCTCCCCGCTGGCCCGGATGGCGGGGACGACCGGCACCGACCGGATCGCCGCACTGCTCGCCGACGCCCACCCGGAGACCGCCTGGCTGCTGCTCGGCGCGCATGTCGGCGTGGGGCTGCTGGCGGCGGCCTGGCTGCGCCGCGGCGAGCGGGCGCTGGCCCAGCTGCTGGACGCCATGACCGCGACCACCTTCCGCCCGCTGCTGCTGGCGGTCGCCGCGGTGGTGACCCGGCCCGTCCGGACGGGCCGCCGGCTGCCGCGCCCGGCGCCGCGCACCGCGCCCGCGCCGGCCGCCCGCGATCTGCTGCTGGCGCACTCCCTGGGACGACGAGGACCGCCCTGTTCGCCCGCGGTCGCACTCGCTCACGCCTGAGCGAAGCGACACCGCCTCCGAACAAGATCAGTCCTTTGTCCGTATGCGCGCACACCGGTGCGCGATCCCAGGGAGAACACGAAGATGAGCAAGCGCAACAGCCAGGCGGCGAAGACGGCGGCCCGGGAGCGGCTGCGCCAGGAGCGCGAGCGGCAGGCCAGGCGGGAGAAGACCAGGCGGCAGCTGATCGTCGCCGGTTCCATGGTCGCGGTCCTCGCGATAGCCGGCGGCATCGGCTACGCCGTCGTCCAGGGCAGCAAGCCCTCCGGCTGGGAGGCCGCCGCCGAGGCGAAGGTCGTCGCCCCGGCCAACACCTCCGGCAAGGACGGCACGACCGTCCTCATCGGCGACTCCAAGACCGACAACGTCGTGCACCTCTACGAGGACCCGCGCTGCCCGGCCTGCGCCTCCTTCGAGCAGACCATCGGCGAGACGGTCAACAAGGGCATGGAGGACGGCGACTACAAGCTCTCCTTCACCCTCGGCACCTTCCTCGACGGCAACCTCGGCGGCGAGGGCTCCAAGAACGCGCTGAGCGCGCTCGGCGCCGCGCTGGACGTCAGCCCCGAGGCGTTCCTCGACTACAAGGCCGCGCTGTACTCGGCGAAGTACCACCCCTCCGAGCAGACCGACGAGTTCGCCGAGGACGACTACCTCATCAAGGTGGCGAACACGGTGGACGCCCTGAAGAACAACAAGAAGTTCCAGGACGCGGTCGAGAAGGGCACCTACGACGCCTGGGCTATGCGGATGAGCGAGTCCTTCGACAAGACGAAGGACGTCAAGTCGACCCCGACCATCAAGATCAACGACAAGGTCGTCACCAACCCGAGCACCGTCGCCGAGTGGGAGAAGGCGCTGAAGGACGCGGGCGTCACCAAGTAAGCGGGACGGGAACCGGACCGTTCCCGGGCGGAACGGCACGGCTCCCGAGCGGAACGGCGGGCGAACTCCACGTGGTTCGCCCGCCGTTCACGTCCGTCCGCTTACCAAGCCCCTTACCGATCAGTAATCTGATCGGCCGTGACCAGTCGTTTCAGATCCCACACCAGCCCCAACTCGCCCGCCCCGAGCCGCCGTACGGTCGTCAAGGCCGCCGCGGCCGGGGCCGTTCTCGCGGCCCCGCTGGCCGCCGCCGCCCCGGCGCGCGCCGCCGAGGCCCCTGCCTTCCTGCACGGCGTCGCCTCCGGTGACCCGCTCCCCGACGGCATATTGCTGTGGACCCGGGTGACGCCCACCCCGGAGGCCGTCCCCGGCTCCGGGCTCGGCCCCGACGTCGAGGTGGAGTGGACCGTCGCCCTGGACAAGGCGTTCATGAACGTCGTCGCCAAGGGCTCGGTCACCGCGACCGCCGCCTCCGACCACACCGTCAAGGCCGACGTCCGCGGTCTCGCGCCCGCCACCGACTACTGGTTCCGGTTCTCGGCCGCCGGCACCGACTCCCCCGCCGCCCGCACCCGCACCGCCCCGGCCGCCGGCGCCGCGGTGGCGAACCTCCGCTTCGGCGTCGTCTCGTGCGCCAACTGGGAGGCCGGGCACTTCGCGGCGTACCGCCATCTCGCGGCCCGCGGCGACCTGGACGCCTGGCTGCACCTCGGCGACTACATCTACGAGTACGGCACCGGCCAGTACGGCACGCGCGGCACCGTCGTCCGGCCGCACGCCCCGGCGCACGAGATCCTGACCCTCGCCGACTACCGGATTCGGCACGGCCGTTACAAGACCGACCCGGACCTCCAGGCGCTGCACGCCGCCGCCCCGGTCGTCGCCATCTGGGACGACCACGAGATCGCCAACGACACCTGGTCGGGCGGCGCCGAGAACCACACCGAGGGCGCGGAGGGCGCCTGGGCCGCGCGGCAGTCCGCCGCCAAGCAGGCGTACTTCGAGTGGATGCCGGTCCGCCCGGCGATCGCCGGCACGACCTACCGGCGGCTGCGCTTCGGCAAGCTGGCCGATCTGTCCCTGCTGGACCTGCGCTCCTTCCGCTCGCAGCAGGTGTCCTTCGGCGACGGCGAGGTCGACGACCCGGAGCGCACGCTGACCGGCCGGGCCCAGCTGGACTGGCTGAAGGCGGGGCTGGCCGCCTCCGACACCACCTGGCGGCTGGTCGGCAACCCGGTGATGATGGCGCCGTTCGCCATCGGCTCGCTCTCCGCTGACCTGCTGAAGCCGCTGGCGAAGCTGCTGGGGCTGCCGCAGGAGGGCCTCGCGATCAACCCCGACCAGTGGGACGGCTACACCGACGACCGCCGGGAGCTGCTGGCGCATCTGCGGGCGAACGCCATCCGCAACACGGTGTTCCTCACCGGCGACATCCACATGGCGTGGGCCAACGACGTCCCGGTGAACGCCGGGACGTATCCGCTGTCCGCCTCGGCCGCCACGGAGTTCGTGGTCACCTCGGTCACCTCCGACAACCTCGACGACCTGGTCAAGGTCCCGGAGGGCACCGTCTCCGCGGTGGCCGCGCCGGTCATCCGCGCCGCCAACCGCCATGTCCACTGGGTCGACACCGACCGGCACGGCTACGGCGTGCTGGACCTCACCGCCGAGCGGGCGCAGATGGACTACTACGTCCTGTCCGACCGCACCAAGGCGGACGCGGCCTCGTCGTGGGCGCGCTCCTACCGGACCCGCAGTGGCACCCAGAAGGTCGAGCGCACCTACGACCCGGTGTGACAACCCCGCGTGAGGGGCGATTTCCAGCCAACCGCAGCAGCGCGATGAGCTGTTAAGGCGAGATCACGACGCCCTTGCCCTCACTACGGCGGGTGGTGCGAGCCATGGCCGAATCCGGACACACCACCCGCCCGGTCACGGCGTTCGTTACGGCCGGATCTCAGACCCCGAAACGAGCCGACCGGTTCACCTCCCCAATCCTCCCTGTTTGCCGGGAATTTGATTGGGCCTGATCACTTCTCTTCCCGTTTGAGCATGTCCACGTAATCTCCGGGCGGCGGCCAGGAAGACCCCTGTGCCCCATTCCCCACCGCATCCGCTAGGAGCCAGCATGCGTGCGCTTGCCCGGATATCTCCCTCGACGCGCAGACGTGTTCTCGCCACCGCTGTCGTGGCCGGAACTCTGATGCTCACCCCCCTGTCGGCGCCCACGGGCGCCGCGGCGGCCTCCACCACCACCGCCGCCGAGTGCGTCGAGGGCACCCACGCGGATGCCCACACGGACACCCACGCGGACGCCCACGCCCGCGAGGCCCGCCCCGGGGCCGGCGAGCACGCCGCCGAGCCCAACGAGGTGAGCGCCGCCAAGGCCCAGGCGATGGACGCCGACCTGCGCCGCAAGCTCGACAAGCTGCCGAACAACGGCCGCAGCCTGTCGGCGACCGCCACGACGACCATCCCGGTCTACTTCCACGTCATCCACGACGGCGCCGCCGGCCAGCTCAGCTCCGCCGACATCACCGCCCAGATGAACGTGCTGAACGCCGCCTTCGGCGGCCAGGGCACCGGCAACACCGACTCCGGCTTCCAGTTCACGCTGGCCGGCACCGACTACACCGACAACCCCGCCTGGTACAACGTCTCCTCCGGCTCGGCGGAGGAGAAGGCCATGAAGTCCGCCCTGCGCAAGGGCGGCGCGAACGCGCTGAACATCTACACCGCCAACCTCGGCGGCGGCCTGCTCGGCTGGGCCACCTTCCCCAGCTCCTACAGCTCCAGCCCGTCCATGGACGGCGTGGTCCTGCTGGACGCCTCGCTGCCGGGCGGCTCGGCGGCGAACTACAACGAGGGCGACACCGCGACCCACGAGGTCGGCCACTGGCTGGGGCTCTACCACACGTTCCAGGGCGGCTGTAACGGCAACGGCGACTACGTCGAGGACACCCCGGCCGAGAAGAGCCCGGCCTACGAGTGCCCCGAGGGCCGGGACACCTGCACCCGCAAGGCGGGGGCAGACCCGATCCACAACTTCATGGACTACACGTACGACGCCTGCATGTACCAGTTCACCTCCGGCCAGGTGACCCGCATGCAGCAGAACTGGGTCGCCTACCGCGCCAACGGCTGAACCGGCTAGTCCAGCGAGTCCAGGAAGCCGAGCGCCACCCGCCAGGTGGCCTCGGCGGCCTCCTCGTCGTAGTCCGGCAGGTCGGGGTCGGTGTACAGATGACCGGCCCCGGCATACCGGTACACCTCCACGTCCGCGCCCGCGCGGCCCATCTGGAGATACCAGGAGCTGAGCCAGTCGTCCGTCTCGAACGGGTCCGGCTCGGCCACGTGCAGCTGCACCGGCAGACCGTCCACCGAGACGTTCGGCGCGAGGTCGGAGGTGCCGTGCAGAAGCAGCAGGCCCTTCGCCTTCTCGTCGCCCAGCGCGAGGGTCTGCGCGATCGAGGCGCCGAGCGAGAAGCCGGCGTAGACCAGCCCTCTCTCCGAGTACGGTGCGGCGGCGAGCACCGCCCGTTTCAGCAGCTCGTCCTTGCCGATCTCGTCCTGGGCCGCCATGCCCTCCTCGACCGTGTCGAACGTGCGCCCCTCGAAGAGGTCCGGCGTCCACACCTCGTGCCCGGCCGCGCGCAGCCGGTCCGCCGCGGCGCGCACCGCGGTCCTGAGGCCATAGGTCGAGTGAAAGAGCATGATGTTCATGAGCCCATGGTGCCAGCCGGGTGTGACATCGCAGGTGCCGGGCACTACCCGCAACGTCGGACGAATCACAGGTTCATCCCGGCCATGGGCCGGTTACGTTCCTGGGCATGGAGAACATACTCCGACCGCTGATCGTGGTCGGTGGCTCCGTGCTGCTCACTCTGCTGATCGGCTGGGCCACCGACCTGCTGTTGCGCAGGGCCGACGCACGGCAGGGCGACACCCCGCTGTGGGGCCTGCTGCGCCGCGGCCGCATCCCCTACCAGCTCGTGCTGTGCACGGCGCTGCTCAGAGCGTCGTACGTCGAGGCGCAGGTGTTCCCCGACCACCGGGTCGGCGTCGGCCGCACGCTCACGGTCGTGCTCATCGGCTCGACCGCCTGGCTCGTGATCCGGATCGCCGCGGCGGTCGTCGAGACCTCCTACTCCCGCTATGCCCACTCCCGGGCCCAGCGCGACCCCGCGCGGGTCCGCCGGGTGCGCACCCAGGTGACGCTGATCATGCGGGTGGTCGCGGCGGCCGTCGGGGTGGTGGCGGCGGCGGCGATGCTGCTGACGTTCCCCCCCTTCCGCGCGGCGGGCGCCTCGCTGCTGGCGTCGGCGGGGATCCTCGGCATCGTCGCCGGTGTCGCGGCGCAGTCCACGCTCAGCAACATGTTCGCCGGGTTCCAGATCGCGTTCGGCGACATGGTGCGCATCGGGGACACGGTCGTGGTGGACGGCCAGTGGGGCACCGTCGAGGAGATCACCCTGACCTATCTGACGGTGCGGACCTGGGACGAGCGCCGGGTCACGATGCCGGTGTCGTACTTCACCTCCAAGCCGTTCGAGAACTGGTCGCGCGGCACCCCGGAGATGACCGGTGTCGTCTTCTGGCACCTGGACCACTCCGCGCCGGTGGAGGCGATACGCGAGAAGCTCCAGGACATCCTGCGCGAATGCCCGGCCTGGGACGGGCGCGCCTACGACCTGTCGGTCACCGACACCACGCCCAACACCATGGAGGTACGGGCACTGATGACCGCGAAGGACGCCGACGACGTCTGGACGGTCCGGGTCACGGTCCGCGAGCGGATGATCGACTGGCTGGTCCGCGAGCACCCGTACGCCCTGCCCCGGGTCAACACGGCGGACGCGTATCCGCCGCCGGGCCGGCTGCCGGGCGCCCGCACCTCCCCCGACGGGGCACCGAACCGCCGCGCGGTGGAGACACCCCGCGCGGACCGGAGCGGCTGAGCGCCCGGTTCAGCGCAGGCTGCGCACGTCCAGCTGGCGCAGCACCCGGTCCACCACCTCGGGATCCGATCCCGGTTCGCTGCGCGCCGCCAGGACCTCGTGCCTGGCGGCGCTCAGCATCTCCCCCTCGATGCGCCGCACCCGCCGCATCCGCTGCGCGCGCTGGGCGTGCGCCTCCATCCGCTCCTCCTCGCCGAGGTCGGGGCTGATCCGCACACCGATCTCGAAGGCCCGCCGCAGCATCCGCTCGGACAGCTCCTCGGGGAGCTCCTCGACCTGCTCGATCTCCCGCAGCCGCCGCTTGGCCGCCTTCGCCGCGCGTACGGCCAGCGCCTTCTCCAGCTCCTTCTCCCGCCCGGTGTCGGCCTGGACACCGAGCCGTCGCACCAGCCAGGGCAGCGTCAGCCCCTGGAGCACCAGCGTCGCCATGATCACGCCGAACGCGATGAACACGATCTCGTCGCGGTCGGGAAACGGCGATCCGTCGTCGGTCTTCAGCGGGATGGCGAGCGCCAGCGCCACGGAGGCCACGCCCCGCATCCCGGACCACCACATGACGACGGTCTCCCGCCAGCTCATCGGGATGTCCTCGTAGTCGCGCCGCGCGTGCAGCCGTTTGGTGAGCCAGGTCGCGGGGAGGAGCCACAGCAGCCGGACGAGGATCACGACCCCCGCGATCGCCGCCGCCCAGCCCAGCATCTCGCCCCAGCGCCCGGAGGCGGTGCGGATCGCGTTGTGCAGCTCCAGGCCGATCAGCCCGAAGGCGACCCCGGTGACGAGGGTGTCGACGACGTCCCAGAAGGTGTGCCCGGCGAGCCGGGTCATCACGTCGTCGGCGTCGGTGGCGTACTCGGCGAGGAACAGCGCGGCGGTGAGCACGGCGAGTACCCCGGAGCCGTGCAGTTCCTCGGCCAGTACGTAGGCGGCGTACGGCACCAGCAGGGTCAGCCCGATCTGCAGGGTGGGGTCGCCCAGCAGGTCCATGAGCCGGTTCGCGCCCCAGCCGAGCACGAGCCCCGCCGCGACCGCGACGACGGCGGACAGCACCAGGTCGAGCCCGGCCTCCCACGGCGAGAAGGTGCCGCTGACCACGGCGGTGATCGCCACGTGGTAGAGCACGATGGCCGTCACGTCGTTGAACAGCCCCTCGCCCTCCAGGATCGACACCAGCCGGCGCGGCAGCCCCAGCTGCCCGGCGACGGCGGTCGCGGCGACCGGGTCGGGTGGGGCGACCAGCGCCCCGAGCGCCAGGGCGGCGGCGATCGGCAGCCCCGGCACGATGGCGTGGGCGACGGCGCCCACACAGAGCATGGTGACGAACACCAGCGCCACGGCGAGCAGGAAGATCGGCCGCTTGTTCGCCGCGAACTGCCGCCAGGAGGTGCGCCGTACGGCCGCGTAGAGCAGCGGTGGCAGCAGCAGCGGAAGGATCAGCTCGGGCGGGATGTCGACGTTCGGCACGAAGTCGAGCAGCGCCAGCACGATCCCGAGGAGGGTCATCAGCACCGGTGCGGGCAGCCTCAGCCGGTCCCCGGCCGGGACGCTCACCACGGCCCCGAGCAACAGCACGAACAACAGGGCCAACTGATCCACGGTCAGCGCTCCGACGGTCTAGACGATCAACGCCCCCCGCTCCAGCCTGCCACGCGCCCGCCGCCGCCGCGGGGCCCGCCGTCGCTAGAGGGCGCGCCGCATCGCCTGGTGCGGAATCCCGGCCTCCAGGTACTCCGGGCCGTACGCCTCGTACCCCAGCCGCTCGTAGAAGCCCAGCGCGTGCGTCTGCGCGTGCAGGTCCACCGCCGCGAGGCCCCGCGCGCGGGCCGCGTCCTCGATCGCCCGGACCAGTGCCACGCCGACGCCCAGCCCGCGCGCGTCCCGCAGCACCGCCAGCCGTCCCAGGGCGCCCACGGACGGGTCGCCGCCGGTGCGCTCCGCGGCGGTCTCGCCGTACAGCAGCCGCCCGGTGCCCAGCGCCACCCCGTCCTCCCGCACGGCCAGCACATGCAGCGCGACGGCGTCGTACGCGTCGTACTCCACGTCCTCCGGTACGCCCTGCTCGGCGACGAAGACCTCCTTGCGCACCGCGAAGCACGCCTCGCGGTCGGCGGGCTCCTCGGCGACACGGACGACGTACGACGGCGGGCCGGCGGGGGCCGACGGGGTGGGCGGGGTCATCCGTAGGTCTCCTCCCGGACCTGGTCCAGCGCCCGCTGCAGGTCCTCGGGGTAGTCGCAGGCGAACTCGACCCACTCGCCGCTGCCCGGGTGCTCGAAGCCCAGGCGGACGGCGTGCAGCCACTGCCGGGTCAGGTGCAACCGCTTGGCCAGCGTCGGGTCGGCGCCGTAGGTCAGGTCGCCGACGCAGGGGTGGCGGTGCGCGGACATGTGCACGCGGATCTGGTGGGTGCGGCCGGTCTCCAGCTTGACGTCCAGCAGGGACGCCGCGCGGAAGGCCTCGATGAGGTCGTAGTGCGTGACGGAGGGCTTGCCCTCGGCGGTGACCGCCCACTTGTAGTCGTGGTTCGGGTGGCGGCCGATCGGGGCGTCGATGGTGCCGCTGGTCGGGTCCGGGTGGCCCTGCACCAGCGTGTGGTACCGCTTGTCGACCGTGCGCTCCTTGAACTGGCGCTTCAGCGACGTGTACGCGTACTCCGACTTCGCCACCACCATCAGGCCCGAGGTGCCGACGTCGAGGCGGTGCACGATGCCCTGGCGCTCGGCGGCGCCGGACGTCGAGATCCGGTACCCGGCGGCGGCGAGCCCGCCGATGACGGTCGGGCCGGTCCAGCCGGGGCTCGGGTGGGCGGCGACACCGACCGGCTTGACGATGACGACCACGTCATCGTCGTCGTGCACGATCTCCATGCCCTCGACCGGCTCAGCCACCACCTGCACGGGCGCGGCGGCCTGCGGCATCTCGACCTCCAGCCAGGCGCCGCCGCGCACCCGCTCGGACTTGCCGACCACCGCGCCGTCGACCAGCACCTTGCCCGCCGCGGCCAGCTCCGCGGCCTTCGTACGGGAGAAGCCGAACATGCGGGAGATGGCGGCGTCGACGCGCTCGCCCTCCAGGCCGTCGGGCACGGGCAGGGTACGGATCTCGGGAATCGTGCTCACCCGTCGAGTATGCCGGACGGGTGAGACAGTCCCGACCGCGCGCCCTCGGGAGCCCTAGTCCTTGTGGACGGTTCCGTCCGGGTCGAGGCCCTTGAAGGACAGCAGCACGATCAGGATGCCGCCGCACACGATCGCCGAGTCGGCGAGGTTGAACACGGCGAAGTGCTTGGGCGCGATGAAGTCCACCACCGCGCCCTCGAAGACGCCTGGCGAGCGGAAGATCCGGTCGGTGAGGTTGCCGAGCGCACCGCCCAGCAGCAGGCCGAGCGCGATCGCCCAGGGCAGGCTGTAGAGCTTGCGGGCGAGGCGGGCGATGACCACGATCACGGCCGCCGCGATCACCGTGAAGATCACGGTGAAGGCCTCGCCGAAGCCGAAGGCCGCGCCCGCGTTGCGGATCGCCTCGAACCGCAGCCAGTCGCCGATGATCTCGATCGGCTCCTGGTGCTCCAGCTTCTCGACCACGATTATCTTGCTGACCAGGTCGAGGACGTACGCGACGGCGGCGACCGCGAACAGCACCGCGATCCGCCGCTTGCCGCGGGGCCGCGCGGGAGCGGCCCCCGGCTCGGCTCCGGTGCCGGCGCCGCCGGTGACGTCCTCACCGGTGACGCGCTCGCCCGTCCCGCCGGCGCCGCTCTCGTCGACGCCCGGCCGCTCCGGCTCCTCGCCCCGCGCCGCGTCCGGGTTGTCCGGCGTACCGATGATGCGCTCCGCCTCTGCCACGTGAGTCCCTCGACCTAGGTACCTGACTGAGGACGAGGGTACGGCACGCCTTCCGTGCCGATCAGTACCGGCGTTCCTGCTTCTGCTTGCACTCCACGCAGAGGGTGGCCCGCGGGAAGGCCTGCATCCTCGCCTTGCCGATCGGATTGCCGCAGTTCTCGCACAGGCCGTAGGTACCCGCGTCGAGGCGCTGCAGGGCGCGCTCCGTCTGGGTCAGCATCTCGCGCGCGTTGGCGGCGAGCGCCAGTTCGTGCTCGCGCGTGATGTTCTTACTCCCGGTGTCCGCCTCGTCGTGGCCCGCGCCGTCCCCGGAGTCCCGCATCAGGCCCACCAGGGACGCCTCCGAGGAGGCGATCTCGGTCCTCAGCCGCTCCATCTCGCCCGACAGCTCCGCGCGGGCCTCCTCGACCTCCTCCGGGGTCCAGGGGTCCTCACCCGGGCGTACCGCCAGGTCGCCGGGTTCCGCCGCGGCGACGCGTGCCTTGGGGACGGCGGTCTGGGCCGCCGGGGCCGTGCCAGGAGTCTTCTTCGCAACCACCGTCGTGGCTCCCGTCTGCTTCGCGGCCTTCGCCGCGCCCGCCTTCTTCGCCGTACTCTTCCCGGCCCCGCCTCCACCGGGACCCTCCACACCACCGGTCTCCCCGGCGGCACCCGCCTCCCCGCGCGGCCCCTCCCCCACCGCTTCGGCTGCGGCCTCTTCGGGGGGCGGTTCCGCGGCCGCCACCTTCTTCGCCGTCGCCTTCTCGGCCCGGGCCCTGTCGGGGGCGGCCTTCTCGGCTGGGGCCTTCTCGTCGACCGCCTCCTCGGGGGGCGGCTTCTCGGCCACCGCGTCCTCGGGCAGGGGCTTCTCGGCCACCGCGCCCTCGGAGAACGGCTTCTCGGCCACCGCCTTCTTCACCGGCGCCTTCTTGGCGGCCGTCTTCTTGGCCGCTGTCTTCTTGGCGGCCGTTTTCGTGGCCGCGGCCTTGTTGGCCGCCGTCTTCTTGGCCGCCGTCTTCTTGGCCACCGTCTTCTTGGCCGCTGCCTTCTCGGCTGCTGCCTTCTTGGCTGCCGTGCCCTCGGGAACGGCCTTCTCGGCAGCGGTCTTCCTGGTCCCCACCGTCTCGGCAGGCACCTTCTTGGCAGGTGCCTCCTTTGCCACCGTCTTCTTGGCCGCCGCTTTCTTCCCGGACACCTTCTTCGCCGCCTCCGGGACCGCCTTCTTCGCCACCGCCTTCTTCGCGGTGGCCTTCTTCGCCGGGGCCTCCCTCGCCGCCGCCGACACCTTCTTCGCCGCCGGGGCCTCCTTCGCCACCGCCGACACCTTCTTCGCCGCCGGGGCCTCCTTCGCCACCGCTGCCTTCCTGGCCCCCGCAGCCTTCCCGGCCGTCTTCTTCGCCGCGGTCCTCACGGCCGTCTCCTCCACGGCCGCCGTCTCCCCCACCGTCTTCTTCGCGGCCACCTTCTTCACGGCCGCCTTCTTGGCGACCGCGTTCTTCCCTGCCGCGTTCTTCCCGGGCGCCTTCCCCGCGGGTGCCCCCGCGTCCGCCTTCGCGGCGTCCCCCCGCACCCGCTTCACGGCGTTCACCGCGCGTTTCGCGACCGCCGCCGCTCCCCGGGTGCTCTTCTTCCCGCTCACGTCCTTGGCCGCACCGGCGGAGGCACTGGCGCCTGTGGGGCTGCCGGACGCCGACTGCTGTACGGCGGTCTTCTTCGCCATGGCCGCGGCCCCTTCACATATTGTGATCTTGCTCGCAAATCGTGCTGGGACGATAAATCGACTCGAGTCCCGCGGCAACGGGGCACGCCGCCCGATTCGCCCGCCCCACGCCCCCCGCGCGACCGGCATGAATGCGTTGTGCCCAGCTCCCGGCCGGGTATGCCGCCCAGCCCGACTTCCCCGGATCCCGGCCCGCGCACGTGACCATTCGGGTCATCCCCGGCGCCGCGCCCCGCCCGCCGCAAAACCGGTCGGCCGCTGTCCGTGGGGCGCCGTACACTGGGCGGAGCGAGAAGCGTGGATGGGGACGAGTAGCGGCGTACGCAGCCCAGAGCGACCCGGGGACGGTGGGAGCCCGGGGGCAAGCGCGACGTGAAGATCACCCCGGAGCCGCCGGAAGAAAGCCGCAGCCCAGCCGCAGCGGTGAGTAGAACCGGCTTCGCGACCCCAATGAGGGGGCTCACCGACGCACGACCTGCGCCGGAGAGCCAAGGAGGGTGGTACCGCGGGAGCGCGCCGAAGGCGGCGTAGGAATGACGTAGCTCTCGTCCCTCCGACGGAAGGCAGCAAGTCCGCCGGAGGAAGATCGCTGATGACGACAGCGCCGACGTACCGCCAGGTGCCCGCCCAGGTCGACCTGCCCGCGCTCGAGCACGCCGTGCTCGACTTCTGGCGCGAGCAGAAGATCTTTGCCAAGAGCCTGGAGCAGTCCCAGGGCCGCCCCGAATGGGTGTTCTACGAGGGTCCGCCCACCGCCAACGGCATGCCCGGTGCCCACCACATCGAGGCGCGCGTCTTCAAGGACGTCTTCCCCCGCTTCCGCACCATGCGCGGCTACCACGTGGCCCGCAAGGCGGGCTGGGACTGCCACGGCCTGCCGGTCGAGCTGGCCGTCGAGAAGGAGCTGGGCTTCTCCGGCAAGCAGGACATCGAGGCGTACGGCATCGCCGAGTTCAACGCCAAGTGCCGCGAGTCCGTGACCCGCCACACCGACGCCTTCGCCGAGCTGACGACCCGCATGGGCTACTGGGTCGACCTCGACGACGCCTACCGCACGATGGACCCGGAGTACATCGAGTCCGTCTGGTGGTCGCTGAAGGAGATCTTCAACAAGGGCCTGCTGGTCCAGGACCACCGCGTGGCGCCCTGGTGCCCCCGCTGCGGCACCGGCCTGTCCGACCACGAGCTGGCGCAGGGCTACGAGACGGTCGTCGACCCGTCCGTCTACGTCCGCTTCCCGCTGACCTCCGGCCCGCTGGCCGGCGAGGCCGCGCTCCTGGTCTGGACGACCACCCCGTGGACCCTGGTCTCCAACACCGCCGTGGCCGCCCACCCCGAGGTCACCTACGTCGTCGCGACGAACGGCGAGGAGAAGCTGGTCGTCGCCGAGCCGCTGGTCGCCAAGGCCCTCGGCGAGGGCTGGGAGACCACCGGCCAGACCTTCACCGGCGCCGAGATGGAGCGCTGGAGCTACCAGCGCCCGTTCGAGCTGGTCGAGTTCCCGGCCGAGGCCCACTTCGTGGTCAACGCCGACTACGTCACCACCGAGGACGGCACGGGTCTGGTCCACCAGTCACCCGCCTTCGGTGAGGACGACCTCAAGGTCTGCCGCGCCTACGGCCTGCCGCTGGTGAACCCGGTCCGCCAGGACGGCACCTTCGAGGAAGGCCTCCCCCTGGTCGGCGGCATCTTCTTCAAGAAGGCCGACGAGAACCTCACCGAGGACCTGAACAAGCGAGGCCTGCTCTTCAAGCACCTGCCGTACGAGCACAGCTACCCGCACTGCTGGCGCTGCCACACCGCGCTGCTGTACTACGCGCAGCCCTCCTGGTACATCCGCACGACGGCCGTCAAGGACCGCCTGCTCCAGGAGAACGAGAAGACCAACTGGTTCCCGGACACCGTCAAGCACGGCCGCTTCGGCGACTGGCTGAACAACAACATCGACTGGGCGCTGTCCCGCAACCGCTACTGGGGCACCCCGCTGCCGATCTGGCGCTGCGAGGAGGGCCACCTCACCTGCGTCGGCTCCCGCGCGGAGCTGACCGAGCTGACCGGCACCGACCAGTCCGGCCTCGACCCGCACCGCCCGTTCATCGACGACGTCACCTTCACCTGCACCCACGAGGGCTGCTCCCTCGACGCGGTGCGCGTGCCGGAGGTCATCGACGCCTGGTACGACTCGGGCTCGATGCCGTTCGCGCAGTGGGGCTACCCGTACAAGAACAAGGAGCTGTTCGAGAGCCGGTACCCGGCGCAGTTCATCTCCGAGGCCATCGACCAGACCCGCGGCTGGTTCTACACGCTGATGGCGGTCGGCACCCTCGTCTTCGACAAGTCGTCGTACGAGAACGTCGTCTGCCTCGGTCACATCCTCGCCGAGGACGGCCGGAAGATGTCCAAGCACCTGGGCAACATCCTCCAGCCGATCCCGCTCATGGACCAGCACGGCGCGGACGCGGTCCGCTGGTTCATGGCGGCCGGCGGCTCCCCGTGGGCGGCCCGCCGGGTGGGCCACGGCACGATCCAGGAGGTGGTGCGCAAGACGCTCCTCACCTACTGGAACACGGTCGCCTTCCAGGCCCTGTACGCGCGTACGTCGAACTGGGCGCCCTCCGAGGCCGACCCGGCCCCGGCCGACCGCCCGCTGCTGGACCGCTGGCTGCTCAGCGAACTCCACGCGCTCACCGACCAGGTGACCCAGGCGCTGGAGGCGTACGACACCCAGCGCGCCGGCAAGCTGCTGTCCGCGTTCGTCGACGACCTGTCCAACTGGTACGTCCGCCGCTCGCGCCGCCGCTTCTGGCAGGGCGACAAGGCGGCGCTGCGCACCCTGCACGAGGTCGTCGAGACGGTCACCAAGCTGATGGCCCCGCTGACCCCGTTCATCACCGAGCGGGTCTGGCAGGACCTGGTCGTCCCGGTCACCCGGGGCGCGCCGGAGTCGGTGCACCTGGCGTCCTGGCCGGAGGCCGACCTCGGCGCCATCGACCCGGAACTGTCGCGGCAGATGGTGCTGGTGCGTCGCCTGGTGGAGCTGGGCCGTGCCACCCGGGCGGAGTCCGGCGTCAAGACCCGTCAGCCGCTCAAGCGCGCGCTGATCGCGGCGACCGGCTTCGAGGCGCTGGACCCCGAGCTGCACACCCAGATCACCGAGGAGCTGAACGTCGAGTCGCTGGCGTCGCTGAGCGAGGTCGGCGGCTCCCTGGTCGACACCACGGCCAAGGCCAACTTCCGCGCGCTGGGCAAGCGGTTCGGCAAGCGGGTCCAGGACGTGGCCAAGGCGATCGCGAACGCCGACGCGGCGGCGCTGTCGCTGGCGCTGCGCGAGGGCAACGCGTCCGTGGAGGTCGACGGCGAGACGATCACCCTCGCCCCCGACGAGGTCATCATCACCGAGACCCCGCGCGAGGGCTGGTCGGTGGCATCCGACGCGGGTGCCACGGTCGCCCTCGACCTGGAGATCACCGAGGAGCTGCGCCAGGCGGGTCTCGCCCGTGACGCGATCCGGCTGATCCAGGAGGCCCGCAAGAACAGCGGCCTCGACGTGGCCGACCGGATCGCGCTGCGCTGGACGGCCACCGACCCGGCGGTGGTCGCGGCCCTCACCGAGCACTCCGCGCTGATCGCGGACGAGGTGCTGGCCACCGACTTCGCCCAGGGCGAGGCGGACGACTCCGGCTACGGCGAGCCGTTCACCGACGAGGGCCTGTCCCTCACCTTCCGCCTGCGCAAGGCGTAGGGCACACACACAGAAGGCCCGGTTCCCGTGAGGGAGCCGGGCCTTCCGCGTCGCACGTCGTCACAGATCACGGAAGGGCGACGAGCGAGTGGGGCGGGCCGGATTCGAACCGGCGTCCCCTCGATGCCATCGAGGTGCGCCTGCCTCTGCGCTACGCGCCCCCGAGCACCCTACGCGACCCCGAGCACCCCATGGCAACCCGGGGACCTCACCCAAAAGGGCGGACAGACGGGCGGACGAAAGGGCGGGGCCCCGGATCGGAATCCGGGGCCCCGCCCTGAACGCTGCCGACGGCTACGCCGTACCACGCACTGTCAGTTGTCGTCCTCGTCGATCAGGAACCCACGCATCGGCGAGGGAGCCTGGCCCATCGGCGACGGACCCTGCGGCCGGACCGGAGCCATCGGCTGGGTCATGGCCGGGGACATCTGCTGCTGACCGCCGTAGGACGGAGCGGACGGGCTGGGCGCGCCACCCATCGACTGGTTGCCGCCGTACGACGGGGCGCTCGCGCCGGCCGGAGCCATCGAGGGCGCCGGGGACGGCGGGAGGGACGCGGTCGCCGGGGTGCGCGGCGGGGCCAGCGAGTCGTCGGCCTGGGTCTCCAGCTGGCGCAGCTGCGACTCCAGGTACGACTTCAGGCGCGTGCGGTACTCGCGCTCAAAGCCGCGCAGGTCCTCGACCTTGCGCTCCAGCGTGGCGCGGGCGGACTCCAGGGAGCCCATCGCGACACGGTGCTTCTCCTGCGCGTCCCGCTCCAGGGCGTCGGCCTTGGCACGGGCGTCACGCTCCAGACCCTCGGCGCGCGAACGGGCCTCGCCGACGATCTTGTTGGCCTCGGAACGGGCCTCGGCGATCGCCTGGTCGGCGGTCTGCTGGGCCAGCGACAGAACACGGGCGGCGCTGTCGCCACCGGGGCCCTGACCGGGGCCGCCCATCGGACCGCCCATGGGGCCGCCCATCGGACCCGGGCCCATCTGGCCCTGCATCGGGCCACCCTGGCCCATCGGACCCTGACCCATCGGGCCGGGACCCTGCGGACCCTGACCGCCGGGGCCGGCGGGCAGCTGCGGGGCACCGCTCGGCAGCTGGGGCGGGCCACCCATGGGGCCGCCCATCTGCTGCTGCGGCGGGCCCGATATGCCGGCGGGCACCGGAGCGCCGGGACCTCGCATGCCCTGCTGCGGCATGCCCTGCGGAGGCTGCTGCTGGTCCTGCTGCTCCTGCGGCTTGCGCATGTTCTGCTGGTTCTGCGCGGCGGCGCGGGTGGCCGCGGCCAGCTTCGCGCGCAGATCCTCGTTCTCGCGGAGCAGACGGGTCAGTTCGGCTTCGACCTCGTCGAGGAAGGCATCGACCTCGTCCTCGTCATAGCCTTCTCGGAGGCGGACGGTCGTGAACTGCTTGTTCCGCACGTCCTCGGGGGTCAACGGCATCTCTTCACCTCAACGTAGTCGTCGGCATTCGGCAAGACGGTAGGTCACATCGCTCACAGCCGGCTCACGATCGAGATCAGGATGTAGACGATGATCATCAGTACGAAGAAGGACAGGTCGAGCGCCACGCCCCCGAGACGCAGCGGCGGAATGAACCGCCGCAGAAGCTTGAGCGGTGGATCAGTGACAGTGTAGGTGGCCTCCAGAACGACCACCATCGCCTTGCCGGGTTGCCACGAGCGGGCGAACTGGAAGACGTAGTCCATGACCAACCGGAAGATGAGCACGATGAGGAAGCACATCAGCGCGATGTAGATGACATCCAGGACCACGCTCATGCCCGTGCTTCCCTCTCCCCTGTTTCCCGTGCTGTGTGGGTACTGCTTTGTACCGCTTTTTCCGGTCGTGCGTCTCAGCTCTGGTTGAAGAACCCGCCCTCTGCGATGCGGGCCTTGTCCTCCGCCGTGACATCGACGTTAGCAGGCGACAACAGGAACACCTTCTGCGTCACCCGCTCGATGCTGCCGTGAAGACCAAACACCAAACCGGCCGCAAAGTCGACAAGTCGCTTCGCGTCTGTGTCGTCCATCTCAGTCAGATTCATGATCACCGGGGTGCCCTCACGGAAGTGTTCCCCGATAGTACGGGCCTCGTTGTAGGTCCGCGGGTGAAGCGTGGTGATCCGGTAAGGCTCTCGTTCCGACACGACCTTGGGCATGATCACCGGTGCGTTCTTCTCCAGACTTGCGCGTTCTTGTGTGATGGATGCCACGGGCGCGATGCGCGCCGGGCGGCTCGATTCCGCGGGTAGCGAAGCGGAGTGCGCCACCGGCTCGCGAGGCGCGGGTGGATGCACCACTCGCACCGATTCTTCCCTTTGAGGCTGATGTGAACCATGCGACTGGTGGGACGGCTCGTGCCGTCGGTGATCCCGTTCGGGCTCCGGGTCCAGTTCGGGCTCGAAGTCGTCGTCGGGGTCGAATCCCCGGCCGTCGTACCCATCGTCCTCCACGAGGCCGAGGTAGACCGCCATCTTGCGCATCGCGCCGGCCATGCTCTGAGTCCTCCGCTCTGTGGTGGATCGGCTGACGACTGCCAAGTCCCTGCGATCCACGAGGTCGTTATGCCCGCCCTTCGACGGTAATGACCATATTTTCTGCTGTGGTCCGACTTCTTGGCGACGTTACCCGAGCCTGGGGCGGACTCCGAGTACCGCGGTGCCGACGCGTACATGTGTCGCTCCGGCGGCCACGGCCTGTTCGAGGTCCGCGCTCATCCCTGCCGAGACCATGTTCGCAGCCGGATGGGCTCGGCGCAGGTCGGTGGACAAATCCATCAACCGCTCGAACACCGCCTGTTGGCGACCGGCGTACTCACCGGTCAGAGGTGCGACCGTCATCAGCCCGGCCAGCCGCAGCCCTGGGGAGTCCGCGATCAGCTCCGCCAACTCCTCGACGCCCTCGGGCGCCACGCCGCCCCGTTCGCCCCGGCCGCTCGCCCCCGCATCGAAGGCGACCTGGATGAGGCAGCCGATCTCCCGCTCGGCGCGTACGGCCTCCTTGGAGAGGGTCGTCACCAGCCGGGCGCGGTCGACGGACTGCACCACATCCGCGTAACCGACCACGGAACGGACCTTATTGGTCTGCAACTGGCCGACGAAGTGCCAGGAAAGGGGCAGATCCGAGCAGGCGGCGGCCTTGGGCGCCGCGTCCTGGTCACGGTTCTCGGCGACATGGCGCACACCGAGTTCCGACAGGATCCGCACATCGTCGGCGGGATAGGTCTTGGTGACCACGATCAGGGTCACCTCTTCACGCTTGCGTCCCGCCGCCGCGCAGGCCGCGGCGATGCGCTCCTCGACCCGCGCCAGATTTCCGGCGAGTTCGTCCCTACGGTCCGTCATGCCCCATCAGTCCAGCCAGACATAGCCCGCCAGCCGACCGGTGGTGCGGTCGCGGCGGTAGGAGAAGTGGTCGTGCGACTCGAGCGTGCACACCGGCGACTGCGCCCGGTCGCACACCCCGAGCCGGTCGAGCTGCGCGTGCACCCCCGCGGTCACGTCGACCGCCGCGGTGCCCCAGCTCGTCACGGCGTACGCCGCCGGTTCGACGGCGGCCACCTCGGCGCGCATCGCCTCCGGCACCTCGTAGCACCGGCCGCAGACGGCGGGTCCGGTGCGGGCGACGATCCGGGACGGCTCGGCGCCGAGTTCGGTCATGGCCCGGACGGCGGCGGGGACGACCCCCGCGACCATCCCGGGCCGGCCCGCGTGGGCGGCGGCCGCCACGCCGGCGACCGGGTCGGCCAGCAGCACGGGCGTGCAGTCGGCGGTGAGCACGGCGAGGGCGAGCCCCCGGCGGGCGGTGACCACCGCGTCCACCGAGGGGATCTCGGCGGCGGAGCCCCACGACCCGTCGACCACCGCCACGTCATTGCCGTGCACCTGGTTCATCCAGACCACCCGGGCGGGGTCGAGGCCCAGCGTCTTCGCCGCCAGCTCCCGGTTGGCCGTCACGGCGGCCGGGTCGTCGCCGACCGCGCCGCCGAGGTTGAGCTCCTCATACGGAGCGGCGCTCACCCCGCCCCACCGGTCGGTGAAGGCGAAGTGCGCGCCGCTCACGCTCTCGCGCTGTCCTATCACTTCAGGAAGTCCGGGACGTCCAGCTCCTCGGCCGCGCTGTCCGTGTAGGTGCGGGGCGCCGGGGTGACCGGCGGGGCGACCGGGATGTCGTTCACCGGCTCCGGCGCGGGCTCCGGCTCCTCCTTCGGCGTGACGCTGCCGAGCGAGCCGAAGGACGGGCGGCTCTCCGGCTGCCGTACCGGCGGAGCGGGCTCCTCACGGCGGGCCGGGGTGGAGGAGGCCGAGCCGAGGACGTTGTCCCGGCGGGCCGGCGGCTGGCCGCCGTCGAAACCGGCCGCGATCACGGTGACCCGCACCTCGTCGCCGAGGGCGTCGTCGATGACCGCGCCGAAGATGATGTTGGCCTCGGGGTGGGCGGCCTCGCTGACCAGCTGGGCGGCCTCGTTGATCTCGAACAGGCCGAGGTCGGAGCCGCCGGAGATGGAGAGCAGCACGCCCCGGGCGCCGTCGATGGACGCCTCCAGCAGCGGCGAGGAGATCGCCATCTCGGCCGCGGCCACCGCGCGGTCGTCGCCGCGGGCCGAGCCGATGCCCATGAGGGCCGAACCGGCCTCGGACATGACCGACTTGACGTCGGCGAAGTCCAGGTTGATCAGGCCGGGGGTGGTGATCAGGTCGGTGATGCCCTGAACGCCGGAGAGCAGGACCTGGTCCGCCGACTTGAAGGCGTCGAGGACCGAGACCTGGCGGTCCGAGATGGACAGCAGCCGGTCGTTCGGGATGACGATGAGGGTGTCGACCTCTTCGCGCAGCTCGGCGATGCCGTCCTCGGCCTGGTTCGCGCGGCGCCGTCCCTCGAAGGTGAACGGGCGCGTGACCACGCCGATGGTGAGCGCGCCGAGGGAGCGTGCGATGTTGGCCACGACGGGCGCGCCGCCGGTGCCGGTGCCGCCGCCTTCACCGGCCGTCACGAAGACCATGTCGGCCCCCTTGAGGACCTCCTCGATCTCCTCGCGGTGGTCCTCGGCGGCCTTGCGGCCGACGGCCGGGTTGGCTCCGGCGCCGAGTCCGCGGGTGAGTTCACGGCCGACGTCCAGCTTGACGTCGGCGTCGCTCATCAACAGAGCTTGCGCGTCGGTGTTGATGGCGATGAACTCGACGCCCTTGAGACCGACCTCGATCATCCGGTTGATGGCATTGACACCACCGCCGCCGACACCGATGACTTTGATGACTGCGAGGTAGTTCTGCGGTGCTGCCACGTCGAAGGCCTCTCGCCTCGAGTTACGTGTCGTCGTGTCACCTGGGCGCTGCGCCCCCGTGATCCGACGACTGATGCCGAATGGGACGGTCCGTATCGCCGACCCGAACCCTAACGTTGAAGTTTAGGGTTACCAGTGTGTCTGTTCCCTGGAGTCTTCTGAACAGGACACTAAGTCGACAAGTGGCGCACGTTCAACGAACACGCCGAACCTCCCGTTTTTCTTTTCACCCTATGTGATCAGCCGTAGCGGTGCCCAACCAGGGTGCTGGCCTGCGCGGATGTGCGTCAACTCCCCGATGACGCGGGGGCGGTGGGGACGCTCACGTCGAAGTGCCGCGCATGGGGGGCCGCTTTCAGCAGAGCGGTGAGGGTACGGGCCTTGGCGGCCCCCTTCTCGCCGCTCCCCCAGGCCACGGTGCGGCCGTCCTTCAACTTCAGCGAGATGTCGTCGTAGGAACGGACCTTGACCGCCCGGGTGCGGTGCGCGACCGCCTCCGGCAGGGCGCCGGCCACCCGCACCGCCTCCCGCACCAGGCGTCCCTCGCCGAAGCGGCGCAGGCTGGCCGCCGCGGAACGGGACCGGGACGGCCTCAATTCCAGAAGAGGAACGCCTTTCGGGGCGTTGGAAACCGTGGCGAAACGGACACCTTCGTCGTCCACTTCCACGTACTTCCGGCCCTTTTTCACCAGCAGAACCGGGGTGCGCTCGGTTACTTTCAGCCCGATTCCGTGCGGCCAGGAACGGACCACATCAACGGTGTCAATTCGGGGCAATTTCCGGCGCAGGCGGTTCTCCATGGCCTCGGTGTCGACGGACACCAGCGGAGCCCCGACGGGGGCGTCGGCCGCCTCCCGCACCTGTGCCGGGGTGAGCACCCGGGTACCGGAGACGGAGACACGCTCCAGGCGCAGCCACTGCGAGCCGTACAGCACCCAGCCGCCGCCCGCGCCGAGCAGCGCCAGGGCGACGGCCAGGACGACGATCGTGCGGAGCCCGGGCAGCCGCGGCCGCCGGGCGAGGGGCGGGCCGGACGTCTCCTGCTGGCGTGCACCGCGCTCGGCGGTGGTGGGTCCGGCCACGCTCCCTGCCTTCCGCTCACATCGACGTGTTCCTAGTGGTGTGCACGGTGGGCGGCGATCGCCTCGTACACCATGCCGACCAGCAGCTGGTCGGCGTCCCGGCGGCCGAACTCGGCGGCGGAGCGGGACATCTCGTACAGCCGGTGCGGGTCGGCGAGCACGGGCAGGACGTTCTGCTGCACCCACTCGGGGGTGAGTTCCGCGTCGTCGACCAGCAGCCCGCCGCCGGCCTTGACCACCGGCTGGGCGTTCAGCCGCTGCTCGCCGTTGCCGATGGGCAGCGGGACGTAGGCGGCCGGGAGTCCGACGGCGGAGAGTTCGGCGACGGTCATCGCGCCCGCGCGGCAGAGCATCATGTCGGCCGCGGCGTACGCGAGGTCCATCCGGTCCAGGTAACTTACCGGGATGTAGGGGGGCATCCCCGGCATCTGGTGCACCTGCGGCAGTTCGTTCTTCGGGCCGACCGCGTGCAGGATCTGGATGCCGGCCTGCTGGAGCCAGGGCGCGACCTGCTGGACGACCTCGTTGAGGCGCCGGGCGCCCTGCGAGCCGCCGGAGACGAGCAGGGTCGGCAGGTTCGGGTCGAGCCCGAACATCGCGCGGGCCTCGGGCCGGGCGGCGGCCCGGTCGAGGGTGGCGATGGAGTGGCGCAGGGGGATGCCGATGTAGCGCGCGTTGCGCAGCTTGCTGTCCGGGGTGGCGACGGCGACCTGCGCGGCGTACCGCGAACCGATCTTGTTGGCGAGGCCCGGGCGGGCGTTGGCCTCGTGGATGACGATCGGCACGCCGAGCCGCTTGGCCGCGAGGTAGCCGGGCAGGGCGACGTAGCCGCCGAAGCCGACCACGACGTCCGCCTTGGTGCGCTCCAGGATCTGCTCGGCCGCCTTGATGGTGCCGCGCAGCCGGCCCGGGACGGTGATCAGCTCCGGCGTGGGCTTGCGGGGCAGCGGTACGGCCGGGATCAGCGCCAGCTCGTAGCCCCGCTCCGGGACCAGCCGGGTCTCCAGGCCGCGCTCCGTGCCCAGGGCCGTGATGCCCACGGTCGGGTCCTGCCTGCGCAGGGCGTCCGCGAGGGCGAGCGCGGGCTCGATGTGGCCCGCGGTGCCCCCGCCGGCGAGTACGACATGCACCGAAATTCACCGCTCTCCGGACGAGCGCACCGCCGAGGTGCGCCGTCGCATCGTGTTCCATCTCCGGGGCCCCGCAGAGCCCCCAGCCCCCCGCTTTCTACCAAAGCGGGGTTGCCGCATCGCAAGCGCCGCCCGCGCAGCGGGCTCGTCGCGCGCGAAGGCGATCAGCAGCCCGATGGCGAACATGGTCGGCAGCAGGGCGGATCCTCCGTAGGAGAACAGCGGGAGCGGGACACCGGCGATCGGCAGCAGGCCGAGCACCGCACCCATGTTGATCACGGCCTGCGCCGTGATCCAGGTGGTCACGCCTCCCGCGGCATACCTCACGAAGGGGTCCTCCGTGCGTCCGGCCACGCGGATACCCGCATAGCCTAGAGCGGCGAAGAGGGCGAGCACCGACAGCGTCCCCGCGAGGCCCAGTTCCTCACCGGTGACGGCGAAGATGAAGTCGGTGTGGGCTTCGGGGAGTTGACCCCATTTTTCCACACTCGCACCGAGGCCGGAACCGAAGAGTCCGCCGGACGCGAGGGCGTAGATCCCGTGCACGGCCTGCCAGCAGGAGCCGTCCGGGCCCATCTCGGTGGCGCCGATGCAGGCGAAGCGGTCCAGCCGGTTGGAGTTGGTCTGGATCAGGATCGCGCCGATCGCCGCGGCGACCGCCAGCACCCCGACGAACAGCCGGGTGGGCGCCCCCGCCAGCCACAGCAGCCCGAACAGGATCGCGGTGACGATGATCGCGGTGCCCATGTCGCCGCCGAGCATGATCAGCCCGAGCAGCATGAACGCCACCGGGACGAGCGGCACCAGCATGTGCTTCCACTGCGCCAGCAGCTTCTTGTCCTGTTTGCGGGCGAGCAGGTCGGCGCCCCACAGGACCAGGGCCAGCTTGCCGAACTCGCTGGGCTGGATCTGGAAGGAGCCGCCGAGGGAGATCCAGTTCTGGTTGCCGTTGACCGCCATCCCTATCCCGGGCACCTGCACCAGCGCCATCATGAAGACGGCGCCGGCGAGGATCGGGTAGGCGAGCGCGCGGTGCAGCTTCACCGGCATCCGGGAGGCCGCGTACAGCAGCCCGGCGCCGATCACGGCGGCCAGCAGCTGCTTGCGGAAGAAGTAGGACCCGGGCAGCGACATCTGCAAGGCCGTGATCTGGGAGGCCGAGTAGACCATCACCAGGCCCAGCACGGTGATCAGCATGCTGCCGCCGAGGATCAGGTAGTAGGCGGTCAGCGGCCGGTCCCAGGCTTTGCGGGCCCGCGTGTAGTACCGCACGACCGGGTTCTCGCGGGGGGCGGCGGGGGGCCGCACCGCCCGCGGCGCCGGCGGCCGGCCCGTACGGCTACCGGGCATGGCCGGCTCCCGTACGCCCGAGGGGGTCCACCTCGGCGCGGATCCCGCGCGGCCGGGCGGGCGCCGGTGGTCGGGCGGGCGCCGGTGGCCAGGCGGACGCCTGCGGCCGGGCAGGCACCTGCGACCGGCCAGGCGCGGACGGCCGGTCAGGCATCTGCGACCAGTGAAGCACCGACGGCCGGGCGGACACCCGCGACTGGTCAGGCACCTGCGACCGGTCAAGCGCCGACGGCCGGACGGACACCTGCGGCCAGGCAGGCACCCGCGACCGGTCAGGCGTCGACGGCCGGACGGACACCCGCGACCGGCCAGCCGCACACGGCCGGGCGGACGCCTGCGGCCGGGCAGGCACCCGCGACCGGTCAGGCGTCGACGGCCGGGCAGGCATCTGCGGCCGGTCAAGGGCGGACGGCCGGGCGGGCCGTCGTGGTGCCCTGCCGTCGGCGGGTCCGCACCGGTCCGCCTGGAGCCACATCCGAGTCACTCGTCCCTCCAAAGGGTCCCGAAGCACCCGCCGTGGTCGAGACCCGCCGTCAGGCGCCCGCTCCGAGTTCGCGGACCGCCGCCGCGAACGCGTCACCGCGCTGGTTGTAGTTGACGAACATGTCCATGGAGGCGCAGGCCGGGGCCAGCAGCACCGTGTCGCCGGGCTCGGCGAGGCGCCGGGCCTCCTGGACAGCCGCGAGCATCGCCCCAGTGTCGGTCCGGTCGAGGTCGACGACGGGTACTTCCGGGGCGTGTCGCGCGAGCGCTTCGCGGATCAGCGCGCGGTCGGCGCCGATCAGCACCACGCCGCGCAGCCGCTTCGCCGCGCTCGCGACCAGCTCGTCGAAGGTGGCTCCCTTGGCGAGTCCGCCCGCGATCCACACGATGGACTCGTACGCGGCCAACGAGGCCTGCGCGGCGTGCGTGTTGGTCGCCTTGGAGTCGTCGACGTACGCGACGCCGTCCACGTCGGCGACGTGCGCGATGCGGTGGGCGTCCGGGCGGAAGGCCCGCAGCCCGTCGCGTACGGCCTGCGGGGGCACCCCGAAGGCGCGGGCGAGGGCCGCGGCGGCAAGGGCGTTGGCGATGTTGTGCGGGGCCGGCGGGTCGATGTCGGCGACCTCGGCGAGCTCCTGGGCATTCTTCTGCCGGTTCTCGACGAAGGCACGGTCGACCAGGATGCCCTCCACGACGCCGAGTTGGGACGGCGCCGGTGTGCCGAGCGTGAAGCCGATGGCCCGGCAGCCCTCCTCGACGTCGGCCTCGCGCACCAGGTCCTCGGTGGCCTTGTCGGCCACGTTGTAGACGCAGGCGACCTGATTGCCCTCGTAGATACGGCCCTTGTCCTTGGCGTACGCCTCCATGGAGCCGTGCCAGTCGAGGTGGTCGGGGGCGAGGTTGAGGACGGCGGCGGAGTGGGCGCGCAGGGAGGGCGCCCAGTGCAGCTGGTAGCTGGACAGCTCCACCGCGAGGACGTCGTACTGCTCGTCGCCGAGCACCGCGTCCAGCAGCGAGACGCCGATGTTGCCGACGGCGGCGGTGCGCAGCCCGGCGGCCTTCAGGATGGACGCCAGCATCTGCACGGTGGTGGTCTTGCCGTTGGTGCCGGTCACGCAGAGCCAGGGCGCCGCGTCCGGGCCGCGCAGCCGCCAGGCCAGCTCGACATCGCCCCAGATGGGCACCCCGGCCTCGCGGGCCGCCGTGAACAGCGGCTTGTCCGGCTTCCAGCCGGGCGCGGTGACGATCAGCTCGGTGCCCTCGGGCAGGGTCGCGCCGTCGCCGAGGCGGACGGTGACGCCCAGGGCCTCGAGCTCGGCGGCCTGTGCCCGGGCCCGCTCGTCGTCGCCGTCGTTGACGACCGTGACGATCGCGCCGAGCCCGTGCAGCACCTTGGCCGCCGGGACGCCGGAGACGCCGAGCCCGGCGACGGTGACGCGCTTTCCCTGCCAGTCGGTCACTTCTCTGCTGCCCATCCCGCGTAGAAGAGGCCGAGTCCGACGATCACGCAGATGCCCTGGATGATCCAGAAACGGACCACCACGAGCACTTCGGACCAGCCCTTGAGTTCGAAGTGGTGCTGGAGCGGGGCCATCCGGAAGACTCGCTTCCCGGTGAGCCGGAACGAGCCGACCTGGATGACCACCGACATGGTGATGAGGACGAACAGACCGCCGAGGATGGCGAGCAGCAGCTCGGTGCGGGAGCAGATCGCGAGACCCGCGAGCACGCCGCCGAGCGCCAGCGAACCGGTGTCGCCCATGAAGATCTTGGCCGGCGAGGTGTTCCACCACAGGAAGCCGAGGCAGGCGCCCATCAGCGCGGAGGCGACCACCGCGAGGTCGAGCGGGTCGCGCACCTCGTAGCACGCGCCGGGGTTGGTGAGGGTCTGCGCGTTGGCGCACGACTCCTGGAACTGCCAGACGCCGATGAAGGTGTACGCGCCGAAGACGAGGACCGACGCGCCGGTGGCCAGACCGTCCAGACCGTCCGTCAGGTTCACGCCGTTCGACATGGCGAGGATCATGAACAGCGCCCAGACCACGAACAGCACCGGGCCGATGGTCCAGCCGAAGTCGGTGATGAACGACAGCTTGGTGGAGGCCGGGGTGTTGCCGCGGTTGTCGGCGAACTGGAGCGAGAGCACCGCGAAGGCGATGCCGACGATCAGCTGGCCGGCCATCTTCGCCTTGGCCCGCAGACCCAGCGAACGCCGCTTGACGATCTTGATGTAGTCGTCGAGGAAGCCGACCAGGCCCATGCCGAACATCAGGCCGAGTACCAGCAGGCCCGAATAGGTGGGCGGGTAGCCGGTGATGACCTTCGACAGGAAGTACGCGGCGATGGTCGCCAGTATGAAGGCGATACCGCCCATGGTCGGCGTACCGCGTTTGCTGGCGTGCTCGCGCGGGCCGTCGTCCCGGATGTACTGGCCGTAGCCCTTGCGCGCGAGGAGCTTGATCAGCAGCGGGGTGCCGACCAGCGTCAGGAAGAGGCCAATGACTCCCGCGAACAGGATCTGCTTCATCATCGGGCGGCAACCTCACCCTCGGCACCGGTCTCGAGCAGCGCCTCGGCCACCTTCTCGAGCCCGACCGAACGGGACGCCTTCACGAGTACGACGTCCCCCGGGCGCAACTCGCTGCGCAACAGGTCGACCGCCGCCTGTGCGTCGGACACGTGCACCGACTCCTCACCCCACGAACCCTCGTTATATGCGCCCAGTTGCAGCCAGGCGGCTTCCCTGCCGCCGACCGCGACGAGCTTGCTGACGTTGAGCCGGACGGCGAGCCGTCCGACCGCGTCGTGCTCGGCGAGCGATTCGTCCCCGAGCTCGGCCATCTTGCCGAGCACCGCCCACGTACGGCGCCCCCTGCCCATGGCCGCCAGCGCGCGCAGAGCGGCCTTCATGGACTCGGGGTTCGCGTTGTAGGCGTCGTTGACGACCGTCACGCCGTCCGGGCGCTCGGTGACCTCCATCCGCCAGCGGGAGAGGGAGCCCGCCTCGGAGAGCGCGGTGGCGATCTCTTCCGCGGACATGCCCAGCTCATGGGCGACGGCGGCCGCGGCGAGCGCGTTCGACACGTGGTGCTCACCGTACAGGCGCATGGTCACGTCGCTGCACCCGGAGGGTGTGTGAAGGGTGAAGGAGGGCTGCCCGGTGTCCGTCAACCGCACGTTCTCGGCGCGTACGTCCGCTTCGTCGGCCTCGCCGAAGAGGATCACCTTCGCCTTCGTACGGGAGGCCATGGCCCTTACGTACGGATCGTCGGCGTTGAGGACCGCGGTGCCGTCCTCGGGGAGGGACTCGACCAACTCGCCCTTGGCCTGGGCGATCTGCTCACGGCCGCCGAACTCGCCGATGTGGGCGGAGCCGACGTTGAGGACCAGCCCGATCTTCGGGGGCGTCAGCTCGGTCAGGTAGCGGATGTGGCCGATGCCGCGGGCGCCCATCTCCAGGACCAGGAACCGGGTCTCCTCGGTGGCGCTGAGCGCGGTCAGCGGGAGCCCGATCTCGTTGTTGAGCGAGCCGGGCGTGAACACCGTCGGCGCCTTGCGCCGGAGCACCTGCGCGATGAGGTCCTTGGTGCTGGTCTTGCCCGCCGAGCCGGTGAGCCCGATGAGGGTCGTGCCGAGCTTCGTCACGACGTGGCGGGCGAGCGCGCCGAGCGCGGCCTGGACGTCGTCCACGACGATCGCGGGCACGCCGACGGGCCGGGTGCCCAGCACGGCGGCCGCGCCCGCCGCCACGACCTGTGGCGCGAAGTCGTGGCCGTCCACGCGTTCACCGACGAAGGCGACGAAGAGGCTGCCGGGTCCCGCCTCGCGGGAGTCCCGGACGACCGGCCCGGTCACCAGGACCGACGGATCCGGTATGTCGTACGTCTGCCCGCCGACGACTTCTGCGATCTCGGCGAGAGAGAGGGCGATCACAAGTTCATCCCCTGGATCTTTCGGGATTTCATCCCTGGGTCTTCTGGATGGCTTCGCGAAGCACCTGGCGGTCGTCGAAGGGACGGACCACGCCGGCGATGTCCTGGCCCTGCTCGTGGCCCTTGCCCGCGACCAGCACGGTGTCGCCGGGCCGGGCCCGCTCGACGGCGGCGGCGATCGCGGCGGCGCGGTCCTCGAAGAGCACGACCTCGCCGCGCTCGTGCACCGGCACGGACGCCGCGCCCTGGAGCATGGTCGCGAGGATCGCGAGGGGGTCCTCGGAGCGGGGGTTGTCGGAGGTCAGTACGGCGGTGTCGGCGAGCCGTGCCACGGCGGCGCCCATCGGGGCGCGCTTGGTGGTGTCCCGGTCGCCACCGCAGCCGAGGACGACGTGCAGCCGCCCCTTGGTGACCTTGCGCAGCGCCTTCAGCACCGACTCGACGGCGTCGGTCTTGTGGGCGTAGTCGACGACCGCGAGGTAGGGCTGTCCGGCGTCCACCCGCTCCAGGCGGCCCGGGACGCCGGGGACGGCGGCGATGCCGTCGGCGGCGGTCTGCGGGTCGAGTCCGGCGACGGCGAGGGCGACCAGCGCGGCGAGTGTGTTCGCCACGTTGAACGGGCCGGGCAGCGGGGACTTGGCGGCGATGCGCTCGCCGTTCGGGCCGAGCACCGTGAACGTGGAGTCGAGCTGGCCGATCGTCACGTCCTCGGCACGCCAGTCGGCGTCGGGGTGGCCCTCGGCGGAGTAGGTGACGACGGGGACGGTGGCCTCGCGGGCGAGGCGGCGGCCGTACTCGTCGTCGACGTTGACCACGCCGAGTTTGCTGCGCTTCGGCGTGAACAGCTGCGCCTTGGCCCGGAAGTAGTCCTCCATGTCGGAGTGGAACTCCATGTGTTCCGGGCTGAGGTTGGTGAAGACGGCGACGTCGAAGACGCAGCCGTCGACCCGGCCGAGGACCAGGGCGTGGCTGGAGACCTCCATGGCGACCGCCTCGACGCCGCGCTCGCGCATGACGGCGAACAGCGCCTGGAGGTCGGTGGCTTCGGGGGTGGTGCGCTCGGACTTGATGCGCTCGTCGCCGATGCGCATCTCGACCGTGCCGACCAGTCCGGTGGACTTGACCGTCTTCAGGCCGCCCTCGACGAGGTAGGCCGTGGTGGTCTTGCCGGAGGTGCCGGTGATGCCGATCTGGAGCAGGTCCCGTCCGGGCCGGCCGTAGATCGTGGCGGCCAGCTCGCCCATCCGGGCGCGCGGGTCGTCGACGACGAGCACCGGCAGACCGGTCGCGGCGACGCGCTCGGCGCCGGCCGGGTCGGTCAGCACGGCCGTCGCGCCGAGGCCGGCGGCCTGGGTGACGAAGTCGGCGCCGTGGGCGCGGGCGCCGGGCAGGGCGGCGTACAGGTCGCCGGGGCGGACGGCGCGCGAGTCATGGGTGATGCCCGTGACCCCGGTGTCGCCCTCCGGCACTGCGACACCCAGCTGTCCGGCCAGTTCCGCAAGGGGTGTGGCGGAGACCTGCGCCGGCCGAGGCGGTCCCGGGTATGTCACGGGATGACCCTTCTGGGTGGTTTGGGACTGATCAGCGTGTGGCACGGCGGTGAGCGTACCGGGCGTACCCGCTTCGGAGCGAAGCGAGGGGCGGGGGGCGCCTTGGTTCCCGGAATCCGGGGTGATCGTTGTCACGGGTGGTTCCTGGTTGCTCGGTGTTGCTCGGTGCTTGTCAGGACTGATCAGGCGTGACTGATCAGGGCTTGTACGTCACCGGCAGATTCGCCGGCGGGGCGCCGGTGGGCGGGACCTGGAGGCTCTTCAGCGCGAACTGCATCACCTGCTTGTAGACGGGTCCGCAGATCTGGCCGCCGAAGTAGCTGCCCTTGGTGGCGTTCTGGATGGCGCAGTAGACGGTGACGCGGGGCTGGTCCGCGGGTGCGAAACCGGCGAACGAGGAGGTGTAGCCGCGGTACTTGCCGGTGGCCGGATCCACGCGGTTGGCGGTGCCCGTCTTGCCCGCGACCCGGTAGCCCGGGATGCGGGCCTTGGTGCCGGTGCCCTCCTCGTCGTCGACCACCGACTCCAGCATCCGGGCCAGTGTCTTCGCGGTCTTCTCGCTGACGACCCGTGTCTTCTCGGGCTTCGGGGCCGGGGTGAAGCGTCCGTCGGGGCCCTTGGTGCCGCGGATCAGGGTGGGCTCGATCCGGACGCCGCCGTTGGCGATCGTCGAGTAGACGGACGCCGCCTGCATCGCGTTGATGGACACGCCCTGGCCGAAAGGAATCGTGTACTGCTGCGACGTCGACCACTCTTCCGGCGGGGCGAGGATGCCCCGGGTCTCGCCGGGGAAGCCGAGCCCGGTGGGCTGGCCGATGCCGAACTTGCGCAGGTAGGAGTAGAGGACCTTGTTGGCCTGCGCCTGTGTCCTGCCGAGCTGGCCGGTGGCGAGGATGGTGCCGATGTTGCTGGACTTGGCGAGCACTCCGTTCAGCGTCAGGTACCAGGTCGGGTGGTCGATGTCGTCCTGGAAGAGCCGGTCGCCGCGGTGCAGCCGGTTGGGCACCACGACCCGCGTCGTGGGGGTGGCGACCTTCTCCTCCAGTACGGCGGCCATCGACATGACCTTGGCGGTGGAGCCGGGCTCGTAGGCGTCCTGGAGGGCCGCGTTGCCCATGTTCGCCGAGGTGGCGCGGGACAGGTCGTTGGGGTCGAAGCCGGGCGAGTTGGCCATGGCCAGGATCTCGCCGGTCCGGGTGTCCTGCACGATCACATAGCCGCGGTCGGCCCGGGACTTCTCGACCTGCTGGGAGATGGCGTTCTGCGCCGCCCACTGGATGTCGCGGTCGATGGTCAGCTCGATGTCCGAACCGGGCACCGCGGGTGTCTCCTCGGCGCCCACGGTGGGCACCTGCCGGCCGCCGGACTGGGCGTAGCGGATCTCGCCGTCCTTGCCGGACAGCTGCTTGTTCAGCTGCTGTTCGATGCCGCCGCCGCCCTTGCCCTCGGCGTTGACCCAGCCCAGTATCCCGGCGGCCAGCTCGCCGTTCGGGTAGACCCGCTTGCTGCTGGGGGTGGCCAGGACGCCCGCGAGGACGTTCACCGTGGACTCGTCCGACTGCTGCTTCTTGGCGAGCGCGGACTTCAGGTCCTTGATCTGCTTCCAGACCTGCGGGGTCTGCCGGTCGGCGAGCTTGACGTAGCGGAGGTTCTCGTCCTCGGGCCGCAGCTTCCCGACGATGTCCTCCTGGTCCTGGCCGAGGATCGGCGCGAGGAGGGCGGCGGCCTGCTCGGGACCGTCGTCGATCTTCAGCTGCTCGCGGCCGAACAGCGTCGGGTCGGCGGTGATGTCGTACGCGTCGACGCTGGTGGCGAGGGCCACGCCGGCGCGGTCGGTGATCTCGCCGCGCTCGGCGGCCAGCACCTGGCCGACATACCGGTTCTGCTCCGCCTTCGCCGCGTACGCGCTCGCGTCGACGGCCTGCACCTGGAGCAGGCGGACCACGAAGACGAGCAGGACCAGGGTGAGCGCGACGCCGACCAGGCGCAGCCGGGGGCGGGGGCTGCCGAGCCGGAGGGGGCGCGGCGCGGCGGCGGCGCGGGGCGCTGGGGGCCGCGTGGGGCGGCGGGCCGGGCGGGTGCCGGGGGCGGGGCGGCGCTGCGCGCCGGAGCGGGCGGGCCGCGCGGGTCCGGGCACCCGGCGGCGCGGCGGTTGCCTGCCGAAATCGTCAGCCACTTCCGTCACCTGCCGGGGGTCGTAGGGGGCGTCGTCTGGGCGGGCGGAGCGGGGCGGGGGGCCGTGGGGGCGGCGGAGGAGGTGGACGCGGGGGCGGTGGCTTTGGGGGCGGGGGCGTCGGCCGGGGGCGAGGACGACGTCGAGGGGGCGGCCGTCGGGACGGCGGAGGGAGCGGCCGTGGGGACGGCGGCGGGGGCGTCGCTCATCGCCTCGGGGGCGAGGACGAGGGGGACGCGCGCGGCGCTCTGCGGGGCGGCGGCGGGGGCGGGCGACGGGATGCCCTCGACCGTGCCGTCGGGGTTCAGGAAGGCGGGGTCGCCGCCGGGGACCATGCCGAGTTCGCGGGCGCGGCGCTGGAGGGCGTCGGGGGCGGAGTAGGCGTCGATGTCGCGCTGGAGGGCCTGCTCCTCGTCGGTGAGGTTCTTGGTCTCGCGCTGGAGGTCGTCCAGCTTGAAGGAGCCCTCGCTGAGCGCGGAGTTCAGCACCAGCAGGCCGATGAGGCCGCCGCCGAGGAGCAGCACGACGAGGAGGACGAAGGGGGTACGCGCCGCCTGGCCCCGGGCGGTGGGGAAGAGCCGCGCGAGCCGTGCCGCCCTGCCCCTCAGTTCGGGTTTCCTACTCACTCTGCCCCTCCCGGCGGGCGCGCGCCCTCCCGGTGGGTCCGGTTTTCCAACCCGCGCCTGTGCGCGCCCGGCCCTCCGCCTGGCTCACTCGACGTCCTCCCTGATGCGCTCGGCGCCGCGCAGCCGGGCCGGTGCGGCCCTGCGGTTCTCGGCGACCTCTTCCTCGGTGGGAAGTTCGGCACCGCGCGTGAGCAGCTTGAGCCGCGGCTGGTAGCGCTCGGGGACGACGGGCAGCCCGGGCGGCGCGGTGGACGCGGCACCGGCCGCGAACACCTGCTTGACCAGCCGGTCCTCCAGGGAGTGGTACGACAGCACGGCGATCCGCCCGCCCACGGCGAGCGCCTTCACAGCCGCCGGGATCGCCCGCTCCAGCACGGAGAGCTCGCCGTTGACCTCGATCCGCAGCGCCTGGAAGGTGCGCTTGGCGGGGTTGCCGCCGGTGCGCTTGGCGGCCTGCGGCAGCGCGTCGCGGATCAGTTCGACCAGGCGGGCGCTGTTGGTGAACGGCTCCTTCTCGCGCTCGCGCACGATGGCGGCGACGATCCGCTTGGCCTGCTTCTCCTCGCCGTAGGCGCGCAGGATCCGCACCAGCTCGCCCGGCGGGTAGGTGTTGAGGACCTCGGCGGCGCTGATGCCGGTCGTCTGGTCCATGCGCATGTCGAGCGGGGCGTCCTGGGCGTAGGCGAAGCCGCGGTCGGCCTCGTCGAGCTGCATGGAGGAGACACCGAGGTCGAACAGGACGCCCTGCACGCGCGGGATGCCGAGCCGGTCCAGCACCTCGGGCAGCTCGTCGTAGACGGCGTGCACCAGGGTGGCGCGCTCCCCGTAGGGGGCGAGCCGCTCGCCGGACAGGCGCAGCGCCTCCTTGTCCCGGTCGAGGGCGACGAGCCGCGCCTCGGGGAAGCGGGCGAGCAGCGCCTCGCTGTGCCCGCCGAGGCCGAGGGTGCAGTCGACGACCACCGCTCCGGGTGCCTGGAGGGCGGGGGCCAACAGGTCCAGGCACCGCTGGAGCATCACCGGGACGTGTCGACTCTGGCTCAAGGGGCCCTCTCAGGTCCGGCGGGCGGTACGCACCGCCGGGTCCCCGCCCGCTCGTGAAGGGGAGACCGGCCGGCGCCTCAGGCGTCGGCCGGCCGGAGCGGGTGGAGGCCGAGCCGTACGTACGCGCCGCGCACGTGGGGGATCTCCGGTGCGTCGCCGGGGACTCCGGGGAATGCTGTCCAGCTGGGAGGGCGCCTCTCGCCTCCCGCTTCGCGTCACTTTAGTCCACCGTGTCTCCCGGTCAATCAACCGGCCTGCGCGTCGCGACGGGCGGGGCGGGCGACACCGTCCGAGCCCGCGGACCACTCGTACGGAGGTATCCGCGCCACGCTTGTGGGTTACCTCACAGATCGGCCCGATGACGCTCTTTTGCCCCGTCTCACAGCAGGACCGGACCGGAGGTGACCAGTAACGTCATAGTCATGACGACTTCTGCATCGGTTCCCACCGGCTCCCAGGACACCGCCGCCTCCGCAGGTTCCGTCACGGACCGGATCGTCGAGGCCAACGAGCGGTACGCCGCCGCCTTCACCCACTCCGACCTGGACGCCCGCCCGGTCCAGCGGGTCGCCGTGGTGGCCTGCATGGACGCCCGGCTCGACGTCCTCTCGGCGCTCGGTCTCCAGCTCGGCGACTGCCACACCCTGCGCAACGCCGGCGGCGTCGTCACCGACGACGTGATCCGCTCGCTGACCATCAGCCAGCGCAAGCTCGGCACCCGCAGCGTCGTCCTCGTGCACCACACCGGCTGCGGCATGGAGACCCTGACCGAGGACTTCCGCACCGAGCTGGAGCAGGAGGTCGGCCAGCGCCCCTCCTGGGCGGTGGAGTGCTTCCGGGACGTCGACCAGGACGTACGGCAGTCGATGCGACGGGTGCGGACCTCGCCGTTCCTGCTGCACACCGACGACGTGCGCGGCTTCGTCTACGACGTGAAGACGGGCCTGCTGCGAGAGATCGACCCGGCCTGATCCCCTCGTCGGCCCGTCCGTAACCCCGGGGCGGAGCTGTCGTTTCGCTGTCAATTCGCGCCCGCGGCGCCGCAAACCGCAGGAAAACCGACAAATCACGGGCAGTTGTCAACAGTCGAGTGACACGAACCAGTAACGGCAACAAGAATGCGGTCGTGGCGTCGCGCGGAACTTTTCCCGCGTGGTGTCCGTGTTTCGGGGTGGGCCGGTCGCGCGAACCAGAGCGTCGGCCCGGGAGAACGGGGCCGAGGAGGGCCGGGTGACGACCTATGACGATCGAGCGAGCCTCACTGATCTGACCGCCGTGGTGGAGCGCGTGCGGGGGTCGGTGGAGGGCGTGATCGAGGGCAAGCCCGAGGTCGTACGGCTCTCGCTGACGGTGCTCCTCGCCGAGGGGCACCTGCTCATCGAGGACGTCCCCGGCGTCGGCAAGACGATGCTCGCCAAGACGCTCGCGCGCTCCATCGACTGCTCGGTGCGGCGCATCCAGTTCACGCCCGACCTGCTCCCGTCGGACATCACCGGCGTGTCCATCTGGGACCAGCAGCGCCGGGACTTCGAGTTCAAGCCGGGCGCGATCTTCGCGCAGATCGTGATCGGCGACGAGATCAACCGCGCCTCGCCGAAGACCCAGTCGGCGCTCCTGGAGTCCATGGAGGAGCGCCAGGTCACCATCGACGGGCAGAGCTACGAGCTGCCCAGCCCGTTCATGGTGGTGGCCACCCAGAACCCGGTCGAGATGGAGGGCACCTACCCGCTGCCCGAGGCCCAGCGCGACCGCTTCATGGCCCGGGTCTCCATCGGCTATCCCAGCCCCGAGGCCGAGCTGCAGATGCTGGACGTGCACGGCGGGGTCAACCCGCTGGACGACCTCCAGCCGGTGGCCCACGCGCACGAGATCGTGAAGCTGATCGAGGCCGTGCGCGGTGTCCACGTCGCGGACACCGTCCGGCGGTACGCGGTGGACCTGGTCGCCGCCACCCGAGTCCACCCCGACCTCAGACTCGGCGCCTCGCCGCGTGCCACGCTGCACCTGCTGCGCGCCGCCAAGGCGTCCGCCGCCCTCAGCGGCCGGGAGTACGCGCTGCCGGACGACGTGCAGGCGCTCGCCGTGCCCGTGCTCGCCCACCGGCTGCTGCCCACCGCCCAGGCCCAGCTGAACCGGCGCACCTCGGAGCAGGTGGTCCAGGAGATCCTCCAGCGCACCCCGGTGCCCGCCGCGCCCCAGCAGAACGCCTACGGCCTGGGCCGCGGCGCGCCCGCCTTCGGCCAGCAGCCGCCCCGGAGGCTCTGATGACCACGGGGGCGGTGCGGCAGGCCCGGCCCGGGCAGCCGGAGGGCGAGGGGGGCGGGCTGCGCACCGCCCTCGCCGGCCTGACCACCCGCGGGCGCTCCTTCCTGGCCGCCGGCGTGGCGGCGGCGATCTGCGCGTACGTCCTCGGGCAGAGCGATCTGCTGCGCGTCGGGCTGCTGCTCGCCGTGCTGCCGCTGGTGTGCGCGACCGTGCTGTACCGCACCCGCTACCGGGTCGCGGGCAGCCGCCGCCTCTCCCCCGCGCGCGTGCCCGCCGGCAGCGAGGCCCGGGTCCAGCTGCGCGTCGACAACGTCTCCCGCCTGCCCACCGGCCTGCTCATGCTCCAGGACCGGGTCCCGTACGTGCTCGGCCCGCGCCCCCGGTTCGTGCTGGACCGGGTGGAGCCGGGCGGGCGCCGCGAGGTGTCCTACCGGGTCCGCTCCGACCTGCGCGGCCGCTATCCGCTGGGCCCGCTCCAGCTGCGCCTGACCGACCCGTTCGGGATGTGCGAGCTGACCCGCGCCTTCTCTGCGTACGACACCCTCACCGTCATCCCGCGCGTGGAGGCCCTGCCGCCGGTGCGGCTGACCGGCGAGGCCAAGGGGTACGGCGACGGACGGCTGCGCTCCCTGGCGCTGGCCGGTGAGGACGACGTGATCCCGCGCGGGTACCGCTACGGCGACGACCTGCGCCGCGTGCACTGGCGCTCCACCGCCCGCTACGGCGAGCTGATGGTGCGCCGCGAGGAGCAGCCGCAGCGCGCCCGCTGCACGGTGCTGCTGGACACGCGCGGCGGCGCCTTCCGGGGCGCGGGGCCGGACTCGGCGTTCGAGTGGGCCGTGTCGGGCGCCGCGTCGGTACTGGTGCACATGCTCGAACGAGGCTTCTCGGTGCGGCTGCTCACGGACACCGGCAGCTCGGTGCCCGGCGAGGGCGCCGACGGGTTCGCGGGCGCCGGCCAGGAGTCGGCGGACGCGGCCGGGCTGATGATGGACACCCTCGCCGTGATCGACCACTCGGACGGCTCGGGGCTCTCGCGCGCGTACGACGTGCTGCGCGGCGGGAACGAGGGGCTGCTCTTCGCCTTCTTCGGCGACCTCGACGAGGAGCAGGCCGCGATGGCCGCGCGGATGCGTCAGCGCAGCGGGGCCGCCGTCGCGTTCCTGCTGGACAGCGAGGTCTGGGGGCGGGAGCCGCACGAGGCGCCGACCGGTCCGGTGAACCGGGGTGAGGAGCGGCTGCGGATGCTGCGCGAGGCCGGCTGGACCGCGGTGCGCGTCCCGCGCGGGGCGACGCTGAACGACATGTGGCGGCAGGCGGACCGGGAGCGCGGCGGCGTGGTCGCGGCGAGCGGCCCGGGCCCGGGCGGCGCGAGCGGCGGGGAGGCGCGGTGATGAGCGGGCGGGCCCGGATGGCGGTCTGCGCGGCGGCGGCCACGCTGATGGCCGCGTGCGCTCTGCTGCCGCTGGTCGACCCGGCCACCTGGTTCCTCCAGGCGGCCATCCTGCTGGTGATCCAGACGTCCGTCGGCGCCGCGGCCCGCCGGGTGCCGCTGGCCCGGCCGCTGACCGTGGCGGCGCAGCTCCTGGTCACCCTGCTGCTGCTCACCCTGGTCTTCGCCCGCGAGCAGGCCCTGGCCGGGCTGGTCCCGGGACCGGAGGCGTTCGCCCGGTTCGCCGACCTGTTCCAGCAGGGCACGGACGACGTGTCGCGGTACGCCATCCCGGCGCCGCTGACCGACGGCATCCGGCTGATGCTGATCGGCGGGGTGCTGCTGATCGGGCTGGCCGTGGACGCCGTCGCGGTGACCTTCCGCAGCGCCGCCCCGGCCGGGCTGCCGCTGCTCGCGCTGTACTCGGTGGCCGCGGGGCTGGCCGACGGCGGGGCCGACTGGCTGTGGTTCCTGATCGCCGCGGTCGGCTATCTGATGATGCTGCTCGCCGAGGGGCGGGAGCGGCTGTCGCAGTGGGGGCAGGTCTTCGGCGGGGCGCCGCGCACGCCGGGCGGGGAGCCCGCGGCGGTGGCCCCGGTGCGCACCGGGCGGCGGATCGGCGCGGTGGCGCTCGGCGTCGCCCTGGTGGTGCCGCTGGGCCTGCCCGCGATGAGCGGTGGACTGCTGGACGGCGCCGGAGCCGGGGTCGGCACCGGCACCGGGGGCGGCGGCACGATCTCCGCGGTGAACCCGCTGGTGTCACTGCGCGACAGCCTGAACGTGGACGAGGACCGCCAGGTCCTGTCCCTGCGCACCGAGACCAGCAGCCTCTCCAACCTGTATCTGCGGATCGTCTCCCTGGACGACTTCGACGGCACCACCTGGAAGCCGTCCCGGCGCGACATCGTCACGGTGCCGGACGAGTTCCCGACCCCGCAGGGCCTCGGCCCGGACGTGCGGCGCTCGGAGATCCGGACGCGGATCGCGGCGGCGGACTGGTACGCCCAGGACTGGCTGCCGATGCCGTACCCGCCGAGCGGCGTGGACATCGACGGCAACTGGCGGTACGAGCCGGTGGGGATGACCCTCGTCGGCGACCACGGCCAGAACACGCGCGGTGCCCAGTACACGGTGACCAGCCTCGACGTCCAGCCGACGGCGCGGCAGCTCGCCGACGCCCCGGCGCCGCCGCCGGCCCTCCGGCGCGAGTTCACCGAGCTGCCGGACTCCCTGCCGGATGTGGTCGCCCGCACCGCCCGCGAGGTCACCGAGGGCGCGGCGAACCCGTACGAGCAGGCGGTGAAGCTCCAGGAGTACTTCGCGCTGAACGGCGGCTTCGAGTACGACACCGAGGTCGACGTGGGCAGCGGCTCGGGGGCGATCGCCCGGTTCCTGCGGGACAAGCAGGGCTTCTGCGTCCACTTCTCGTTCGCGATGGCGTCGATGGCCCGCACCCTGGGCATCCCCGCCCGGGTCGCGGTGGGCTTCGCGCCCGGCACCCCGCAGGCGGACGGCACCGTGTCGGTGGGGCTGCGGGACGCGCACGCCTGGCCGGAGCTGTACTTCGAGGGCGTGGGCTGGACCCGCTTCGAGCCGACCCCGAACCGGGGCACCACCCCGTCGTACACCGTGCCGGAGATCCCGGGCAGCAGCGTGCCCGAGCTGCCGGAGACGTCCCGGCCCACGGCCGAGGCGCCCGCGGCCGAGCCGTCGACGAGCACCAGCTGCACGCCGGAGCAGAAGCGGCTCCAGGAGTGCGGCGCGGTGCTCCCGGTGGACCTGGGCAGCCCGGACGAGGAGAGCCGGCCCTGGTACCGGACGGCGCTCTGGGTGGGGCTCGCGGCCGTGGTGGTCGTACTGCCGCTGCTGCCCATGCTGTGGCGGCTCAGGCGGCGGTCGGTACGGCTGGCCTCGACGCTGCACGCCCCGTCCGGCGCGCCCGGGCTGCTCGGCAGGGGCCGGGACCGCGGCGGCCGGGGTGCCGAGGGGCGCACCGACGGCATCGAGGTGGAGGCCCTGCCCGGCGAGGCGGAGCGGCGGGCTGCCGAGGTGGCCGCAGGGCACGTGCTCGCCGTCTGGCGGGAGCTGACGGACACCGCGTGGGACTACGGCATCGCGCCGGACGACGCGCTCACCCCGCGCAAGGCGGCGGCGCGGATCGTACGGCTCGGACAGTTGGACGAGGCCGCCGCCGAGGCGGTGCACCGGGTCGCCGGCGGGGTCGAGCAGGTGCTGTTCGCGCCCCGGCCGCAGGCGACGACCGGGCTGGCCGCCGAGGTGCGCCGGGTGCGGGCGGCGCTGCGGTCCGGGGCCGGCCGGCGCACCCGGGTGCGCGCGGTACTCGCACCGCGCTCCGCCCGCCGCGCGCTGTGGGACGCGGCGGACCGCTGGGCGGCCTTCCGGGCGCGCTGGACGACCCGCTGGGCGGCGCTGCTGCGCCGGCCGTCGGAGCAGCAGAGCGGCTGAGGGCGGGGACGGCTGTCGGTGGGCCGCGGGCGGCCCACCGGGGTGCGGGAGCGGCCCACCGGGGTGCGGGAGCGGCCCACCGGGGTGCGGCGGCGACGGTCCACCGGCGGGCGCCGGCACGGTCACCGGCGGGCGCCGGCACGGTCACCGGCGGGCGCAGGCACGGTCACCGGCGGGCGCAGGCACGGTCACCGGCGGGCGCAGGCCGCGCGCCTGCGTGCCTGCGTGCCTGCGTGCCTGCGTGCCTGCGCGCCCGCGTGCCTGCGCGCCTGCGCGCCCGCGTGCCTGCGTGCCTGCGCGCCTGCGCGCCCGCGTGCCTGCGTGCCTGCGTGCCTGCGTGCCGAGGCTCGGACGGCCCGGCGTCCGGAGGGTCACCTCCCGGCGCCGGGGCCGTCCGCCGTGCGGGAGGGTGCACACATGCCTGAGCAGGCGTGAGGGGCACACATGCGTGAGGGGGCTGCCACCCGGCGGGTGGCAGCCCCCTCACGCATGTCTACGTCAGTGGAGCGGAGGAGCGGCTCAGTGGCCCTGCTGCTCGTCGCGGCGTCGCTGCCAGCGCTGTTCGATGCGATCCATCATCGAGCGCCGCTGACGTCCCTGATGGCGGGCGGGCGGACCGCCGCCGGGCTGCTCACCCGGACGGGGCGCCTTGCGCCAACCGGTCACGGCGAGCACCGCGCAACCCAGCATGACGAGGAAACCCACCACACTGAGCCAGACCTGCTTGGCGACCATTCCGGCCATGAGGAGCGCGATACCAACGAGGAAGCCCGCGACCGCCTGGTAGACCCGTCGCCGGGTGTACGTACGCAGCCCGCTTCCCTCAAGCGCTGTCGCGAACTTGGGATCTTCGGCGTACAGCGCTCGCTCCATCTGCTCGAGCATGCGCTGCTCGTGCTCTGAGAGCGGCACGGAGTCCTCCTCATCGTGCAGTCGCCGGGGCGACTCGGGGGGTCCCTTCAGGATAGGCAGGGAATCGCCCCCGTGAAACCCGCCCCTCTACGCCAATTGGCCAACCGGATTCCGTCATGGTCGTCCCGGCTCGCTGAGGCTTGCATTCCCCAGTCGCCGACCCGTCATGCCGAGCGGTCTCCCTCGATCATACGGCGGGAACCGCCCGATCGGGGGGCCTGTGGCGTACTCCATCCGCAACCAATGCCCTGATCAGCGACGGGTCACAGGAGGCGCCTCCGGTCCCTTCAGCCCCGGGTGCCCACCTGGGTCTCTCCCAGCACATGAAGCTGTGTGGCCACGGCGTGGAAGGCCGGCAGCTCGGCGGCGGCGGCCTCCAGCCGGAGCAGGGCGTCCACGGCACCGGGCTCGGTGTCCACGAGCACGCCGGGGACCAGGTCGGCGAAGACCCGGACGCCGTGCACCGCGGCCACGCGCAGGCCCGCGTCCTCGACCAGTCCGGTGAGCTGCTCGGCGGTGAAGCGGCGCGGCATGGGATCACCCGTGCCCCAGCGGCCGTTCGGGTCGTCGAGGGCCTGCTTGGCCTCGGTGAAGTGGCCGGCGAGGGCCCGGGCGAGCACGGCGCCGCCGAGACCGGCGGCGAGCAGGCTGAGCACGCCCTCGGAGCGCAGGGCGGCGACGGCGTTGCGGACGCCCTCGGCCGGGTCGTCGACGTACTCCAGGACCCCGTGGCAGAGCACCGCGTCGTAGCCGTCGCGCTCGACCACGTCGAACAGGCCGTGCGCGTCGCCCTGCACCCCGCGTACCCGGTCGGCGACACCGGCCTCGGCGGCGCGGCGCTCCAGCGCGAAGAGCGCGTTGGGGCTGGGGTCGACGACGGTGACGCGGTGGCCGAGGCGGGCGACGGGCACCGCGAACTTCCCGCTGCCGCCCCCGGTGTCGAGGACGTCCAGCGACTCCCGGCCCGTGGCCTTGACCCGGCGGTCCAGGGCGTCCTGGAGGACCTCCCAGACCACGGCGGTACGGAGGGAAGCGCGGGGTCGCATCGGGTCCGACACGGCAGTTGACTCCTCGGCACGGCACCGCCTGTCGCAGGGCGGGGCGAACGGGCTGCCCTCCGGGCTCCGGGGTGCCGGAGGGGAAGGCTTCAGGCGCCCTCCACCCTATTGCCTCCGGTGCCCTGCCTGGTCACCCGTATCGCCCCGGGTGCTGCGCCGGTCGCCGTGGATGCTCTGCCTGTGGTCTGTGGGTCACCGCGGTGCGTCGGCGCCGCTTCGTCGCCCCGGCCGCGGTCAGCCCGCGTCCGGCATCCGGTGGCCCGGGCCCCGGGCGTCCCCCTCCCCGTCCGGGCGCGGCTGCGGGAGGACCGGCTGGAGGACGAGCATCCGCTCCACGAGGCGGAGGAACATCGCCACGTCCCGTATCAGGTCGTCGGCGTCCCGGCCGCTGGCCGCGCCCTGGACGCCGGCCTCGGCGAGGGCACGGCGGCGGGCGCCGGAGGCGAACAGGGCGCTCCACTCGGTCAGCTCGGGCGCGATCTCGGGGAGCACTTCCCAGGCGCTCCGGATGCGGGCCCGGCGTCGTGGGTGGGACTCGGGCCGGCCGCGGGCGGCCAGCACGGCGGCGGCGGTGCGCAGGGCGGCGAGGTGGGCCGTCGCGTAGCGCTCGTTCGGCGTTTCGAGGTCGGCGGCCTCTTGCAGTCCGGCGCGGGCCTTGGCGAGCAGGTCGAGTGCGGCGGGCGGGGCCGCGGCCCGGCGCAGGACGGGGTGGACATCGCTCGCGGGGCCGGTCAGTGAGGGGGCAGGGCCGGTGGTGCGGCGCCGACGGGCGGCGGCGGACGAGTGGGCCATGACGAACCTCCTGTCGTCTGGGTGACGGCACGCCCTGCATACGGGGTGCCGTATGTGCCCATCGTGAGGTATGCCACTGACAATCCGTTCTGACCTGCGGTTTTGCCTCGATCGAAGGTTCGGGCTAGTTTTTGCACTGACCAGTCAGTTCAAATTCGGCTCACCTGTGGGGGACCTGCTGTGGGAGACCGTGCGGCGGGGGGACTCGCCGTCAGTGCCCGGGACTTCGGCGTCAAGGGACCGCGGGGCTGGGCGTTCCGCGGGGTGCGCCTCGAGGCGGAGCCCGGCTCACTGATCGCGATCGAGGGGCCGTCCGGCTCGGGCCGCACCTGCCTGCTGCTCGCGCTGACCGGGCGTATGAAGGCCACCGAGGGCTCGGCGGTCGTGGGCGACGCCCGGTTGCCGAAGCAGATGGCGGCGCTGCGCCGGGTCAGCGCGCTCGCGCACGTGCCGGGTGTGACCGACCTCGAACCGGCGCTGACCGTGGGCGAGCACCTGCGTGAGCGGGTACTGCTCCAGCGCCGGTTCGGGGACTCGCTGCGCGGGCTGTTCCGGCTGCGCGGCGAGCGCCGCGACGAGGTGGCGCTGCGCGTGGACGCGGCCCTGGAGGCCGCCGGCCTGGACCGGGCGGCCCTGCCCAAGGGCTCCCGGACGGCCGTACGGGATCTGGAGCGGGTGGAGGCGCTGCGGCTGTCCGTCGCTCTCGCGCTGATCGGGCGTCCGCGGCTGCTCGCCGTCGACGACACCGACCTGAAGCTGTCGGAGGCCGAACGGGCCGAGGTGTGGGCGCTGCTGCGCTCCCTCGCCGACGCCGGGACGACGGTGCTGGCGGTGTGCAGCGAGGCTCCCGAGGGCGCGGTGGTCGTGTCCACGCGGGCGGAGCGGAGCGCCGAGGACACCGGCCCCGCCGACGAGACCGGCGACGGGACCGAGCGTGAGCCCGCCGGCGACGGAGCGGACGAGCCCGAGGACGCAGCGAACGCCGCCGGCGCGGCAGACGACGCCGAAGTGGACGAGGCCGACGACGAGGTGAAGGAGACGGCCGATGCGGTCGCCGAAACTGGCCGGGCTTGAGCTGCGGCGCTTCGCGCGGGGCAAGCTGCCGCGCGCGGCCCTGGTGGCGCTGTTGCTGCTGCCGCTGCTGTACGGGGCGCTGTACCTGTGGTCCTTCTGGGACCCGTACGGCCGGCTCGACCGGCTCCCCGTGGCGCTCGTGAACGAGGACAAGGGGGCCACGGCCGACGGGAAGAAGCTCCGCGCGGGCGACGACATCGTCGAGGGGCTGCGGGAGAGCGAGGTCTTCGACTGGCACGAGGTGAGCGCCGAGGAGGCCCGCGCGGGCGTGGAGGACGGCCGGTACTACCTGTCTCTGACCATGCCGGAGGACTTCAGCGCGCGGATCGCCTCCAGCTCCGGCGACTCCCCCGAGACGGGCGCCCTCCAGGTGCGCACCAACGACGCCAACAACTACATCGTCGGGCAGATCTCGCGGACCGTGTTCAGCGAGGTGCGCACGGCGGCGTCCACCAAGGCGTCGCGGTCGTTCCTGGACAAGATCTTCATCTCGTTCTCCGACATCCACGGCGAGACGGTGAAGGCCGCGAGCGGCGCCGACAAGCTCAAGGGCGGGATCGGCAAGGCGGAGAAGGGCTCCAAGGACCTGGCGGACGGTCTGAAGGACGCCAAGGACGGCAGCGGCGACCTGGCCACCGGCCTGAAGAAGCTCCACAAGGGCGCGGGCGACCTGGAGGACGGTTCCAAGAAGGTCGCGGAGGGCACCCAGACGCTCGCCGACAAGGTCAACGGCTTCGCCGGCCGGATCGGGCCCTTCCTCAAGGACAACGAGAAGTTCATCGGTGACACCGCCCAGGCCGTCGCCGACGCGGCCGGCACCGTCCGGGAGAACCTCGGCAGCCTGGACGAGACGGCCCCGGCGGCGGCCAAGCGCGCGCGGGAGGCCTCCCAGACCCTGGACGGCGTCCACAAGACCCGCTGCGAGGAGGCCGTACTGCCCGACGCCGCGTGCCCCGACCTCAAGCTGGCCAAGGGTGCCGCCACCGACGTCGCGGCGGTCGCCGGTGACCTGGAAACGCTCGTCACCGAGCACGACAGCGACCTGAAGAAGCTCGACCAGCACCTGGCCACCCTCCAGAAGCAGGCCCAGGCGCTCGCCGACCGCGCGCCGCACCTGTCCGAGGACCTGGACGACGCGGTCAAGCGGATCAACCAGCTCAACGCGGGCGCCGGGAAGGTCGCCACGGGCGCCGAGAAGCTCCACTCGGGCCTCGGCACCGCGAAGACCGGCTCGGTGGACCTGGACGAGGGTGTCGGGAAGCTGAAGACGGGCGCGGACGACCTCAGCGGCGGCATGTACAAGCTGGTCGACGGCTCGGGCAAGCTGGCGAACGGGCTGCACGACGGCGCGGAGAAGATCCCCGACTACGACAAGCGGGAGCGCGACCGGCGCACCGAGGTCATGGCGGACCCGGTGCAGCTCGCCTCGCAGTCCCTGCACCGGGCCCCGAACTACGGCACCGGCTTCGCCCCGTACTTCATCCCGCTGTCCCTGTGGGTCGGCGCGATGGTGGCGTACATGGTGATCCCGCCGCTGAACCGGCGGGCGCTGGCCGCGGGTGCCTCGTCCTGGCGGATCGCCCTGGCGGGCTGGCTGCCGGTGCTGGCGATCGGCGTCGCGCAGACGGCGGCGCTGATGGCGGTGCTGCACTGGGCGGTGGGCCTGGAGATGGCCCGCGCGGCCGGGACGGTGGGCTTCCTGTTCCTGGTGGCCGGGTGCTTCGCGGCGATCGTGCAGCTGCTCAACGCCCGCTTCGGGGCGGCCGGCCGGATCCTGGTGCTGGCCCTGCTGATGCTCCAGCTGACCTCGGCGGGCGGCACCTACCCCGTGCAGACCAGTCCGGGCTTCTTCAACGCGATCCACCCGTGGCTGCCGATGACCTACGTCGTGGAGGCGCTGCGCCGGCTCATCACGGGCGGCGGACTCGGGCCGGTCTGGCAGGGCTGCGCCGTGCTGGCGGCCTTCACGCTGGGCGCGCTGGCGCTGACCGCCCTGTCCGCCCGCCGCCGCCAGGTGTGGACGCTGGACAAGCTCCACCCGGAGCTGAGCCTGTGACCTCGCCTCCCGTGCCGTCCGACGAGGCTGTTCCTGTGACAATCAAGGCCATGGAAAGCAGCAGCGCCCCGTCGGGCGGCAGCACCCGCCGCGAGGCCACCCGGCAGAAGCTCTACGAGGCGGCCGTGACCCTCATCGCCGAGCAGGGCTTCTCGGCCACCACGGTCGACGAGATCGCCGAGCGGGCGGGGGTCGCCAAGGGCACCGTGTACTACAACTTCGCCAGCAAGTCGGTCCTCTTCGAGGAGCTGCTGCGGCACGGCGTGGGCCTGCTCACCGCCTCGCTGAAGGAGGCGGCGGAGCAGACCGAGCGCGGCGGCGGCACCCGGGTCGACGCGCTGGACGCGATGATCCGCGCGGGGCTCGGTTTCATCGCCCGGTACCCGGCCTTCACCCAGCTGTACGTGGCGGAGCTGTGGCGCACCAACCGGGCCTGGCAGTCCACCCTCATGGTGGTGCGCCAACAGGTCGTGGCGGTGGTCGAGGACGTGCTCCGCGCGGGCGTGGACAACGGTGAGCTGGCCGAGGAGATCGACATCCCGCTGACCGCGGCGGCGCTGGTGGGCATGGTCCTGGTGGCCGCCCTGGACTGGCAGTCCTTCCAGCCGGAGCGCACCCTCGACGACGTCCACGCGGCGCTGTCCCGGCTGCTCCAGGGACGGGTGAGCGGCCGCCGCTGAGCGCCGCGGAACGGCGAAAGCGCCGGTCCGACGTGGCCGCGTCCCCCGCGGGCCACTGCTCGGACCGGCGCCTTCCGGTTCCCCCGTTTCCCCCGTACGTTCCCCCGTCGGACCCCCGTTTCGGTCGTCCCCCGGGTTCCCCCGTGCCTCGCATCCGCCGACCTGGGCCGGCGGACGGAGCGGATCGAGGGCCGCTCCGTTCCGGCGCCCCGTGTCGCCGGTGCCGGAGCCGCGCCCTCCCTCCGTGCCTCCACTCTCTCGTTCGCGCGGGCCGCTCCCCATCCGCGCGCGTACTCATCTCGGCACCTAGGTACGGATACTCAGCCCTGCGCGTTCGCCCCCAGGCGGGACGGGGGTGCGGCCGGAGTGACTGTCAGTGGTGGCCGATAAAGTCGCAGGCATGGCACGGATTGCGGTGATCGGCGCCGGGATGGGCGCGATGGCGGCCGCCGCCCGGCTGGCCGTCGCGGGCCACCGGGTGGCGGTGTACGAGCGGACGGAGACGTACGGCGGCGCGCTGCGCCGGCGGGAGCGCGACGGCTTCTCCTTCGACACCGGGCCGGGGCTCCTGCCCCTGCCCGCGGTCTACCGCGACCTGTTCGTCAAGACGGGCAAGGAGCCGCTGGAGGCGTGCGTCGAGCTGGTCCAGGTTGACCCCTCGGCGCGCCATGTCTTCCCGGACGGCACGGCGGTCGCGCTGCCGAACGCGTCCCGCGCGGGCGTGGTCGCCGCGCTCGACGAGGCGCTGGGGGCGGGCGCGGGCGACCGCTGGGGCGACTTCCTGGTGCGGGCCCGCGAGGCCTGGGACCGCACCCGCCGGCCGCTGCTGGAGGAGCCCCTGTGGCCGAACTGGCCGGTGCTGGCGGAGAAGGAGCCGTATCCGGCGGTCCCGCACAAGCGGCTGCTGCGCACCCGCCGGGCCGGCACCCTCGCCGAGATCGGCGCCTGGGAGCTGCGCGACGCCCGGCTGGCCGCCCTGCTGGACAGCCACGCCCTCGGGCACGGCCTGGACCCGCGCGTGACCCCGGCGAGCGCGGCGGTCCTGCCGTACATGGAGCACGCCTTCGGCACCTGGTACGTCCGCGGCGGCCTGCGCGAGCTGGCCCGCGCGGTGTACGACCGCTGCCTGGCCCGCCGGGTCGAGTTCCACTTCGGCGCCGAGGTCACGCGGGTGCTGGAGAAGGACGGCCGCGCGGTGGGCGTGGAGCTGGCCGGGGGCGCGGTGGCGGACGCGGACTTCGTGGTCGCCGGGGTCGACCCGGTCACGCTGGCCCGGGTCGCCGAGGGGCTGCCGGTCCGGCGCGCGGGCGAGGTCCCGGCCCGGCAGGGCATGCCGAGCCGCCTCACCGTGCTGCTGGCGCTGCGCGGCGCCCGGCCGGAGGGGACGGCGCACCGGACGGTCGTGCATCCGCGGGACCGGGAGGCCGAGTTGGCCTACGTGTTCGACGGCGGGCCCGGGGCGGAGGCCGAGCCGACGGTCACCGTGCTGCGGCCGGACGACCCGGAGCTGGTCCCGGACGCGGACCACGAGGCGGTCACCCTGACGGCCACCGTCCCGGCGGGGGCCGCCGACGAGGAGCTGCGCCTCCACGCGGAGCGCATGATCGAGGTAGCCGGGCGGGCCGTGCCCGAGCTGCGGGAGCGGCTGCTGTGGCACGAGCTGTGCACCCCGGCCGGCATCGCCGAGGCGACCGGTGCGGCGGACGGGTCCGTCCCGGCGCCGGCGCTGGCGGCCGGCGAGGGGCGGCTGCTGCACCCGGGGAACCTCACGGGGGTCGCGGGGCTGTTCACCGTCGGCGGCTGGTCGCACCCGGGCGGCGGACTGCCGCACGCGGGGATGTCGGGCGCGCTGGTCGCCGGTCTGATCGTGGAGGGGCCGGAGTTCCGCGGCTCGCAGTGAGCCCGCGGCGGGTCCGGGGCGCGCGGTGAGCCCCGGGGAGCACGTCACTCAGAAGCGGTACCGCTCGTCGTAACCCTGACCCTGCGCCTGGCCGTCGCCCGGGTAGCCGTACGGCTGCTCCGGCGGGAGGTCGCCGCCGTACGGGTCGTCGGTGGTGCGCTGCTGCGGGACCCACACCCCGCCGGACGGGGTCTCGCCGCCGTAGCCCCCGGTGTACTGGTCCTGGGCGTAGGCCTGCTGGCCGTACTGGGTGTCGTAGGCGGGGTCGTACGCGGCGCCGCTGTAGGTCTGGGTGCCGATGTACGGGTCGGAGTACGCGGCGTACTGCTGCTGGCCCGCTGTGTCGTAGCCGTACTGCTGCGGGTAGGCGTAGCCGTCGTAGCCGTAGCCCTGGTCGGCGGTCTGCGCGGTGGCCGCGTACTGGTCCTGGGCGTACACGCCGTAGGAGCCGGTCTCGTCGGGCAGCGGCTGCGGCTCGTAGACGGCGGTGGTCTCGGCGGCCGTGGGGGCGGTGGCGGGCCGGGCCGGGGTGAAGACGTCGTCGCGGTCCGGGTCGTCGCCGTAGGAGCCGTCCTCGTCACGCTGCGTGGTGTCGGCGTACTCGCCCGCCTGGAGGTCGGACACCTCGAGGGTGGGGTCCTGGCGGTCCCGGCGGTTGCGCTTGCCGCCGCCGAGGACCGGGCGGGTGGTGACCGCCCAGCCGGCCGCGAAGCCGCGGCGGAACGACAGCGTGACGTAGGTCTGCCCGACCGCGAACGCGGCGGCACCCAGTCCGATCACGACGACGGACGGGATCAGTACACCCACGACGACACCGAGGAAGCCGACGAACGCCAGCAGCCGCCAGCGCAGTCGTGCCTTGTACTGCAGCAGCACTTCGCCGAGCAGCCACAGCGCGACGATGCCGAACGCGATGTAGAGGACCGTCCAGCCCATGTACGCCCCTCTCCCAGTGGCCGCTACGCAGTGTGTCGTACGACCGTGCGACCGGTCTAGGCCTGCGGCGGGTGGTGCAGGCCCAGATTCTCGTAGATTTCCAGCGTCGCCGTGGAGTTGTTGAGCGTGATGAAGTGCAGTCCGGGCACTCCCTCGGCCAGCAGCCGCGCGCAGAACTCCGTGGCGAAGTCGATGCCAATGGAGCGTACAGCGGCGGGATTGTCTTTTGCTGTGAGGATCCGCTCTTTCAGAGCAGCCGGGAAGGCGGCGTTGGTCAGGGACGGGACCCGCTCCAGCGTCTTCACGCTCGCGATGGGCATGACCTCGGGGATGATCGGCGTGTCGCAGCCGGCCGCGGTGACCCGGTCGCGCAGCCGCAGATAGTCCTCCGGGTGGAAGAACATCTGCGTGATGGCGTAGTCGGCGCCCGCGCGGCACTTGTCGACGAAGTGGCGGACGTCGGTGTCCCAGTCGGTGGAGCGCGGGTGCATCGCGGGGAAGGCCGCGACGCCGACGCAGAAGTCGCCGGAGTTCTTGATCAGTTCGACCAGCTCGGCGGCGTAGGTGAGGCCCTGGGGGTGCGGCACCCACTCGCCCATCGGGTCGCCGGGCGGGTCGCCGCGCAGCGCCAGCATGTTGCGGATCCCGGCGTCGGCGTACTGGCCGATGATGTTGCGCAGGTCGGCCACCGAGTGGTCGACCGCGGTGAGGTGGGCGATCGGGGTGAGGGTGGTGTCCGAGGCGATGGCCTCCGTCGCCTTGACGGTGCCGGCGCGGGTGGAGCCGCCGGCGCCGTAGGTCACGGAGACGAAGTCGGGTGCCACGGCCTCGACCCGGCGCAGCGCGTTCCACAGCATCCGCTCGCCCTTCGGGGTCTTCGGGGCGTAGAACTCGAACGAGTACGTCGTCTTGCCGGTCGCGAGCATGTCGCGCACGGTCGGGGCGTGGTCCGACCTGGTGGATGCGGTGCCGAGGGCCATACGGGCAGGTTAGCCAGGGGGCGGGGGTCACCCAACCAGAGTCAGGAGATTTGCCCGTTTTGTGGCTTTACTGTCCACCCCTTGGACAGACCGGCGGACACCGCGACGGAAAACCGCCCCTACGCGTCCCGCAGCCGCTTCGCCAGCTCCGCCGCCGCCGCGCCCGGGTCGTCCGCCTCGGTGATGGCGCGGACCACGACCACTCGGCGGGCGCCCCCGTCCAGGACCTGGTCCAGGTTGGCGAGGTCGATGCCGCCGATGGCGAACCAAGGGCGGTCGGTGCCCAGGGCGGCGGTGTACCGGACCAGGTCGAGGCCGGGGGCGTGGCGGCCGGGCTTGGTGGGGGTGGGCCAGCACGGGCCGGTGCAGAAGTAGTCCACGCCCTCCTGGACGGCGGCCGCGGCCGCCTCGGACTCGGCGTGCGTGGAGCGGCCCATGAGGACGTCGGCGCCGAGGATGGCGCGGGCCGCAGGGACCGGGAGGTCGCCCTGCCCGAGGTGGAGGACGTCGGCGCGGGCGGCGTGGGCGACGTCCGCGCGGTCGTTGACCGCGAGGAGCTTGCCGTGCCGGGCGCAGGCGTCGGCGAAGACCTCCAGGTGCTCCAGTTCCTCGGCGGCCTCCATGCCCTTGTCGCGCAGCTGCACGATGTCGACACCGCCGGCCAGGACCGCGTCCAGGAATTCGGGCAGGTCGCCCTGGCGCTTGCGGGCGTCCGTGCACAGGTAGAGCCGGGCGCCGGCCAGGCGGGCACGGGCGGTGGTGGCGGTGTCGGGCATGGGTGTCCCCCCGTTGTCGGTGGCGTACGGGCCGCGGCCGGGCTGCCGCGGGCGCAGTGAACCACGGCCGTGGCCCCGTGCGCGCCGCGGCCCGTACTCCGGACGGTTGTTCGGACTTGCGTGTTCGGTGTGCTCAGATCAGACGGCGAGCGCCTGGGCCCGGCGCTTCACCTCCGTGCCGCGATTCTCGCTGAGAGCCTGCGCGGGGGTGCCGGGCAGGCTGTCGTCGGGGGTGAAGAGCCACTCCAGCATCTCTTCGTCCGTGAAGCCGTCGTCCCGCAGGAGCGTCAGGGTCCCGGACAGGCCCTTGACGACCTTGTCCCCGTCGATGAAGGCGGCGGGGACGTGCAGCGCGCGGTTCTCACCACGGCGTACGGCGATGAGCTGGCCATCCTTGACCAGCTGCCGCACACGCGTCACCTCGACGCCGAGCTTTTCGGCGATGTCGGGGAGGGTGAGCCAGGCGGGGACGAGAGCATCGATCTTTGCGTCAATCTCGGTCACGTCACTAAGCCTGCCATCCCGGACTGACAGTCGGTACCCAGGGCGGGCGCGGCAGGGCCGACGGAGTGGGCGGCGAGCCCGCCCACGCCCCGGGCGAGGCCCGCCGGTCGCTGCGGGCGAGGCCCGCGGCCCGCTTCGGGCAACGCCCGCGATCCCCTCGGACGAGGTTCGCCGACCGCTTCGGACGGCGCCCACCGACCGCTTCGGACGAGGCCCGCCAGGCACCTCGGACCACGCCCGCCAGGCACCTCGGACCACGCCGCCAACCGCCTCTCGGACCACGCCCGCCAACCGCCTCGGACCACGCCCGCCAACCGCCTCGGACCACGCCCGCCAACCGCCTCGGACCACGCCCGCCAACCGCCTCGGACCAGACCCGCCACCGCCTCGGACCACGCCCGCGCGCCGCCGCCCCGCTCTACGCCGTCGCCGACTTCAGCGGCCGGGACGGGTCCGTGAGCAGCTCCGGGTGCATCGGCGTGCCCGACTCGATCAGGCGGCGGCCCTGGGCGAGGTCGCGGGGACGGCCGACCGCCAGCAGCGCGACCAGGCGCCGCTCGCGCAGCCAGCAGACCGTCCAGGCGGGGCCGGAGGGGTCGCCGCGCCACAGCACGGTGTCGGCGGACGCGTGGTGCCCGGCGTACTGGACGAAGCGGCCGAACTGCTCGGACCAGAAGTACGGGACCGGGTCGTAGACCGCCGGGGCCTCGCCCGTGGCGGCGCCGATGATGTTCGCGGCGACCGTGCGGGGGCCTTGGAGGGCGTTGTCCCAGTGGTGGACCAGCAGGCGCTCGCCGTACCGCGCGGACGGGAAGGACGCGCAGTCGCCGACGGCGTAGACGTCCGGCGCGGAGGTGCGCAGATGGGCGTCCGCCACGACCTCCCCCTGGGCCCCCAGCTCGATGCCGGAGCCCGTCAGCCAGGCGGTGGCGGGGCGGGCGCCGATACCGACGACGACGGCCCCGGCGGGCAGCCGTGTCCCGTCGTCGAGGACCACCGCGCCGGGCTCGACGCGCGCCACACGCGCGCGGGTGCGCAGTTCGGCGCCGGCGTCGGCGTACCAGGCCGCCATCGGGGCCGCGACCTCGGCGGGCAGCGCGCCCGCGAGGGGACGGTCCGCGGCCTCCACGACCGTCACCGCGCAGCCCGCCTCCCGCGCGGCCGTGGCGAACTCCGCGCCGATCCAGCCCGCGCCGACGACCACGATGTCGTGCTGCCGGCCGAGCACCGGCCGCAGCCGTTCGGCGTCGTCCAGGGTGCGCAGCAGATGCACGCCCGGCACCCCTTCGGCGCCCGGCAGCCGGATCGGTTCGGCACCCGTGGCGACGACGAGCACGTCGTACGGCACGGGCCCGGCCTCGGTGTCCAGCTCGTGATCGGCGGGGCGCGCCCCCGTCACCTCGCGCCCGAGGTGGAGTTCGATGCCGAGCGCCTCGAAGTCGACGTCGAAGGCGGAGCCCTCGGCCGTGCCGAGCAGGACGGCCTTGGACAGCGGCGGCCGGTCGTACGGCTGGTGGGGCTCCGCGCCGATCAGCGTCACCGTGCCGGTGAAACCCTGCTCCCGCAGGGCGACCGCGGTCTGCACACCGGCCATGCCGGCGCCCGCCACGACCACCCGCCGCGGTGCGGACGCCTCCCGGTCCCGCGTGCCCCGTTCCTGCGTCTGCTCGCTCACCTGATCACCATAGACGTCACCATAGACACCTGACGTTCCGTCAGTCACCGCTCGTGCGCCGTGACCTGCTCCACAACGCTGGTCCCGCTGCCCTCCTGGGACTCCCACTCCCAGGTCTCCTCCAGCCGCACCCGCCCGTCGGGCAGCTCCACGACCCGGGACACGCAGTGCCCGCAGGACGTCGTCCCGTCGTGCTTGAGCTGGACGTACCGGAAGTCCAGCCGGTCGCCCCGCCGGGTACCGACGAGATACCCGCGCGCGATGTCGCCGCCCTCGTAGTCGGCCCAGATCTCGCCGTCCCGCTCGTGGTAGCGGAACCGGGTGCGGGTGCCCACCTGGCCGGGGGCCTGGTCGGCGACGGGAGCGAGGACGAGACCGTCGAGGGATCGGTGGGGCGGGCGGGCCACGGGCGGAGGCTCCCTTACTGAGACATACGGCGTCGGGCTAGGGTGGCCAACGTAAAGCACTCGCGGGAGCCCGGACGCACCGGGCTGAGAGGGAGGCTGGCGGCCTCCGACCGTACGAACCTGATCCGGGTCATGCCGGCGAAGGGAGGGGCTGGACGCCCATGTCGCGTACGTCCGACACATCCGACGTCGTCTCCGACGTCACGTCCGAAGCGGCCCCCGACGTTCTGGTCGTCGGGGGCGGGATCATCGGTCTGGTCACGGCCTGGCGGGCCGCGCAGCGCGGATTCGCCACGGCGGTGCTGGACCCCGAACCGGGCGGCGGGGCCGCCCAGGTGGCGGCCGGGATGCTCGCCGCCGTCACCGAACTGCACTACGGCGAGGAGACCCTGCTCGGCCTGAACCTGGCCTCGGCGCGCCGCTACCCGGAGTTCGCGGCCGAGCTGACCGACCTCACCGGGCACGACCTCGGCTACCGCCGGTGCGGCACGCTCGCCGTCGCCCTGGACGCCGACGACCGCGCCCACCTGCGCGAACTGCACACCCTGCAACGGGAGTCGGGGCTCGAGTCCGAGTGGCTGTCGGGGCGCGAGTGCCGGCGCCTGGAGCCGATGCTCGCGCCCGGCGTGCGCGGGGGCCTGCGGGTCGACGGCGACCACCAGATCGACCCGCGGCGGCTCGCGGCCGCCCTGGTCGCCGCCTGCGAGCGCTCCGGGGTGGTGTTCCACCGCGTGCGCGCGGAGCGGCTCACCGTCGTACGGGACCGTGCCACGGGCGTGGTCACCGAGGACGGCACCGCGCTGGCCGCCGGGCAGGTGGTGCTCGCCGCCGGCAGTCTCAGCGGGCGCCTGGCGGGCGTCCCGGACACCGTGGTGCCGCCGGTGCGGCCGGTGAAGGGGCAGGTGGTGCGGCTGACCGTGCCCGCGCGGTACGCGCCGTTCCTGAGCCGGACCGTGCGGGCCGTGGTCCGCGGCAGCCATGTCTACCTGGTGCCGCGCGAGAACGGCGAGCTGGTGGTCGGCGCGACCAGCGAGGAGCTGGGCTGGGACACCACCGTGACCGCGGGCGGCGTCTACGAGCTGCTGCGCGACGCCCACGAGCTGGTGCCGGGCATCACCGAGCTGCCGCTGACGGAGACCCGCGCGGGACTGCGCCCCGGCTCCCCCGACAACGCGCCGCTGCTCGGCCCGACCGACCTGGACGGGCTGCTGCTGGCCACCGGCCACTACCGCAACGGGGTGCTGCTGACCCCGGTGACCGGCGACGCGCTGGCGCACGCCCTGGCCACCGGCGAACTGCCCGAGGAGGCCCGCCCGTTCACGCCGAAGCGTTTCACCTCCGGGACCGCGGAGCAGCCCGCGCTCACGCGGCCCGATGCCTCGCACCCCGCACTCACGGAGCAGTCCGCATGAACATCTCGGTCAACGGCGAGGCCCGCGAGGTCGCGCCCGGCACGGCGCTCGACGCCGTCGTCCGCTCGCTCACCGCGGCGCCCTCCGGCGTGGCCGCCGCCCTCAACGAAACCGTCGTCCCGCGCGGACAGTGGGCGACGACCGCGCTCTCCGACGGAGACCGCGTCGAAGTCCTCACCGCCGTCCAAGGAGGCTGACCCATGGCCGACGACCCCTTCGTCCTCGGTGGTACGACCTTCACGTCCCGGCTGATCATGGGCACCGGCGGCGCGCCCAGCCTGGAGGTCCTGGAGCGTGCCCTGGTGGCGTCCGGGACCGAGCTGACGACGGTCGCGATGCGGCGGGTGAACCCCGACGTGCACGGCTCGGTGCTGTCCGTGCTGGACAAGCTGGGCATCCGGGTGCTGCCGAACACCGCGGGCTGCTTCACCGCCGGCGAGGCGGTGCTCACCGCGCGGCTGGCGCGGGAGGCGCTGGGCACGGACCTGATCAAGCTGGAGGTCATCGCCGACGAGCGCACCCTGCTGCCGGACCCGATCGAGCTGCTGGAGGCCGCGGAGACACTGGTCGACGACGGCTTCACCGTGCTGCCGTACACCAACGACGACCCGGTGCTGGCGCGCAGGCTGGAGGACGTGGGCTGCGCGGCGATCATGCCGCTCGGCTCCCCCATCGGCTCCGGGCTCGGCATCCGCAATCCGCACAATTTCCAGCTGATCGTCGAGCACGCGCGCGTACCGGTGATCCTGGACGCGGGCGCCGGGACGGCGTCCGACGCCGCGCTCGCCATGGAGCTGGGCTGCGCCGGTGTGATGCTCGCCTCGGCGGTCACCCGCGCCCAGCAGCCGGTGCTGATGGCGGAGGCCATGCGGCACGCGGTCGAGGCGGGCCGGCTGGCCCACCGCGCGGGCCGTATCCCCCGCCGCCATTTCGCGGAGGCGTCCTCCCCTACGGAGGGCCGGGCCGACCTCGACCCGGAGCGCCCGGCGTTCTGAGAGCCCGCCTTCGCGCCCGCCCGGCCGCGCTGAGCAGCACGGCCCCGGGGACGGTCACAGCTCTGCTGCAGTCCGCCCCCGGGGCCCCTGAGGCGGCGGGCGGTGTCGGTGGCGGCTCGTAGACTCACCTGCGTGGACACGACCCTTCAGGACCCTCTGGTCGGGCAGCTGCTCGACGGCCGTTATCGCGTCGACGCGCGGATCGCGGTCGGCGGGATGGCCACGGTCTACCGGGCCGTGGACACCCGCCTCGACCGCGTGCTCGCGCTGAAGGTCATGCACCCCACGCTGGCGGCCGACGCGTCGTTCGTGGACCGGTTCATCCGGGAGGCCAAGTCGGTCGCCCGGCTGGCCCACCCCAACGTGGTGCAGGTCTTCGACCAGGGCACCGACGGGTCGTACGTCTATCTGGCCATGGAGTACGTCGCCGGGTGCACCCTGCGTGACGTGCTGCGCGAGCGCGGGGCGCTCCAGCCGCGGGCCGCGCTGGACATCCTGGAGCCGGTGCTGGCCGCGCTCGGCGCCGCGCACCGCGCGGGGTTCGTGCACCGGGACATGAAGCCGGAGAACGTCCTCATAGGGGACGACGGCCGGGTGAAGGTCGCCGACTTCGGACTGGTCCGCTCCGTCGACACCGTCACCAGCACCACCGGCGCCGTCCTCGGCACGGTCTCCTACCTGGCCCCCGAGCAGATCGAGCACGGCACCGCCGACCCCCGCGTGGACGTCTACGCCTGCGGCGTGATGCTGTACGAGATGCTGACGGGCGGCAAGCCGCACACCGGCGAGACCCCGGCCCAGGTGCTGTACCAGCACCTCCACGAGGACGTCCCGCCGCCCTCGGCGGCCGTCCCGGGCCTGCCGTACGAGCTGGACGAGCTGGTCGCCTCGGCGACCGCGCGCACCCCGGACATGCGTCCGCACGACGCGGTGGCGCTGCTCGCCCAGGCCCGCGAGGCCCGCGCCGCGCTGAGCGTGGACCAGCTCGACGCGGTCCCGCCGCAGGCGCTGGCGGCGGAGCACGACAACGCGGAGGACCGCACGAGCGTGATCCCGCGCGCGCTGACCTCCCCCCTGCGCCTGCTGCCGGTCGGCGGGGACGACGAGGACACCGCGCCGCCGGTCGACCGGACCAGCCGACTGGAGCGTCCGCCCGCCCCGGCGCCCCGGCGCCGCCCCCGGCCGCCGCGCACGGTGGTCACGATCGTCGCCGCCGTCCTGCTGGTGCTCGGCCTCGGCGCGGGCGTCTGGTACATCAACTCCGGGCAGTTCACCCGGGTCCCCGCGGTGCTGGGCAAGACGCAGGAGCAGGCCGAGCAGCGGCTCACCGACGCCGGTCTGGAGGTCGGCGACGTCGAGCAGGCCTACAGCGACACGGTCAAGCGGGGCACCATCATCAGCACGGACCCCGAGCCGGGCAGCCGCATACGGCAGAACGACTCGGTGTCGCTGACCGTCTCCAGAGGCCCGCAGACGGTGAAGGTGCCGAACCTGGCGGGCTACCGCCTGGACAAGGCGCGGGACGTGCTCGAGGACGAGGGCCTGGAGCCGGGCATGGTCACCCGGCGGTTCAGCGACGACGTGGAGCGGGGCTTCGTGATCGGCACCGAACCGGTCGCGGGCACCGAGCGCAAGGCGGGCTCCGCGATCGCGCTCACCGTCAGCAAGGGCAGCCCGGTCGACGTCCCGGACGTCGTCGGGCAGGACCTCGCCGACGCGCGGGAGCGGCTCGAGGAGGCCGGGCTGAAGGTCCGGGTCGCCGAGCGGCAGGTGCACTCGGAGTACGAGCAGGGCCAGGTGGCCCGGCAGTCCCCGGGCGCCGACGGCCGGGCCGCCGAGGGCGACACGGTGACCCTCACGGTGTCCAAGGGCCCGGTGATGATCGAGGTCCCGGACGTGGTCGGGGACAGCGTCGACGAGGCGAAGGACAAGCTGGAGGGCGCCGGTTTCCAGGTCGACGAGGACCGCGGCCTGCTGGGCCTGTTCGGCGACACGGTCGAGGAGCAGTCGGTGGCGGGCGGCGAGAGGGCGCCCGAGGGCTCGACGATCACGATCACCATCCGCTGATCCTCCGCCGGCCATCCGCTGACGAGGCGTCGCTCACACCGGCCGCCCGGCGGCGAGGGGCGCGGGAAGCGCCATGACACCCTGAACGGGTGAAGAGTGAACTTCCCGGCTCCCTCCGCGATCTTCCCGGCTCCGCCCACGACCGTCCCGGCCGCCCGCGCAACCCCGTCGGCAGCCACGTCCCCGTGGCCGGTGGCCTCAGCTCCGTGGGTCTGTCGTACGCCCGCGAGATCGGTGCCGAGACCGTGCAGGTCTTCGTGGCCAACCCGCGGGGCTGGGCCACCCCGGCCGGCAACGCGCGGCAGGACGAGGAGTTCCGGGCGGCGTGCGCGGCGGAGTCGGTCCCGGCGTACGTCCACGCGCCGTATCTGATCAACTTCGGCTCGCACACCGAGGCGACCGTGGAGCGGTCGGTGGAGTCGCTGCGGCACTCGCTGCGGCGCGGGCGGGAGATCGGCGCGCTCGGTGTGGTGGTGCACACCGGCAGCGCGACCGGTGGCCGGGACCGGTCGGTGGCGCTGAAGCAGGTGCGCGAGCACATGCTGCCGCTGCTGGACGAGCTGACCCACGACGACGACCCGTTCCTGCTGCTGGAGTCGACGGCCGGCCAGGGCTCCTCGCTCTGCTCGCGGACCTGGGACTTCGAGCCGTACTTCGAGGCGCTGGACGCGCATCCGAAGCTGGGCGTGTGCCTGGACACCTGCCACATCTTCGCCGCCGGGCACGATCTGACCGGTCCGAGCGGGATGCACCAGACGCTCGATCTGCTGGTGGAGACGGTCGGCGAGGGCCGGCTGAAACTGATCCACGCCAACGACTCCAAGGACGTCGTCGGCGCGCACAAGGACCGGCACGCGAACATCGGCGCCGGTCACATCGGCGAGGACCCGTTCCGGGCGCTGATGACGCACCCCGCCACCGAGGGCGTCCCGCTGATCATCGAGACGCCCGGCGGCAAGGAGGGGCACGCGGCGGACGTGGAGCGGCTGAAGAAGCTGCGGGAGATCTGAGGAGAAGCGCCGGTCAGAGCTCGGGGCCGTCCCCGGGCTCCTCCTGGTAGGAGTAGCGCTGTTCCTTCCAGGGGTCGCCGATGTTGTGGTAGCCGCGCTCCTCCCAGAAGCCGCGGCGGTCGGCGGTCATGTACTCCACGCCGCGGACCCACTTGGGGCCCTTCCAGGCGTACAGGTGCGGCACGACCAGGCGCAGCGGGAAGCCGTGCTCGGCGGTGAGCAGCTCGCCGTCCTTGTGGGTGGCGAAGATCGTGCGCTCGGCGGCGAAGTCGGACAGCCGCAGATTCGAGCTGAAGCCGTACTCCGCCCATACCATCACATGGGTGACGTTCTCGGCGGGCGGAGCGATCTCCAGAATGGTCCGCGCGGGGATTCCGCCCCACTCCGCGCCCAGCATGCTGAACTTCGTCACGCAGTGCAGATCGGCCACCACCGTGGTGTACGGCAGGGCCGTGAACTCCTCGTGGGTCCAGCAGTGCTTCTCGCCGTCGGCGGTGGCCCCGAAGACCCTGAACTCCCAGCGCTCGGGCCGGAACTTGGGCACCGGGCCGTAGTGCGTGACCGGCCAGCCGCGCTGCACTCGCTGCCCCGGCGGAAGCTCGGACCGTGCTGCTTCTCCTGTTTCGCGCTCCACCGGATGACCCATGTCTCCATCCTGACAGACACCGACCGGTGCACATGACCAGGCAGGTCCACAAACGGGCAACTAGCACTAAGCATGCACTTACTTACTAAGTACGCACTTACTGGACGATCTTCGACGGCCGGTGCAATCATGCGGCGCAACCTGCCAGTTCCCCCGCGCGGAAGGAGCCTCTGCGATGCAGGGCGACCCCGAGGTCCTCGAATTCCTCAACGAGCAGCTGACCGGCGAGCTGACGGCGATCAACCAGTACTGGCTGCACTACCGGATCCAGGACAACAAAGGCTGGACCAAGCTCGCCAAGTACACGCGTGAAGAGTCCATCGACGAGATGAAGCACGCGGACAAGATCACCGAACGCATCCTCATGCTGGACGGGCTGCCGAACTACCAGCGCCTGTTCCATGTGCGGGTCGGGCAGACGGTGACCGAGATGTTCCAGGCCGACCGGCAGATCGAGGTGGAGGCGATCGACCGCCTCAAGCGGGGCATCGAGGTGATGCGCGCGAAGGGCGACATCACGTCGGCGAACCTCTTCGAGTCGATCCTCGAGGACGAGGAGCACCACATCGACTACCTGGACACCCAGCTGGAGCTGATCGACAAGATCGGTGAGGCGCTGTACATCGCGCAGCAGATCGAGCAGCCGAGCTAGGGCCTGCCGTCTGGATCACGCCGGGCGGACCGGGCGGGCGGGTCAGGCGGCGGCTTCGCTGATCTCCGAGAGGACCGGCTTGCCCTGGTCGGCGAGGTCGCGGCGGGGGCAGGAGCCCCGGCCCAGGAGTGCCTGGATACGGCGCACGCACGATCCGCAGTCGGTGCCCGCCTTGCAGGCGGAGGCTATCTGGCGAGGGGTGCAGGCGCCGTTCTCCGCGTGCTGCTTCACCTGCTGCTCGGTGACGCCGAAGCAAGAGCAGACGTACACGCGGTTCACCTCCCGCCGGGATCGAGTCGTGATGCCATCCCCGTGATCGGTGAGGCAAACCTAACCTTACCCATCGCGCAGAGGACGCAAAAGCGGAGTGGGGGGGGGGGGGGGGGGGGTGGGGGCCCCCCCCCCCCCCCCGACCGAAACACGATAAAGACATGCCCCGAGACCGGCCCACGTACAAAATAATACCGACAAAACAAGGGGCGGGCAAGATCACC